>JALNYH010000011.1 GCA_023229945.1 Arcobacteraceae bacterium | reverse complement strand
AAAATTATTTCTTAATTATCTTCTCTACCACCTACCACCTAACACCTAAAGAAACGGAGTTTTTAAAATGAAAATTGCAATTGTAAGACTTAGTGCTATTGGGGATATTGTACATACTATGGTGGTGTTGCAGTTTATCAAAGCAAAGTATCCTGATGTTTCTATAGACTGGGTAGTGGAAGAGTCATTAGCTGGTGTTTTGGAAAATAATCCTCATATAAATACAATTCATAAAATCAATCTCAAATCAATAAAAAAATCTTTTTCAAATATATTTGTAGAATTAGGAAAACTAAAAGAAATAGCAAAAAACGACTATGATATAGTCATAGATGCTCAAGGTCTTATCAAATCTGCAATTGTCTCTAAAATTATTGGTGGGCATTTTGTTGGTAGTAAGGTAGTTGGGTTTGATAGAGATAGTATCAGAGAAGGTATTGCATCTTATTTTTATGATGAAAAAGTAGCTATTAGCTACACTCAAAACAAAATATTTAGAAATTGTTATCTTGTATCCAAAGCTTTAGGATTTGGTATATCTCATGATGATATTTTGGCAAAAAAGCCATTTTTGTATAGTGAGGAGCATTCATTTGAATGTATTTCAAAAATCAAAAAAAATATTGTATTTGTAGTAGGTTCATCTTGGGAGAGCAAAAACTATCCAGCACAAAAGTATGCAAATATTATCAAAGAACTATCTGAAAATGCCATTATTGTATGGGGAAATGATAGTGAAAAAGAGATAGCTCATAGTATTCAAAAGATTGTAAAAGATGTAGTTATTGCACCAAAATTATCATTTGATGAGCTAAAATCACTTATAAAACAATCAGATTTGGTCATAGGCAACGACACAGGACCTACTCATATAGCATGGGGGCTAAATAAGCCATCAATTATGCTTTTTGGTCCTACACCAATAGAACAAGCTTATGAGACAACCATCAATCATGTACTAAAATCCCCTTCTATTGTAGACCATTACAAGCTTGACAAAGGTGATTTTTCTATTGAGAAGATTAAAGAGGTGGATGTGGTTAGGTTGGCTAAGAAAATGCTTTAGGTGGTAGGTGGTAGGTGGTAACGAAAAATTATTTCTTAATTATCTTCTCTACCCTCTACAAACTAAAACCTAAAACCTAAATAGTTTTACTAAATTTTCTCTGATTTTCTGGGATTTTTTTCAAGTACGCATCAAAAGGCATTACTATATTTCGTATTAGCATAGTTCCAGTTTGGCTTACTTCTATTTTGTCATCACTTACACTTACAAGTTCCGCTTCAATAAATTCTTGTAATTGTGGTAAATCATCTTTAAAATACTCTTTGAAAACTATACCAAATTGCTCTTCAACTCTTTTTATATTTAGTGAAAAGTTACTCATCATTTCCATTATTACAAATTGTCTTATGATGTCATCTTGACTTAACTGATACCCTTTGAATACTGGTAGTCTTCCACTATCTATTGCATTTTCATAGACATCTAGTTCTTTGAAGTTTTGGGCATAATAATCTACACCATCTCCAATACTTGTAAGTCCTATACCTATAAGGTCTGCTCCACCTTTTGTGGTATATCCTTGGAAGTTTCTGTGTAATTCACCTTTTTGGATAGCCAAAAACAGCTCATCATCAGGTTTTGCAAAGTGATCCATACCTACCATTTTGTAGCCATTATTTGTAAAGAACTCGATTGTATCTTTTAGCATTTCAAGCTTGGTACTAGGAGGCGAAAAAGTACTTTCATCAAATTTTCTCATTGTTTTTTTCATCCAAGGAACATGAGCATAGTTAAATATTGCTAATCTATCAGGGTCTAGTGTAGCTATTTTTTTGATAGTATCTAAAAAACTCTCTTTTGTTTGATAAGGAAGTCCATAAATAAGGTCAATATTGATAGATTTGATACCTGCATCTCGTGCTATTTGTACTACATTTTGAGTCATTTCAAATGATTGGATTCTATGGATTTCTTCTTGAACTTTTGGTTCTAAATCTTGTACCCCAAAGCTTAGACGGTTGCATCCTCCATTTTTAAGTACTTTCATATGCTCTACACTAAAAAATCTAGGATCAACCTCACAGCTTATCTCTGCATCATCGGCAAAATTTGGAAAAGTAGCTTTGACTAGTTTGATAACCCTATCCAAATCATCAGCATCCAAAAATGTAGGAGTTCCACCACCAAAGTGCATTTGAGTTACACTTCTACTAGTGTCTAGATACTTTGATATTAGTTTTAACTCTTTTTCAAGATAGTCAATATATTTTTTCTTTTTATCATCTTTACTTGTAAAAACTACATTGCAACCACAAAAATAACAAGCACTTCTACAAAAAGGGATATGAATATAAAGTGACAATGCTCTGTTTTTATCCCCATTCACATACTTTTCTATTAGTTCTTTTTCACCAAAACTCTCTTTAAATTCTGGAGCAGTTGGGTAGCTTGTATATCTAGGTCCAGCTTTGCTATATTTTTCAAATTTTTTAAAATCAATCATAATCATCCTATCTCATTATCTAAAATCTAATATCTAATATCTAAAAAGTTAATAATATTGTCTTCTTATCTGACCTTTTAGATTTTACTTTTTACCTGTTAGATAGAAATAGAGTTAAGCTCTATTTCTATCTAACCAAACCATCACTCCTTTTTGCACATGTAGCCTATTTTCTGCTTCATCAAATACTAAAGAGTTAGTTCCCTCTAATACTTCTTCACTCACCTCATATCCTCTATAAGCTGGTAGACAATGTAGGAATTTACAGTTTTTATCCGCCAAACTCATCAAACTATCATCTACAATAAATCCTGCAAAATCTTTGATTCTTTTTTCTTTTTCGTCTTCTTGCCCCATAGATACCCAAGTATCAGTTGTAGCTATTGTCACATCTTTCATCGCCTCTTTTGGGTCATTTGTGATTATTAGTTTTGCTCCACTTGTTTTTGCTTCATTTTGTGCATATGCCAAAATCTCACTATCTACTTCATACCCTTTTGGTGTTGCAACTCGTAGTTCAAATCCAAGTTTGGCAGCAAGAATAAGCCATGAATGAGTCATATTGTTGCCATCACCTATGTATGCTACTTTTAAGTCCTTATCTAGCCCATGTTCCATAATAGTCATATAATCAGCCAAAAGCTGAACAGGGTGATATTCATCAGTTAGCCCATTGATTACAGGTACTTGTGAATATGAAGCAAATTCTTCAAGTTTGCTTTGAGAAAAAGTTCTAATCATCACCATATCAACCATACGACTTATAACTCGTGCTGTATCTTTCATAGGTTCCCCTCGCCCTAACTGTATATCGTTTGAGCTTAAAAAGAGTCCAATACCACCAAGCTGATAAATACCAGTTTCAAAACTTACCCTTGTTCTTGTACTACTTTTTTCAAATATCATACCAAGTGTTTTTTTAGGCATATAGTCTTTTAGTACACCAGCTTTTGTCTCTTGTTTGATTTGTATTGCTAAATTCAAAATATCTAAGATTTCATCTTTAGTAAAATCTCTAAGTGTTAAAAAATGTCTCATTTAATACCTTCTTTTATTGAAGTGAAGATTATATTTAAAATAAGTTGATTTTTTACTTAAACGATTGTAATTGGTTTGTAGTTTGTAAGGAAAAATTATTTCTTATTATCTTCTCTACCACCTACCACCTAATACAACTTATAATAAATATATATCCTAACTTTTGTAGATTCTTTTGGTTTTGGATAATCTTTGTATGCCACTTTGATAGTATGTATGGAGTTATTATCAAGAGCTGAATATGATGAACTTTGTAAAAGTTTTAAATCACTAATATCTCCATTTGGGTGAAGCATAAATTCTACTATATTGTAACCTTGTTGTTTGGTTCTTATCGAAATAGAAGGATATAGTAAATATCTCTGAGTTATTCTTCCTATGTCTGAAAGATTGTCTTTTAAAAATTCTTTGGTTTCATCGCTGAAACTATAAAATTCTTTACCATAAAGATCAAGATAACTTTGTGTTAGTTCATCAATAGGTCTTGGTTCTTCTTTCTTTAGTGCAGATTCTAAAATACTGCCAGCTGAAGGTTTTTGTACCTCAATATATTCTTTCTCTACAGGAGCTTTTTTAGGCTCTGGTTTTGGAATCTCTATAGCTTTTTTTGGTGTTTTTTTCTTAGGAGTTGGCAAAGGTTGTGGAGGTGTTAAATATTCGGATTGTTGAACTATTTGTTCTTTTGTAATCTCTTTTTTTTCTATAGATGGTGATAATTTTACATATTTTACGGATGTCGTTTTTGGTAGTCGAGGAGGTTTTATCTCTTCCGTTTGAGATGGTTTATATGAAAAAAATAATATAATATGTACAAGAATGGATATTAAAATAGCAATAAAAAAGTTTTTCATAACGAAATTATAGTATCATACTCCTTATAAATAAGGTAAGATAATACAATAATTAAAGATATCAGTAGGAGAATGAAATGACTATCCAAAAAGTATTTGAAAAAACAAAAACTCTAAGTGTATTGTTTATAGAGGATGAATATGGTGTTAGGGATAAAACATCTCTTATGCTAAAAGATTTATTTTTAGAAGTTGATATCGCAATAGATGGGGAAGCAGGGCTTGAGCAATTTAAAAATTATTATACTAATAAAGGTTCTTTCTATGATTTGATTATTACTGATATCAATATGCCAAATCTTGACGGTCTCTCCATGGTTGAACAAATATTACAAATAAATCCTCAACAAGAGGTAATTGTGGTATCAGCATATGGAGACTATGAAAAATTACAAACAATTATAAATTATGGAATTAAAAGTTATATCAAAAAACCTATAGAAATAAATGATTTTTTAGATAAATTATATTTGGCATCTACTAATATTGAGACTAATTTGCAATATAAAACTAATATACAAAAAATACAAGACTTCGAAAAACTTGTACAAAATTCAAATCAAGTTTTTATAATTTTTGATAAAACTTGTATAATAGATAAGATATTCAAGTCTCAAAACATGGAATTGTTCAATGATGATAATGTTATTGGAAAGAAAATTTCATCTATTTTATATTCAAACAACACTGAGTTAGAGTCTATGTTTGATAATTGTTTTCAGTTAGTAGTCAAAGAAACAAATGAATTAAATAAAAAGTTACTAACAACAACATTGCCAAAAGAATATATTTATAATAATAAAGTTTTTAATCTAGAATATAATATTTTATCAGATGATCATTATTTGGTTGTATTAGCGGATCAAACCGTTCATTATAATGCTAAAGCAGAGCTTATGATGCAAAAAAGTGAATGTCAAATGATGCTTTGGGCAGCATTACATAAAAGTAGTTTTTTGAAGCTAAAAGATTCATATGAGGATTTTCTATCAAATCTTCAATATTTGATAGAACAAAATGATACAGAGTCTTTAAAGCTAAAAGTTAAAGTTTTTCTTGACAAACTATCTTATTTTAAAGAGAGATTTGAAATGATTAATATGGATAATGCAAAAGATTCTATAGCAAGATTTGAAAAAGAATATCATCAACTTTCTTGCTCATATAAAGACCAAAATATATCAAACTTTATCAAAAGTTATCACTCTATAAATCTAAAAAATGGTTTTGAAAAAGATATACAAAGTATTACAAATGAATTATCAAAGGTTTTGAATATTGAATAAGATTTTAGCAAATATTATTTTTATTTTTTTATTAGCTTGTAGCTTGGATGCAAATGAAAAAGTATCATTACAACTACAGTGGAAACATCAATTTGAATTTGCTGGTTATTATGTAGCTAAAGAACTTGGATTTTATGATGATGTTGGATTTGATGTTGAATTTAGAGAATTGGAATCATCAATCATTCCATATGACGAAGTAGCTAATCAAAAAGCAACATTTGCTGTGGGAAGGTCTAGTATTTTGATAGACATATCCAAAGGTAATGAATTGGTACTTTTAGCATCAATTTTTCAATCTTCTCCAACTGTTCTTTTAAGTTTAAAAAGCTCCAATATTCATTCCCCAAAAGATTTACTTGGTAAGCGTGTTATGATATCCCAAGGTATTGAATACGATGTAGAATTTGTGGCAGCATTTAGAGACCAAGGGATTGATTTTATAAATGATACTGTTATTATGGAACACTCAGCTGATGTAAATGATTTGGTCAAAGGCAAAACGGATGCAATACACGCATATTTATCGAATGAACCTTATACTTTAAAAGAAAAAAATATTGAATACAATATAATGAATCCAAAAAATTATGGATTTGATTTTTATGGTGATATATTATTTACTTCAAAAAAATTATTATTAGAAAATCCAGAAAAAGTCAAAAGATTTAAAAATGCATCGTTGAAAGGTTGGGATTGGGCATTTGATAATATAGAAAAAACAGTTGATATTGTATATAATAAATATAATACTCAAAATAAATCAAAAGAGGCACTTTTATTTGAAGCTTATGAACTAAAAAAACTAGCTTTTTATGAGACAAATAAAATAGGTACTATTGATGAAACAAAACTTACTAAAATTTTGAATATTTATAAAAATATGGGCTTGATTGAAAATGATATCAACCTCCAAAAAGTTGTGTATGGTTTAGATGCTAATAAATTATATTTAACAGAAGAAGAAAAAGGATATATTACAAATAAAAAAACATTAAAAGTACATAATGAAACATCATGGAAACCATTTAATTTCTTTGCTAAAGGTGTGCCTAATGGATATTCAATAGATTTGATGAATTTATTGGCTACAAAATTAGGTCTTGAGATAGAGTATGTGACAGGACCATCATGGAGTGAGTTTATGTCTCAACTCAAGAAAAATGAAATTGATGTTATGTTAAATATTATAAAAACACCCCAAAGAAGTAAGTTTTTCAACTTTACAGTACCATTTAAAAGATATGAGTATGTAATGTACAGTAATATACAAAATCAAATCGGTTCATTGGAAGAACTTAATGGTAAGAGTATATCTTTAGTAAAAGATTTTGCTATTTATGAGTATATTTTAAATCACTATCCAGATATTACAATTCATGAAGTTGATAGCTTGGAATCAGCACTAAAAATGGTGAGCTTTGGTAAAAGTGATGCTACTATTTTGCTACCACCAATTGCAAATCAAATTATATTGGATAATGTCATATATAATGTGACTCCTACAAGTGATATTGTTATTGATAAAAGTGAATATAAAAGTGCCGATTTGGCAATTGCAACTAATAAAAATGAAGTTGTATTATTGAACCTTCTCAATAAAGCATTGATGAGTTTGAGTTATGATGAAATTACGCTACTTGATAATAAATGGTTTGGAAGTTTAAATCATATAAATCATAGGTTGAATTTTACACAAGATGAGTTATCTTATCTAAAAGAGAAAAGTTTCATAAGTATGTGTATCGACCCAAACTGGATGCCATATGAAAGCTTAAAAGAAGGGAAGCATTATGGGCTTAGTAAAGAATTTATTGATCATTTTGAAGAAAAAATAGGTATTCCAATAAAATTAATACCTACTACGAATTGGTTGGAGTCTATAGAATATGCTAAAGAAAGAAAATGTGATATTTGGTCTTTGGCTATGGAAACTTTTGAGCGTAAGGAGTATATGAATTTTACAAAATCTTATATCAAATCACCTCTTGTTATTGCTACAAAATATGATAAGCTTTTTATTGCAAATATAGAAGATGTTATAGCAACAGAGAATATTGGTGTTGTAAAAGGATATGCTTTTGAAGAAATTTATAAAAAAAGATACCCAAATCATAAATTAGTTTCAGTTGATAACATTAAAGATGGACTAGATAAAGTACAAAGTGGCGAACTTTATGGGTTTATAGATTCTTTAATAACAATAGGTTATGAATTACAAAATAATTATATTGGAAGTCTTAAAATTGCTGGTAAATTTGATGATACTTGGAATTTAAGTATTGGAGTTAGAAATGATGATTTGAAACTTTTAAATATTTTTAATAAAGTTATTTTATCAACTGATGAAAAATTACAGCAAGATATAATCAATAGATGGGTAAAAGTTGTTTTTGAACAAAAAGTTGATTATAGTAATATATTTAGATGGATTGGACTTTTCTTTATTATTGTTCTTATTTTGGCATATAGACAGTATATTCTTGGTAAATACAATAAAACTTTAAAATCAGCAAATAGCAAAATCAAAGAGATTAACGAAGAATTGCATTATCTTATAGATACTATGATGGAGTCTATTTTGATTTTTCAAGATAAAAAATGTATAGACTGTAATAACTCAGCATTGGATTTATTGGGATATCACAGCAAACAAGATTTAATAGGAAAGAATATTGATGAGTTTTTAGAAAGTGATGATTTTGGAATCAGATTTGAAGATATTGAAAAAAATCAAGCACAACCATGTGAGTTAAATATATTATCAAATGATAAAAATCATATACCAGTTTTGATGAAATTCAAGAATTTCAATACCAAATCAAAAAATATAAAAATTGTTGCTATATTTGATTTGCGTGAGATTAAAGAACAAAATAATAAACTCAAACTTGCTTATTTGGAAATATCCAAAAAACAAGAAGAGTTGTATAATCTCAATCATATGCTTGAGACTAGGGTGAAAGATGAAGTTGAATCCAATTTATTAAAAGATAAATTACTACAACAGCAAACAAGGCTGGCTCAAATGGGTGAGCTTATAAGTATGATAGCTCATCAATGGCGTCAACCTTTAGCATCAATTGCATCATGTTCTATTGGCATTAAGCTAAAAATAGAACTTGAAAAATATGATTTAAATTCTCTATCTGGAAAAGAAGAATTTTTAAGTTATTTGATGAATCAACTAGATGATATAGAAAAATTCTCACAAAATCTCACACAAACAATTGATGATTTTAGAGATTTTTATAAACCAAATAAAAAACTCAATTTTATAACTATTGAGAATGTTATATTAAAAGCTTTAGATATTATAGAGGTATCTTTAATAAATAGTGGTATAAAGATTATAAAAGAGTTTAATGCAAATATAGAAATCCAGATGTTTCAGAATGAGATTATGCAAGTTATTTTAAATATACTTAAAAATTGTGATGATAATTTCAAAGAAAGAAATATTGCATATAAATTAATAAAAATTACTACAAATATCACTCAAAATGGTGTTGAATTAATAATCTGGGATAATGGTGGTGGTATCAAAGAAGAATATTTGGATAAGATTTTTGATCCTTATTTCTCAACTAAAGATGAGAGTAACGGGACAGGTCTTGGGTTATATATGTCTAAAGTTATTATTCGTGAACATCATCATGGAAAACTTACTGTAAAGAACTATGATAATGGAGTTGGTTTTATATTGAATTTAAATAAATCTTAAGATTTTCAACTTATTTTAATATTAAATAAGATAAAATTAATCTCTCTTTTTAATAAGGATAGATATTATGTATATAACTAAGAAGTTTTTTTTTATATTAAGTTTATTGTTTTCAGTTAGTTTATATTCTGTAGAAATAAAAAAAGATTATAAAATAGGTGTTTTGTCTTTTTATAATAAAGCACAAACACTAGAAAGTTGGAATCCAACTGCTACATATTTATCTAATCAAATACCAAATAGTAATTTTTCAATAATACCAATGTCTCATGAAGAAATTGATAGTGCAATCAAAAATAAACAGTTGGATTTTGTTATCACAAATTCTGGGCATTATGTAGTACATCAAAAAAATAGTAATTTATTTCGGATTGCTACTATAGTGAAGAAAGAACAGAATAATTTTATATCAGAATTTGGTGGAGTTATTGTAACTCTTGCAAAAAGGGCTGATATTAATAAAATTGGAGATTTAAAAAATAAGAAAATTTCAGCAGTTGGTAAACATTCATTAGGTGCATATCAAGCCCAAGTCAAAGAACTTATTGACGCTAATATTTCGTATAAAGATAAAAATTTCATTTTTACTGGTCTGCCACAAGAAAAAACTTTAAGCTTACTATTTGAAGATAAAGTAGATGTAGCTTTTGTGCGTACTGGCTTACTTGAAGAGTTATCTAGTGATAATAAACTTGACTTGTCAAAATTGAAGGTTATCAATCAAATACCTGATACAAAATATCCATTTTCATTATCAACAAAATTATATCCAGAGTGGCCATTTTCTAGTATGCCTCATATCGATTCAATAACGATTAAAGAGGTTGCCTCAGCATTGATGAATATGCCTTCTTCTAATGAAGCAGCAGTAAGTGGTGGATATTCTGGATGGTCAACACCACTAGAATATAAAGTAGTGAGAGAATTGCTTGCTAGTTTAAATTTACCTCCATATGAGAGAAGAATGGATTTTACATTGAATGATATTAGTGTAAAATATAGTAATTATATACTGATGTTATTAATTATTGGTTTTATCTTTACATTTTATTTGATTTTTATAACTATTAGATTATATAAAACAAAACAACAACTAGAAATAAATCAAAATAAATTAAAATTAGCAGCTTCTGTTTATACAAATAGTCAAAATGGTGTTATGATTACAGATAAAAATGGTGTTGTTGAAGAAGTAAATAGTTCTTTTTGTAATATTACTGGCTATACCAAAGAGGAAATGATTGGTCAAAACGCATCAATTCTAAAATCTGGTAGACATGATGATGAATTTTATAAAACGATGTGGATAGATATAAGAACAAAAGGTTATCATAAGTGTGAAATTTATAATGCAAAAAAAACTGGTGAGATTTTCCCATGTATTTTGGGTATTTCTACATTAAAAGATAACAAAGGCAAAACAAAACATCTAATTGGTATTTTTACTGATATTACACAACAAAAAAAGTATGAAAATGAATTGAAATTTCTTGTATATCATGATTCTTTGACGAAACTTCCTAATAGAGAGTTTTTGATGAGACGGTTAGAGCAAGTTGTAGCTCAATCAGCAAGAAAAAATCTAAGATTTGCACTTTTGACACTAGATTTGGATCATTTCAAAGATATCAATGATAGTTATGGACATTTGATAGGGGATGAAGTTTTATTGGAAGTTTCCAAAAAATTAACTCATAGATTAAGACAAGAAGATAGTGTCTTTAGACTTGGTGGTGATGAGTTTTCTATTTTATTAGAGCATATTGAGAATTATGAAGATGTGTCTATTGTGGCTAGAGATATTATTAAGCTTGTAAATGCTGGATATAAAACAAAAAGTGGAATAGAACTTCGAATAAATGCAAGTATCGGAATTGCTGTATATCCAAATCATGGACTTGATGCTAAACAAATATTTCAAAATTCAGATGCATCATTGTATTTAGCAAAAGAACAAGGCAGAGGGGTTTTTGCTTATTATAGTGATGAATTAACAATAGCTGCTTTAAAGCGTGTAGAAATAGAGACAAAACTTAGAAATGCTTTACTAAAAAGTGAGTTAAAATTATATTATCAACCACAATATTGTATGAAAACAGATAAAATTATAGGTGTAGAAGCACTTATAAGATGGCAAAAAAGTGATGGTACACTTGTACCACCTTTGGAGTTTATACCTATTGCAGAACAAACAGGATTGATTTCAATAGTTGGTGAATGGGTTATTAATGAAGCTTGTAGACAATTAAAAAAATGGATTGATGATCAAATCATAGTTGGTGAATTTACAATGGCTGTTAATTTATCAGTCAAACAATTTCATCATAGTGATATTAATAAAATGATAAAAACAATTTTGAGTTTTCATAATGTAAATCCAAAATATCTTGAAATTGAGATAACTGAAAGTGCATTGGTTGATAAAGAAGAAGAAACTATTGGAATATTAGAAAATCTTAGAGCCCAAGGTGTGAGGGTGGCACTAGATGATTTTGGTACGGGCTATTCCTCTTTGAGTTACCTGAAGAAATTTCCATTAGATATGATAAAAATTGATAAAAGTTTTGTTGATGATATTCCACATGAAAAATCTGATAAAGAAATAGCAATAACTATAATAAACATTGGTCATACATTTGGTTTTAGAGTTTTAGCTGAAGGTGTTGAAAATGAAGAACAGCTTGAATTTTTGAAATCTCAAGGGTGTGATGTCTTTCAAGGGTATCTTAGAAGCAAACCCCTTCCTGCAGATGAGATTGAACTATTATTAATCAATAATTAGGTACAATCTCTTTATAATATAATAAGTGGTAGGTGGTAGATGGGTTAAATTTTTATAGTCTTCTCTACAACCTACCATCTACAACCTACAAATTTAATTAAGGATTTTTATGATAACAAACAGTATAAACGCATATGAAGAAGCAAAGCAAGTAATCCCAGGTGGTGTAGATTCTCCTGTTAGAGCATTTAAAGGTGTTGGTGGAACTCCTGTTTTTATAGATAGAGGTGAGGGTGCTTATCTTTTTGATATAGATGACAATAAATATGTAGATTTTGTTCAAAGTTGGGGGCCACTTATTTTTGGACATGCTGATAAAGATATAGAAAATGCAGTAATCCAAACTGCGAAAAAAGGGCTTAGTTTCGGAGCTCCGACACTATTAGAAACTGAACTTGCAAATGAAATAGTAGAGATGTTTGATTGTATTGATAAGGTAAGATTTGTAAGTAGTGGAACAGAAGCCGTTATGAGTGCTATTAGATTAGCTCGTGGAGTGACAGGCAAAAATGATATTGTGAAATTTATAGGGTGCTATCATGGTCATAGTGATAGCTTGCTTGTGAGTGCTGGAAGTGGACTAGCAACTTTTGGCACACCTAGTAGCCCAGGAGTTCCAGCAGATTTGACAAAACATACACTTTTGTGTGAATATAACAATATTGAAAACCTTAGAAGATGTTTTAGTGATAGTAAAGATATCTCTTGTGTTATAATAGAACCAATAGCAGGTAATATGGGTCTAGTGCCTGCTTCAAAAGAGTTTTTAGCTGAAATTAGAAAGCTTTGTGATGAAAGTGGTGCATTATTGATTTTTGATGAAGTAATGAGTGGGTTTAGAGCTAGTTTAAAGGGTGCTACAGGGATATTAGATACTAAGCCAGATATTATCACTTTTGGTAAAGTAATAGGTGCTGGTATGCCTGTGGGTGCATTTGCATCAAGTAAAGAAATTATGGCTCATCTTAGCCCTGATGGTGCTGTATATCAAGCAGGAACTCTAAGTGGAAATCCTGTAGCAATGGCAGCTGGAATTGCAAGTCTAAAAAAACTAAAAGCAAATCCAGAGATATATAACGACTTATCAAAAAAAGCAAGATACTTAGTAGATGGCTTGAAAACTGAAGCTACTAAAGCTGGAATTTCTTTACAAGTTGATACAAGAGGAAGTATGTTTGGCTTTTTCTTTTGTGATAGTGTACCGACAAATTTTGCTGAAGTTGGCAAATGTGATTTTGGTAGATTTGCATCGTTTCATCAAGAGATGCTAAAAGAGGGATATTATTTTGCATGTAGCCAGTATGAAGCTGGTTTTATGTGTAGTGCTATTACATACGATGATATTGATGGGTGTGTAGAAGCAGCTGCAAGAGTATTTTCAAAGCTATAAGCTTTGAAAATACTCTTGCTAACTAATAACTAATAATTAACAATTAATAACTGTTGAGTGACTCCGTCACTGTTTTTTATTAAATGTCGCTTTAGCGACACCTAAGTTGTTAGTTATTAATTATTAGTTATTAATTTAAAAGGGTTTTTTTATGGAAGAAGAAAAAAAAGAAAGTGAAGTGCCAAAACATAAGCATAAGTTAGAAGCTCTTGATCATTTGTCTTTAGGGATTTCAATTGTAGCTGCTATACTTATAGGTATAGGTATAGGTATAGGGCTAAAGGCTCTTACTGGATGGACTTGGATGTTGTGGCTTGGTATATTTTGGGGTATAGCTGCAGCTGTGCTAAATATTTATAAAGTATACAAAAAAGCACAAAAAGAGTTTGAGGGTATGGAAGATGACCCAAGATATTCATACCGTGCAAAATATGGCGATAAAGGTAAAGATGAAGACGATTAAGAATTTTGCTCTAGTCTTTTTGGCTGTAGATTTTGTTATTATACTATTTGGAGCTATTTGGGGTGGATATGTTTTTGTATTAAATACTCAAATTGCTTTTTTTAGTGCTTTGTTCGTGGTGGTTGGAACTTTTTTTGGCTACTATAGAAATATTAATTCGAAAGTTCAAACACTAAGTGAAGATATAAACCAAAGAGATACAATAGACAACATAGAAGACCCATATGATTTGTATGATGAAGAGTTCAAAATCAATGATAAGCAAGACTTTACTGCAGAAGAGATAAAAGAAATCATTGATGAAGAAAAGTCTAAAATGAAAGCTAATTCTTTTAAAAATACTCTAAATTCACTATCAAGTTTTGCATCTGTTTATAGAATAATAGGGTATGTTTTGCTGGTAGCTGGCTTTTTTTATCTTAGAAACAATGGTTTATTGGATATATTTGGATTTTTAATAGGAATTAGTATCGTGCCTCTTGGTACTTTATTATTTCAACTTAAAAGAAGGTAATGAGGTACTTAGTTCTGAGGTGCTGAGAAAACCTAAGACCTAAGACCTAAGACCTATTTGAGTATTAATGGTAGGTTGAATTCTACACTATTATCGGTGAAACTATGAGCAAATCCATATTTAAGAGCAAAATTTTCTACTATATCAAAACCATTTTGTTCTAATTTATCACCCTTTATTTCAACGGCAATAAGTGAATATTTTTCATTATTGATTTTTAAAAATTCTCCAACTTTTAATCTAACGCTTGTTAAAATTTGAGTAGAAGAACTAAAGATGTCATATGTTGCATTTAATAGCTTCAAAAAGTCATTTATAGCCAATCTAAGTTCTGGAATTGAAGGGTCGTAATTTTTAATAAAACTTGCATTTGATTTAATTTTATTTGTACTAATAGAAAGTTCAATTAGTGTGAATATATTAGAAATCTCACCACCTGTTTTGACAACACTTTCTTTCTTTACAGCATTGCTTTTGTATAGTTTTATTCCTATAGTTTCATCATCTTCATATCCTATAGTTACAGCATAAAATTGATAATTTTGAAATGTAAGGTTGATATATGAAGTTGAAAAGCCATAAGTTGCTGGAGCATACTGCATAGCAATATCAAATATCTCTTTTGATGAAACACGGTTTAAGAAAAACTGTGCTTCATTGTTTGTGTATTTTATTTTGCCACTACTATAAAAAGATATAAAAGGGTTCAAATCAGAATCAATCCAACTCTCAAACCAATTTAGATTTTCCCCACTAAAATAAGACATCTTAGCTCTCTACATAAGTTTTTAGGTTTTTACCTACTTTTGGATGTTTTAGCTTTTTGATAGCACTTGATTCAATTTGTCTTACTCTTTCTCTTGTTACTGAAAGCTCTTTACCAATCTCTTCTAGTGTTCTATCACTTTCATCATCCATTAAACCAAATCTCATTCTAATAACAGCTTGTTCTCTTTCGTTTAATTGACCTAATATTTGATCAATTTGATTTTGTAAATCTTCTTTCATAATACTTTCAACAGGAGTTGGAGAGCTTGTATCTGGAACAAAATCTCCAAATCTTCCATCATCTTCACTTCCTATTGGAGCTTCAAGAGATACAGGCTCTTTTGTGATTTTGATTACTTGTTTTACTTTATCAACTGGCAAACCAATTTCTTTTGCGATATCTTCAACATCTGGCTCTTTGCCATTTTCTTGAAGCCCTTTTCTTATGATTTTATTGATTCTGTTTATTGTTTCTATCATATGTATAGGGATTCTAATCGTTCTTGCTTGGTCAGCAATTGCTCTACTTATTGCTTGTCTTATCCACCAAGTTGCGTATGTTGAGAATTTGTACCCTTTTTTGTATTCAAATTTATCAACAGCTTTCATAAGACCAATATTTCCTTCTTGGATAAGATCAAGGAAAGGTAAGCCTCTATTCGTATATCTTTTTGCAATAGACACAACAAGTCTTAGATTTGATTTGGCCATTCTAGTTTTTGCTTTGTCTGTGATACTTTTACCACGCTTGATTTGTTCTAGGACTGCTTCTAATAGTTCTGGTTCAAGATTGAATCCATCTTTACTTGCTTCTTTGGTTTGGAAAAGTTTTTTGATTTCCATATATGTACTTACCATTGTAGCTTCAGGTACCATAGATGCAATATCAGCTTTTGAAAAATTTACTATATTTTTAAGTAATTTTTCATGATTTTTAAGTAAAGTATCATTAAAAAGTGGTAGTTTATATTCTAGTCTTTTTAATTCACTTTCAAAACCTGTATCACTTTTTAATGCAGTTTCCATAGCTTTAACTATTTCACTAATAAGTTTACTTGTAGGTCCAAGGTCAATTAATGCTTGTTTTAAAGAGTTCTTTTTAAAAGCAATTGTAAGATTGTGTTGCATAAGTTCGATTTCATCACAACCTTCTTCTGCTTCTTTGCCCATAAACTTCATCCACTCTTTTTTCGACTTTTCCAGAACTTTAAAAGATTCTAAAATAGCTTCAGCTCTTTTATCAAGCTTTTTCTCTTTTTTTTCTGTAGGTTCTATTTCATCATCGCCATCATAGTCATCATCTGAATCTAAATCTTCATCCTCTTCTTCTTCTGCATTTTCATCTTCGTCATCAAATGTTTTGAATAGTTCTTTTACTTTTCTTTCACGATTCATTAATGGTTCACGGTATTCTAAGATAAAATCTATCAAATATGGAACTGAACAAATAGCATCTAAAATAGCATCTTCACCAATTTCTATTTGTTTACTGATTTCTACTTCTTCTTCTTTTGAAAGTAATGGAATTTGCCCCATTTCTCTTAGGTACATCCTAACAGGAGAATCACTTCTACTCCACTCTAAAAACTCTTTGTTTTTAAGTAAGTCGTATTCATCATCTTCACCATTTGCTAAGTTTTTAGTTCTTAGTTCTTCTTTTTTCTTGATTTCATGAGCATTCAATCTTGAAGCTTGCTCTTGTGAACTAATAAGTGTTATACCATATAGTTGTATTAGAGCAATGAGCTTTTTGATTGTAGCAGCTGGTGGTACTTTGGGAAATATTTTAATAAGTGTTTCGTATGTTAATACACTATCTTTATACTCTTGAGCAATCTTATCAATAGTTTTGTTTAAATCTTTAGACATGCTTTTAAAGACCTTTAATATTAAGTTAAATTTGAATATGGATTATACCGAAATTTTCTTTAAAATCAACTGTTTAATGAGATTTTTCTGTAATTTAAGGTAAAATACAAAAAATTTTAAAAAGCAGGTTTAAACTTATGAATAAAATTAATGGAAAAGTATGGAATTTTGGAGATAATATAGATACAGACTTAATAATAGCGGCTAGATATCTAAACAGTTCTGACCCACTACATCTTGCAAAGTTTGTTATGGAAGATGCTGACCCAACTTTTGCTAAAAAAGTTCAAATTGGTGATGTTATCGTAGCAGGAGAAAATTTTGGGTGTGGAAGTAGTCGTGAACATGCTCCAATAGCTCTAAAAGCTGCAGGAGTTGGTGCGGTAGTTGCTCCATCATTTGCTAGAATCTTTTATAGAAATGCTTTTAATATGGGACTGCCTATATTTGAACTCAAAGAAGCAAATGAGATAAAAGAAGGTGAGCAAATAGAAATAGATTTTGATGCAGGTGAGATTACAAATCTTACAACTAATAAAACTTATAAATTTACACCAATTCCACCATTTATGCAAGAGCTTATAAATGCTGGTGGATTGATGAATTATGCTAAAAATGAGGTTACTGAATAATGAAGTCATATAAAATATCTATAATAAAAGGTGATGGGATAGGTCCTGAGATAGTTGATGAGGCTATGAAAGTACTTGATAGGGTTGCATATAAATGTGGATTTGGTTTTGAATATGAAGAGTATTTGATGGGTGGAATTGCTGTGGATATGACTGGTGTTCCTCTTCCTGATGAGACAATTCAAGGTGTACTAAATAGTGATGCTTGTTTGTTTGGTGCAATTGGTGGCACTAAATGGGATAACCTTCCAAGAGAACTTAGACCTGAGAGCGGACTGCTTAAATTCAGAAAAGAGATGGGTGTATTTGCAAATCTCCGACCTGCACTTGTATATGATGAGCTTATTAATGCAAGTAGTTTGAAGCCTGAAGTTATAAAAGGCGTAGATTTGATGGTAGTAAGAGAGCTAATAGGTGGTATTTATTTTGGTGAGCCTAGAGGTAAAGATGATTTCAAAGGATGGAATACTATGGTTTATACTGTTCCTGAAATTGAAAGAATTGCACATGTTGCATTTAAACTAGCTCTTAAAAGAAGAAAAAAAGTTTGCTCTGTTGATAAAGCTAATGTACTTGATGTTAGTCAGCTTTGGCGTGATACTGTGACAAGAATTGCTTCACAATATCCAGAAGTTGAACTGTCACATATGTATGTGGATAATGCTGCAATGCAATTAATCGCAAATCCAAGACAATTCGATGTACTTTTAACTGGAAATATTTTTGGAGATATATTAAGTGATGAAGCTAGTATGTTAAGTGGCTCTATAGGACTTTTACCATCAGCTTCAACTGGTGAAAAAACAGCTGTTTATGAGCCAATTCATGGAAGTGCTCCTGATATTGCTGGACAAGGGATAGCAAATCCAATAGCAACAATAAGTAGTGCTTCTATGATGCTTAGATACTCTTTGGGTGAAGAAAAAGCAGCTGATATGATAGATAATGCTATCAAGAAAGCTTTAAGTGAAGGTTATAGAACAAAAGATTTGGCTTCATTTGATGCAAAAGAAGTTGTAACTACATCTGAAATGGGTGATATAATAGCAAACTATATAGAATAGTTGAGGTATTGTCTTAGATATAAAAAAAGCTAGGTCGTGTTGCGACCTAGCTTTTCACAAAATTTAGGAGAAAATTGTTGTTCGGTAAAAGAATTATATCCTATGAGTGTTAATTGAGTGTTAAATGAAAAATAATAGATTAGAAATTTTAGAATTTCTTAAAACTACTTTCCTTCCCTTTACAAATCGTGTTTATTTTGTTGGTGGTTATGTTCGAGATTCATTGCTTGGAATAGAGTGTGATGATATTGATATTGAAGTGTATGATATTGATTTGGAAAGATTTAGTGCATTGATGGATAGTATTGGTGCTATAGGTGTGGGTAAATCTTTTTTTGTTTATAAGTATAAAGATATTGATATTTCATTGCCAAGAACTGAGGTCAAAACTTCCATCGGTCATACTGGTTTTGAGGTGAGTTATTGCAACTGTGAAAAAACAGCTTCAAAAAGAAGAGATTTTACTATAAATGCTTTGATGAAAAATATATATACAGAAGAAATTTTGGATTTTTATGGTGGAATTGAAGATTTACATCTAAAAAAAATCAAGATTGTTGATAAAAATAGTTTTGTTGAAGATAGTCTTAGGGTTCTTAGAGGAATTAGATTTGCTTCAAGGTTTGGATTTGAGATTGATTCAGAGTCATTAGAGATTATGAAAGATATAAATTTAGATGATTTGAGTGATGAAAGAGTTTCAAAAGAGTTTGAATTGATTTTTGCAACTAAATATTTGGAGGTCGGTTTTTATTATCTTTGTAAGCTTCATCTCATTGAAAAGTATTTCAAAATCACTTTGACTTATCAAGAATTTATCAATATTACAAAACTTTTAGTACAAACTAAACCATATTTTAATCCAGATTTTTATGAGTATTACTTATTATATATTTTGAATTCAATCAAACCTTTGTGTTTTGATGTACTTAAATCAAAAAAATATATCCAACATATCAAAAAACAACCATCTTTGAATTTTGCTATTACCAAAAAAGAATTATTGATAATTTCACTAGAAATACCAATTTGTAATTGGCTTGGAGCATTAAATAATGATATTATAAATAAAGCAAAAGAATTAAATATTTATGAGCATACTTTGGACACAGGTGTTTGTTCACAAAGTGTAATTCAAGATGGTTTTAGTGGAAAAAGTATTGGTGAGGAAATAACTAAGAGGAAATTAAAGTTTATAGATGATAAAATATTATCATAGAATAGTTGGAGCTAACAATGGAAAAAAAATATAGATTAGTTACTAGAAGTGATATGGACGGATTGGTGTGTGCGACATTGCTTAAATATATAGGAATTATTGATGAAATCACCTTTGTACATCCAAAAGATATGCAAGATGGAAAAATTCCAATTACATCAAGGGATATAACTACAAATTTACCTTATGTTGATGGTGTTTATCTAGCATTTGATCACCATTTGAGTGAAACTATAAGAAATGAAAAAAGGGAAAATCATATAATCATACCTACAGCTCCTAGTGCGGCAGAAGTTGTATATCAATATTATGGTGGAGATATTAGCTTTCCTCCATATTTCCGACCTATGATGGATGCGGCAAATAAAGCTGATGCTGCTGATTTTAGTAAAGAAGATATACTAAATCCTCAGGGGTGGGATTTACTAAGCTTTTTGATGGATAGCAGAACAGGACTTGGTAGATTTAGGGAGTTTAGAATATCAAATTATCAGCTTATGATGGATTTGATTGATTATTGTGCTGAGCATACAATCGAAGAGATTATGAAGCTTGCTGATGTTAAAGAAAGAGTTAAATTGTATGATAAATATCAAGATGATTTCAAAGAACAACTCAAAAAAACATCTAAAGTAGTAGATAATCTAGTAATCGTGGATTATAGAAATGAAGAGATTATTTATCCAGGTAATAGGTTTATGATTTATGCACTTTATCCTCAAACAAATATTTCTATGCATATTATTTGGGGTAGGGAAAAACTAAATACAGTTTTAGCTATTGGACATTCTATAATAAATAGGACTTGCAAAACTAGTGTTGGAGAGTTGATGCTACAATATGAAGGTGGCGGTCATGAAAAAGCTGGAACTTGCCAAATAGATAATGATAAAATTGACTCAGTGATGAACGAAGTTATTGAGACAATAGTTAAAAATGGATAATCCCCCACAACAATTTATGTAGGGGAAGTAAATAGACTTTATTCGACTGTTACTTTCAATTGCATTTCTGGATGTATTGCGCAATAGATATCAAAATTGCTTTTTGCTTTTATTGTTACAATTGCATCTTGACCAGATGATTGCATACCAGTATCAAATTCATTTAACATATCGTCTGTATAAGCATTATGTGCAAATGGGTCAGAGTTTTTTAGTCTTAATGTATCACCAACTTTAACTTTAATCGCAGATGGAATAAATTTTCTTCCTAGTTGGTCTATAGTATGTTCAGCTGCAAATAAAGGTGCTATTAATACACTGGCTAGTATTGTTGTTATCAAAATTTTTTTCATTTTTTTCCTTTGTTTTATTTGTAATTTGACTTTTTATCACTATAATCTATTTCTTGACCAATTTCTTGGTATCTTTTGTAATAATATCTTACAAATTCTTCTATATCTTTTTCAAGTGGTAAATATATATCATTTTCTTTTTTGGCAAAGTTTTTCAAAAATTCCCAAGCATCATTTTTTTGCATATAACAAATACTAAGGTCTTTGTATGTTTTGAAATACCATTGTTTTAATAAATCTATTGTCTCTTTTGTTTGTGTGATAGTAAGCTTTTTTGTATCTTTGTCAAATATTAGTATTTGGCTATCAAATAAGCCTTTGAGATGGATTAGACCTTCACAATAATATGGTAATACTTCACCCACTTGTTGCCACCCAATAAGTGTCACAGCTCTTTTGATAATATCATGTATAACATAGGGCATAAGGTATGATTCTTCATCATTTAATAAAAAGCTTACAATCCCACCTGTAGTAGCTTTGAACTCTTCAATGTTTTTGAAATTTCCTGTACGATTCATCACTGATTCGCTATCTACATCACACCATAAAATATGTCCAAATTCATGACCAATAGTAGATATATCATAAACTTTATGCCAAATATCTGGTTTTGAAAATATTACAACTCTTTCGTCTTTTAAGAACTCATCCCCAAAAATTTCACTATGAAGTTTTAAAAATGGTTTTGCACGAGTTGATTGGAGTATTTCATCGCTAAAAGCGAATATCTTTTTACCAAGCTCGTTTGATACTACTTCATCATTTGGTACAACTTGAGCTGAGAACATTCCATTTAATCCAGCTCCAAAACTCATAGCAGGGCGTCCAATAAAAAGCATAGTTTTATCTATACTTTGAATGGTGAGGTTGTAAATATTTTCATTTTTTATTTCCAAATCATTGTACAGTTTTATAAAAGCTGATTTTGTAATTCGAGCTCTTGAGTTTTCTAGTGACTTTGGATTGGAAAGTCTTATATCCCATTCTAATGCTACAGCTTTTCTAAAATGGTCTTCATAATATTCTAGTGGATGACCTATTTGGATAGGTGTTTTTATCTTCATCCATGCTCTATCTACATCTGCCCATTTTAATACAAGTGTATCTGTTTTATCCTCGCTTAATGCTTGTACAATAGCTTGGAAGTATAATATATAATCCCATTTTTGGTTATACACATCATCTTCAAGTTCAATAAGTGTATCTACTAAATCCTCCATTAAATCTATTACATAAGTTACTTCATTTTTAAATGCTTTTATATATGGCAAGGAAGAATACACACCATTTTCTACTTTTAGGACAGAATAACATCTATCAGCTATTTCACCATAGTGTCCTAAATCAAGAAGTTCATTTGCTTCTAAAAACTGGAAAACTTTTTGGTCATCTTTATTGAACTTTTCTAGTAGTTGTTTATTCATTTGGTGAATTATTGTTTTTGTCCAAATTGGTTGCCATGAGCTAAATGCACGACCTATATTGTAAACACCTTCAAATAAACTTCTGTAAAATGGAGTAAAAAGGTTGTTTGTTTTGATAAAATCAATTGTTCTTTTGTGCTCTGTGTGCCAATATTCTTTTACAAATTCATATGCTTTTAAATCAAGTGATTCGATTTGAGTTTCATTAAAGTCTCTTTTTTTGAGCATTTGTACTAGTGCATCACTTCTAAGGCTTATAAGCCTTGTAATAAGAGCCAATCTAACCTCATCGTTGATATCACCTAAGTCTAAGTATTGTGAAAAAGAATCTATAATCTCTAGTTTGTCAAGTTTGCTATTTTCAAGGTATTCAAATAATTTACTCTTTTCATCTTTTTCAATGCTTAGATACTCGTATAATATGTTTAAATCTTTGATAAATTGTTCCATTATAGACTCTCATCACATCTTGTAATATCAGCTCCAAGAGCGTTTAATTTACCTTCTAAATCTTCATACCCTCTATCTAGGTGGTAAATTCTATGAACATTTGTTTCACCACTTGCTATCAAACCAGCTAAAACAAGGGCTGAGCTAGCTCTTAAGTCTGTAGCCATTACATCAGCACCAAAAAGTTCTTTTCCGCCGTTTATGGTGGCAATAGAGCCGTTTAAATGTATATCAGCACCCATTCTAAGAAGTTCACTCACATGCATGAAACGATTTTCAAATAATCTTTCATCAATTATACTAGTTCCATTAGCTATCAAAGCCAATGCCATAAATTGTGCTTGCATATCTGTTGGAAAGCCTGGGTATTCGGTAGTGATTAGATTTATTGGTTTTATTTTCTTTGCAGGGAGGATTGTGACACTTGATTGAGTTTTTTCTATACCAAATCCCATCTCTTTTAGTTTGTATAATATTGATTCTAGGTGTTCTGGTATGACTTTGTTTATAGTGATTTGTGAGTTTGTTATAGCACCTGCACATAGATAAGTACCAGCTTCTATTCTATCTGGAATAATACTAAAGTTTTGAATATCTATTAGTTCTCTATTTCTTCCAGTAATTACTAGTTTATCTGTACCAATTCCTTTTATTACTACACCAGAATTACTTAGTACTTCACAAAGTTGCACTACTTCTGGCTCTTTTGCTGCATTTATAATAGTTGTTTCACCATCAGCCAAAGCTGCAGCCATAACAATATTTTCAGTTCCTGTTACAGTAACTTTATCAAATACAATTTTTGCACCTTTTAATGGACCGTCAGTTGTGGCATATATATATCCAGCTCTGATTTCAATATGAGCACCCATAAGTTCTAGTGCTTTTAGATGTAAATCAACTGGGCGTTGTCCTATGGCACATCCTCCAGGAAGTGACACTTCACAATGTCCAAAACGAGCTAGTAATGGACCTAAAACCAAAATAGAAGCTCTCATTGTTTTTACTATATCGTAAGTTGCCGTTGTTTTATCTAGTTTTATAGTAGAAATCTTTGCAATATTTTTATCTAAAGAATATTGAGCACCAAGCATTTCAAGTAGTTTTAATAAAGTTTTTATATCAGCAACATCTGGAAGATTTGATATAGTCATTTCATTTCTTCCTAGAATTGTAGCTGCCAAAAGTGGAAGAGCTGCGTTTTTTGCTCCTGCTATATCGATATTTCCACTTAATGGTTTTTTAAGCTGATTGATTTTTAAATATTTCAAAAGTTTTCCTAATAGTTTTTTCTATTCTAACATAAATTGAATAAAAAAAATATTTTATAATTGATGTATCGGTGATTATTTTACTCTTTCAAGTTCCTCTTTTAAAGATTGTTCTATATCAAATCAAGAGTTTAGTTAAATTTGTTCTAAATTCTCAAAACCTGGAAGCATTTTACCTTCAAGAAGTTCCAAACTAGCTCCGCCACCTGTAGAAATGAAACTTATATTTTCACTTTCTCCTGCTAGGTTTGCAGCACTTGCAGTATCTCCGCCACCAACAATACTATACGCATAAGTATCCGCTATAGCATGTGCAATTCTAAATGTACCTTTGCTAAATCTATCTATTTCAAATATTCCCATAGGTCCATTCCAGATGATTGTATTTGACAATCCAATAGCCTCTTCAAAAAGTTTTACAGTAGCAGGTCCTATATCAACCGCCATAAAAGACTCTAATAAATCTTGAACAGGGACAATTCTTATATCTATAGGGTGTTGAATATCATTGGTAATTACCACATCTACAGGTAAATAAATATTCACTTTTGCTTCTTTGGCTGTTTTAAGTATTTTTAAAGCCTCTTCTAAATATTCATCCTCAATTAAAGAGTTTTGCATATTGTTTCCTAAAGCTTTTAGGAAAGTGTTTGACATTGCACCACCAATGATAATTTTATTTACTTTTGGGATAATATTATTCAAAAGTGTGATTTTTGAAGAGACTTTCGCACCACCAATAACTAAACAAATTGGCTCTACTGGTTTAAAAAGTGCTTTTGAAAAAGCATCAATTTCTCTTTTGAGCAAAAATCCAGCTACTTTTGTAGGGACAAATTTTGTAATGCCTACTGTTGAACTATGTGCTCTATGACTTGTTCCAAAAGCATCATTAACAAACACATCACATAAAGATGCTAATTGTTTTGAAAGAGTTTCATCATTTTTTGTTTCTCCTGCATAAAATCGTATGTTTTCAAGCAAAAAGATTTGTCCATCTTGAGCATTGTCTATTATTGTTCTATCTCTTAAAAAGTCTTCCACCAAAGTCACTTCTTTATCAAGTAATCTTTCACATCTTTTTATAATATGTTTCAAAGACAAATCCTCATTATAACCATTTTTTGGTTTTCCTAAATGAGTGACCAAAACAATTGTTTTAGCTTTATGATCAATACAGTAATTGATAGTATGCAAAGCTTCTTTGATACGATTGTCATCTGTTATATTGTGATGTGAATCAATAGGTACATTAAAATCAACTCTTATCAAAATTCTTTTGTCTTTAATCTCTACATCTTTTAAAGATTTTACTTTTTGCATTTGTTCAATATTGGTTAACATCTACTTATCCTTTGTCTTTTCTGAATTATACTATACAATCTTTAAATCACATATTGATTACAAAATAAACCAAAGTATATCTATCTTTAGTTTATCAAGTTTATTGTAACATTGGTATTTTTTTATTTGGTGATTATTCTAGTGTCTGACTTATTTATTGTAAGTTTGTTACTAGCTTATAAAGAAGAAATGTGTTGAATCCCTATAGAGTAAGAAAAAGTCCTACTCTTATAGTATTGAAGGGGTATAACAAAACTTATAACCTCTTCTTCTAATAGTTTCTATAAAGTTTTTTCCTATTTTTTTGTCCAACTTATCTCTGATGTTGTTGATTGAAACTTCTACAACATTGGGTGACACATATTCAGGTTCTTCCCAGATAGCATTTAATATAGTATCTTTTGATATAACTCTATTTTGGTTGAGTGCAAGATATGAGAGAATACTAAAAGGTTTACCTTTGATATCTAGTTCTTTATTGTTATATCTTACTTTTTGAGAAAACTTATCTATAGTAAATGCTCCAATACTGATAGTATCATCTATAGGTTGTTTTAGTCTAGTTTTAATTCTTAGTAATACTATATCTATGTCAAAAGGTTTTTTTATAAAGTCATCAGCACCACATTTGAGAAATCTTATCTCTGTGTCTTTAGCTTTATCTTTAGAAAGTATTACAAAAGGAATTCTTAGTTTTTTGGACATTTTTGAAACATATCTCTCATATTCATCCAAGCTAAGAGGCTCTTCATATTGGATTAAAAATAGGTCATAATCTCTTGATATCATATAGTTATATGAATCTTCAATATCAATGCATTCATCAATAATATAGTCACTTTTTCTGTTTAAGTCGTTTATAGTTTTTTGTGTTAGTCCGATTGACAATATTCGCATTAGTTATTTACCTTAAAATCATTTTTGTATTTATATCCAATTTTCTTTAAAACTAGCTTATAAAAAATATTAATATTATTAATTTTATCTATAAATATGAACTGTATATCTTAAAAATGTTACAATTTGTAATACTATTTAAGTTTTATATAAGATTAATATGTTACAATGAAAAAAAGAGGCCTTAGATTAAGCTTCTTTTAAGATTAAATAGGAGAAGAAATGAATGAAGACATAAATTTAGTAAATCCAACCAAAGGTGATGCAAAAGGCATCTACAATCTGATAAAAAACTCAAAACCTCTTGATTTGAACTCACAGTATCTCTATCTTTTACAAACAACATATTTTAGTGATACTTGCATAGTTGCAAAGGTTGATGATAAGGTGATAGGATTTGTTTCTGGTTTTATTCATCCAAAAGATGAAAATATATTTTTTGTGTGGCAAGTTGCGGTTGACTCTACTTATAGAGGACAAAATATCGCATTTAAAATGCTAAGAGAACTTTTTGGCAAAAAACAATTATCAAACATAAAATATATCCACACAACCATATCACCATCAAATATAGCTTCACAAAAAGTATTTGAGAAGTTTGCAAATGAATTTGAGTTTGACAAAGAGATAAGTATATTTGCAACAAAAGAGGATTTTGATGATGCTCACGAAGATGAGCTACTATATATGATGAAACCAAAAGTAAATGTTATAAAAGGACTATAAGATGAGAGTATTTGAAAATTATGAATCGGTAGTAAGAGGGTATATTAGAAGTTTCCCTACAATTTTTGCTACAGCAAAGGGTGCTATATTGACTGATGAACAAGGCACGGAGTATATAGATTTTTTTGCAGGTGCTGGAACGCTTAATTATGGACACAATAATCAAAAAGCAACAGATGCTATGATAGAGTATCTACAAATTGATGGGCTTGTGCATGGTTTGGATATGGCTACAACTGCAAAAAAAGCTTTTATGGAGAAATTCATAGAGACTATACTAAAACCAAGAAATTTAGAATATAAGCTTCAGTTTACTGGACCAACTGGTACAAATGCAGTAGAAACTGCACTAAAGCTTGCAAGAATGGTAAAAGGGCGTTCTAATATAGTATCGTTTACAAATGGCTATCATGGGCTTTCGCAAGGCTCATTAGCAGTTACTGGAAACAACTTCTATAGAGATGAATCACATATTAGTAGATCAAATGTGACATTTATGCCGTTTGATGGATACTTTGGTGAAGATATGGACTCATTAGTGGTTTTTAAAAAATATCTTGAAGATGGGAGTAGTGGACTTGACCTTCCAGCTGCTGTAATACTAGAAACTGTACAAGGTGAGGGTGGTATCAATGTAGCTTCAAAAGATTGGCTTAAAGGGATAGAGGCTCTTTGTAGAGAATTTGATATTTTACTTATTATTGATGATATACAAGTAGGTAACGGAAGAACTGGGGAATTTTTCTCTTTTGAGTTTGCTGGGATTAACCCAGATATTATAACACTTAGTAAATCAATTGGTGGAGGACTTCCAATGGCATTGGTACTTCTTAAACCAGAGCTTGACCAATGGAAACCAGGAGAGCATACAGGTACTTTTAGGGGTAATAATCTTGCTTTTGTAGCTTCAACTCATCTTCTTGATTATTGGGATAATGATGATTTGGCAAATGCTATTAAATATAAAGAAGAAGTTTTGAAAAAAAGACTTGAAAAAATTGCCTCAAAATATCCTGAATATGAGATGAGTATAAGAGGAAGAGGGCTTGTATATGGTTTGGAAATCAAAAGTGATAGTAGTGTAGCAGGTGAAATTTCAGCTAAAGCATTTGAAAATGGGCTTGTGATTGAAACATGTGGTTCAAGTGGGCAGGTAGTGAAATTTTTGCCACCTCTTACTATAGATGAGGAGACTCTAAATGCTGGTCTTGATATATTAGAATCTGCAATGGAAGATGTTATAAAAGAGAAAAAAGAAAGACTAACGAAGGAATTTTAATGATAGTAAAAGATATAAAAGATATTATAGGCACAGATAAAGAAGTACACGCAAAAGATGGACAGTGGATAAGTAGAAGAATGCTTTTAAAAAGTGACAATATGGGCTTTTCATTTCATGAAACTATCATCAAAGCTGGTACAAAAACACATATTCACTATCAAAACCATTTTGAAGCAGTCTATTGTGTATCAGGCAATGGGAAGATAGAAGATTTATCTTCTGGAAAAATTTATGATATATTTGATGGTGTAATGTATGCCCTTGATAAACATGATGACCATAATCTTTATGGTGGAAGTGAAGATATGAGACTTATTTGTGTTTTTAATCCTCCTATTGTAGGGACTGAAAATCACGATGAAAATGGTGTTTATCCAATCTTATCAGAATAATTTTATCAAAATAGTAGTACAAAATAAACTATATGGGTTTAAAATGGATATAAAAGTACTACTATTTATACCCTCAAATTCTCTTTATTGTATTGTAAGCTTACTAATCACATCCTACTTAAATCATATTACAAAATAGTTTCATAATATAATCATTCTTTAATCCAATATTCAAGAAAAATATAGGATAATTATGATAAATGAATACTCATTCACAAAGGAGAAGATTATGAAGGATGTAATTTTAGAACAATTTGGAGTATCAAGACGAGATGCTATTAAACAATTAGGTGCATTGGGATTACTTACGACAACTTCAGCAAGCACACAAATAGAAGCTTCGGTATCTTCAAAAGCAAATAATGCAAAAATAGTTATTGTTGGAGGAGGAGCTGGAGGAATATGTGTAGCTGCTAGACTTTGTAGAGCAATAAAAAATCCAAATATAACTATTATTGAACCAAATGACAAGCATATTTACCAAGCTGGACAAACATTGGTTGGTGGAGGTATTAAAAAAGCTTCACAACTTGTAGTTGATGAGGAAAGTTTAATCCCATCAAAAGCAAAGTGGATACAACAAAGTGTAAAAAATTTAGATCCAGATATACAAAAGATAGAGTTAAATAATGGAGAAATAGTTGAATATGATTATCTAGTTTTGTCTCCTGGGATGCAATATGATTGGGGAAAAATAGAAGGGCTAGCAAAAGATGATATAGGGAAAGATGGAATCCACTCTATATATACACTAGAAGGGTCTACAAAAACTTGGGCTATGATACAAGAGTTTGCAAAAACAGGTGGCAATGCATATTTTTCACATCCAAGTACCCCTATCAAATGTGGTGGTGCACCAAAGAAAATCATGTATTTAACAGATGCTTATTTAAGAAGACAAAAAGCTAGAGATAAAGCAGTGCTTACTTTTTGTCCAGCAAGTAAGAGTATGTTTACGGTCCCAGAATTTGATAAAGCCATTTATGAACAGTTTCATGCTAGAGATATGAAATATAATATGGGTCATGATTTGGTCAAAGTAGATAAGTATAAAAAAGAAGCAACTTTTGCATATGAAGTACAAAGGCAAGGTGAATGGGATGACCTTTTGGAAGAATATGAGATAATCAAAGAGATTGAATATATAACACAACCTTATGATTTTTTGCATGTGACGCCACCTATGAGTGCGCCTGATTTCCTAAAAAGTTCTAAAGTTATTTATAATCAAGGAAGTTCTGCTGATTTAAAGATGATTAATGCTGATAAATATACATTACAGCATCAAAGTTATAAAAATATATTTGCATTAGGCGATGCTTTGGGTACTCCATTTTGTAAAACAGGTGGAAGTGTAAGAAAACAAGCCCCTGTTTTGGTACAAAACTTACTTGATGTTATAGATGGCAAAGAACCAATTGCAAAATTTGATGGATATACTGTATGCCCAATTATTACAGGATATGGTACAGTAATGCTTGCAGAGTTTGATTATACAGGAAGACCTACACCTATAGTACCACTTGACCCTACTCAAGAGCGATGGATATGGTGGATGTTAAAAGTTTATATGCTTGAGCCTATTTATTTTTATGGAATGATGAGAGGAATTATGTAAATTAATAGCTCAATCCAAAGTGGTTGAGCTAATTTTACTAAGTATTTAGTTGGAAAATTTTTTGTTTATGATGGTATATAAAATTATCGCTGAAACTAAAACGATAGATGAGGTTATCATCCCCATAGTAAGCCAATTAGTTCCCATTATAAAACCTATATGAAAATCAGGTTCTCTAAAGAATTCAGCTATTATTCTTCCTATTGAATATAATATTCCATATAAAAGTGCAAGTTCCCCATTAAATTTTTTCTTATTTCTATACCAATAAAGGATAATAAAGACTATCAGCCCTTCAAGTATTGCTTCGTATAACTGAGATGGGTGTCTAAGGATTGAGCCAACATATATCCCCCAAGGCATTTCAGTAGCTCTTCCTATAAGTTCTTGATTTAAGAAATTCCCAATTCTTCCAAATATATATCCTAGCGGAATGGCGATAACAGCGATATCACTCATATACCAAAAAGAAATTTTGTGTTTTTTACAATATAGATATGTTGCTATTATAAATCCTATAATAGCCCCATGATAGCTCATCCCACTAATTCCTGCATACATACCATCTATGAATGGGTTGAAGATTTGCCAAGGGTGAGTCATATAATACCAAGTGTTTTTGTCATATATGATGACATATCCAAGCCTAGCCCCAAGTATCACACCTATTTCAGCCCACCAGATATATCCATCAAACATATCTTCTTTGATAGGGAGTTTATCTTTTTTGACAATATACTTAGCTACCATTATGGCAACAATTAAAGCTGTTGCATACATTAGCCCATACCAAAAAACAGGCAACGAGCCTATATGAAAAGCTACTGGGTCAAATGTATTGTAAATATTTTGCCAATTATTCAATGGATTCCTTTTTGGGAGCTTATGAGTGACTTAGGTACTGAGTCTTAAAACCTCAGTACCTTAGTACTTCCTCAACGCTTCAGCTATCAACTCTATCGGATTTTTAAACACTACATCCACGCCTGCTTGGTGAAGTGAATTTGTGATTTGCATTCTACAAGCACTACATTCTGCACTTACTATTTGTGCTTTTGTTTCTTTTATCATAGCTGCTTTTGGAAGTCCTGCTGCGACTGCAAAATGGTATTTTTCACTCTGCATTGTAACACCACCAAATCCACAACATCTGTTTGGGTCACTCATTTCTTTTAGAACATAATTTTTTGAGATAAGCTCTCTCGGTTCTTTGTGTATTCCTTGCATTTTTTTAGCATGACATGGGTCATGGTAAGTTACAAGGTCATCAAATCTTTTACCTTTTTTCTCTAAAAGTTCTTTTAAATTCGTTTTTTTAGCTAGATACTCTGTAGCCATATATATCTTTGGTGCTATTTTCTTCGCTCTCATCAGCCAATCTGGTTGGTCATGGAGATAGTGTTCCCAATCTATCTTTATCATAGCACTACAAGTTGCTTCTGGTATTATGATGGCTTCCACTTCATCTATCCATTTTTCAAAATATTCTATATTTTGTTTGACCAAATAATCAACAGTGTCAAAATCACCAGTAAAATATGCAGGTGCTCCACAACAAAGCTGTTTTTTAGGGATAAATGCGTTTATTTTAAGCTCTTTTAGTATATCTACCAAGCTATCACCTATATTTGTATAGCTATAATTTGCCATACATCCTATAAATATGGCTACTTTTTTATCCCCATGATTATCTATGTTTTCAGCATATTTATTCAAAAATGATATTCTTTTTGCAAATGGCAAAGCACGATTTTTGATAAGAGGTAAACCTAAATCAAATCTTGCAACAGCACTTTGTTTTGCTTCGTTTATTTTGATACCACATGTTTGAAATACCCATCCAAATTTTGCAGCAATATCCATGATAGTTCTATTTCTAAGAAGCCAAAAAAACGCTCTTTTATACCATGCAATACCATATTTTTTAGCTATATCGCTTCTTACTTGCTCTATTATCATATCTGTTGGTAGGTCATTTGGACAAGCTTCTACGCAGTTGGTACACAAAAAACAGCTTTCAAAAATATCTTTTGCATTTCTATCAAGTTCTAGCTCACCTCTTTTGTAAGCCCCCAATAAATCTATGAAACCCCTAGGACTAGTGGTCTCGTCTTGGTTTATATTAAAAATAGTACATACAGGTTTACATTTACCACACTTGATGCAATCATCACTTATAGCTGTAAAATCAAAAATTTCATTGTTCACTAAAATACCTTAAAGTTGTTTATAAAGTGTGATAATATACTAAAAAAAGGGTTAAGAGAAGTTTAATAAAGTTATAAATAGCCAAAGATTAAACCCTACAAAAGAAGCTTCTACTATCCTAAAAGCTATAACTGACCAAATGGCATAAATAGACAAAGCAATATATGGGATTATAAAGTACAAAGAAGCAAAAAGTTCAATTGTAGGTATTTTGAAATCAAGCCACATGAGTATATAGCTATCAAATATATCACCAAATCCTACAAAATGCAACAATAATGAAAGTGGATAAAAAGCAGTAAATACAAGACTTAAAAAAGGTGACAAAAGCTGATAAAGTGATACTGCACCAAAGAAATATTGGGTTATTGGATTTACTGCTAAATATATCCAAAAATTAAATAAAAAAAACAATAGGTATTTATTGATGTTTTGATAGTAGGTTAAAAATAAAAATATATAAAAAACTCCAGCTACAGAAAACCATAAAGAAACAGAAAAAATATATTCATTGAAAAAAGTTAATATAAATAAAACTGTAATAAAAAGTGTTTCAAAAGATAAAATTTTTATATTACTTCTAAGCATTATAACACCAAATACAAACATAATAAATGAGCGTAAAAAAGAAGCAACCAAATCTATCAAAATGAGATAGCAAAATAAAATAAATATTGTTACAAGTAAAATATCATATTTTTTATTTCTGTATGGTAAATATTTTTGATGAATTGGTGAATATAATGTATTGAAAATAAAGTACATAATAACACTCAATACCCCCAAATGATAGCCACTAATAGCTATTAAGTGACTCATTCCATATCCATTGAAAAATTCTCTTAATTCTTTAGACGGAGGGACTGCCAAAAACAAAGCATTATAGAGCATACTCATAGTTTGGTTTTGATGCTGAGCTGATATTTGACTACTTAAAAAAGCAGAAATTGAGAAGTTATTATTATCTAGTTTTTCAATACCAAAACTTTTGGTTAGAAATCCACTTAAATAATCTTGAAAAGTTATATCATGAGTGATTAATGTAATTTGTATATTGTCATTTTGAGCCAAATTTTCTTTAGAAGATGTAAACACTTCAAAATTAGGAGTCTTGAGCCTTAAAATATTTTGATTTTCTTTATGGTATATATTGATAACAGTTGCCCCAGTCTCATGCAAAATATCATTTTTGAACTCTAAATAGTCAAGATATTTAGAATATAAATTTAAAGAAAACAATATACCTAATATCATTATTAAATAGAGCCATTCGATTCTATCTCTTAGAAGAGTTTGTGAGTCTAGCAATTTATTTTTCCCTTGTTAATAGTAAGTAGTGAATAAGAACACAAGATTACTCACAAAGAGTGTTTTGTACAAAATTTAGTGAATAAATCTAAGACAAGCCCGACTGAAGTCGGGAATCCTTAGTACCTTATTGATTTTTCAACAACTTCGCAGCTTCCTTCGCATGATAAGTAATAATAATATCAGCCCCAGCTCTTTTAAAAGATATCAGTGTTTCCATCATTACTTTTTCATAGTCGATAAGTCCTGCATTTCCAGCATTTTTTAGCATAGCGTATTCACCACTTACATTATAAACAGCTAGAGGAAGATTTGTGTTGTTTCTTATGTCTCTTATGATATCTAGGTACGCTAATGCTGGTTTGACCATAAGTATATCCGCACCTTGAGCTTCGTCTTCTATTGACTCTTGTATTGCTTCTAGGCGGTTTGCTGGGTTCATTTGGTAGGTTTTTCTATCTCCAAAGCTTGGTGTACTTTCTGCCACATCTCGAAATGGTCCATAATAGCTACTTGCAAATTTGGTACTGTAGCTCATGATAGGTAAATTTTCAAAGCCGTTTGCATCAAGTGCAGTTCGCAAGGTTTCTATGATACCATCCATCATTCCACTTGGTGCTATCATATCAGCCCCAGCTCTTGCGTGAACCAAAGCTTGTTTTGCTGAAATTTCTAGTGTGGCATCATTGTTTACTGTACCAGTTTTTGGGTCTAATATCCCACAATGTCCATGGTCTGTGTATTCACAAAAGCATAAATCTGTTGCTACCATAAAATGTGGATATTCTTTTTTGATGGCTTGTATGGTTCTACTTATTATACTATGGTCACATAGACATTCACTTCCTACAGAGTCTTTGACATCTGGTATTCCAAAAAGTATAATAGAATGAATTCCCAAAGAATCTAGCTCTTTACACTCTTTTACTATTTCATCTATGCTCATTTGAAAAACACCAGGCATTGAAGAAACTTCTTTTTTGATACCGCTTCCTTCTTTTACAAAAAGTGGATATATAAAATCATTAGTTGATAGGGTGGTTTCTTGTACTAGTTTTCTTAAAGTTTGGTTAATTCTTAGTCTTCTAAATCTTTTAAACATATTATTTACCTTTTTTTGCTACTATTATACCTTATAAAATATTAAAGGTTAAAAAAATATATGAGTATAGAAGTATCAAATATAGCAAATCTACCTACAAAACATGGAAAATTTTTAATCAAAGCATACAAAGATGGTTGTCAAGAACATTTAGCAATTATGAGCCAAAATTTCAATAATTTAGATAATCCATATGTGAGAGTTCATTCAGAGTGTTTAACTGGTGATACATTGGGAAGTTTGAAATGTGATTGCCAAAATCAGCTTAGTTTGGCTTTGGAATTTATTGCAAATGAGGGCGGATTGATTATCTATCATAGACAAGAAGGTAGAAATATAGGACTAGTAAACAAAGTAAATGCCTATGCTCTTCAAGATAGAGGAAGAAATACAGTTGAGGCAAATTTAGAGCTTGGTTTTGATGAAGATGAGAGAGATTATAGTATCGTAAAATTTATTTTGAATGATTTGGGTGTAAAAAAAATGAAATTAATTACAAATAACCCTAAAAAAATAGAATATATTTCATCAATTGGGATTGATATAACTGAGAGGATTCCTGCAATTACAAAGGTAAATGAGTATAATAAAGATTATCTTGATACCAAAAAGTGTTGTATGGGACACCTTTTGTAGTATCTAAAAAGTAAAATCTAAAATCTAAAATCTAAAAAGTAAAGAGAACAATGGACGACTTACAACACATGATTCACGACTCACAATTCACGGACAAGTGTGAAACATTTATAAAGCTTCTTCAACAATGGGGGAAGGTGCATAATCTTAGTGGGTCACTTGATAGAGGCTCTATTGAAGCAAATATTGAAGATTCTATATATCCTTTGGGATTTGTGGAGGATTTTGGTAGTTTTTTAGATGTTGGTACTGGGGCTGGGTTTCCTGGATTGATAATTGCAATGGCAAGACCAGAGGTTGTGGGGTATCTTATAGAGCCTCGTGCAAAAAGAGTGGCATTTTTGCATTTTGTGAAGTCAACTCTGAAGCTTGATAATTTAACCATTTTGCAAAAACGAGTGGAAGATGTAAACTTAGATATTGAGATTGATTTGATTACCTCAAGGGCTGTTACAAATACTAAGTTGCTTTTGGATATAACTAAACATCTATCAAATAAAAATACAAAATATCTCTTTTATAAAGGTAGTATTGTAGAGAGTGAGATAGAAGGGCTTGGCATTAAAAACCAAAAAATAGTAGAATATGGTGATAGAAAATATTTATATTTTTAATATATGGTTTTAAACATAAAGGATAATTAAATGATTTGGAAAGTATTGGTATTTATTTTTATATTGGTTTTAGTTTATTTGGTGTTTTTTAGAAAAAAAAGAATCAGTAACAATAGTACCAACAACAACAAAAAAGATGAAATAGCAGATACATTGATAGAGTGTAATACTTGTGGCATTTATATAACAAAAGATGAATCAATCTTAAGTAATGGAAAATATTTTTGTTCAAAAGAATGTATGAATAAGTAAAATCTAACATCTAAAATCTAAAAAGGAAAAGAGATGATATTAATTGGTGATGAAATTGTTTCTTGTGAGTCAATATGTAGAATATCTAAAATAGATGATATTAAAAGTACAAAACCCAATAGCACAATTATATTTGATTTTAATGTAGATATTATGACTTATTGTAAAAACAATGGTTTACAGTATGGGGTTATTATCTCAACTATAAAAGAAGCAATTTATGCAAATGCTCTAAAGGCTAAATATATTGTAGCTGATATTACTCTAGCATCAAAGGTACAAAAAGTAGCACAAAATTATATGTTTGATTCAAGAGTTTTGGCTATAATAGAAGATAGTGATCAAATAGAGCAAGTGGCTTTATTTGAGATAGATGGGGTTATTCTATCTCATCTTTTATAAAGTCTCTTGATGGTCTTCCTACATGGTATCCTTGTAGGAAATCAACACCTAGAGCTTTCAATGTATTTACAATATCTTCATCCTCTACAAATTCAGCAACAGTTTTTATTTTTAGCTCTTTAGCAAGTGTCAAAATACTTTGTACAAATGCACGGTCTTTTGCATCTTTATTGATATTTATAATAAAATCACCATCAATTTTTAGGTAATCTATAGGAAACTTTTTGATATAGTGAAAACTAGAGAAACCAGAACCAAAATCATCTATTGCAAATTGAAAACCATCAAGTTTTAAATTAAATACAAACTTTTCAAGTAAAGAAAAGTTTTTTACAGTTTCTCTTTCGGTAATTTCAAAAACAATTTTACTTTTATCTATATTATACTTATTTACTAAATTACCCAATTGTTGTGTATAATCACCAATTACTAATGACTTTGGAGAAAGATTGATAAATAAAATTCCTTGGTATCTTTCAATTTGTATCTTTCTAAAAGCTTGTTCAACTACTATTAAATCCATACGATGGATTAAGCTCATACTTTCAGCCACTTCTATAAAATCAGCAGCTGTTGTCAAATGTCCATCAATTTCAATTCTCATCAAAAGTTCATGTATTTGAATTTTGTCATCAAATGAGTTTTGAATAGGTTGGAAAAATGGTATAATTTTATTGTTTGATATGGCTTCTAGTAGTAAAGATGATTTTTCTTTTTGCTCTTTTACAATGGAAAGTATATCATTTTCTGAAGGGAATTTAATTGTGTTTTTTCCCTCTTCTTTTGCTTTATACATCATACTATCAGCTATAATAAATAACTCTTTTTGTGTGGAGGCATGTTGTGGATATACTGAAATCCCAATAGATACAGTCATTTTGATTTTTGTACTATCTGGATTTAGCATTTCAAAGTCATTTACAGCTTTGGATATTCTATTGGCTGATGCCAAAGCACCATTCATATCACACTCAGGAAGTACTATAGTAAATTCATCCCCACCATATCTTGATAAAACATCTTCCTCTCTTTTTTCTCTTTGAAGTAATAGTGCAAACTCTTGAAGAAATTGATCCCCAAAAGCATGTCCATATTTATCATTAATTGGTTTGAAATTATCACAATCTATTACCATAAGTGCAAATGGATATTTATGTCTATCAGCTCTTTTTATCTCATATTCCATCATATCATTAAATACTCTTTGATTAAAAAGACCAGTCAATGGGTCATGTGCAGCGTAATATTCTAAATCATGAGTATATTTATTGATAGCTTTGATAGAACCGACAAGATTTGCCATAGTAGTTAATATAGAATCAATAACAATATGCTTAATAGGGTCTGTAACAATATCGGATTGAACACTAATTCCTACAATTCCACCTATTTTTGGAGTATCAAGAAATAAAGTTTTTGTTTGATGTTCAATTGTTTGAATTACAGAGTGTGTAATACATCTATTCATATCTGCGATATTGTGTCTAATTTTTGGGTCTACAACTTCACCAAAATGTGCATTTGTATTGATTGCTTGAAATACATATTCTTCTATTGCTTTTTTGATATATTCATCTGGTATGCCATACCAAAAAATATCTACCTCAAATCTATCATCACCAACTCTAAAAATAGTCATCAAAGAGTAAGTTTCCATTACTTTGTTTATATCAACCAATAAATCAGCAATATGAGTACGCCAATCTTTTATGATATCTGATGTGATAATAAATTTATCCAAAAGCTGAACTTCAAATTCTAATAAATCTTTGTCAACTGCTATATTTTTGAGTTGATCTGCTAATGTATCAACATTATGTAAAATTTTATTTAGTTCTTCAAATCCTAAATCAATCTCTTTTGTATTAAAGTTCTTAAAATCTTTAATTGAATTTATAGCAATTACTTTTGTATTAAATGAAGTAAGTGATTTTGAAATTTTTGATGTGGTATATCTTGATGCTACAAATGCTGCTAAAATAAATAAAGGGATAATAGTCAAGAAAAACATAATATAGTTTGTAAAAGTTTCACTAAAAATATAATTCATATCATGTCTAATATCAATAACTCCTAAAGTATCACCTATATTTACATTTGTATGACAACTTAAACATTCATGATTTGCTACTAGCGTTTTGATATTTCTTAGTGTATTGTCTTCAAATGTGCTAATATTATTCCCAGATTCAAGTGCTTTTAAAACTAAACTATCTTTTGGATATTCTTTTATAAAGCCAAATAATTCTTGTACTTTATCACTTCTATGAATATTAATAATATAGTTTGTATCGTTAAAATTTGTTTTTAGTGATGCTGTAAAGTCATTTAAATCGTCTCTACTCCAGCCTTTTTTCATTAGCTGATACATAGATGAAAATATTTGATTTGATATAATATGAGAATTTTTTATAGCTTCTTTTTGTGTTAAGGTAGTGTGTAAATATGTAGAAAAAATAAATATAATAACAAATAAAATAGTAATTAAGAACACATTTGTAGAAAAAATAAAATTTTTAAGGGTTTTGAACATCAGAACTATCCTTTTGTTTTAGATGGTTTCTTTTTATTATATAATCTTATACTAGAAGAAATAAATAAAAAGAAAATAATATCATAAAAAATATATATTATTGGTAATAAAATATGTAATCATTGAAAATTTATTAATATTTAATGATTAAGAAGTTTATTATATTCTGAAGATTTCTCTTTTAATTCACTATCTGTTCCAAATCCAACTATTTCCCCATCTTTAAATACTGCTATGTAATCAGCTGTTTTGATGGTTGAAAGACGATGTGCAATTACAAAAACTATTTTATCATTACTTATTTCATCAAGTACTTCTGTAATAATAGATTCACTTTCATTATCAAGTGCTGATGTGGCTTCATCAAAGATTATAATTTGAGGATTTTTATATAAAGCTCTTGCAATTGCAATACGCTGTCTTTGTCCACCTGAAAGATTTGTCCCAAATTCATCAAGCATCGTATGTATTCCATTATCCATTTTTGATACAAATTTTTCTGCATGGGCTAGCTTTAAAGCTTCATGAATTTTATTTTCATCATACTCTAGTCCATAAGCTACATTATTTGCTATGGTATCATTAAAGATATATATTCTTTGAGTTACAATTGATATATTTTGTCTTAAACTTTCTATATCAAAATCTTTTAAGTTTGTATTATTAATTTTAATGTCCCCAGATGTTGGGTCATAAAATCTAATAATAAGATTTACTAAAGAACTTTTTCCACCTCCACTATCACCTATCAAAGCTATTTTTTCACCTCTATGTGCACATAAGTTTATATTTTTTAGTGCTTCCTTTTCTCCATAGGATAAATTTACATTTTCAAACTGGATATTTTCTATCTCTAAAGGCATTGCTGTATCACCATTATCAATTGAATGAGATAATGCAAATATTTCATTTACTCTTTCATTTGCTGCAATTGCATTTTGCATAGAATTATATAAAGAAGCTAGTTTTTTAATCGGTGTATAAAGCATAAAAAGTGCAGTCATAAATGAGAAAAATGCTCCAACACTCAACTCTCCTTCTATGACTTCCCGACCTCCAATGATTATTACAACAGCAACAGCAATAGCACCAAGTGTTTCCATAAGTGGTGATATTAGCTCATTTGTTCTTACACCTTTCATATTAATACTAAAATAGTTTTTATTATGTTCAGCAAATTTGTCAGTTTCAATTTTTTGTGCGGAATTTGCTTTGATTATTTCTATATTGTTGAAAATTTCACTTAAATGTGTGGTAATATCAGCAATTTTTTCTTGAGATATGAAAGATAGTTTTTTCATCTTTTTAGCAAGCAAAGAAAGTGGATATATAGCAATAGGTAGCACAATAAGACCAAAAAAAGCAAGTTTTGGACTTTGAAATATAACCACACCAATTAAAGCCACAATTGTTAAAGATTCTCTTATGAGTTCAGCTATTTGAGTCGATACAGCAGTTTGAATACGATTAATATCATTTGTAATACGACTTATCAAAACACCACCATGGCGACTATGAAAAAAAGATATATCAAGAGTTAAGATATGGGTCAAAAGTTTGTCTCTAACTATTCTTATAATATCTTGACCTATAAAAGAGATATAGTAAGTTTGTATATATTTACCAAAACCTTTTGCGAAATAAAGGATTACAACAATCCAAGGTAAGATATAAAGCATTTCTAAATCTTTGTTGATAAAAATATCATCTAATACCGGCTTTATAACATAAGCCGTACCACTTGTTCCACCTGCTACGAGAATCATGCCTATTAAGGCATAGATAAATTTTCTTATATAATTTTTATAATAAGGTATGTATTGTATTAAAAGTTGTTTCATAGTGATATTTTATCTAAAGTTTAATAATTCTTTGCCAAAAGAGTTGAAATCCAAACTCTTTTATTGTCAAAAACAAAAGTATAAATCCACTCAAAGTTGAAGCAAAAGCCAGTCCAACCGCCCCAAATGGAGCAATCATAATAAGAGAAAATATAATATTGGCAATCAAAGATTTAGCTGAGATTTTAGCAGCTATTAGCTGTTTTTGGTGAGAATAAAGCCAAAGTGAGAATACTTTATTTAATCCAAATGGTAAAAGTCCTATCATATATGCAATTAAGACAATAGAAGTATTATAGGTATCCTCATTATCAAATGCACCTCTTTCAAATAAAAGCCATACGATTTCTCTGGCAAAAATAATACCTATAAGTGTAGCAATACCTAAAAGTGCAAAAAGTATCCAAAAAGATTTTCTAAGCATTAAAAGCGCTTTGTCTAAATCTTCATTTTTTATAGCTCTAGCAATTGATGGGAATAGAGCAACAGATAATGCTATAGCAAATAATGCAAGTGGAAGTTGGAATAATCTATTTGCATAATAAAGATAACTAATACTTCCACTTACCAAAAATGAAGCAAGCCAAGTATCTATAAAAGCAGAAATCTGAGCAGTTGATGAGCCAAGTGTTGAATGATAAAACTTATTATAAAACTCTTTTGTTTTAATTTTTGTTTTAATTTTCCATTTTTTCACATCGCATACAAAATTCTTAGTTAAACCTTTTTGTTTGATAGCTATAATATGGGCAATGACTTGTAAAATCCCACCAGCTATAACACCATAGCTAAGATAATATGTAATAGTGTATTCATCTAGTCCACGAGCTAATAATAGTGCAATAATCATAGCAATATTAAGGAGTGCCGTAGAAAATGCAGTTGTGGCAAAATGATTTTTGTATTGGAGTAAAGCACCCATAAAAGTCACGATAAAAATAAGAGGTAAATAATAAAAATTAATAGCAACCAAAGGAGCTGCCAAATCAACAGTGGCCTCGTCAAAACCAATAGCTATAAGTTTGGTTACAATGGATGCGAATAAAGTTACAAAAATAGAAAATAATAAAATAAATCCAGTAAAATTGACAAAAATTATTGTACTAAAACGGAGTTTATTTTTGCTTCTTGCATATGCCGGGATAAAAGCTTGTGTAAAAGCACCTTCGGCAAATATTGTACGAAATAAATTGGGTAATTTAAAAGCTATAAAAAAGATATCACTGTATATATTTGCACCTAATACTGAAGCAGTAAGTAAATCTCTTATAAATCCTAGTATCCTAGATACCAATATCCCAAAACTATTTGTAAAGAATGCTTTTATTATCATTTGATTATCTCGTAGTCATCTTTTGAATATATGACAATTTGTGGAGTATTATTATATAGACTTAAATGCCCTTTTTTGATTATGATTTGACTATTTTGTGGTGGTAGGATATCTTTGTTTTTTGCATAAAGTCTTATTGATTTGTTATTGTAATGTAAATCTCTTTTTGAATAAGTTGCCTGAAATCCTGTAATTATCTCATTTTGTAGAGAATAATTAAACAAATCACTTTTGTGACCATCAATAAAAAGAGATTTTATATCAATATTTGCATTAATTTCTTTTATATTGATAATATTTGTGATTTGTAGCTGCCCATAAAATCTACTAATTTTATCAATAGTTATATCATATACTTTGCCAACTGACAGGTTTTTTGCTTGATTATATACAAATATTGCTCTATCGTTTTGTTGTTTGATGATTGCAGAATTACCATCCTTGTATAAAATAATTACATTTTTTAGTTCTACTTGATTTGATAGAGATTCGATATTGTAAAGATTAGATATTTTGGACGAATCAATATTTTTAATTATTGTTTTTTTGATATTTGTTTTTTGGTTTGTATTAAATGAGGCAAAAATAGGTAAATGATCTGAATATCCACTTCCTTTGTGAAATCCTTTTTTGTCCATATTCCATTTCTGAATATGTCCTTTTTTATAAATATATTCTGGTTTAAAAACTCCAAATGAGTTATTTATATAGGATATGTTATCCCCATTAATTAAAGTTGATGATATTATAATAGAATCAGGAGTATTTGGGGTTCCTTTAAATTTATAGTTGTATCTTTCATAATAAGGAATTTCTAGCCAAAGATTATAATGAACAATCTCATTATTAAAACTTGAAATAGTCTCTTGTGTGATAAAGTTGCCTTTTATTGTAGTTCTTAATATATCATTAATAGCTGTTATACCTTTTGTATCATTGAGTTTTTTATCATATAAAAATGTCTGAAATTCATCATAATTAGAGTTGAAATCTCCAAGGATTATATATGGAATATTATCATTTTGTATGGAGATATGCTTGTACAAACTCTTAGCATATGGAATTCTAGCACTTTCACCTGCAGCTTTTGATCGCCAATGATTTACATAAACTTTTAGAAGTTTGTTATCTATTTTTAATGTTGCTTCTAAAATAGGTCTTGAATATGTATTTTTTGTATCTATTGGAATTGATTTTGTTTCTATTATTTCAAATTTTGAGATTATACCAAGCCCAATAGATGAAAGAGGGTTTTTGATAAAAGAATAGTATTTGTATTTTGGTGTTTGTTCCATCAGTATTAGCAATGAAGTTTCTGATTCGATTTCTTGAAGAGCTACTATATCTGCATCTAAATCATTAATAACTTTTGATATATTGGTAAGTTTTTTATCAAGAATAGTTTTATTCCAATTTGTTTTGTCTGGAATATATTCTTCATATTCTGTTTTGTCATATTGTAAATCAAAAAGATTTTCTACATTGTAGCTAGCAATTTTAAATTCAAGTGCAAACGCACTTAAATTTAATAGAAATAAAGTAAAAAAAGTTACAATTATTCTTTTCATAGACTATTGGCTACTACTAATGCCAATACTGAGAGTAACACAATACCAGCACTTTTATTGTATAGTTTATTGGCCGTAATAAATACGAGCATTAAGCTCAAAATAACAGCCGCAGCTATATCAAAAAAGTAAGTATTAAAATCTACATTAAGTGGATTTACAACAGATGCAAGACCTAAAACCATAGTAAAATTGGCAACATTGCTTCCTATAATATTGCCTATACTCATATCAGCATTATTGGATAAAGCTGCTTTTATGGAGACGACAAGTTCTGGCAAACTAGTTCCAATTGCCACCAAAAATAGACCAATTATCCATTCACTTACCCCAAAACTTTTTGCTATATTACTAGCACTATCTATCGCAAAATCAGCACCACCGATAGTAAAGATAAACCCTATTAATAATAAAGGAAGAGTTTTATTCCATTTAAAAGGCTCTTTTTGCAGTTCATCATCTATTTCTTCTACTTGATTACTTTGTATTAAAAATACCAAATAAGCAACCATTAGTATCAAAAATATAATGCCATCAAAAAAGCTAATTTTACCATCAAGACCCATAATCAAAAAGACTAAAATAGGAAATAATGCCCAAGCACTATCTTTGGCAAATATATCACGATCTGGCATAACTTTTTTTGCAAATAAAAATACAAGCCCAAGAACTAACGATATATTAAATATTACACTTCCAATTACATTTGATACAGCAATATCAGGAACACCTTTTACTGATGCACTCACACTTGCAGCCATTTCAGGTAAACTTGTACCAAAAGCTACTAAAGTAGCTCCAATTACAAATCCTGATATATTATAGTGAAGTGCAATTCTTTCGCTCTCTTTTATTACTAAATCAGCTCCATAAATAAGTGCTGCCATAGAGATGATAAATACAAAAAAATCCACTAATCATTCCTAACTATCAAACTAGTAGGAAGATTGAATTTTTCTATAATTTCTTTTTCTTTTTCCCTATGTTGACCATCATCTAATTCATGATCATAGCCTAAAAGATGGAGTATTCCATGAAGATAAAGTAATGCAAATTCTTCATCTTTTGTATGACCAAATTCTTTTGCTTTTTGAATTACAAAGTCACTGCTTATTACGATAGTCCCAAGTGGAGAATTATGCATTTCTTCAAGAGGAAAACTCAATACATCAGTTGGTTCATCTTTATACCTATACTCATTATTAATCTGTTGTATAGTTGCATTATTGGTAATAATAAGTTCAACTTCTTTTTTTGTTAAATCATTTGTGATTTTATTAACTAAATCAAAATCAAATTCAATATCTGTTTGATTGTCTAAATCAATATTATTCGCTACATTTATCAATGCCAAGCTCCCTCATAAGTTTTTCACAAAATTCACCAGCATCACGATTAGAATTACTAGTTTCAAATTCTATTGAGAAATTACCAGCGTGTTCATCAATTGCTCTTCTTGTTACACTTGGAAACATTTTGGTCTCTTTTTCAATTCTACCAATAGCATTTTGAATTTCTTTTTTAAAGTCATCATTGTCGTAATCAACAACAAGTCTTAAGTACATCTCTTCCATCTGCACTCTAGCACATCTATTTCTAGCCATTTATAATCCTTTAAAATATAATTAAAATTAGCAATATTATAGCTTATTGATGGTTAAAGATATATGAAGTTTATTTTTATGTGGGATTTAAAAAAAAGAAAAAATTAAAGAAGATAATTCTTCTTTAATTTTATGTAAAGGTTAAGCTTGTTTGCCTACGCCAATTCTCCAATCATCTTCACCTGAAGTACTAGCTGTCTCATGTCTCCATGATATTTTTCTATATGCAAAAGAAACTTGCTCCATTGGTGCAACATCAGAAAGTGATGCTCCAACTTCAGGTTCCATAGTTGCTTGTACATCTACAATTACTGCGTCTTCTAAAATAGTAGTAAAATAATGTTCAGGTTTACCTGCATAACTTGTTCTATACCATTTAAGTTCAACTTCAGTCAATGTTTCACCTTTAGTTAATGCATTATAAATTAATGGTGAGCTTTTATCAAATAGTTTTGATACAACAAATGGTTGATGTGATCTTTGACCTGATGGTTGACCAGAATTAGCATCTCTTGGTATTTTGATATTGTGAGAGAATGCTCTAACTAATGTTTCATTTTCATGACCTTCTTGATAACTGTTTCCTACAGATTCTGGTGTAAAAGCACCTTCTGTGATAAGCCCTTGCGTGCTTCCTTTAATTGACATAAATACTGGATTATTCATGTTTAGTCTCCTTTTAAAATAAAATAACATGTAATTATATAATAATAAAATTAATTATAGTTTAAATTTTAATAAAATTAAAAGTTTTTTTGTAAATTTGGCAAAAAAAGTGTTCTTTTTTGTGGATTATATTTTAAAGCATTATAAATCCAATATCTAAGACCAAATGGAATTTCTAATAATTGGAATAAAGAAATGCTATTTTTTTCTAATTCTATAGAACTATTTTTATATGGTAATGTACCAATATACATTTCATATAAAACTACTGCTAATGAAAATATGTCACTTTTTTTATTTGGTTTTTGTCCTAATATTACTTCTGGTGCAGCATATAGTGGATTGTATGCTTTGACTTTAGCATAATCTATTTCAAAACTTTTTATCTGTGAGTGATTAATTGATATACCAAAATCAAATAGTTTAAAATCACCATTTTTGAGACACATTATATTAGTTGGATTTATATCTGCATGAATTATACTTAGAGAATGGATATAATCTATTGCATCAAATAAGCGTTTTGTCAAAAATCTTTTTTGGATTTGACTAAGTTCATAAGATGGCTTTTGGCTAAGTAATTCACCATCTAAAAATTCTAAAACAATATAAGGTATATTTGTAGATTTATCTACACCAAAATCAATAGCTTTTACAATATTGTGATGTGATAATGATATTAAACTTGAGTATTCTGCATATAAAAATGCATCGATATCTTGATTGTTTAAAAGATTTGCATATGGAATCTTTATAGCCAATTTTCTAAAATCTTTATAATGTCTTGAATAATCGTCATATGCATCAAAGACTATGCTCAGTCCGCCACTACCAATTTGTTTATTTATAGTATATCTATTATTTAAACGAAAATTATTGTACATTGTAAAGTCTTTGTATTATTGTTTGAAATATATGAATTTGCATTTTAAATCTTTACTATAATAGCAGTAAGATTGTCAGTAGCACTACCAGATAAAATTTTTTCAGTAATTCTATCTAGCCCGTTTTGTAAATTAATCTCTTCTAAAGAATTTTTTATAAAATTAATAGAAAGAGTTTCATATATACCATCACTACATAAGAAAAAAATATCATTTTTTTTCACATCAATTTTATTAATTTCAATAGATAATTCACCAGGGGCAGATAGTGCATTAATCAAAACTTTTCTGGTGCCATTTTCGGTTGTAATGTTTTTTGCATGGTCTTGGGTTAATATAGTTAATTCATTATTTCTTAAATGATAACATCTACTATCCCCAGCATGAATAATGAGACCTTTTGAACCTATTATATGAAGTAATACTATTGTTGTCCCCACTACTGAATTTTTACCAGTTTTTTGTGCTTTCTTTTTTAATAACATATGAATATTGTAAATTTGTGAAACTATTGATTCTAAGTTTTCTTCAAAATTATCTGAAAATTTCATATATTCAAAAATATCAGTTACAAGTCTACTTGCAAAATTACCTTCTTGATGCCCACCCATTCCATCACAAACAATCCATAATCCATCAATATCATTGATGAAATATGAATCTTCATTGTTTAGTCTGGTTTTTCCAGGGTGGGTTATATAATAGCTAGAATACATTGTTATATTCTTTCTTTTAATCTAAATTTTCTCATTGGATTATTTGTTTCAAATCCTTTTACTGCTGAACCATCAATTTGAAATGATGCCTTATTATTGTTTTTAGAATATTCAACAATAATAGAGTTAGTGCCATTGTCAATAACTTTAAAATCATTAAATAGCCTAAACAAAGACCAATCGCCATCATTTTTGACAGATATTTCTTGTACTTGATTGATATTTGATACACTAAAAATTGAGTCAATATTTCCACTGTTTATTGGCCAAATTAGTTTTTTTGTTCTTATTGGACCATGTTCATATAATAGAGTATCTTTATCGTAATTTAATGACATTGCTGAATAGTTTTTACTTAGAAAATGAGGTTTTATAAAAAATACGCTATGTAGTTTATCTCTAGAACCTGTAAAAAATCTTTTTCTAATATCTTGACCTATAATAACAGCTTGTACTATTTGTTCATCTATTGGCAATGTAACGCCATCTATTTTTCTTAATTCATATGCGTTTGTTCTAGGATTAATCTTGACAAAATATGATAAGTATTCTTCATAAAATTTATCTAAAATTCCATTTTTTCTGAAGAATTCTTCAAAATCTGTTATTGATACTTCAATTATTGATTTGTTGTTAAGTGGATATTTATTTGCCAATTTATCCAAATAGAAAGAATAAACTTTACTTACATATTGTTCGTTTATCTGTGATTTAGCCTGTGTCATAACTTTTTTCCAGTTATTATGTAATGACTTAACAAACCACTGACTCACTGGTTGAGGCAATGGACTTAGAGAGACAGATATGGGGTCAGTATTTCCTGAAACTCTTGATTTTATACTATTTAAAGCATCAGCCCCTGAACCAGAACTACCTAATGCTAGAGTTTGCAAAGATACAGTTTCTAATTTTTTTATTTCATTCGATAAAATAGTACTTGGTTGTCCATCATCAGATAATAGTTGGTGAAATATATCGAAACTATCTCTTAAATATTTTGTCCCTTTTGCCTCTATACTTAAGTCTTTTTCTATAGAAATATTTTCTTTTTTTGAACTTAAAAGCATTAATTCGCTATCCGAGTAAATTAGAGTATTTTCCCTTAGAGCTTGAAGTATTTGAATTACTGGTGAATTAGTTGAGACAAATAGTTTGAATTGTTCTTCAATTTGATCTTCATTTTTTACATCAGCAATAAAAAGATTGTTTAGTGCATTCATCCATGATGCTTTGTATTCTTCAAAATACAACATTTGCATTTTTTGGTATATTTCGTTAATCTCTTCTTGTGTAAAATTATTTACTTCACCCAAAACCCAAGAGTAATTTTTAAGTTGGCTCAATATTGTTTTTGAATTAACCGACATTACCTTATAGTATCCTACTTTTGTATAGAAGCTAGGTATTATATAATCTGTACCAGCAAAAACTTTATTTTGAGTAGTAAGTATATTTGAAAACTGAAAATCTTTTAATTCTTCTGATAGAATTTTATCTTTTAGTTGTTTGTACAATATAAGTTCTTGACCAAATTCTGATAATTTGTTTCTAGCTTTAGAGACAATTGTATCATTTAGTTGGGTTTGAGAAAATCCAAAAGTAACTAAATTTGACCAATGTTTTTGAATTTGTTTTTTTTGTTGTTCATTGTAAAGTGTATTCTTATCCACAATATCGTTTATCCAAGATATTAAAAAGTCATTTTCCCTAGCATCTTTTTTATCAAGCATAATGTATGCTTTTAGATTTTCCCATGTTATATCATAATTGTTTAGATTACTCATGGTGTTGTTTTCTAGGATTTTTTTAATATCATTTAGTAAAAACTGTTCAACGGTTGTATGATAAAGCTTATCTAATCTATTTTGGCGTTCTTTTGTTTTATAAAAACTAAGTTTCCAAAACTTTTGTGCATCAAGTGTATCTATTTCTTTTACTTTATCTAATTTATTAAGTAATGCTAACTTTTCATCAAAATCATATAGATTTGAAGTATTGTTATAATAGTTTGAAAATTCAACTAGTTCGTTTGTAATTTTGGAAATAGTATTTTTGTGTTCTATATAGTCAAATAACCAAAATCCAATAGCTAGTAAAACAATAAATACTGAGGATGCAATTGCAAAAACTTCTCTTCTTTTTTCTTTTGATTTATGTCTGCTGTCCATTTTGATAAGATTTGACTCAACAAATACTATTTCTTCCAAAACTTTCTTTGTAAACCAACCACGAACTCCTTTATTCGAAGATATTGGATTTTCTAATACATTTTCTTGATAAACTGGTAGCAAATATTGAGGTACTGTAGTAAAGTATAAGCCTCTGAGAAGTAATGGTGTACGATATCTTGTTTGTGCAAACCCAACTTCAATAAATTTCTTTAGTTTTATAAATACACCATTTAACTCATCACAAAATAATAATATTTTTGTTCTATGATCATTATCCCATTGTAGATGTATTTTATCGATTACTGATGCATCAATACGCTTTAATAACTCTTCGAATTCAATATCTAGCTGTTCTAAAGATATTTTCGTTGTTGAATCAAAAGTAAATCCCAATACCTCATCTTTTTCATCTTCTTCTATAGAATCAAAATATTCCAAAAATCCTTCTATTTTATCAGAATGCGTTATGAAAAGATATATTGGTATATTTGACATAAAAGTTTCTGAAATTTGATCAAAACGCTCTCGTAGTTCTTTCGCATATGTTTCTATTTCTTGATCTGTTTTAGCCAATAATGTATCAATGCTTATTGTTAGAATAACCCCATTTATTGGTCTTTTCCATCTTTTTTGTTTGAAAAGCTTGAGAAAAAATTGCCATACTCCTTCGTCAATACTCTCTGATTTGGGATTTAAGTATTTACCAGGAGTATCTATAAAAATTGCATTTTCACTGAAATACCACTCAAAAGTTTTTGTATCACTAGTTTCTTCAAGCTGTTTATTTTGGTAATTTATATTCAAAGGAAAATCAAGACCAGAGTATTCAATCAAAGATGTTTTGCCTTCTCTTTCTTGACCCATTATTAAATACCAAGGTAATTCATAATTAGCATCAGACTTTTTGTTATAGACACTAGAGTTTTTGATAATTTTTAGAGCCTGTAAAAATCTATTTTTGATATCTTTACCTATTTTTTCAATACTTTGAGCAACCTCTTTTTGTCGTTTTTTATTTTCAATTTCTACTTTTTGTGTATCTAAATCTTTATGGCTGTTGGAATAAAGTTTTATAAGTAAAACAATAATTACACTACAGCTCAAAATGACAAAGCTCACTAGTAGTCTCAAAGATAAAGATTCTAAACTAGAATATATATTTTGTCCAACAAAAATGACTATAAGTGAAATTATAATAGATACTAAAAATGTAATAAATATTGGATTAAGTAAAAATTCTTTACTTAATAATTTTAGAATTTTTTGTTTCATCTGTATCCTTTGTATTTAGCGTTAAAACTTCTTGTGGTGCCATAGTCAATCTTGCTTGTCCAACTTCAAGTCTAATTCTTTCTTTTTCTATATTGGTATATAAGTTTTCTTCATCATAATTGAGAGCTAAACTAAATATAGAATATAATAAAACCAAACATAGTGTTGAAATACCTGAAATCAGCCAATATGAAGCTTTATAAAAGAAGTTTTCTTGATGATATGTACTATTTCTCTGAGTGTAGAATTTTGTATTGTTCTTCAATGAAGTTATTTTGATTTGTTTATAAAGATTTTCTCTAATCATATCAAGCTCCATTTTACCTTTGGCTTGAATCCTATATTTACCCTCAAAACCTAGTGATATACAAATATACATAAATTCTAATAAATTAATATTTTCAGCAGGAGCAACAAGCAGTTTATTTAATAATTGAAAAAACTTTTCTCCACCATAAGTTTCTTTATAATAATAAACCAGCAAGCTATTGTGTGACCATTCTTGATTTTTCCCCCAAAATGTTGTGCTTATTAATTCATCTAAAAATGTACATAATAGATATCTAGCTATATATACTTGTGAATTTATTATTTTATTGCTTTCTGCTTTTATTGTAAATTGATCAATCAAATCTACAAGCTCATCATGTATTTCATGTATATTTGATATACTATATGTTTTCAATAATATATCAATTTTCTTGAATATAGGTTTTGCAAAAACTACTAAAGCATTTTGGCTATATATTGAGTCATTAGTATTTAGGCTTTTAAAAAATTGTTTTTGATATTGTTGGGATAAACTACTTTGTTGATTTAACAAACTATTGTTTGAAGAAAAATTAGTAAGTTTGTTTTCTCCCTGAGACAAGGGAACTAGTACTGTTTTATTATCCATATTAACCTCGCTTTCTTTGTTCTGTATCTTTAATCACCCATAAATCATAAGTAATATTTTCTATTTCAGATGCTAGATGAAATGCCAAGCCTCCAGATTTATTCAAATTTATTTTGTCCTCAGACTTAAACTCAATTTGAAAATATAGATTATTAACTCTATATGGTATTTGTTGTGGTGAAGTGGGGAGAGCTTTGATTTTATATCCAGCGAGATGATAGTTGACCAAATCTCTTATTGTTTCAATTGTTCCAATTTTAAGATTGTCTAATAAAATCTTTTTAAGTTTGTCTTGTGCTATATCAGCTGACACTGTAAATACAAAAGAGCCACTTGTTATCAATGACTTATCCTCAATTTTTGCCACATATATACCATATTTTCTTTGTTCTACATCTAGTTTTATGCTATTTTGCTCTAATACCATACTTAGCATATCTTTAAGTTCCAAAATGAGTTCATGAAAGCTATTTTTTTGGGCTAAATGATCATAAAAAAATCTATGATTTAACTTTTTTTCTTTTTTCATAAACACAGACAATTCTGATGCCAAAGTGCTAAGTTCCAAATGTAGAATTTGAGGATGTATTTTGTACTGTGTAGTATAAAAGTATAGTTTACTTTGAAATTTGTTCAAAAGTTGTAGCAATAAATAATCACCCAATTGGGCAACTTGTATTGAAATTTCACTTAGTTTTTGTGATAGTTTATCAATTCTAAATTCAATAATACTAAGTATCTCTTTTGCTTGTGCCATCAAATAAGAAGAACTCCCAATATGTATATAAGTAGTCATAAATTCATTATCTAATGAAATCATATTTGAAGCAGAGACATTGCCAATTCTAGCAACTGGTAGTTTTAAATATCCATCATTCAAATCTTCTTCTTTTAAAAGAAGAAAATTATATTGTGCAACCAAAAATTCTACAGATGTATTTTCACCTACATTGATATTGGGAACTTCTAATTCTCTTTTTGCAATCATCCGTGTTGGTTTGGATTTGTTTTCATCAATAGTAACTAAATCAACATATCCTATTGCTCTTGGCAAAACTAAATATATCATTTTACCAGAATCAGTTGCTTCAAGATTAATTGCTAAATTAAAATCTGTTATGCTTATATCAAAAAAAGTGCCATCAGGCATAATCCCATGAGCTCTATTTATCAAAAAAGTACCAGAGTTTAAAAATTGTTTATCTATCTCAATATCATAAAAACCAAAATTATTTAAAGAATTATCAATTGTTCTTTTGTTTAATTGGTATTCGATAAATCTATCATTTTGTTGAAAATGTTGTGGTCTCAAAAATAGACCTTCTCTCCATACTATTTGATTTACCATTATTTAATTTCCTCAATTTTATTATTGTCAACGAATAATTCAATGTAATTGTGTGAATTTTGTTTCAAATTTCTTATATATTTCCAATTTGAAGTTGCATCAGCATTCTTGAAGTTTAAAACAAGCCCCAATACCTTACTATCATCATTGAATAGTATTTTGTATGTATGTTTTTCATTTGGCAAGAATATATGTTTAGCTTGTGAAACTAAGGCATTATTTAATTGTTTTTGTCCATCATCAGTAATGCTCCAGTAGTCAAGTTTTGAAAATCTATCAGCATCTTTTAGCTCATAAAAATCAATCATAAGTGGAGCTAAATCTTCTCCATATCCTTTGTTTAGAGAAGGTCCAGTTTTGATAACCATTTCTAATCTTGTTTGTTGTTGAAAACACCCATTAAATATAACTATAATAAGTGCTAATACTAATACTTGAAATATATTTTTGAGATTTGACATTTTATATCCTTTAATTGTTTTTTGTATCTTTTGTTGTTAAATTTAGTGAAAAAGAGATATTTTCATACTCTTTTGTGAAATTCTTTTGCAATATATTCAAGCCAGCCGAGTCATCAGTATTTAGCCTGTCAAACATTGCACAATATCCATCCCACATTAGATATTTTTTTGGTAAGAAATTGTATTTTATATATCCATTTGATTCAATCTTTTCTTCTAATTGTTTAGGTACAAATTGTTTTAATGCAATTTCCATAATATTCTTTGAAGCACTATGCAATGCTATGGAGTGAGTATTTAGTTCTTGAAAAGATTTGATGACAGCATTTGGTAAATCAATCATCCCAAGTTTTTGTCCAATTTGTTGGTCTTGAAGTAATTGTGTCGCAGATTGTACGAGCTTGATAGGATTGTTCTGAATCGAAGATGTCCTGTGTGACGATAAGTTTAAGTTTTGTTTGATACTATCTTGAATTTGTAGTGCATGATTTAATCCATCTAATGATAGTTTGACTATTGATGCAAGGTCTTCTAAAATCTTATCTCGTTTATCTTTTGGTAAGTTTATAATTTCTATTCCAAGATTTTGTTCTAATATTTGGATACTTGCTATGAGTTCACTATCATTGTTATATTGAGGTGTTTTTATTTTTCTTGGTTGTTGTTTGGTGTATATTGGTATGTCAATATTTTGATTGAAAGTGTTATGTAATGGGCTAGTATAAAATAAATCTTCTTCAATATGTTCATCAATAATATCATCTTTTGTTTCAACCAAATCCAATACACTATCTATTTGATGTTTTTCTTCTTTTTGCTCTTTTATGATATTTTCATCACCCATCAAAAAGTCATCATCAGGAATAAGTTCATTAATCGATAAAGAATTATTAGGCTCTTCAACAATTGTATTGCTATGAACTATATATTCATCATTGTACTCATCATCACTAAAACGAGCTTGTAGTTCATGGTCACCAATAATATATACCTCAGATGCACTGATTAGGTGAGCTATTCCTTTGTTGAGTTTTTTATATGGGTTTTTCAAATATGTTCCATTTGTACTTTCATCACGAATATAATACTTGCCATATTTATATTCAATATGAAGATGATTTGACGAAATATAGTTATTTGCATCGGTTAATTTGTAGGTTGTATTATCAGCTCTACCTATTGTGCCATCACAACAATTGAATTTTAAACTTTTATATTTTGGTCTTATCTTACCACTTTTGACAATGTCTAATATTAGTTCCATTAATATTCTCCTTACTTTATTTTTTCTTTTTGTGGTTGTGCTTCGTAAAGCAATTTGTATTGACTATTTTGTATTGAACATCCACTTATAAAAGCAAAACTAGCTATTACTACCACTAAAATAAGATATTTTTTCATTGTATTATTCTCCTTGAATTTTAATTTGTTTATTTTTGTCAATTTTAATTGATATACTTTTTAGATTTTTATCTTCAATGCTATAATCAAGAATTGTTTTTGATAATTTTGGCATTAAAGTAGTATTTATTATTAGCTCAATATTTCTAGCCCCAGTATCTGTTGCATTACTCAGTGCAACTATATGTTCAAGTAGGTGTTTGTCATATTTGAAAGCTATTTCTTTTTGGTGTAATTGCTTTTTGATTCTTTGTAATTTGAGTTCTACTATTTTTATCAAAGATTCATCGCTTAGATTTTTGTATGGTATGACATTCATCCTACCAAGCAAAGCAGGTGCTAAACTTTGTCCCAAAATTGGTATAATAGTTTCGGTTAAAGGTTCTATATCAACATTATCATATTGTTCACATATTGTTGTGATTTCTTGTGTTGCAAGATTTGAAGTGAGCAAGATAATCGTATTTTTAAAGTCAATCGTCCTTCCTTCACCATCATTTACACTTCCTTTATCAAATATTTGATAAAAAAGATTTAGTATATCTGGATGTGCTTTTTCTATTTCATCTAGTAGTACTACTGAGTATGGCTTGATTCTAACAGGATCTGTTAGTTGCCCACCATCACCATAACCTACATATCCAGGAGGTGATCCTATAAGTCTTGAAATTGAGTGTTTTTCTTGAAACTCTGTCATATTTATAGTTGTCAAAAACTGTTCACCACCATATAATAAATCAGTAATAGCTTTTGCTGTTTCTGTTTTACCTACACCACTAGGGCCAACTAGCAAAAACACCCCTGTAGGTGCATTTTCATTTTTAAGCCCAGCTGATGAGATTTGTAAAAATGTACTAATATATTCTATTGCCCCATCTTGACCTATAACTCTAGCTTTTATTTCATCAGAAAAAGAAAGTACATTTTTTGATTGTTCTTTTACCATATTCCCAAGAGGTATTCCCGTCCAAGATGACACTACATGGGCTATTTGTTCCCCCGTGACATTGATATGAATATGAGATGCTTCTTTTTGAAGATGTTTTAGTTTTTCATACTCCTTAAGCGCGAATTCTTTTTTTCCTTCTTTTTTGAGGTTTGATATACTCTCAACCAATTGTTTTTGTTTTTCGTATTCTTTAGATATTTTATTAAGTTTTGTTACAACTCCTTTAAGTTCATTGGATAAATTTTTTATTTGTTTTGAATAGTCTTTGATTCCATTATCTTGATCTCTTTGTAATGACTCCATTTCTTGTTCTATTTTAATTTTTTCATTTGTTAATTTTTGCAATACAAAAGGCTTATTCGTTTGACTTATTTTCACATTTGCACAAGCAGTATCTAGTACATCTATTGCTTTATCTGGCAATTGCCTACTTGCAATATATCTAGCTGATAGTTTTACGGAAGCTTGAAGAGCTGAGTCTTCGATATATACATTGTGTACATCTTCGTATTTTTTTGCTAGTCCTCTTAGTATAGTGATACCATCTTCTATATTTGGTTCTAAAAGATTTATTTTTTGAAACCTTCTTGATAGGGCAGGGTCTTTTTCAAAATATTTTCTATACTCAAGCCAAGTAGTTGCTGCTATTGTTCTAAGCTCTCCTCTAGCAAGTGCAGGTTTGAGTAAGTTTGCAGCGTCTCCGCCTCCTTCATTACCACCAGCTCCTATCAAAGTATGTGCCTCATCTATAAAAAGAATAATAAAATCTATAGATGATTTGATAGAGTTGATGACACTTTGTAATCGTCTCTCAAATTCACCTTTTACACTAGCTCCTGCTTGCATCGCACCCAAATCAAGTGATAAAACCTTTGCATTGTATAGCTGTATTGGCACATCTTGCTGAATTATCTTTAGTGCCAACCCTTCCACTACAGCAGTTTTGCCTACTCCTGCTTCACCTACTAAAATAGGGTTGTTTTTTCTTCTTCTCAAAAGTATATCAATAGCTTGTTTGATCTCATCATCTCTACACAATACTGGGTCAATCTTCCCATCAAGTGCAAGTTTTGTGATATCTGTTGTGTATTTATCCAAATCACTATTATCTGATGATGATGGCGTATTTGGAGTTTTGTTTTCTATATTACTATCTTCTTTTAATTTTCCAAGTATTAGCTCTTTTGCCTCTTCCAAATCAATATTTTCAAATATCATATAATAAGATGTTCTTGAATATTTAGAGATATTCTCCATCATATTAATTATCAAAGATTCTTGTGTGATGTTGCTTTGTTCAAGCTCGATTTTTGACATCAAATAAGTATCTTCAAGCCAACTTATCAAAGAAGAAGAAAAAACAGGACTATTACTCTCACTTCTTGATATATTGGTACTTTTTTGAAGAGATGTCATAATGATCTCTTTTTTGATACCATAGTGTTCTATAAGCTTTGATAATACACTAGCACTATCTTCCATCATTATATGCAATAAATCTTCTATTATTATCTCACTACCACCTCTTGATATACAATAATGAGCACCACTTTCAAGTATTTGCTTTGTTTTTATATCTAATGAGTTTATTATTTTTTTTAAATCTACTTTCATTTTTTTCCTTCTTTTAAACTTCAATCAGCCCAACAACAGCCCTAGAACTATCATTGTCAAACACAGCTCTTTGAACTCTTGCTTTTGGATTATTTCTTGCAATTTGAGGTGATATTTCTTTGTTGTATTCATCTACATATCTTGCATCATTAGAA
>JALNYH010000053.1 GCA_023229945.1 Arcobacteraceae bacterium | reverse complement strand
TTGATGTAGCTCAAAACTATCTTACTACAAACTACGAACTACAAACTACTCGCTATTTATGGAACTCTGGTATGTTTATGTTTAAAGCTGGCGTATTTTTAGAAGAACTCCAAAAATATTCACCAGAAATTTATGAAACTTCTCGTCTTGCCTTTGAGAATGCGATAGGAACCGATGCTTTCTCAAAGAGAGTGCAAAGCACAAGAGCTTCGGAAAAAGGCGAGACTAAAGTCTCACTTCCAAATATGATAAGAATCAAGCATATTGATATGGCAAATATCCCTGAAGACTCTATCGATTATGCAGTCATGGAAAAATCAACCAAAGTAAAGGTTGTACCATCTGATATTGATTGGAGTGATGTGGGGAGTTTTGATGCACTAAGTGATGAGTGTGAAGTGTTAAGTGCTAAGTGTTATGAAGAGAATAGTCAAAATAACTTTTATTATACTGATAATGATAAAAAAATTATTGCAACTATAGGATTAGAAGATTATATAGTTATTGATACTTCTGATGCTCTTTTGATAGCAAAAAAAGGTGAAACACAAAAAGTAAAGAATATAGTTGATAAATTAAAACTTAGCACTTCACAATTAAGCCTTACTACTCACAATACAGGACATCGTCCATGGGGAACTTATACTGTATTAGAAGATTCTATCGGCTATAAAATAAAGAAAATTATAGTAAAACCATCAAAAAGACTTTCTTTACAAAAACATCTTCATAGAAATGAACACTGGGTTGTAGTATCTGGAGAGGCAACCGTAACGATTGAAGATAGAGTATTTCTTTTGCAAGAAAACGAAAGTACTTATATCAAAGCTGGTCAAATACATAGACTATCAAATGATACCAACCAACCTTTGTGCATAATAGAAGTTCAAGTAGGTAGCTATACTGGTGAAGATGATATTATAAGACTAGAAGATGACTTCCAAAGAGATTCAAATGGCTAAAACAATATTTCGAGAATATGATATCCGAGGGATTTACTCCAAAGAATTAAACGAACAAACAGTCAAAAAGATTGGTTACTTTTTTGCTCTGGAAGTAAAAAAAAGAATCCCTAATGCCAAATATATATCAGTAGGATATGATGCAAGAACCCATTCTCCCCAACTTGAAAAGTGGCTCATAAGTGGTATCAATCACACAGGACTTGAAGTGCTTACTATGGGTTTAGTACCCACTCCTGTAAACTACTTCTCAAACTTTACAGAGTTTTATGGCAAGACTACAAGTGCATCTATTATGATAACAGGAAGCCATAATCCACCAGAATATAATGGATTCAAAATAACTATAGACAAACAGCCTTTTTTTGGTGATGATATATACGCATTAGGGGATACAGTTCTTGTAAATGACACGGAAATACCAAACAATACAACTTCAATCACTATAAATGCAAAAGAACAATATATAACATATCTAATAAATCAATTTAAAAATCTAAAAATCCAAGACCACGCTTTTGTATTTGATTGTGGCAATGGAGCAGCAGGGGCTGTACTAGGAGATATATTAAAAGGCTTAAATATCAATAGCAAAATAATGTATGAAGAACCAGATGGAACTTTCCCAAATCATCATCCAGACCCAAGTGAAGTAGAGACTTTAGAAGATATCAAACATGAACTCTCCACTGGTAAATATACACTAGGATTCGCCTATGATGGAGATGCAGATAGAATAGCCGTTTTGTCAACAAAATACAATTTCAAAGGTGATATACTAGCACTTTTCTTTTCAAAATTTATAGATAATCCCACAGTAATAGGTGAAGTAAAATGCTCGCAAATGATGTATGACATCATCAATACTTATGGTCATGCAATCATGTATAAAACAGGACATTCCAATCTAAAAGTAAAGATAAAAGAGACGAATGCCTCTTTTGCTGCAGAAGTAAGTGGTCATATATTTTTCAATGATAGATACTTTGGATATGATGATGCTATATATTCAACCCTTAGAGCTTTGGAGCTAGTATCCAATGGCTTTGATTATGACAAAGAATTTGAAAAACTTCCACAACTTTTTTCAACTGATGAGATAAATATTAATACTACAGAAGAGAAAAAATTTAAAATTATAGAAGAACTTAAATCCAAATTAGCCAATCCTAAAGAAGATTTTCCACATATTAAAGATATAATCACAGTAGATGGTGTACGAGTAGTATTTGACTTAGGTTGGGGACTAGTAAGAGCTAGCAATACAACTCCCAAACTTGTAACTAGATTTGAAGCAGTTGATGAAGAGACAGCTTTGTATTATCAAAAAAGATTATTAGAACTTATTGAGTGTTAAGTGATAAGCGTTAAGGGTTAAGAAATGAAATGTGAGAAATTAGAGGTTTGGAAAAGAAGTTGTAGACTTAGTGTAGAGATATATAAAGCTTTTGTAAATTCTCGTGACTTTGGATTTAAAGACCAAATTACTAGAAGTTCACTTTCGATTGGCTCATGTAATCCCGCAGGTACGAGGACAAACATAGCTGAAGGTATGGAAAAAGAATCAAATAAAGAGAAGATTAGATTCATAGAAATTGCCAAAGGCTCAACAGCTGAATTGATTACACAAGTTTATATTGGAATAGAGATAGACTACATAGAAAAAGAACTTGGAATAAAATGGACTAAAGAATTAAATGAAATTTTAAAAATGCTTACAGGATTAAAGAAAAATTATATAGGAGATAACTTAAATGGATAAAACAAAACTTAACGCTACAAGCTTAACGCTTAACGCTGAAGGAAAACCAAAGGTTGCCCTTATAACAGGTATTACTGGACAAGATGGTTCATATTTGGCTGAATTTTTACTAAAAAAAGGATACATAGTACATGGTATAAAAAGAAGGACTTCTTTATTTAATACTGATAGAATAGATCATTTATATCAAGACCCACATATTGAAAATAGAAATCTAATACTTCATTTTGGTGATATGACAGACTCTATGAATCTTACTCGTATCATACAAGAAACACAACCTGATGAGATATATAATCTTGCAGCAATGAGTCATGTAGCAGTTTCTTTTGAGACACCTGAATATGTAGCAAATGCTGATGGTACTGGGACACTTAGAATCCTTGAAGCTGTAAAACTTCTTGGTCTTACAAAAAAAACAAAAATATATCAAGCATCCACTTCTGAACTATATGGTAAAGTTCAAGAAACACCACAAAGTGAGACTACACCATTTTATCCTAGAAGTCCATATGCAGTGGCAAAAATGTATGCTTATTGGATAACTGTAAACTATAGAGAAGCTTATGGAATGTTTGCGTGTAATGGAATACTTTTCAATCACGAATCCCCTGTGAGAGGTGAAACATTTGTTACTAGGAAGATTACTAGGGCAGCATCTAAGATAGCTTTAGGTTTACAAGATAAACTCTACCTTGGAAACCTTGATGCAAAAAGAGACTGGGGTCACGCAAAAGACTATGTCAAAATGATGTGGATGATTCTTCAAACTGATGAGCCACAAGACTGGGTAATAGCAACAGGACAAACTACAACTGTAAGAGATTTTGTAAGAATGAGTTTTGCTTATGCTGGCATCACTCTTAGATTTGAGGGAACTGGAATAGATGAAAAAGGAATCATAGATAGTATCGATGAAAATAGATACAACTCTTTAATTCAAAATTCAAAATTAAACATTCAAAATTGCATCGGTTCGACGGTAGTCGAAGTAGATGCTAGATATTTCCGACCTACAGAAGTTGACCTTCTTCTAGGAGACCCAAGTAAAGCAGAGAGAGAGTTAGGCTGGACAAGGGAATTTAATCTACAAGATTTAGTAAATGATATGATGAAATCAGATTTAAAACTTATGAAAAAAGATGTTTACCTCAAAGATGGTGGATATAAAACTATGAGTTATTTTGAGTAGTAGGGATTACATATGAATAAAAATTCAAAAATATATGTAGCTGGACATTTAGGACTAGTAGGCTCAGCCATATTAAAGAATTTAAAATCAAAAGGATATACTAATATTGTATATAAAAGCCATGCCGAACTAGAACTGACAAATCAACAAGCAGTTGCAGAGTTTTTTGAAGAGCAAAAACCAGAATATGTAATACTAGCTGCTGCTAAAGTTGGTGGTATAGTGGCCAACAACACTTATAGAGCAGATTTTATATATGACAATTTACAAGTTCAAAACAATGTAATACATCAGTCTTATATTCATGGTGTTAAGAAATTACTATTTCTTGGAAGTACTTGTATATATCCAAAAAATTCTCCACAACCTATGAAAGAAGAATATCTCCTT
>JALNYH010000052.1 GCA_023229945.1 Arcobacteraceae bacterium | reverse complement strand
CTGGTTTAGCTTTGTCAATGTGGTATTTATCTTCTGTAGCTATGAAGTAATAACCAACTACAAATATTATAAGTGATGATATACCCACCCATGTCATAGTAATATCAGGGAATACTGGCACAACCTCTCCTGGCATACTTGCGAATGCGAATACACAACTCATTATAAGTGTCATAAACACTTTTATCATTTAAGTCTCCTTGAATAGTACAAAATATTTTGTATCTAATTTAGTTTAATTTATTTAACAATCATAATTTTACAATAAACTCACTAAAATTAGTGTATGATTAAGAATATTTAGTTATTTTCTTCTTCTGCTATGTCAATTAAATGATTGGGTAGCTCTTTTTTTGGCTTTATATTTGCAACTTTTTTAAGTTGAGTAGCCTGCCAGATAAGGTTTCCATCACCACTACTAAGTTTTGAGAATGCTTGCTGATAACTATTTGTTACTTTATTCAAATCAAGTCCTATTTTTTGTAAATCTTCCACAAAAAGTTGAAATTTATTGTACAAAAGTTCAGCTCTTTTTGCAACATCAGCTATATTTTGTGCTTGTCTTTCATATCTCCAAGTATTCTCAACGGCTCTTAGAGCTACAAGCAGTGTAGTAGGGCTTACTAAAATAATCTTTTGCTTGAAAGCTTCATCATATAGATTCACATCATTTTCAAGTGCTAGCATCAAAGCTGATTCTATAGGGATAAACATAAAAACAAAATCCAAACTATTTATCTCTTTGAGGTTTTCGTATTTTTTGATACTTAGCGATTTAATATGCTCTTTGATTGATAATATATGAGATTTTAGATAAATTCCTTTTTCTTCATCATTTGCATTTATGTATTCAGTATAAGCATTTAATGAGGTTTTGGCATCTACTATGATATGCCTATTATATGGTAGATTTACTATCACATCAGGGCGATATCTTTGGTTGTCATCATCTTTTAGACTAACTTCTTTTTGGTACTCATGCCCAAGTCTAAGCCCAGATGATTCAAGTACCTTATGAAGCACCATTTCACCCCAATTTCCTTGGGTTTTGTTTTGCCCTTTTAGTGCATTGGTTAGGTTGATAGCATCTTGACTTATTTTTTGATTCAGCTCTTTGAGTATTTTCAGCTCTTGTTGCAAAGCACTTCTATCACGAGATTCTTTATCATACACATCATCCACTTTTTTTTTAAATTCACTAATTTGAGTTTTAAAAGGCTCTAAGATATGCTTTAGATTTTGGGATTGGAGTTCATTTATATTTTTGGAGTTCTTTTCCAAAATAGTATTGGCAAGATTTTGAAACTGCATTTTAAGCTGTTCTTCGTTGTCTTTTAGAAGCTGGAGCTTTTCATTTGCATTATTTGCTTGTAGTTCTAGTGTAGTCTTATAGTATATATTTGCCTCTTTGAGCTGAGCAATCTGCTCTATATAGCCTTTGGTTTCTTTGTCTTTTTTGATATACAAAAATCCAAAAAGCCCGATAATCAATACTAGTACACCTAAAACTATTTCTATCATTTTAAACCCTTAAAGTTATGTGGTATTGTCTAATTTATCAAACTTTGTCGTTTTGAGACAGGCAATATATATTATCAACATTCAACAAAGGATATTGTTCATAATATTTCATATCCAGCTGTTAGATTTGAATAATAAAACTTATGCTCATCCGAGAAAGTCTGAATTCTTGTACACTCTCTGATGCTTATTATTTTGTCATATTCATTCGCCCAAATAGTTTTAAACCAAGCTTTTTCAAAACCAAAATCCAAACCACCTGCACCGCTGAAGAGGGATATTATGTTTATCGAAAACAACTAAATATCAAAACTATTAAATCCTTCATATTTAGAAAATGAAAGTAGATACAAACTTTTTAAAATATTTGGAGATATTGCTTGGAGTTCTTCAAAAACACTATTTTGCATTATTTCATCTTCGATGGAAGAGATAACATCATTTATAACCATAGGTAGTTTTTCACAAAGATTTTTAAAAGCTTCTTTTTCACCTGTAACTATCTCATAAAATTTATCAATTGATACTCTTCTTATTCTCTCATCGGAAATTTTATGTTTTTTTAAACTTACTGACCAAGCAATATTTTGACTTTTTTTTGCGATTATCTCAACTAAAAAACATTTTCCATTTGGCTCTTTTAAAATTTTATCTTGCATTACCGAATAAGTTTCAGCGGTTGATTTGGAGTTCATTGTATTATGTTTATTCTTCATTTCTACAAATATTTTTAGATTTTCATTGACTACATCAAATCCTTCAGTAGGTACAATCCAGCCATTCCCAAAATACTTAAAAATATTTTGATGAAAATATCCTATATGATTTGTATTTGATTTATCAATTTGTCTCATAATTTCATCATTAATCAGCGATGGCAAATCTTTTTGATATACCCTACTATCAAAAGTCAATTTAATAGGGTCTATTAAATTTTTATTAAATTCTTTTAAATCAATCTTGAATCTATACTTTAAAACAGTCACTTTTACATGATTAAATAAATTTTCATTAGAGATGAAAGTTAAATTGTAATTTTGCATTATTTTGTTCCTTTTGCTTCAGCAAGATAATTTTTAATTGATAATCCTATATGATAAGCTAAATTAACAGGAACGGCATTGCCTATTTGTTTGTATTGTTCTGCCATTCCTCCTACAAATTCCCAATCATCGGGAAAAGATTGAATTCTTGCATTTTCTCTTACACTAAAAGGTCTTATTTCGTCAGGATGGCATCTATCTGTTTGTTTTTGAGCTGGAGTACACAGTACAGTTAATCCTGCTTCATCCCATGACATTTTTCTAGCTATTCCAGTTTTCCCACCACCTAAATGATAACTTCCTCCTAAATATTCTCTAGCTATTGTATCTGGCAAATCTCTCCAACAACCACCTTGAGAAACCAAAGCAAAAATCTCTTTTTTCTTATCACTATAAGTTGCACAAGGAGATTCAGGCACATTTTGTAAAATATCTTTTAATGTTAATTTTTTATCCATTGGTTTTGGAAAGCTATAGTCAAATCCAATTTGTTCTTTTATGTCATTTCTAACACCAACAATAGCTACTCTTTCTCGTTTTTGAGCTACTTCATAATTAACAGCATTTAAGACTTGATAATAGACTTTATATCCAACTTCTTCAAAAACATTAATCATAGTTTGAAGTGTTCTACCATTATCGTGACTTACTAAACCTTTTACATTTTCAGCTAAAAATATCTTAGGTTTTAACTCTTTCAAAATTTCTGCATAGCTATAAAAAAGAGTTCCTCTTGTATCTTCAAGACCTAGCTTTTTACCTGCATAACTAAATGCTTGACAAGGATAACCACCTGAAAGTAAATCAATTTCACCATCAAAATCTAAATATTTTCTTATACCAACATCAGCTATTTTTGTAACATCTGCTTCTAAAACATTCCAATTTGGTCTATTTTTTCTTAAAGTTTCACAAGCCCATTTATTGTTTTCTAATGTGAGTTTTGTTTCAAATCCAGCTTTTTCTAGCCCAAGAGCTAGTCCACCAGCCCCTGCGAAAAGTTCAACTACCGAAAAACTATTATTATCAAGAACTTTTTGAGAATTAGTATTTTTTAGCTTTATTGCAATAGTCATTAGCACACCTTACCCATATTATTGGCTCTATTACTGCCACCAGTGATAGCGTTTACTGTCGTTTGATAGCTATTGATGATATTTATAAAAGCTTTTAAAATATTTGACATGATAAATTCCTCATTAATTGGTATAAATTTTAACATAAATATGCTATTAGTTGAATAAATACTTCAAACTGTTATTTGGAATTATATATTAATGTTTGTACATTATCTAAATATATTGCATTTTGCAATATATTTAGATTTAATATTAGTTTGATAGGGATTTGGTAGAAAGAATATTTTTACTTAACTCTTCATAATAATAGGATTAAACGCTTTGGATGAGATGATTACATTGTCTCCTATGTTTAGGGTGGTTGTTTCATCTTCGGTCGCTATTATTTTGATGATATTTTGTCCTACTAGTACAGATACTACATAGACTATATCACTTTTGCTAATATCTACTATTTCACCGCTAAACTTGAACTTTCCGCTTATATTTTCTCCCCCAAAAAGCTCCATTGGTGTGCCACTTTTTACTATTTTGCCCATTTGCAAATCTATCACCTTATATGCTAGCTTGAATACTTCACTTTTATCGTGGCTTACTAGTATAGTAGTGATACCAAGGAGTTTTTGCACTCGTGAGAGCTCATCTTGAAGCTTTGCTCTCATAGCAAAATCAAGTGCAGATAGTGGCTCATCAAGAAGGAGGATTTCAGGCTCTCTTACCAATGCCCTAGCCAACGCCACCCTTTGCCTTTGACCACCAGATAAGGTTTCTGGTTTTTGACTAGAGAGCTTGGTTAGCTCCATAAGTTCAAGTACTTCATCTACTTTTTTAATCTTTGTCTTTGA
>JALNYH010000031.1 GCA_023229945.1 Arcobacteraceae bacterium | reverse complement strand
GAGCATAAGGACGATCTGGATGACGAGCTAATTTTAATTTTTGATAATCTGTTAAATTTTTATAAGTTTTGACAACTTCCTTATCAAGTTTAGCCTTTAAAATCTCCACAGCATGTTCATCTGCTTTTGTTTTAGCTAAGATTATCTCTTCTTCAATTTTTTGTAAATTTTGTTCGAAATCTAAATAAGTTGCCAAGTTTGACCTTTATTTTGTATATTTTCTAAAAATAACAACACCATTTGTACCACCAAAGCCAAATGAGTTACTCATAACTATATCAAGTGTTGCATTTCTTGATTTATTTGGTACATAATCAAGATCACAATCTTCATCAGCATTTTCTTGATTTATTGTCGGAGGTATTACACCTTGAGCCATAGCTTTTAGACAAATTACTGCTTCAATTGCTCCTGCTGCACCCAAACAATGTCCAATTTGACCTTTTGTTGAACTAACTGGTGGGCAATTTTCTTTTCCGTCAAAAAGCATTTTTAATGCTGCAGTTTCATTTTTATCGTTTGCAGGAGTTGAAGTTCCATGAGCATTAACATAATCAATTTTCAAACTTCCACCAACTTTTGCCTCAGCCATATCATAAGCAGCTTTCATTGCACGATATGGACCATCAACTACAGGAGAAGTGATATGATTTGCATCGCCACTTTCACCAAAACCTATAATTTCAGCATATATTTTAGCCCCTCTAGCAAGTGCAGAGTCTAATTCTTCAAGTACAAGTGCTCCAGCACCCTCACCCATTACAAAACCTTCTCTAGTTGCATCAAAAGGACGACTCGATTTTTGAGGCTCATCATTTCTTGTACTAAGAGCTTTCATAGCAGCAAAACCACCAACACCTGCTCCACAAATAGCTGATTCAGCACCAACAGCCAACATTCTATCAGCTCCACCAGCAACGATTGTTTTAAATCCATCACTTATAGCATGTGTTCCAGCTGCACAAGCAGTTACAACAGAAAGGTTTGGTCCTCTTAAACCATGCTCAATAGAGATAAAACCACCTAGCATATTTACCAACGCTGAAGGGATAAAAAACGGAGATATTTTTCTAGGTCCTTGTGTATCACAAACAACAGAATTTTTTTGTATATTACCAAGACCACCTATTCCAGAAGCTGATACGATACCAAATCTATGTGACATATCACTTGACACTTTATTCTCTTCATCAACTATACCAGCATCTTTCATAGCTTCTTGCGAAGCTTTTAATCCAAGATGGATAAATCTATCAGCTTTTTTTACTTCTTTCTTTTCCATCACAGTACTAGGATCAAAATCTTTAACTTCTCCAGCTATTTGAACTGAAAACTGCTCAGCATCAAAAATTGTAATTTTATCTATTCCACATTCTCCAGCAACGATTCTATCAAAAGACTCATCACTATTATGCCCTAAAGAATTTATCATCCCAATGCCAGTTATTACTACTCTTCTCATTATTACTCCAACTATATATTATATATTCAACCCTTCATCAAAAACTCAATACATAATAAAAAATTAAAGTTAGGTGAAAACACCTAACTTAATATTTTACAAATTATTTGTTATCTTCGATGTATTTGATAGCATCGCCAACAGTCATAATTTTTTCTGCATCTTCATCAGGAATTTCGATTCCAAATTTCTCTTCTAAAGCCATTACCAACTCAACCACATCTAGTGAATCTGCTCCAAGGTCTTCTATAAATTTAGAACCTTCTTTTACCTCGTCTGGGTTGCAATCAAGTTGTTCAACAACTACATCTTTAACATCATCAAATAATGCCATTTTGTTTCCTTTTTGTAAAATTTCACCTAATTATATCAAATCTTCTTTAAATCTAAACTTAGTAAGGTTATTTGTAACTTAACAATCTTTACTTATGGGTATCTTTGTAATATATCGTAAGTCGTAAATTGTGATTCGAGAATTGTAAAAACGATATTCTCTCTACCAACTACTACCTACCCTCTACAACCTAAAAACTAAACATAAAGCCCGCCATTAACTTTCAATATCTCACCAGTAATATAACTAGAATGGTCACTCAATAAAAACGCAACAGCTCCAGCTACTTCACTAGCATTTCCAAATCTTTTTAATGGTATATTTTTTTCATACTCAGCTTTTACTTCAGGTTTAAGTTCATCAGTCATATCAGTTGCTATAAATCCAGGAGTAATAGCATTGTATCTTATCCCTCTAGCACTTCCTTCTTTTGCAAAAGATTTAGTCATAGTGTTTAGACCACCTTTACTAGCACTATAATTCACCTGACCAGCATTTCCCATCTCACCTACTATTGAAGATATATTTACTACACTACCAAATCTAGCTTTACTCATGATTTTCAAAGCCTCACGACACCCAATAAATGCACTTGTAAGATTTGCATCAATTACAGATGTAAAATCTTCCAAACTCATTCTAAGAGCCAATTTATCTTTTGTAATTCCTGCATTATTGACAAGATAACTAATCTCCCCATCACACTCTACAATAGTTTTCATCATTTCTATAAACTCAGCTTCATTTGTCACATCAGCTTTTACAACTGCAGCATTTCCACCACTAGCTATGATTTCATCTTTTATCTTATCAGCAGCCTCAGCACCACTTCTATAATTTATCCAAACTTTAAGCCCAAATCCTGCCAAATCTTTTGCAATCGCAGCACCAATCCCTCTACTAGCCCCAGTTACTAATACATTTTTACCACTAAATTTCATACTTTTCCTTTCATTATTTAATTTTATCTTTTTCTACAAACTACAAACTAACCACTACAAACTAATGAATGTCTTTCGCCATCACAAACATACTTGCAAAATCATCCTTATAAGTAGCACATCTATCGCAAATATCTCTAATTCCTTTGTACGCAAATGAAGTTTTACACTCTATACAAGTGTGATATTCATAGCTTACAAGCAAATCAGCCTGATCAAAAATAAACCTACCAATATCTACACTTGATGGAGAAGTAATTGAATTTGATTCACACACCATCTTACACACTCCACATCCTATACACTTACCGCTTTGAAAATATATCCCATCGTTTGCTGATGTTCTAAAAAGTGCTTCTGTAGGACAAAAGTGAGTACACTCTCCACAGTTAGTACAGGTTAAAAAATCAATCTCTTTATTCGCTATCAAGCCTTTTACTGTACTAATCGTTTCTATTTCAATCTCATCTGCTATTAATTTGAGTGAGTTTTTCAATAATGTTACTTTAGGAGGTACGAGCTTTTCACTTTTTTGTAAGTGATTTGATAATTTTTCATCATTTCTAATCTCTTTTGAAATATTTAAAATATTTTTAAATAATCCTCTTTTTTTGATATCATAATCAACATCTATAATATCTAAACTAGCACTATATGGGCTTTGTATTTGATTTAAAAATTCATTTGATATATCTATTTTTTTAGTAATATATTGTATAACTTTCTCTTTTGTTTGAGAAGATGCCACAAGATTTAAATTTTCTTTTTTTCTTAATATCATAGATACTATATGATGAGCATCCAAAATAGCTAAAGTTGGAATATCAAGTCCATCTTTGATAGTATTTGTCTCTTTTTGGACAAAATCTAATACAAAACTAGTGCTATCAAATGTCTCCAAGCTCAAAGCCTCAGTAGGACAACTCCCAATACACTCGGCACAATTAGTACAAAGTAACCCTTCTAATTTAATTTTCTTTTTAAATACAGTAATTGCATCAAAATCGCAAATATCCATACATTTAGAGCAATTATTTTGTGAATTATCATACCGCAAACACTTCAATGAATCAAGTATAAAAAAATCTTTCTTTTGTAAAAATACCTCAGTTATCATTTATACCCCTCTTTTATTATCCCAAACCCTAATATGCAACCTATCACTATATTTATAGCCATATTTTACACAAAGTTCTATTACATACAAAGAATTTTTGACTATTTCATCTTTACTATCACCCATCGGCATCAAAAACACCTGAGCATTTGGTAACTTTGATAAAATATCTTTGATTTCTTCGATGCTGTTTTTATGGTTTTCATCTATCACAAATTTTAGATAAGATTTTTTGCTTTTTGTTATCATTTCTTCTAATGCTCTAAAATTAACCCTTTTTTTATAACTCTCATTAGCATTACTAAGTTTTACACTAATAGAATACAAAATATCTTGTTGATATGACTTGGTTATATCAATATCAAGTGAACCATTTGTCTCAATAGTTACATTAAATCTATTTGTCACATAATATTCTAGAAGTTTTTGAAACTCTTCATTTTTCCAATAAATCATAGGCTCACCACCAGTTATTACAATATCTGGTTTATAATCTGCTGGTAATATTTTTTCTACTTCTGCGACAATTTCTAAATGATTTTCATAACTTTTCCAAAACTTCTTAAATTCACTATCTACTGCATAATAACTATCACATCCAAACTTTTTCACGCCACTAGGAGTTGTATATTCTACACCAAAACCATTACAATCAAAATTACATCTACCAAAACGGATAAAAATAGAAGGTGTCCCTATCTTTTTACCCTCACCTTGTATGGTAGGGCCAAAAATCTCACTTACATCAAGCATATACGATACTCTTACTTTTTGGTGTTTCAAAAAACTCTATATGAGATACTTTGATATCTAAATGTGCCATTTTATTTTGAGCAATTTCTAAAAGCCAGGCAGATATATTTTCACTAGTTGGTACAAACTCAACGATTACAAAACCTTCATACATCTCATGTATATAATGTGGCTCATCTTTTATAATTGTTAAATCAGGTATTTTAAACCCTTGTTCCAATTCTCTTAAGTTGTTTTTATCTGCAAAATGTGGTAGCATAGTTGGAAATAGTGGGTCATTAATATCTATAATAAATTTATGATCAAGCACATCATCCAAAAATCTTTTGAACCAATTAAGATGATTAAAATCTGTTACCATACCATTTTTCAACTCACTTGCTTCAAGATATATAACAATTTTTCCCTGATGTCCATGAAGATGTCTACATTTCAAACATCCATCCACACTAAAATCTTGATTTAACTCTTGCGACCATACCCTATGACCATAGCAAAAATCAAATTCTTTTGAAATTTTCCATGTCATTTGTTATCCTCATAAGGAATTTTGTCTTTTTGTCCAGCTTCTTCAAAACCTTTGAGTCTCAATCTACAGCTATCGCATACACCACAAGCCTTTAAAGAGTTTTTATAGCAACTCCAAGTAAGCTCCAACGGCACATCCAATTCCAATGCTTTTACTACAATCTGTCCTTTTGTCATATGTACAAGTGGTGTTATAATTTGGAGTTTTGTTTCATCTTTTGTCCCCAAATTGATACTCCCCGTCATACTCTCTATAAACTCATCTCTACAATCAGGATACCCACTACTATCTTCTTCTACTACACCTATGTAAATAGCCTCAGCCCCTTCTTTCTCAGCAACAGCCGTAGCAATAGATAAAAATATTCCATTCCTAAAAGGTACATAAGTTACAGGAACTCCAGGCTTTACTCCATCTATTGGTACATCAATATTTTCATCAGTCAAAGCTGAAACCCCAATTGTTTTAAAAAATGGTATATCTATCTCATATTTTGCACTAATATTCAAAAACTCACAAATCTCTCTAAAAGATTGCAACTCTTTATCTTGTGTTCTTTGCCCATAATTAAAATGCAAAGCCACAAGTTCAAAGCCACTATTTTTGGCTATAAAAGAAGAAAGAGTCGAGTCCATTCCCCCACTTAAAATACATACTGCTTTTTTCATCTAGTTAAAAAATCCTTATATTTATCACTTAAAAAATTCCAATTTATTGGCAAAACTTTTACCATATCACCAACATTTAAATTACTCACATCTTCCCCCAAAGCTATCAAAGAATTACAACGATGCAATACATTGACCATCCCTGGTGAAGATTTGGCTGATGGTGTAAAATATGTCCCATCAAAATCCCCTACTACCAAAGTAACTCTTCCCGCTTTATTTGATAAGTTTGAAGACAATTTAGCATTGATATAATTATGATAAAGAGCATTTGAATCTCTAAGCTTTTGAATAATTATCTTACCAAACATCTCAAATATCAAAGATGTAGCAAGAGGATTTCCAGGAAGATTTAATATATATGAATTACCAATTTTCCCAAATACCGTAGGCTTACCAGGTTTTATCACTATTCCATCAAAAATAGTTTCAAAACCAAGTTCACTAAATGCCCTCTTAGTAAAATCAGCCTCACCTACACTCACTCCGCCAGTTGTCACTATCAAATCAGCTCTTAAAGAACTGGATATCAAATCTTTTAAACTTTCCAAATCATCACTTGATGTTTTACTAAATTCCACATCACACCCAAGCTCTACGCATCTTGCTATTAGTGTTGGAGTATTTGAATTATAAATCTGATAAGAGCGTGCTATCTCATAATGTTGCTTTAGCTCATCACCACTAGCAAATACTACAACTTTTGGTTTTTTATATACATGTATATGTGTTATACCCATAGATGATAAAATAGTAATTTTTGCAAAATTAATCTCTTCGCCACTTGATATAAGTTGCTCACCATCACTTATATCTTCACCAATATTTCTAATATGTTGCATTTTTCTTATATTTTTTGGTAATACTACATCACCATTTTCAAGTATCTGTACATCTTCTTGAGGAATAATTGCCACCGTATTTTGCGGAATTTTAGCACCTGTCATTATTTTGATACAAGTATTATCACCCAAAAGTGTATTATTATCATCACCAGCAAAAATTTTATCAATAACTTTTACCACACTATTATCCAAAGAACTTATAGCATATCCATCCATTGCAGAGTTGTGAAACTTTGGCAATGAAAATGAAGCATAAATATCCTCAGCAATAACTCTACCCAAAGCATTTTCAATTGGAACTATTTGCGTATTTAGTGGTTTGATATTAGTGATTATTTTTTCTAATGCTTCCAGCGGTGATACAGCCACAATCTATTCCTTTAAAGTTAATTAGGTATAATACCACAAAAATACTAAGGGTTTAATAATGGATATAATGGCTCCATCAATCACGGCACATCTTTATGCTATATATTTTCTTTTAGGAATTATGGTATTCAACCTTTTGACTATTTTAAATCAACATGATTTTATTACTATGGCAAAAAGAATCAAACTACTAACTCCTATTTTTCATACTTTAAATGCAATAGTTATTTATACTGGTGTAATAGTCGCTGCTTTTCATCACATGTTCAACTTTACAGTTTTTTTAATGTTAAGTGCATCTATTGCTATCATGATACTAGAAATCAAAAGATACAAAAAACTAAGAGTTATAAGAAGCTCAGAGATTGAGTTACAAGAAGAGTTCAAAAAATACGCCAAAAAAATATATGCTATAGAAATAGCTATTATGATTTCGGTTTATGTTATTGCTAAGATTGTATAATGCAATTTTCTTATCATCCACAAAGTGGGCAAAACTTACTAGAAATTGATGGTGAACTTTATAACTATCTTTTCAAAGTACGAAGACAAAAAGCAAATACTACATTTTTTTTCAGAAACTTAAAAGATGATTTTATATGCGAATATGATGTTGAAAATATTTCAAAAAGAAATGCCTTTTTAAAGCTTATCAAAAGTGAAAATAAACCGCAAAAAGCAAATAACAACCTTCACATAGGTTGGTGCATAGTAGACCCAAAAACTATAGAAAAAACATTACCATACCTAAATGAACTAGGAATAAAAAAAATTTCATTTATTTATAGTGACTTTTCGCAAAAAAGCTTTAAGCTAAACATTGAAAGAATGGAAAAAATCATTATAAACTCTTGTATGCAATGTGGCAGAAGTGATATGATGATTTTTGAAGAGTACAAAACAATAAAAGAGTTTTTAAATATATATCCACATAGCTATGCTCTTGATTTTTCTTCAAAACATATCAATACTACAACACAAATAGATACTATTATAATAGGTAGTGAAGGTGGTTTTAGCGAAAATGAAAGAAAGTTATTTTCGGAAGACAAAGTTGTAGGACTAAACCATAGTCTTATTCTAAGAAGCGAAACAGCAGTCATTTCTCTTGCAAGTAGTAGTTTATTTTGTTGATTTACTCTTGACTTTGAATTATTTTTGTGCTAAAATCATAAATAGTTCATACAAAATAAAGAGTTCACATGCTACAAAATGATTTTGACTTACAATCTTTACTCTTTGCAACACTCGTCCAAAGACAAACTGCTGGTGAGATATTAGCTCAAAAAGAGGTGGCTGCTGCTTCTAAACCAATAGAAAGTTCATACCATAAAATAGCATCACTTTTAAATAACAACGAAGAAGAAAATCAGCCTAATGAACAACTTTCAGACAATACATTCTCAACAATAGAATCAACAATGTCAAGACAATCAAATATTATGAAACAATTACTTACACTCAAATCGTTAGAGGCATTTTAGACATTAAATCTAAAATGCATTATATCACCATCAGCAACGATATATTCTTTACCCTCTAATCTCATTTTTCCAGCGTTTTTAGCACCTACTTCACCATTGTTTGCGATAAAATCATTATATGCTATAACTTCAGCTCTAATAAAGCCCTTTTCAAAATCATTATGAATAACAGCAGCAGCTTGTGGTGCTTTTGTATTTTTTCTTATAGTCCAAGCTCTTACTTCTTTCACGCCAGCAGTAAAATAGCTTTGAAGTCCAAGTTTATCGAATGCTTTTTGAATAATCTGCTCTAGTCCACTTTCACTAACTCCAAGACTCTCTAAAAACTCTTTTGCTTCTTCATCATCAAGTCCTACAAGCTCTTCTTCTATCTTAGCACAAAGCATTATTACCTCAGCACCCACTTCAGAAGCGTGTTTTTTTACCATATCAACATAATCATTTCCACCATTTGCGAGTGCGTCTTCATCCACATTTGCACCATAAATTACATCTTTATTTGAAAGGAATCTCATTTCTTTATCAAGAAGTTTGAAATTCTCATCATCAAGTTTTGCAAATGTTTTTACAGGTTGTAAATCTTCAAGATGCGCAAAAAGCTCTTCAGCCACTACTAATTGAGTTGCAGCCTCTTTTGATGATTTTGCTTGTTTTTTAAGTCTATCTAGTTTCTTTTCACATTGAGAAATATCAGCATAAATAAGCTCAGTTTCAATTATCTCAATATCTCTTAAAGGATTAATCCCACCTTCAACATGCACAATATTACTATCATCAAAACATCTCACCATATGAAGTATCACTTCAACTTCTCTAATATTACTCAAAAACTGATTTCCAAGCCCCTCACCCTTACTAGCACCTTTTACAAGTCCAGCAATGTCAACAAAATCAATAGTTGAATGTTGAATTCTCTCAGGCTTTACAATCTTTGCAAGCTCATCAAGTCTCTTATCTGGAACTGGAACAACTGCCTTATTTGGCTCAATAGTACAAAACGGATAATTTTGCGCCTCAGCATTTTGTGCCTTTGTCAATGCATTAAATGTTGTACTTTTCCCAACATTTGGTAACCCTACTAATCCTACACCTAAACCCATGAAAATCCTTTTTAACTAATAATTAATAATGAATAACTAATAACTATTGAGTGGCTTTAGCCACATATTAACTATTCTTTAGAGTGTTTATTGAACTTATCAATAACCTTAATAATTCTTCTATATCTGGATTGATACTATCATACATCTGTTTTGTGATGTACTCACTATCAACTAATAAATCAATCCAATATTTAGTTTCATTCGCTTCTTTTAATGCTATACTCAACTTATTTATAAAATCAAGTTTTGATTGAGCATATTTTGATTCACTAACCATTGCTCCAATAGCAGTTCCACTTTTCAAAACTTGCTTACTTAAAACAAATTCACTTTTTTCTTGTAAAAACTTATTTAACTTAATAATTCGTAACGAAAACTTATAACTTTTATCCCTTAGAATATCATCTTTAATCATGTGCGAAGCACTCCAAAGTTATTAATTATTCATTATTAGTTATTAATTTAACTTACAATAAGTTTTTTAAAAAACTTATTGTAAGTCTTACTCCCGCCCCGCTAGCACCGTGTGGATTGTATCCCCAAGGTTTTTCTACGAATGCTGGTCCTGCTATATCGATATGAAGCCATTTGTCTTTATTTTCTTCATATATAAATTTATCCAAGAAAAGACCTGCTGTAATAGCTCCACCATATCTGCTTGAACTTATATTACAAATATCTGCTATCTCACTTTTTAGTAGCTTTGGAAGGTACCTATTAAATGGCAATGCACCAACTAACTCACCACTTTTACTAGCTGCTTCAAACATTTGATGTTTTAGTTTATTATTATGACCCATCACACCGCTTGTATATTCTCCAAGAGCGACGACACACGCCCCCGTTAAAGTTGCAAAATCAAGTATATAATCAATATCTTGAATATTATCTTGAGCATAACAAAGACAATCAGCAAGTACTAGCCTACCCTCAGCGTCAGTATTTCTTACCTCTATAGTAGTACCATTTTTTGCTTTTAATACATCATCTGGTTTAAATGCGTTTCCACCAATCATATTTTCAACAGCACCAATAATACCGTGTACTTCAATTGGAAGTTTCAATCTAGATACAACTTGCATTATACCCAAAACTGCACTTCCACCACTTTTATCACTTTTCATAGTAGTCATAAAATCACTTGGCTTTAGGCTCAGCCCTCCACTATCATAAGTGAGACCTTTTCCTACAAGAACAACAGTTTTTTTACATTTTTTTGGTGAATATGTAAGATGAATCAACTTTGATTTATGTCTACTAGCTCTTCCAACAGCCAACATAGACCCCATCCCCTCATCTGCTAGATACTTTTCATCATAAATTTTACACTCTATCTTACACTCTTTTGCCAAATCAACAGCAAACGAAGCCATAATATCAGGATAAAAATCATCTGGTGGAGTATTTACTATATCACGAACCATATTTACAGCTTTACAAATTTCCAATGATTCTTCAAGAGTATGTTTCATCTCTTTTGAAACATCATCACAATGAATTATAACTTCAACTTTAAATTTCTCTTTTTTAACTGATTTATACTTATCAAAAGAATAGCTTCCCAAACCAAATCCATCCACCAATGCACTTAAATGCTCTGATGAGTTTTCTAATATAGAAAATTTAAGACTTTTGATTTTTGTAGCTTTTATTTTTCTAATCACACAAGATGATGCGATTCTTATACTCTCTGGATCCAATTTTTCACATCCAACAAAGATTTTTTTAGCTTCACTTAGTAGTAAAACCTCTTCATCTTCACCTTTAAAATTCATCATCTCTAATGTATCTTTATATGATTTCACCTCATCTGTATCAAATTTCTTTGACAAAACAAAAACCAGTTCAAACTCAGCATCAATTTTTTTATACTTTTCATCACTAAGAGTTATTTGCATCTATAGATCCTTTCTTTGAGTGTTTCTCATAAGTTTTTTTTGTTGCCGTATTAATAAAATAGAAAAATCCACCAACAAGACCAAGTACAAGAGGTATAGCCAAATACCAATGATCTCTTGCCCAATTTAAAATAAATAATATCTCATCACCAAAATACCATACAGGGACTAATGTAATAGATGCCCATAACCATGCACTTATTAGATTTATCATAGCAAATTTTTTAGCTTCATATTTTGTCAAAGCTATTGACATTGGTATTATTGTACGAAGTCCATAAAGATACCTTTGTAAAAATATTATTGGCCAACCATATTTTTTGAGCAATATGTGTGCTAATGCAAATTTTCGTCTTTGACCTTTGAGCTTTTTATGTACATACTTTTTATTATATCGACCTATAAAAAATGCAACCATATCCCCACTAAATGCACCAATTCCAGCTACAAAGATAGCGATAAATAAGTTCAAATCACCAGTATGACACAAAAGTCCACCTATAATTAAACCTATTTCACCTTCTAATACACTCCATGCAAAAAGAATAATATAACCTTTTTCTTTTAGTAAATAAACAAATTTCTGCTCAAACCCTTCAACAGGAGCATAATAAAGATTATATGTTACAAAAACACCAAATATCAAAACAAGACATGCAACAAACTTTCCAGAATGATTTATAAAAAAGTTTTTAATCATTAACTAAACCTCAAAATCTCTTTAGCTTGTACCATATCCTTATCACCCCTACCACTAAGATTTACTATCACTGTTTTACCTTTGAGACTTGTTTGTACTTTTTTTAGATAAGCTATTGCATGAGCTGATTCAAAAGCAGGAATTATTCCCTCTTTTCTACTAAGCCATACAAAAGCATCCATCGCCTCATCATCTGTAATATAGTCGTATTTTACACTCCCTAAATCTTTATGATAACTATGCTCTGGTCCAATGCCAGGATAATCAAGTCCAGCACTTATACTATGAGCTTCAAGTACCTGACCATCTTCATCTTGAAGTAGATAACTACACTGTCCATGTAAAATCCCTGGGCTTCCTTTTTCCAAACTACACCCATGTTTATCAGTATCAATTCCCAATCCACCAGCTTCAATCCCTACACATTGTACAGACTCATCTTCCAAAAAATGGCTAAACATTCCTATAGCATTACTACCGCCACCAATACAAGCTACTACAAAATCTGGCAACTTACCTTCAATATCAAGAATTTGTTTTCTTGCTTCCCAGCCTATAATAGCTTGAAAATCTCTTACCATCATAGGATAAGGATGAGGACCAGCAACTGTTCCTATTATATAAAATGTATCTCTAGCATTGGTCACCCAATATCTTATTGCATCATTCATAGCATCTTTTAATGTTTTACTTCCACTTTCTACTGCTATTACTTTTGCACCAAGAAGCTTCATTCTAAATACATTAAGTTCTTGTCTAGCCACATCTTTTGCACCCATAAAAATAGTACATTCAAGTCCAAGTAATGCCGCAACTGTAGCAGTTGCCACACCATGTTGACCAGCTCCAGTTTCTGCAATAACTTTAGATTTTCCCATTCTTTTAGCCAAAATAGCTTGAGCTATAGTATTATTTACTTTATGAGCACCTGTATGATTTAAGTCTTCTCTTTTTAGATAAACCTTACATCCTAACTCTTCGCTAATTCTTGCTGCATGATAAAGTGGATTTGGTCTTCCCACATAATTTTTCAAAAGCTCATTAACCTCTTCCCAAAACTCTTTATCAAATCTATATTTTTTATATTCGCTATCCAATTCCAAAAGTGCAGGCATCAAAGTTTCAGGGACAAAACGGCCTCCAAAAATTCCAAAATGCCCTGAACTATCTGGATCAAATTTCGATGGTTTTGGGATATAACTATTCATTCATTTACCTTTTAAATATCAAGTATGCTATAAACTGGTGCTAATTTTTCTAATTTTTGTTTTCCATCTAAAAATGAAAGATGTATTATAAAACAACTTTCTACTAATTTAGCTTTAGTATCAGTGATAAGTTTTGCACTAGCCTTTGCGGTTCCACCAGTTGCTATCAAATCATCGATCAAAAGCACTCTCGCACCTATCTTTTCTTCAAATGCATCAAAATGTATCTCCACCTCATCAAAACCATATTCAAGCTCATATTTTTCACATATTGTAGTACTTGGCAGTTTCCCTTTTTTTCTAATAGGCACAAACCCAATTCCAAGCTTACAAGCCAATGCAGCACCAAAAATAAATCCACGACTATCAATCCCAGCTATATAATCAAGCTCCATATCTTTATATCTTGCTTCAAGATGATTCATCAACAAAGAAAAAGCTATCTTATTATTTAGTAAAGTTGTAATATCTTTGAAAATTATCCCAGGTTTTGGGAAATTCTCAACATCTCTTATTGAATCAAGTAAAAAAATTTTTTGTTCTATCGTTAATTCTTTCATTTTTTTCCTTTTTTTTTGAAGTTACTGAGTGACTGAGAAACTGAGAAACTGAGACAACCCACATAGATGACAATATATCTTGATAGTTCAAGGCGGAATGTGGTTATTTTTAAAGGGAGTTTACAATAAGTAAATGACTTTTAAAAATGTTCCATTCCAACGCAGAAATCTCAAGATAGATTGTCATCTATGCAGTGGCATATTGTGTGACCTATTAGTATGTGCATCTCTTGAATTCTTGGTGTATCAAAACTCGGCACTACAATATTTATATCACACACATCATTCATAGCCCCACCATCACGACCGCTTAATCCAATAGTCACACATCCCATCTCACGAGCTACATTTAGAGCATTTATCACATTTTTGCTATTTCCACTTGTGCTTATTCCTATAAGTACATCGCCACTTCTTGCAAGTGCTTCTACTTGTCTATCAAATATTCTATCATATCCATAGTCATTACCAATAGCAGTCAATGCACTTGTATCTGTAGTCAGTGCAATACCAGGCAAACCTCTTCTTTCAGTTTTATATCTTCCAGTTAGTTCAGCTGCGATATGTTGTGCATCTGCCGCACTTCCACCATTTCCGCAAAGAAGAACTTTATTCCCTTTTTTCAAAGCTTCTACTATCAAATAAGCTGCTTTTGATACATCAGCTTCAAGTTTAGGTAAACACTCAGTTACACTTTTGATATGCAATTCAAATTCACTTTGTACTCTACTTAACATAAATTTCCTTTTATTTTCTCAATAGTTTTTGTTGTACTCTTACCATTTATAAACTCTATTAATTGTACCTCATCGACCAAATCACTTCCAACAACCTCTTTACCTTCATAATCAGCACCCTTTACCAAAATATTAGGTTTTAGTGCCGAGATAAGTTCATAAGGAGTATCTTCATCAAAAATCACTACAAAATCCACAGCTTCTAAAGCAGCCAATACAAAAGCTCTATCTTCTTCCGTATTTATAGGTCTGTCATCCCCTTTGAGCCTTTTGACACTTGCATCAGAATTAAGTCCAAGTACCAAAATATCACCAAGAGATTTTGCTTTATCAAGATAGCTCACATGTCCGCGATGCAATATATCAAAACAACCATTTGTAAAAACTATTTTTTTACCCTTAGTTTTCAAAGTTGATAATATTTTCATCATCTCATCTTTACTTTTTATATGAGACTCTGGACCACTTTTGTGTAATGATGATTTATAGTCTTCTATCTCATCTAGTGTTGCAGTTGCACTTCCTACTTTTCCTACTACTACACCAGCGGCTAAATTTGCAAACTCTACACTTTCATATATATCTTTTTTCAAAGCTGTCATATACCCCAAAGCTGCCAAAACAGTATCCCCAGCACCAGTCACATCATAAACTTCCCTTGCAACTGTAGGTTTGAGAGTCAGTTTATCATCAAAAATAGCAATACCATCTTCACTAAGAGTAATCACAGAAACTCCAAGATTGATATCATCTTTTAGTTGTTTAATAGCCATCATCAAAGACTCTTTTGAATCTATTTTGATTTTCGTAGCCAAACTAGCTTCTTTTTTATTTGGAGTCAAAAGATAAGCACCGCTATATTTACGATAATCCTCACCCTTAGGGTCAACCAAAACTTTTTTATTTTTTGAGTTTGCAAGAGTTATAATAGAGCAAGTTAGTTCATCACCCAAAACTCCCTTACCATAATCAGAAAGCAAAACCACATCTATATAATCTATCACTAATGTAAGATTGTGTAATATTGAGTCTTTGGTCATACTAGAAATCTCTGTTTTTGACTCTTTATCATATCTTACAACTTGTTGATTTGATACTATGATTCTACTTTTTTTACTTGTTTTTCGCCCTTTTTCAACTGATAAATAAAGACCAACACCCAAAGTATTAAGCATATTTCTCAATTCACTACCAGCTTCATCATCACCTATTGCACTTATTACTGTTACATCAGCTTCAAGTGCTTTTAGGTTATTTATCACATTTCCAGCACCACCAAGAACTGCTGTTTCTTTTTTGACATCTACTACTTGCACAGGAGCCTCAGGAGAAATCCTTTCACAACTACCCCATAGGTAATGATCTATCATCAAATCTCCGATGACACAAATTTTTGGAGTAACTGAGCAACTGAGTGACTGAGTAACTGAGTAAGACAAAGAGCTAATTGGCATTTTTTACCTCAACCTCAAATAATTTTTTTATCTCAGGTAAATAAGCTTTTATTCCATCTTCTAGCTCAAAGTTAGGCTCGTATCCAAGATAATGTTTGGTATCGTCAATATTAGCTTGTGTAAAAAACTGATATTGTCCCACATAAGGGTTTGGTATATATTCTGTTTTATGCTTAGTTCCTAGTTCAGTTTGCAAAATATCAGCAATATCTTGAAAACTTCTAGCTTTTCCTGTTCCTACATTAAATACACCACTCACACCTGCTACTGCAGCTTTTATATTTGCTTGTATTACATCTTCAATATATACAAAATCTCTCAAAATCTTATCACTTCCGCTAAATAGCTTTGGAGCATTTCCTTTTAAAAGTTGATGACCAAATTGCACCACAGTAGAAGCTGTTTTATTTTTATAAAATTCTCTTGCCCCATAAACATTAAAATATCTAAGTCCAACTATATCAATAGGTAAATCTTTATTCATATAACTATATGCTAATTTATCCATCATCAGTTTACTAAATCCATATACATTATTTGGGGTTTCACATCCAACTTCAAATATATCACTTGTCCCATAAGTTGCTGCACTACTTGCATATATCATATTTGCTTTGTGTTTAACAGCAATTTTTAGTAAATCTTCAAAAGCATTTACATTAGTTTGTATCATCAAATCTTGTTCAGTTGCAGTTGTATCACTAATAGCTGCTTCATGGAAAATATAATCAAACTTATAGTTAAGTTCAAGTTCTTTTAAAAGTGCTTTATCATTTATATCACCACTTATTACGATGCCATTAAACCCAATCAAGTTCTTAAAATGCCCAAAACTTCTTAAGTTTCCATTTGATAGAGTCTTATCACTTCTAAATAAATCTAATATTACTATTTTTGCTTTTGGATAGTTTTCTTGAAAATAAAACGCAAGGTTACTTCCGATAAACCCAGCACCACCAGTTATAAGTATTGTTTTGTTATTAAAATTCTTTTTTACATATTTCATAGTTATTCCAATTTAATTTTGCTTATATTGTACCCTAATTTTGATTATTCTTTGATTATATCTTTTATCTCTTTTATAGAATCTATTATAAAATCAGCTGATGATTCGCTCTCATCAAAACTATGCCCAGATTTCACATGAATAGATGTTTTGACTTTTGCATTCTTAGCACACTCAATATCACTTATTTTATCCCCTATCAGGTAGCTTTTTGACACATCTATATCAAAGTTTTCTACAGCAGAGTCTATCATCCCAGTTTTAGGTTTTCTACAATTACACTCTAGACTAGGAGCATGTGGGCAATGATAGACATTTGCTATATTAATACCATTTTTTGCAAACTCTCCAACCATCCAAGAAGTTAGATTTTCAAAATCTTCTTCTTTATAATACCCTCTTCCAATACCACTTTGATTTGTAATAACTATCAATATATATCCCAAATCTTGCAAATATATACAAGCATCAAATACACCATCAATAAACTCAAAATCTTCTATTCTATAAACATAGTCTTTTTCCACATTTATCACACCATCTCTATCTATAAATACAGCTTTATTCATTTTCTCGTCTTTAATATTTAATAACAAGATTTTATACAAACAACCCTTAAAGTTTCGTATTTAGTATATATAAAACTTACTTTCGATACAATGGTGATTATATGTTATTTATGGAGCAAAAATTTGCAAGTAGAAATTACTGATTTTAGAACATTTGAATTAAAAGATACAAAATACATCCATCCATATAGAATTTCTTATGTACTAAATGGCAAAAGAAGAGAATGGGAAGCTGTTAAAAGCCATGATAGCGTAGCAATATTATTGTATCATAAACCAAAAGATAGCTTTTTATTAGTACAACAATTCCGTCCACCAGTATATATGAATGACAAAACCAAACTATTTACTTACGAATTATGTGCAGGTATTATGGATAAAAACAAAGATATAGCAGTCATTGCCCAAGAAGAAATAGACGAAGAGTGTGGCTATCATGTACCAGTAGAAAACTTACGCCAAATAACATCTTTTTACAACAATGTAGGAGTAAGTGGCTCTAGACAGTATCTTTTTTATGCAACCATTGATGATACCATGAAAATACACGAAGGTGGAGGGGTTCATACAGAACAAATAGAGTTATTTTATCTACCAATAAAAGATTCAAAACATTTTATGTATGACCAAACAAAAGCAAAAACACCAGGACTTATGTTTGCCTTTTATTGGTTTTTTGATAGATTTGGAAGATAAAAATTCTACATTTGAAACTTACATAATAATTCTAATTAAATTAGAATATGGTAAAGTTCTTAAGTTTAAAGCCAGTAAGATTATATTGTAAACAAAAAGCTGACATAAGTCAGCGACATAAAAGTTGGTGACAATGAAACTTTTTATATTTTTATTAATCAGCCTTACACTATATGCAAAGGACTATAATATGAACTTAAATCAGCTAACTCCAGAAGAACAAAGAGTTATAATACACAAAGGTACAGAGTATCCTTTTACTGGTAAATACAATGACCATAAAGAAAATGGTGTTTATAAATGTAAGCAATGTGACACACCTTTATTCAAATCAGACTCAAAATTTAATAGTAAAAGTGGGTGGCCTAGTTTTGATGATGCCCTACCAAATGCAGTAAAAGAAATCCCAGATATTGATGGCAAAAGAACAGAAATTGTATGTTCCACATGTGGTGCTCATCTTGGACATGTTTTCAAAGGTGAAGGATTTACAGAAAAAGATACAAGACATTGTGTAAACTCAATTTCACTAGACTTTGAACCAATCAAGGAGTAAGTTATGAGAGTAGATAATCTAAACACAAATGCAATGCTTCAAAACTTACAACAACTAAACGCTTCAACAGAAGCTATCACAAAACTATCATTATCAGATAATATTACAAAAGATTTAACAGTCACAGATAGTTTAATAGAAAATATAGCTGGACAAATCCCAAATGAAATAGCCTACAAAGCAAATGCAAAAACAATTGAAGTACAAAATGCAGTTGCAGATAGTTTGATTAATATTAAAGCGTAAGTTAGTTTTTAGTTGTTAGTTTGTAGATGGTAGATGGTAGTAATTAGAGAAAGTAATTGGTAATTGGTAATTGGTAAGAAAAGAATCAAGATGCCCTAATCACTAATCACTAATCACTATAAATGAAAAAAGCCTCTACCTAAAGACTTCATGTAGAAGTATTTAGATAAAGGCTTAAAGTTGTATGTTATACTCAAAAGCTAGCAGCGACCTACCTTTCCACAATTG
>JALNYH010000010.1 GCA_023229945.1 Arcobacteraceae bacterium | reverse complement strand
GAACTAGTCTTAGAAATTGGAGTGAGATTTACCCACAACTTTGCATATTTTTCAGCGAAATTATGGAAAAATACACAAAGTGATTATAGGGTAACTGGTGGGTTTACACAGTTTATTTTACAGGCTCGTAAGTGAATTTGTAGGAAAGAGTAGGGCATTTATCAAGATTCAAGAGGGATGTGACTTTAGATGTAGTTATTGTATTATCCCACATGTAAGAGGTGATGCAAGAAGCTATGACATGAAGCTAATACTAGAGCAAATTAGTACATTGACTCAAAATGGATTTGGTGAATTTATCCTAACAGGGACAAATATAGGAAGCTATGGTAAAAAAGATAAAAATACATCACTAGCCAAACTTTTGAAAGAGATTTTTAAACTCAAAGGGGTACGAAGAGTTAGACTTGGAAGTGTCGAGCCTGTACAGATAGATGATGAGTTCAAAGAGCTTTTAAGTGAGCCTCAAATGGCAAAACATCTGCATATTGCCCTTCAACACACCTCTAAAGAGATGCTTCGTATAATGAATAGAAGAAACAAAGTTCTTGATGACTTGGAATTGTTTGAGTATATTGCATCTAAAGGATATGCTATAGGGACTGATTATATAGTAGGTCATCCAGGTGAGAGTGATATATTGTGGAGTGAGGCTATGGAAAATTTACATAGATTTCCATTAACACATGTACATGCTTTTACATATAGCAAAAGAGATGGTACACCATCGGCTCAAATGAAAGATATTGTAAGAGGAGATAAGGCAAAAATTAGGTACAATGAACTAATTTCAATTATTGAAGAAAAAAATATTAATTTTAGAAAAAATACAAACGAGCCTTTATCTATACTTATAGAACAACAAAAAGATGGTTTTTATATAGGATATGATCAGTTTTATAATATGATTGAAGTAAAAAGTGATACTGATTTGGTTGGAGATTGGGTTGAGATTAAAGATTATGAAATATTAAGGGGTAATAATGTTGCCAAATTCTGATAATAACAATAAGAAGAATTTTAAAATGATGGTGATTTCATCATCTATTTTACTAGCTCTTTTTATATATACTATGTTTAAGAGTTCATCAAGTATTGAAGGAAGTAGCTATTATATAGGTATGGTGTTTTTATTTGCTTTGATGTTGTTTGCATTTGGACTCAATTATTTTAGAGAAAAACTTAAGAAATATTTACCTAAAAATAGCTCATTTCAAGAAGCTATGAATGAAGTCAAACCTGAACAAACTGTCAAATATGCTCAAGATAATAGTAGTTCGGTAGTGGAAGTTACAAAATCTGATATAAAATTTCGTGATGTTGCTGGTATAGAAAATACAAAAGCAGAACTTAGTGAAATAGTAGATTTTCTCAATAATCCTAAAAAATATTTAAAATATGGTGTAAAATTACCTAAAGGTGTACTTTTGGTTGGACCTCCTGGAGTAGGGAAGACATTGATAGCAAGAGCCGTTGCAGGGGAAGCTAATGTACCATTTTTTTATCAAAGTGGGGCTAGTTTTGTACATATTTATGTGGGAATGGGTGCAAAAAAGGTCAGAGAGCTTTTTGCTAAGGCAAAATCTGTTGCACCTTCTGTTATATTTATTGATGAAATTGATGCTATTGGTAAGAAAAGAACTGGGCAAAATAATGATGAAAGAGAGTCAACTCTAAATGAGCTTCTCACTTGTATGGATGGTTTTGATGGTGATAACTCAGTAGTTGTAATTGCAGCAACTAATAAAATAGAAGTACTAGATGATGCACTTTTAAGAGCAGGGCGATTTGATAGAAGAGTGTTCCTAAAGCTCCCATCTACAAAAGATAGAGAAGATATCTTGAAACTTTATCTAAAGGGTAAAAAATATAGTTTTGATTTGGCAAATTTGGCACATCAAACTGTTGGATTCAATTCATCTGCCCTTGCTACACTTGTAAATGAATCATTGCTCAATATGATAAAAAGAGGTGATACCTCTATCACTGATGAAGATATAATGAGTGCAAAACAAAAAGTAGAGTATGGCTCAAATGAACAAAAGTTTTTGACTGATGAAGAATTGGAAATCTTAGCTATTTCAAAAGCTGTGAAGAAATTTATGTCAAGCTATCAAGAAAATATCAATAAAACAATAAAATCAAAAAGTGAAATGACAGATATTATAAAGTACTATTTATGTGGTAGCATAGGTGTAGAAACAATCAAAAAAGAACCTTACAATATAGATGATATGGATATTGCAAAAGCTTATCAATTGGCACTTTTGATGAAAGAGCAATACAAAATGATAGCTGATGTTGATTCGTTTATTTCAGCTATCAAAATTGATTTAAAAGAAGAAATTTCCAATCATTATGATGAGATAATGGATATAAAAGCTAAATTAGAGGCTAGTGGTGAAGTTTTATAGTGGATTTTCATTAAGTGGTGAGGATGTACTATTTAATCCTTTTTTAAATCATGGTGATTTTTGTGTATCTGGATTTAGTTATGGTTGTATTAAAGCAGTTGAATATAGTTTAAGTGCTAAGACAAGAATTGACAAACTCCAATTATTTTCACCATCTTTTTTTAATACTCAAGATGAAAAGTTTAAGCGTTTACAATTAATGTTTTATTCTAAAGATAAACAAACTTATATAAAAAATTTTTTACAAAATGTTTCTTATCCTAGCAGTAGGGATTTATCTATTTATATGAAAGAGGGTACTTATGACCAGCTTCATGAACTTCTTTTTTATGAATGGGATAAATCAAAGATTATGACTTTGTTGCAAAAAGGAATTTTGATAGAAGTTTATTTAGGTGAAGTTGATAAAATAATCAATACAAAAATTGCGAATGAGTTTTTTAAATCTTGTGGTTGTGAAGTATACTTTTTCAAATCATGTGGACATATATTACAGTAATGGTTTATCTATAGGCCTACTAAAATAGTATCCTTGGGAATAGTCAATTCCAAAATCTTTGACCATTATAAATATATCTTCATCTTCAACAAATTCAGCAATAACTTTCATATCTAATCTTTTACTAAACTCAACAAGAGTAGTAATCACAATTTGAGAGTTTTTGTCTGTTTTTATATTTTTTATCAAAGAACCATCTATTTTTAGGTAATCAGCTTTTAATTTAACTAAATATTCAAAATTACTATACCCAGTACCAAAATCATCTATTGCAATCTTACAGTTAAATTCTCTAACTTTATTTATAAAGTTTTGTACTTCTTCAAAATTCTGAATAGATTCAGTTTCAACTATTTCAAAAACTACCTTATGTCCTATATTATATTTTTGTAGCATATCAATTATATATTGACAAATTGATGGTTCAAAGATATCATTAATTGATAAATTTATAGAAAATTCAACATCTTTATCCTTAAACATTTCAAAAGATTGCCTTATGACTGTTCGAGTAATATCAAGATATTGTTTGGTCTTTTTTGCAATATCCAAAAAGAAAAAAGGTGATATTATTTGTCCATCATTATCAATCATTCTTACCAAACACTCATATTTTTCATAGTTTTTATTTGAATTATTTACTATAGGCTGATAATATGTTACTATTTTATCATTTCTTATAGCTTCTTTGAGTTTATTTGTCCATTTTATATTATTTTCGTATTCCTTATTTAGTGATATCCCTTCACTATAAATGATTAAATCTTGATGTTGTTTTTTTGCTACTTGTAATGCCATATCTGCAGTTGATAATAATATATTCTTATTTTCAAATGATATACCACAAGTACATACTATATTGACTTTTTCATCATCGATTTCAAAGGTTGTTGTTTTTATAATTTTTAATATTTTTTTAATATCAGATATTAAAACTTGATGATTATAGTCATATCCCAATATAACAAACTCATCCCCTTGGAGTCTATATAATTCAATATTTTTATATTTTTTGATTATTAGATTTAATTTATTTGCAACTGCAAGGATTAATCTATCACCAAAATAGTGACCATAAAAATCGTTTATTTCTCTAAATTGATCAATATTTAATACGACAAGAGACAATTGATGATGTGCTTGTTCTATGTTGTTATGTAATTTAAATCTATTACTTAGTTCTGTCAAACTATCAGTATTTGCAGATAATTCAAGTTGCTTTCTTTGCTCTATAATTTCTGTAATATTATGCCTAATTGCCAAATATTCAATAATATTATTGTTTTCATCTAAGATTGGTTTAATGACTTGATCAACCCAATAATACCCTCCATCTTTTTTCTTATTTTTAATTACACCCTTCCATGTTTGTTTATTTTGAATAGTCTTCCACATATTCCTAAAAACACTTTTTTGTGTATCTGGATGTCTTACAATATTATGATTCTTACCTATTATTTCATCTAACAAGTAGCCACTTAATTTACAAAAGTTATTATTGGCATATATTATAGTTCCTTTTAAATCAGCTTTTGAAACTATCCCATGATCATCAATTGCACTCTTATAACTTTCAAGAAATATTAAATTTTGTATTAATATTTTAGATAAAAGATTGAAATCGTTTATAATATCGCATATTTCATCATTATGATTACATTGAATATGTGTATATTTATTTTCTTTTATAGCTTCAATGCCTGTTTTTAACTTACTTATGGGTGTTATAATATATTTGGAAATAAATCTAAATGATAGTGTAACTACAACAATAAATATTATAAAAAGAAATAAAATAGCATCTTTAAAAGAGTTATATAGTATATTTTGAATAATCACTTTATTCGTAATTATCAAGGCATATAAATTTAAATTTGTATCAGCAATTTTTACTTTATTAATATCATACTTTTGATGTTGATTTAAGATTTCTATATTAAAATCTTTTGAGTATATATTTTCTAAAGTATGTGTTTGAAATAATATTTGATTACTTAATAGTTCTTGAAGTGTTGTTACAAATAAATCATTAATATGATAACCAATTCTTATATATCCAATATGATTACCATTGCTAATTATTTTTGATGTATATTGTAAAATATAGGTATTATTATGATAAACAGAAGAAAAATTATTGATAGAGTTTATGTCTATATTTTCATAAAAAGGTTTGTTAATTATTTCTTGTGTATTGATGTCTTTGAATATTTGTTTTCCATTTGTATCATATGATGAAAAACATTGAATTGTTTGGTCATTTATTGAACGATTTAGTATTAATAAATCACCATTTTTATCAAAAAAACCACTTGAGTAACCATTGGAAATTACGAATAAATTTCTTAATTGGTAGTATAGTGATATCTTCAAATTATCAAATAGCTCTTTGTTGTAGTTTAATTCATCTTGATATTGAGAAATTATTCCTAATGATGCTTTGACTTCTTCTAAATTAGATATTTTATTAGCCATATCTGTGATTTGAGATTTTAGATTGGTGAATTGTTTATCAATAATTTTTAAATCGTGTGTTAGTGTTGATTTTGTATTTGATTCAAATAAAGATGTTATATTGTAATAATATCCTACGCCAGTAGCTAGTAAGATAATAGAAGATATAATAAGTATTAAAAATGATAGCTTTAAATTAAGTGACATATTTGATTTGTCTTTCGTTTTGGAATACTTAAATCTTAGATAATTGCAAATGTAAATAAAGAGATAAAACATAATATTATCAAAAGTAGTAATACTAAGTTTTGATGTTCAGTTTTCATTTGCTTCTCCTATACTGTTTTGGTATTTTATTTAAAAATAAATAAAATATATTTTCAATACTACAAGTTAATCATAATGTAATAATTATAATGCTAACTAAAGAATACTTAATAATAACTTATATTTAGTGTATTTGATGTTAGAAAAGTTGTGATTGTATAGATTAATCTATATGTGACGAATATTTAGATAATTTTTTATATAAATAAAATACTTAATTATATAGAAACAAATAATTTGTAAATATAATCGTAGAGTAAAAAACTATTTTTATACTCTACAATATAAGTTTATTTTTGTATAGAATAGAAATAGTTTGTAGCTTCTACAAATCCATCTACACTTCCACAATCAAATCTTTTTCCTTTGAATTTGTATGCTAATACCATCCCTTTTTGAGCTTGTGTCATAAGAGCATCTGTGATTTGGATTTCACCATTTTTGCCAGGTTTTGTGTCTTTTATAATATCAAAAATATCAGGAGTTAATATATATCTTCCAATGATAGCTAAGTTTGTAGGAGCATCTTTTGGGTCTGGCTTTTCTATCATATTTTTTACCATAAATATACCATCTTCAATCTCTTTACCATCAATAATACCATATTTTTTTGTTTCACTTGGGTCTATTTCTTCGATAGCTACTATTGAGCATTGATATTTGTTATATATTCTTACCATTTGAGCTAGTACACTTTCATCTTCACCATTGTCACACAAATCATCTGCTAGTATTACAGCAAAAGGCTCATTTCCGATAAGTGTCTCACCACTTAAAATGGCATGTCCCAAACCTTTCATCTCTATTTGTCTAGTGTAGCTAAAAGTACAGTTATCAATGAGTTCTCTAATCTCCATAAGATAGTGTTCTTTATCTGTCCCTTTGATTTGGTGTTCTAGCTCATAACTTATATCAAAGTGGTCTTCAATAGCTCTTTTCCCACGACCTGTAATGATAGCCATATCATGCATTCCAGCTTCCATAGCTTCTTCTACACCGTACTGAATAAGTGGTTTTGTAAGAATAGGTAACATCTCTTTTGGCATAGCTTTTGTTGCTGGTAAAAATCTTGTCCCATATCCAGCTGCTGGGAATAAACACTTTCTAATCAAACTTTGCTCCTTGTCTTTCTTGTGTGGAATTATATTCTTTTATGGTTTTAAAAATACTTTATAAAAGTTAGTTATCACTTTTTTAATCAAATATGCAATATATCCTTTTATTACTATCTTGTCATATAGTATTCCAACAGCGTATTTACCACCAAGTGCTATAAACATACCTCTCATAATAGGTAGTTTTTTTTGTGGTTGTTGATTTTTGGATATTCTTATTATATTTTGTGCTACTACACTTCCACTTTGCTCTGCACTTTGAGCTGTTGGAGGAACTATTTGGGAATCATTTGTAATTTGAGCTACATCACCTATAGCGAAAATACTCTCTTCCCCTTCAATATGATAAAAGTCATCTACAATGTATTGGTTGAATTTGTTGAGTTTATACTCTTTATCTGATGCTATCGGCTCAGCTTTTATTCCACCTGTAAAAATCATAAAGTCATATGGTAGTTTGTTGTCATCATTGAAAATAAGTTCATTTTGAGAAACTTCTTTGATAAATGATTTGGTTTTGATGTGAATGCCTAGAGATTTTAATCTTTTTACAGTAGCATAGATTATTCTTCTATCCATACCTGGCAATATACTATCAGCTCCATCTACCAAAGTGATATTAAAACCAAGGCATCTAATACCCAATCTTGTGAAATCTGTTTGTATGATATAAGCCATTTCAGCAGCTATTTCAACACCACTTAGTCCTGCTCCACCTATTATGATATTGTAATCTCTTTGGTGTTCAAAAGCATTATTAGTGATATATTCATAAATTGTACTTTCAAATTTTTGTTTAAATCCCAATGCTCGAAATAGTGTTTTTACGCCATTTGAATTTTCACGAAGCCCTTTGATAAACGGAGGAAAGTTTGTTCTAGCTCCTGTTGCGATGATAAGATAATCAAATGTATAGCTACTACTTGATGTTTGAATAGTTTTTGTTTGTGAACAAAAATTTAAAACCATTTGTTTAATAAACTTAATATTTGGTGATAGTTTATTGATATATGACCCTATATCAATAGTAATATCAGAAATATTTGATTTATTTGCTATAAAATCATAAGCTTCTGTTTGAAGATAATGAAAACTTTTTTTATCAAATACTAATACTTCAAATTCATCTTTTTTATTAAATTCTTTAGCAGCATGTAAACCACCATAACTTGCACCAATTATTATAACTCGTTTCTTGTTCAAAAAAATCCCTTTTTAATTAATAGTTAATAATGAATAACGAATAACTTAGGAGTCACTATCGTGACAAATAATTTTGTAGCTTTGCTACACAATAATTATTAGTTGTTAGTTATTAATTATTAGTTAATTTCATTTCTTTAGCCAAATACTCACCCGTATAACTTCCAGTTTCTTTGTAGTTCTTTGCTACATCTTCTGGAGTACCTTGTGTTACTATCTTCCCACCTTTATTTCCGCCTTCTGGCCCCATATCTATTACGAAGTCAGCATTTTTGATTACATCAAGGTTGTGTTCTATTACTATTACGCTATTTCCTAGCTCTACTAGGTGGTGTAATACACCTGTGAGTTTATCTACATCTGCAAAATGAAGTCCAGTTGTAGGCTCATCTAGTACATATAGAGTATTTCCAGTATCTTTTTTGCTTAGTTCTTTTGCTAGTTTTATTCTTTGAGCTTCACCACCACTAAGTGTGACGGCATTTTGTCCAAGAGTTATATAGCCAAGCCCTACATCTACTAGAGTTTGAAGTTTTGCATTGATTTTTGGTACTTTTGCAAAAAACTCAAATGCTTCAGATACACTCATATCAAGAACATCAGCTATGCTTTTGCCACGATAAAGAATTTCTAGTGTTTGAGCGTTGTATCTTTTTCCTTTACAGTCATCACATTTGACCATAATATCAGGTAAAAAGTGCATTTCTATTTTGATTTCACCTTCACCTTGGCATTTTTCACATCTTCCACCTTTGACATTGAAACTAAATCTACTGATACTATATCCTCTGATACTAGCTTCTTTTGTTTTAGAAAAAATTACCCTTATTTCATCCATAAGCCCTGTATAAGTTGCTGGATTACTTCTAGGGGTTCTTCCTATTGGGGATTGGTCAAGGTAGATAACTTTATCTAGGCTATCAAGCCCTTCTATTGTCACACCATCTATTTTTTTGATTTTTCTAGCGTGATTTAAAAGCTCTTTTGCTACAGGAAGAAGTGTTTGAAGGATTAGTGAACTTTTCCCACTTCCGCTTACTCCTGTGATTGCTACTAGGTTTTTGAGTGGTATTTTTACTGATAAGTCTTGGATATTGTTTATATTTACATCTTGAATCTCTATAAATTCAGTTTGTGGGCGATTATGAGGATAGTGTACATCTTTTTGACCATTCATATATAAAGCTGTCAATGTTTTGGCTTTTTTCATCGCTTTTAAATCACCACTAAATACAACTTCCCCACCAAATTTACCAGCATTTGGACCAATATCTACAATAAAATCTGCACTACTAATAGTTTCTTTGTCATGTTCTACGACAATTACTGTATTTCCTTTTTCTTGTAGGGCTTTGAGTGTACGAATAAGTTTTGCTGTATCTCTTTCGTGAAGTCCAATTGATGGCTCATCTAGTACATACATGACACCTGTAAGTCCACTTCCTATTTGTGAAGCTACTCTTATTCTTTGTGCTTCACCACCACTTATAGTTCTTGCATCTCTTTTGAGTGTGATATACCCTAGTCCTACATCATAAAGAAAATAAATTCTCTCACGAATCTCTTTTAAAATAGGTGATGCAATAAGTGTAAATTGGTTGCTTAGATAATCAAAATTTGAGATATCAGCAAAAAATGAATATACATCTTCAATTGGCATACTGATAACATCAGCAATCCCTTTTTTGGCTACTTTTACAGCTAAACTTGAGGCTTTTAGACGATTTCCACCACAAGTATCACAAACTTTTTCAGTCATATACTCACCGATTTCTTTTTCTTCTTTTATCATATTGTATGCGATTTTGATGATACCTTCCCAAGGACGGCTTAGTTTGTGTCTTTTCCAAGTAAAATCTGCACTTTCGACACTTCCATGAAGGATAGCTTTTTTCTCATGGTCATCTAAATCTCTAAAAGTTTTTTTGGTATCAATATCTGCTGCATCACAAAATGCTTTTAGCATCTTAAAGTAAAACCCTTTGTTGAAACCATAAATAATCTTTATAGCACCCTCATCAATACTTAAGTCTTCATTGATTATTTTTTTCATATCAAGGGCATATCTAATACCAAGTCCATCACAGCTAGGACATGCACCTTTTGGGGAGTTGAATGAAAAGCTAAGAGGTTCAAGTGGTTCAAAAGAGACTTTACAATCAAAACATGCCATATGCTCACTATAGTGAATATGACCACTTTCAAGTCCAACTTCTTCAAAATTTGATACTTCTACTTCAAGCTCACCAAAACTCTCTTTTAGTGCTTTTTCAACATCACTTGCAATTCTTTCTTTGTTTTCTTCTTTGATTACAACCCTGTCAACTACTACTTTGATAGAGTGTTTTTTGGTTTTTCCTAATTCTAACTCTTCATCAAGTCTTACCATCACACCATCTACCATAGCTCTAATATAACCTTTTTGTCGCAATGATTCAATCAAATCTGCAAAAGAGCCTTTTTTTTCGTTGATAAGTGGAGCTAGGATTACAACTTTTGAATTTTCTGGCAGGGATAATACTTGCTCTATAATATCACTTGATGACATTTTGGATATTGGTTTGCCACAAAGATAGCAATGTTGAGAGCCAACTCTTGCATAAAGAAGCCTTAAATAATCATATATTTCTGTAATAGTTCCAACAGTAGAGCGGGGGTTTTTGCTAGTGGTCTTTTGATCTATCGCAATAGCAGGTGTTAGCCCTTCTATTCTTTCCACATCAGGCTTGCCTACACGATCTAAAAACTGTCTTGCATAAGACGATAAAGACTCGATATAGCGTCTTTGACCTTCTGCATATAGTGTATCAAATGCTAGTGTAGATTTACCACTACCACTCAGTCCTGTAAAAACAATAAGTTTATTTTTCGGTATTTCAAGATTGATATTTTTTAAATTGTTCTCTTTTGCACCAAATATTTTGATAGTATCATTTGCCATTTATTTATGTAACCTTATAGTTTAAAAATAGGGTATATTATAGCGAAAAACAGATAATGGATTGTTTAATCTAATAAATAAAGATTTAGATAAATTAAGAATTTGTTTCAATAAACATGTCATTTAGTTACAATGCAAGGTAATATGTTTTACAATTATTATATAAATTTATAAATTTTTAGATATAATAATTATCTAAGAAGCTTATTTGAGGAGCTGAATTATGTTTAAGTTAAATTTGTCAAAAAGATTATTCTGGTTCGTTACTTTATGTATTGTAATTGCAAATTTATTTATGGCTCTACATCTTTATAAGCAAACACAAGAACTTGTCGAAACGAGAGCTAAGGCAAGGGCAGGTACTCTTCAAAATTATTTTATTTCAATGCGATATACTTATCATCAACAATTTTTACAAAGTGGCTTTGAAATAGATGATAAAACAGTTGGATTTTTACCAGCTCATGCTTCATCTTTGATTAGTGATTATTTTAAAAATCTCATGAGTGATGGTACTACTATAAGAAATGTTTCAGACAATCCAAGAAATCCAACAAATAAAGCTGATATTTTTGAAGAAAAAAGTATCAAATATTTTATAGATAATCCAAATGAAAGTTCTAAAATGGAGCTTATCGTTGAAGATGGAGTAGAGAAGTTTTTTTATTCGTCTCCTTTGAAAATAGAGGCATATTGTATATCATGCCATGGTAAAAAAGAAGAAGTATTGCCATATGTATTAAAGCGATATGACACAGCATATGATTATAAAATTGGTGATGTTAGAGGAGTTACTAGTATAAAAATACCAAAAAAGATATTGAGTGATGCTTCGATGAGTATTTTTATAGATCATTTATTATTTAATTGGGCAATAATGTTTTTTTTACTTGCTATTATTTATTATGTTATCCGAGAATTAACCATAAAAGATGTAAATGCAAAAGAGTTGTTGCAACTTGAAGTAAATAAAAAAACTGCTGATTTATTGAAAAGTACCAAAGAATTAGAAATTGCCAATGAAAAACAAAAACATCTTTTTTCGATACTTAGAACTGTTGCTGATTGTAATCAAATCTTGATTACTACTTCAACTCTTGATGAGCTTATTTCAAAAACTGCTGAATCTATGCACTTGAACAAATCTTTTAGCGGTGTTAAAATAATGGTAAAAGAAGATAATGAACTGATAGTAAAAGCTTCTTTAGGATTAGATGAGGAGCGATATGTACTACCTTTGGAAAGACAAGTATATGAAACAAATACTGAACTTATTTTGAATGGTGAAGACCATAGAATGCCACCAGAATGCTTGGATAAGGTCAGACGCTATAATATCAAAGAAGTTTATTGTGTTCCTTTATCAAAAGATAGTTTTGCAAAAGAAGCATTTGGTGTAATGACGATTTGTAGTCAAGAAGATGTTGGAATGAGTGAAGAAGAAAAAGCGATGATTAAAGAGCTAGCAGGAGATGTAGGTTTTGCTATTAATTCATTTTTGCAAAAAGATTTAATCCAAAAGTTGTCTTTTTTTGATACATTGACAAACTTGCCAAATAAAAAATTCTTATTATCTCAATTGGCTAAATCTATCTCAAGAACTAGTGAAAATCAAGAATTTGAAGCAGTTTTATATATCAATATAGATAATTTCAAAAGCATTAATGATATTAAAGGGATACATGCTGGTGACAAAATTTTACAAGATATTAGTCAAAGATTATTGGAAATCATAGAGCGTAATGATATGCTATTTCATATAGGTGGAGATGAATTTATAGTATTGTTAGAACATGTTGGTCAGAATTTTGATAAAGCTGTCAAAGAATCCCATAGGTATGCTCAAGAAATATTAACAATTGTTAAAAATCCTTTTGTTGTAGAAGAACAAAATTTTTATTTGAGTCTTTGTATTGGTGTGGCGTTATTTAGTGATGATAAAAATTCAGAATATGAGATATTGAATAATGCAGAAAGTGCTATGCATTTAGCAAAAAATAGAGGTAAAAATAGTATAAGTTTCTATGACCAATCATCACAAGAAATTGCTATTACAAGGTCTGTTATGATTCAAAACCTAAAAGAAGCTTTGATTTCAGATGAATTCTTTTTATTGTATCAAAAACAAGTTATTGTCACAGGTGATGTGGTAGGAGTAGAAGCTCTTGTAAGGTGGAATCACCCTCAACTTGGCATTGTATCTCCTGGTGTATTTATCCCTTTGGTTGAAGAAACTGGTTTGATAAATGAGCTTGGTGATTGGATTATAAAACAAGCTATCACTCAACTTACAATTTGGAGTTTTGAAGAAAATAAAAAAGAATGGAGAATTTCTGTCAATGTGAGTCCTTTACAATTTAATGAGGATTTATTTGTAGATAATCTAAATAATATGTTAAAACAAAGTAAAATCACTCCTGATAAATTAAGATTAGAGTTAACTGAGGGTATTTTAATTAGTGATGTAGATAAAGTTTACAAAAAACTTATAGAACTCAAAAACTTAGGATTTAGTATCTCTGTAGATGATTTTGGAACTGGATATTCAAGTCTTTCATATCTCAAAAACTTACCATTAGATGAACTTAAAATTGATCAATCTTTTGTAGCTAACTTATCTGATAATGATGCTGATAAAACAATAGTACAAACAATTATTTCAATAGGTGAGGCATTTGGGTTTGAAGTCATAGCTGAGGGTGTTGAGACAAAAGAGCAACTTGATATTCTTAAAAATTTGGGTTGTAAATATTTTCAAGGTTATTTATTTGCTAAACCACAAGATACTTTAGATTTGTAAAGTATCTTGTGAGTGATAGAGTTATTTTATATCAATCTTTTTTGTGATATAAATAAATACAGAAAGCGAAGTAATAATTACACCAACGCCAATTATCAAGTATAGGGCATTTAACATTTGGCTGTAGTCATTGATAGCAATTTTGAACACTACTAGCAAAGACTCAATCAAAAGTGCTATGATGATTGTAATCATAAATTTTGTCAAAACTTTATATTCTAATTTTTCATTTTTTGAGTAACTTTTAAACAACACTTCTTGTTCTAGAAGTGTTTTGGCAAGGTCAAAAATAGCAAGTCCAAGAGTTAGAGCTACTATTGGTTTGAAAATATGCTCTATTGAAATATGATGGTTTATAAATGAATTGATAAAGTCATACAACGAGTAAAATATAGTAAAAAGAGCTAAAACAATCATAAGAGAACTAACAACCATATAAAAAGATTTGTTTACTATATTAAAATTATGGTTTAACTCTAAAAAGCCTAGTCTTTTAAGTAATACTTGAAGATTAAAATCCAGAAATCCTATACTATCATCTAGTTTTACTATTGCAGTCAAGCAAGTTTCACCTGTGGCACTACTTACATAAGGATTTGTGAATGCAATTTTTTCATCTTTGAAATCAACTTTATCCAATAAATATTTCCTATTTCTTCCCAAAGGTTTCTCTGAAATTTTATCTCTATAGATATTTGGTGAAAGCTGATTAAGGGTTTCTTTATCTGTAAAATAAATAAGTTCTAAAGATGGAAATACTCTGAAAATTTGTTCATAGTTACCATCATTTTTGGTTTTGATATTGCCAACATTGTGCATGCTTTCTTTGATAAAGTTTTCAATATCACGCTGGTTTTTGTTGTATATTTCTATAAATTCTTGCATAAAAATCCTTTTTGTGTATATAATGGAATTCTATCAAAGATTAGATATTAAGTGACCATAAAATATGGTTATTTTTTAGACACTATTTTGTTAAATTATCATATCTTTCTTGTAATTCTTTTGATTTTTCATAGTATTCTTTGGCATTATTTACCATTTCATTAAACTCAAAACCTTTCATAATAGTCTTATATAAATTTGGTTTATTTTTTTTCCAATTTCTTAATGTAACAGTTGTTACGCCCAAAAATCCAGCCATATCTCTTTGTGTCATCATTTTAACCTTTTTTGCTTTTACTATAACCTAAAATAAAGTAATTCTCAACAAATAAAATATTTACCCTTTAAAGGGCTAAATAGTAAATATTTAACTACTTTTATGATATAATGCAAAATATTTAACTCGGAAATTGTAATAATATAAAATTAATTAATGTTTAAGTGTATATTGTGAGAGGTCTGTAAAATGAAAAAAGAAGATGTTATAATATCATATATAGGGCAAGATAAAGAATTGATTTCTGAATTAAAATGTGATTTTTGTTGCACTGAAATTTATTCTGTAGAAAATATTCCACTACAAGAGAATTACAAAATAAATATTATATTATTTGATTTAAGTGTAGATTTGTTGAAACAAATAGATTTCGCAAATCTACATAAAATTTATAGTATAGTATTTATTATCAAAGAAATTGATTATGATTTATTCTTTAATATGCAAGGTAATGAATATTTTCAAAATTGCATATTGAGAACAGAAAACTTGTATCGAAACATATCTATATCAATAAGCAATATAATTTCTAATTATAATGAAAAGAAAGATATTGAAATCACAAAAAGTATTTTAAAAAAGTATAATAAATATGATTTTACAAGCAATATGCTTAAGAATATTACACATCAATTAAGACATCCGCTAAGTATAATATCTGCTCATGTTAGTGCTCTAAGATTAAAGATTGATTTAGGTGAAAAACTTGATGACAATGATGTACTTTATTGTTCTAATGATGTTATAAAATATGTTAATTACTTGTCAAATGGTATGAATGATTTTGTAGATTTTTTATCCATGGATGAATCTGAAACAAGTTATTTTTATGTATATAAAGTGTTAGAAAAATTTTCTAAATTAATTTCTTTTGATTGTAAGAATAATTTCATAACTTATATGCAAGATATAGATATTGTTTTTATGCTTAGGGGTAATATAAAACAGTTTTTATATGTGCTATTAAGTATTTATAATTTTTCTAGTAATGCTATGAATAAAAATATCTCAAAAGATGATAATAAATATTTCTTTATTGAGTTAAATCATATAGAAGAAAGTTTGGTAATTATTGTGAAGGATAGCTCTGAATATATTTTTTATTCAGATAATTCCGAGTTGTTTAATTTTTATATTACAAATGACTCAAAGTATCTAGGGCTATATATAGCAAGACAAATTATCAAAAATTCATTTTTTGGGGATTTGTCTATCAAAAGTTCAGAATATCAATACGAAAGTAAAATGCTAAAAGGAATAGAATTTACAATTAATATACCTTTAGTATGATAGAAAAGGAAAAGATATTTTATACTTACCACAAAATAGCAAATAATATGGTATAATACACATACAATAACCAGATAACTTCAAAAAGTTCTATATTACTACAACTGTCAAATAATATATTCAAACTCCAATTACTTATCTGTATTATTACCACACTAGATAAATATAGTGTGGTAATCTTATCCAAAGGAACAAACATAATGTCATTTTCGAAATTAAATCTTTGTGAGCCAATTTTAAAGGCTATCAAAGAAGAGGGCTATACTAGTCCAACACCAGTGCAATCTCAAGCAATCCCATATATACTAGAAGGAAGAGATATCCTAGCAGGTGCTCAAACAGGTACTGGTAAAACAGCAGGTTTTACTCTTCCTATGCTAGAACTTCTTACAAGAGACCCAAAGCCTACACAAAAAAACAAAGTAAGAGTATTGATACTGACTCCTACAAGAGAATTAGCTGCACAAGTGGGTGAGAGCGTAAGTACTTATGGTAGATATTTACCATATAAAAGTGCAATTGTTTTTGGTGGGGTTGGTATAAATCCTCAAATTGCATCACTCAAGAAGGGGTTGGATATACTTATAGCAACTCCAGGAAGATTGCTTGATTTGATAGGTCAAAAATGTGTTGATTTGAGTAGTGTAGAGATGTTTATCCTAGACGAAGCTGATCGTATGCTTGATATGGGATTTATAAATGATATCAAAAAAGTAATAGCACTTTTACCACAAAAAAGACAAACGCTGCTTTTTTCTGCTACATATTCAGATGATATCAAAAAATTATGTTCTTCGATACTCAAAAACCCAGCAACTGTGGAAGTAGCAAGAGCAAATACCTCAAGTGAGCTTGTCACACAAAAAGTAATTTTTGTAGATTGTGCAAGGAAAACATCACTTTTGGCAAAATTGATTTTACAAAACAAATGGGAGCAAGTACTTGTATTTACAAGAACGAAACATCATGCAAACAAACTATCAGACTATCTTATCAAAATAGGTGTAAGTGCTGCAGCAATTCATGGAAATAAAGGTCAAGGGGCTAGAACAAAAGCTTTGGCTGATTTCAAATCTGGAGAAGTTAAAATACTTGTAGCTACGGATATCGCTGCAAGAGGGCTTGATATAGACCAACTTCCTCATGTGGTAAACTTTGAATTACCAAATATTGCTGAAGATTATGTACATAGAATTGGAAGAACAGGAAGAGCTGGAAACGAGGGTGAAGCACTTTCTTTGGTATGTATTGATGAACATGAATACCTAAAAGGGATAGAAAAACTAATCAACAAAAAAATACCAAGTGAAATTATAGAAGGATATGAGCCAGACCCAAGTATCAAAGCACAACCTATTACACAAGGAAGAGGCGGCGGAGGTGGAAGAGGGCAGTCACAAAGTCCAAGAAAGCAAAATAACCAGTCATCAGACCAAAGAAGAGATGGGCAATCATCACATAAGAAACCAGAAGGTCAAAGATCAAAACCATCTACAAGACACTCTTCAGGCAATCGTGGTAGATAGTATTAACTATTTGCCATAAGATATTTTCGTCACTCCGAACTTGATTCGGAGTCTATATCTACAAGTTGTTTATAATACTCAATTATTTATTTCAATATATAAAAATAAAAATCCATATAATTATCATTCTTTAACATTATTTTAAGTTGAAATTAGTTAACATCCTCTAAATATTCAGTTTAAATTCATTATAAAGTCACTAATGAAGAATAATGAAAGAAAAACAATTGATAGGAGATAATTTTGGGAAATGATAATATATCAGTAGAAAAAGAAATATTTTTGGATACTAATATCTGTTTAATAAGTAAAACTGATGAAAATGGTATTATAAGCTTTGTGAATGATGAATTTTGTAATATTACAGGTTACGATATGGATGAAATTATAGGTAAAACTCATAATATTTTAAGACATCAAGATATGCCTTCTTCTGTATTTAATGAACTTTGGCAAACTCTCAAAATTGGTGATATGTGGACAGGCTTTATAAAAAATAAAACAAAAAGTGGAGATTTCTTTTGGGTATATGCAACAATATATCCTTGTACAAACCATTTTGGTATAAAAGAATATATTGCTTACAGAGGTAAAGCTTTAGAATTTGAAATAGAACAAATAAAGATTTTGCATAATTCAGATTTTTATAAATAATATGTTCAATTTCAACTATTAATAAAAAATTTAAAACTCACACTATACTACTAATTTACCTAATAAAAAATCACCAAAATAAAATATTCTCATATTAAATAAATCGTATTCTTTATAATACAACCCATCAGATAACTTTAAATATATATGATTGAGTAATATTTGAAATTTTTATAAAAAAATATATAAATTATAAGCAATATTAAAGTTATTTTGTAATAAAATAATATTTAGAATTTGTATGGCATATATTGTATTTAAGGGGGTTATATGATTTATACTTGTAACTATTTTGTATAAATAATCTTTATTGCTAATAAAGTGAATTATATACTTATAGATTTTTAATAAACATAGGAGAAAATTAATGTTTAAAAACATTTCAACAAAAAGACAATTATTTATTAATACCTTGATAGGTCAAATAGGATTTATTTTAATTGTTTTAGCAAGTATTTATGAAAGTAATACGATTACTATTATATTAATAGCATTATTCTTTGCTATATTATCTGGGATAATAAACTATGTATTTATAACATATTTGTTAACTGGAGTAGAAAATTTCAAAAAATATCTATCTAACTTTGTAAAATTTGTTTCTTTTGAAAATAACAAATATCAGTGTGCCAATCCAGAATATAATGATGAAATATCTCAATTACTTAGATTGCTTGATAATATTGCAACTACATATGAACAAAGATTAAAAAATGATATTAATATTATGGGTGAGATTATTTTAACATCTGATAAAATGGAAAAGGGAATATATGGATGTAAGGTTAAAGCTACAACACAAAATCCAATGATTAATAAACTCAAAATCAATACAAATCATATGTTGGATTCCGTATCAAAAAATATGAAACAATTAACAACTGTATTAAAAGCATATTCTGATGGCAACTATACACATAGAATTCAAATCGATGATAAATTAATGGGTGATATGAGGATTGTGATGGAAAATGTAAATGCTCTTGGTTTTGCATTATCAAATACAGCTTCAACAAACTTAAGCAATGGAGAAAGCTTACATTTATATACAGATGATATAAATTTATCTGCAAAGAATGTAGCTTCAAAAGCAAATCAGCAAGCAGCATCACTTGAAGAAACAGCTGCTGCACTAGAAGAGATTACAAGTATTACAAGAAATAATGCCCAAAATACTTCAAAAATGAAAGAACTTAGTCAGCAAGTTAGAGAGTCTGTCAATAAAGGACAAGCATTGGCTTCAAAAACTGCAATTTCTATGGACGAAATAAATCATGAAGTATTAGCAATCAATGAAGCTATAAGTATAATTGATCAAATAGCATTTCAAACAAATATATTAAGTCTAAATGCTGCGGTGGAAGCTGCAACGGCAGGAGAAGCTGGTAAAGGATTTGCTGTAGTTGCTGGAGAGGTGAGAAATTTAGCATCAAGAAGTGCACAAGCTGCTCGTGAGATAAAAACAATGGTAGAAAATGCAACCAAAAAAACTTGGAATGGAAAACAAATAAGTGATGATATGACAAAAGGCTATGAAGAATTGAACAATAATATTAATAATACCATAAAGCTCATAGAAGATGTTAGCAGTGCAAGTCGTGAACAAATGACGGGAATAGAGCAGATTAATCATGCAATTACTTCAATTGACAGTGTAACTCAAGAAAATGCAAGTGAGGCAAATCATATATCTAGTAAAATAACACAAATTTTACAAATGGCAAATGATTTGGTTATTGATGCAAAAAGTAAAAAATTTTAAGGAAAAAATACTATGTCACAAGAAATAATATTAAATGATTATGCTTTTTTAGTTAGTGAAACAGATGAAAAAGGGATTATAAATTTTGCAAATGACGATTTTTGCAAAATTGCTGGATATGAATTGGAAGAGATTATAGGAAAACATCACAATATAGTACGGCATCCTGATATGCCAAAAAATGCTTTTAGTGAACTTTGGGATACTATAAAGCGAGCTAATATTTGGACTGGTTATGTGAAAAACAAGTGTAAAAATGGTGATTATTACTGGGTATATGCAACAGTTTATCCATTTGAAAATTGTAAGGGGCAAAAAGGTTATATTAGCTGTAGACGAAAGGCATCTAGGGAAGAAATAATGACATATGAGAATAAATATCAAAGAATGATAAGTGATATTTAACTATTGAGCTGAACAAGAAGTTTTTTTAATATTTTTTCAAAAACATCTTGTTCTTTTTTTTCTAAAGTAGAAAAGATACTCATTGTAAGAGCTGCAATTTCATTAAAAGCTTCAATTGTTAGTTTTGATCCTTGCTGTGTCATTTCTACAAGCAGACTTCTTTTATCTTCTTTTGATGGTATTCTTTTTATTAAATTTTTAATTTCTAGTTTTTTGAGTACTTTTGTCATGCCACCTGAAGAGAAAATCATATTTTCATATAATTCTGTAGGGCTTAATTGTTTGTTTAGTGTTAGTAAAGACATCAAAACATCGAATTCTGAGTGTGAAACATTATATTTTGAAGCAAGAATCTTCTCTTTTTTTTCTATCAATAATTTATTTATAAGCATTAGAGGAAGACCTATATCTACAGCTGATTTATATTCTTTATAATGTTCTGGAAATGTATTTTGCAAGAATTTATGCTTATCTCCAAGAAAACTCAATATATCATTAGTCATTTTTTTCCTTGAAACTTGAATAATTTATCGTATTTTATAATTTTAAACTTAAACAATAGGTTTATTTATCTTTCTAGAAAGATAAATTAAGTTTGATAGTGTTATTATTACACACTAATAATATTACTAGGAGCAAAAATGAGATTACAGAATAAAAGGTATATACAAATATTGTGTATAAGTGCTTTGGTATTTGGATTGTATGGCTGTGAAGAGAAGCCAACTCAAAATAATCAACAAGCACAAGAAATGCCCCCTTTGCCAGTAAAAGCTGTAAAAGTTGAGCATCAAGATGTGGAGCTTGTAAAGAATTATCCAGCTTTGATAAAGCCATATGAAGAAGCACAAATAATCTCAAGAGTTGAAGGCGTACTTAAAGAACAACATTTTATTGAGGGTAGTTATGTCAAAAAAGGTGATGTGTTGTATACAATAGAACAAGATACATATCAAGCAAAACAAGATGTAGCAAATGCAAATTATAATAAAGCTTTAAGTGATTATAACAGAGCAAAGAAACTTTATACAACAAAATCAATCAGTGATAAAGAATATGATACTTTTACATCAGAATATGAAAATGCAAAAGCAAATTTACAACTTGCTCAAATTGAATTTGATTATACTACAATAAAAGCTCCTATTAGTGGTATAGTTGGAATTAAAACACACGATATTGGTAATTTTGTGAGTGCAAATACCAATCTTACAACCATTACATCAAAAAATCCTATACATTTAGAGTTTTCGATACCAAAAAGTGATGCTAATAGATTTTTATCACAATTTAAAAACTCAACAACAGATATTAAAATAGTAGATTCTAGCAACAAAGAATCAGTTCAAAATGGATTAATTGATTATATAGCACCACAAATTGATATAAATACCAATACTTTATCTTTGCGTGCAAAGTTTGAAAATAAAAAAGATGAGTATATAATAGGTGATTTTGTAAAAGTGAGTGTAAAAGGGATAAAAATAAACAATGTAATAACTATCCCAGAAGAAGCTATATTACAAACACAAAATGGTGCAATTGTATATGTAGTTGAAGAGGGCATTGCAAAACCAAGACCTGTGGTATTAGATGTATTGACGGCTGATGGAATGGTTTTGAAAAGTGGATTAAATGATGGGGATATGATTATAATAAACAATATTGCAAAAGTTAGACCAAATGCAAAAGTTGTATTAATGGATGGAAATTAAAATGATTTCTTCATTTTTTATAAAAAATCCAGTATTTTCAGCGGTAGTTTCTATAATCATACTTCTTGCTGGTCTGGCTTCTATGATAAATCTTCCAATTGAACAATATCCAAGAGTTGTCCCTCCTCAAGTGATAGTATCTGCTGTTTATCCAGGGGCTAGTGCTGAGACTTTGTCAAAAACAGTAGCATCACCACTTGAAGAACAGATAAATGGTGCAAAAAATATGATTTATATGAACTCTAGTGCTGATGATAGTGGAAAAGTGAGTATAAATGTATTTTTTGAAGTTGGTACAAACGCTGATGATGCAAAAATAGATGTAAATAATAGAGTCCAAGCTGCAATTTCAAGACTTCCTGAAGCTGTACAAAGACAAGGTGTGAGAGTATATGAAAGATCTCCAAGTATGTTATTGGTCGGTGTTTTATATTCACCAAATAATACTTATGATACTACATTTTTATCAAACTATGCCCTTATAAATATAGCTGATGAGATAAAAAGGGTAAAAGGTGTAGGTGATGCTGTAATATTTGGTGCTAGAGATTATGCCATAAGAGTTTGGATAGACCCACAAAAATTATCTTCTTATTCTCTTACTCCTCAAGATGTAATAAGTGCCATAAAAGACCAAAATGAGCAATACGCTGCTGGGAAATTTGGAGATGAACCAATAAAAGATAAACAAATGTTTACATACACAATTCTTGCACAAGATAGAATGAGCTCACCTGATGAGTTTGGAGATATTGTAATCAGTGCAAAAAAAGATGGAGCAACACTAAGGCTAAAAGATGTGGCTACTGTTGAGCTAGGATCTAGTAGTTATAGTCTTATCACAAAACTTGACAAAGCACCAGCTATTCCTGTGGCTGTGTTTTTGCAAACTGGTGCAAATGCCCTTGATACTGCTGATGGAGTCAAAAAAGTACTTGAAAATATGTCAAAAAACTTTCCAAATGATGTATCTTATGAAATACCTTATGATACAACAGACTTTGTAAAAATATCTATTCAAGAGGTTGTTTATACATTTATTGAAGCAATTATTTTGGTAATTGGTGTAATTTATCTATTTTTACAAAACTGGAGAGCGACTCTTATCCCTATTATAGCAGTTCCTGTTTCTATAATTGGTGCTTTTGCAGGGATGTATTTTCTTGGATTTAGTATCAATCTTTTGACACTTTTTGGACTAGTTCTTGCAATTGGTATAGTTGTTGATGATGCTATTATTGTAATAGAAAATGTTGAAAGGCATATTAGCGAGGGGATGAGTCCAAAAGATGCAACTTTTCAAGCTATGAAAGAAGTATCAAGTGCATTGATTGCTATTGTATTGGTACTTTGTGCTGTATTTATCCCTGTAGCATTTTTGGGTGGATTAACAGGTGAGATGTACAAACAATTTGCTATTACTATTGCTATATCTGTAGCAATATCAGGTTTTATAGCACTTACTTTGACACCATCACTTTGTGCAACTATTCTAAAACCAATTCACAAAGAACCAACAGGATTTTTCAAGTGGTTTAATAGTGTTTTCCAAAGAGCTACAAATGGATATACTACAATTGTGAAAAAATCTATAAAATATAGTTTGGTTAGTGCATTATTGTTTGGAGTTTTGATATATGCTTCATATGATATGCTTAAAATGATGAAAACTGGACTTGTTCCATCTGAAGACCAAGGTACTATTTTTGTATTTAGTTACAATCCACCTGCTGCTTCACTAAATAGAACGGAGGCTTTGACTGATGCTATACATGATCATATAGCACAAAACCCAAATGTAAAACATATTGTATCTTTTACAGGGCTTGATTTTATGACATTTGCAGAAAAAACAAATGCAGCTGCAACAATAGTCAAGCTAAATCATTGGAATGAGAGAAAAGATAGCTCATCTCATGCAGGAATAATAGCAGGAAGTTTGAGCAAAGAACTTATGGGAATACCCTATGGGTTTTCTATACCTGTACTTCCTCCTCCAATACAAGGTATGGGGCTTGCTGGTGGATTTGATATGTATGTACAAAATAGATCTGGCGGAAGCACTCAAGAATTAAACGGCTATGTACAACAAATAATCCAAAAAGCAAACCAAAGAGGTGATTTGATGGGTGTAAGAACTACGCTCAACACGATGGTTCCTCAATACAAAGTAAATGTAAATATAGAAGAAGCAAAATCAAAAGATGTTAAAGTGGCTGATATTTACAATACTCTAAGTGCCACTTTTGGAAACTATTATATAAATGACTTCAATCTTTATGGAAGAACATACAAAGTAAATATTGGAGCAAATTCAGAAAATAGGGCTACACCAGAAGATTTGAATAATATCTTCGTAAGAAATACTAAAGGTAATCTTATCCCTATAGGCTCACTTGTAAGCTTTGAAAAAACTGTTGGGGCTGATTTGATAGAGAGATTCAACCTTTTCCCATCAGCAAAAATTTCAGGACAACCAGCTATTGGATATAGCTCAGGGGATGCCTTAAAAGCTATAGAAGAAGTAGCTAATGAGGTTTTACCACAAGGGTATACTATAAGCTGGGTAGGAACAGCATACCAAGAAAAGCAAGTTGCAAGTGATAGTTTGTATGCGTTTTTATTTGGTATAGTGCTTCTTTATCTTATACTAGCTGCTCAGTATGAAAAATGGTTGATGCCTGTGGCTGTTTTGATGGCTGTACCATTTGCTATATTTGGTGCTATTGTAGCTACACTTCTTAGAGGGCTTGAAAATGATATATATTTCCAAATAGGGCTTTTGGTTCTTGCTGGACTTGCTGCAAAAAATGCTATTTTGATAGTAGAGTTTGCAATGCAAAGGGTAAGAGATGGACTTAGCCCTTATGACGCCGTAATAGATGCTGCAAAAATAAGACTTAGACCTATTATTATGACATCTTTGGCATTTACCCTTGGAGTCGTTCCTTTGGCTTTGAGTAGTGGGGCAGGAGCTGCTAGTCGTCACGCTATAGGTACTGGAGTAATAGGTGGGATGCTTGCAGCTACATTCTTGGCAATGGTATTTATTCCACTGTTTTATATTTGGGTTGCAAAATTGACTTCAAAAAAAGGGGATATTCAATGAAAAAGCATATATTATTAATATCTGGAATGTTTCTTTTAAGTGGATGTTCTTTGCTTAACCAAGATCCCAATATACCTGAAATAAAAGTTCCTATCACATCAACTGCTACAAATGAAGAAAAAGCTTTACTAAATGATAAATGGTGGGAAAATTTCAATGATACAAAGTTGAACTCTTTTGTTGAGTACGCATTAGAAAATAATAGTGATTTACAAAGTGCTTTGATTAAGGTAGAAAAATTTAGAGAGTTCTTAAATATCAAAAAAAGCGAGCAACTTCCAAAGATTGATGCTTACGCTGATGCTGATAAAAAAAGAATTAGTAAACTTGCACCTCCTTCATATCAGGGTATGACTTATGAAAGTTATGATTTAGGATTAAGTGCTTCCTTTGAAATTGATTTATTCGGTAAATTAAGTAATGCAAAAAAAGCTGCTTTTGAAGATATGATGAATCAAAATTATCTAAAAGAACTACTTTATCAAAGGGTTATAAGTGATTCTATAATTGCTTATTATGGTTTGAAATCAAATCAAGCTCTTTATAATAAGACACAGCAACAATATCTTGATGAAGAAGAGACATATAACAATATAAAAACAAGATATGAAAATGGTTTTATTGATAGAAGTACTTTACTGCAAGAAGAATCTTTATTTGAAATGACAAGAGATAATATGCTTGCACAAAAAGAGGTTTTAGATAATTATAAAACAGCTGTTTCTATTTTGATAGGAAAAGATGTAAATGAAGTTTTTGAAGCATCAAATATAAAGGTTGAAGATACACAATATGATTCTATGAATTTGCCAGTACCTGTCAATTTGCCGTCAGATATTTTAAATAAAAGAGCAGATATACAAGCTGCACAGTCAAAAGTAAAAGCAAGTGCATTTTCTGTTAGTGTTGCAAAAAGTGCATATTTCCCAACTTTTTCTTTGACGGGAAGCTTGGGCTATGTAAGTGGAGATTTAGATAAGCTTGTAAGGTCTGATGCCTCAAGCTATACAATAGGTGGAAATCTATTGAGTCCTATTTTGGATTTTGGCAAAATAAATGCAAATGTGGAAAATGCTAAAAAGGATCAACAATTAGCACTTATAGAGTATAGGGATACTATAAGAAATGCTTTTGGTGATATTAAAAATGCTCTTGTATCATATTCTACAAATAAAGAGAGATTTATAGCTCAAGAAAGAAGATATGATGCTATAAAAGAGAAAAAAGATATATCAAAGAATCAATATGAAAGTGGATATATAAGTTATCTAGAATTCTTAGAAGTAAGAAAAGAAGAAGCTAGTGTTGGAATGCAAAAAGAGAGAATTAAATTTGAAGCTTTAAAATCTGCTGTTAATTTGTATTATAATTTAGGTGGTGGATTTGAAGCAAAGATAAATGAAAAATAAAAAGCAAATATCAATATGAGAAAAACTGTAAACCATATAAATTTGATTATATTATTAGCAGTTTTATCTGCAGTCGCACCAATAGCTGTAGATACTTATATACCATCAATTCCTACAATGGCAAAAGAATTTAATGTAGGGATTGATAAAATAGAGTTAACCCTTTCAATATTTTTGATAGGATTTGCAATAGGACAGATATTTGGTGGTGTGTTATCTGATAATATTGGTAGAAAAAAAAGTTCATTAATAGGGCTTATTGGTTTTGCCTTTTTTAGTTTTTTGATAATCTTTAGCTCAACGGCTTATGAATTATGGATTTATAGATTCTTAGAAGCATTTTTTGGAGGATTTATAGTAGTCAATGCAAGTGCAATAGTAAGAGATTTATTTAGGGGAAAAGAAGCTACTAAAATTTTTGCTCTTATTGGAAGCGTAAGGAGTTTAGCCCCTTTACTAGCTCCTGCTATTGGTGCTTTTATAATCCATTTTTATTCTTGGAAAATTGTTTTTGTATTTCTAACAGTTTATGCTTTGGTTGTGGCTTTGTGGGTGTATAAAGACTTAAAAGAGACTTACACATATGTAAAGATAAATCCAATAAAATCATATAAAATGGTACTTCAAAACTCACAAGCTATGCAAATGATGTTTGTTTTGGCACTTGGATTTTCTGGAATGTTTACATTGATAGCAAAATCCTCTTTTATTTATATGGAATATTTTGGGATTTCTTCAGATTTATTTCCTTTGTATTTTGGTTTTAGTATATTGGTACTTATGGGGTTAATAAGTGTAAATGTAATATTACTTAAAAGTTATGCCCCTTTATTTTTGATAAAAATGGCTATTTTTATTCAGGTTTTGGTATCTATTGTATTTATGCTAGTCTCAAAAGACATCAGTCTAGTCTTAACTATACTGTTAATAGCTTCTTACATTGGTGTAAATGCTTTTATATATGGTAACGCAACAGCTTTAGTACTAGAAAAATTTCCAACTAATTCTGGTGTTGCATCAGCCTTATCTGGTGTAATTCAGTTTGGAATAGGGGCAGTTATATCTACAATAGTTGTAATGTTTCATACAGATTCACTTCTTCCTATAGCGGTAAGTTTATTTCTTATATCAATAACATCTTTTATTGTAATAAAATCATACAAATAAAGTAGAATTTTACCTACTTTAGCTTTTCATGTAATACAATACTAGCTTGTTTGGAAGCACTTTGGATTAGTGCATTTTTATCATCTAAGTACTCTTTACTTGTCTCAAACCCAAGTATTTTTGATGAGGTAGAGAAAAGTTCACTTTTTGAACTGAGAACTACAGTTTTTTCTCCACTATGAGCTGTTATATTAAATACCATAATTAATTTTTCTTGATTTTCTTCTTTAATAAGATTTTCTTTTGTAGTTTCATTTTCTTGATATACTGTTGCTTGTAAATTCAAAATATATGTATTATTATCTAGTAGTTTATTGTTATCATCAGCTTGATAAATATAAAAACAGCCACTTTGTATTAGAGAATTTTCAAATATAGCCTTTATCTCATTAGTAGTGACATATAAACTTTTTGATTTGTTGTCAATTGTTACTTTATCTATAATAATATTGCTTATTGTTTGAGAGCATAGTGAGTAGTTGTCTATATAAGGACGCTGTATTTTGCTTGAACATCCACCAAATAAAAGAGCCATAAGTGATATAAAAATTAACGATTTCATTTTGTAAGACCTTTGCTATATAATTTTCGTATTATATCACAAAAATATCCTATTTATCATAGAGAGTAAGATTCCAATATAAAGGACAAGTACTATTTTTTTGTATGATGTAATTTTAGTGATATTTTTTGTTTTTATTCCCAAATATACACCCAATAAACTACTAATTCCTATCACAGCACCTTCAAGATATAGCATTTCGCCAGCAATACTAAGTGAGCTAAATCCAGCAATAGAGCTAAAAACTACAAAAAATAGTCCTAAAGATGCTGCATCTTTTAGTGGATAGTGTAAATAGCTTGATAGAATAGGGGTTAGCATCACAGAGCCTCCAACACCTATACTCATAGCAATCATCCCTATAAAAAAACCTATAATAAATAAAATCAGCTTATTTTGAGATTTTCTATCTTCACGACCAGCTGGTTTTACATTAAGAAGTCTATATACAGAAAAACAAAGAATTAGAAAGAAGAGGTATTCTAGGAACTGATTTGATACATTAGTGACTATTACACCACTTAATAATCCACCTACAAACCCACCAATACCAATAATAACACCATCTTTTAAGAGTGTTCTATTTGTTTTTGAATTGAGGTAACTTCCATAAATAGAGCTAAAAACCATCTGCATAACAGATATTGCAACAGCCTCTTTCATCACAAAACCAGCATACAAAAGCATAGGAACAAGAATCATTCCTCCACCAACACCAAAAAAACCACTTACAAAGCCAGTTAATACCCCAAATCCTACTAAATCAATCATTTAACATCTTTGGTCATCATAGCTTCTATAAAGTTTTTGTAAATTTCATCCAACTCATTATCTTTTGTGCTTATATCTATACAAGCTTTATCTGTAAGAGCATGTTCCAATATTGCTACTCTTTTTAATAAATATCCAAACATCTCTTTTGAAATATCTGGTAAGTCATTGTGATCAAGTAGATTGTGAGTATCTTTTCGCTTGATTATCCTAGCAGGTACACCAACAGCGGTTGATGAGATAGGGACATCAGTAATTACTACAGAATTAGCTCCAACTTTACTATTTTCACCAACTGTTATATTTCCGAGAATTTTTGCTCCAGCTCCAATTGTGACATTTGAGCAAATTGTAGGGTGTCGTTTGCCATGGCTTAGACTAACACCTCCAAGAGTCACTCCTTGATATATAAGTACATCATCACCAATAACGGCAGTTTCACCAATTACTACACCAAAAGCGTGGTCTAAAAACACTCTTCTTCCTATAGTACAAGCTGGATGGATATCAGTGTTTGTCAAAAATTGACTTAATCCTGATAAAATTCTAGCAAGCCTTGTAAATCCATTTTTATAAAGTGCATTTGATAATCGATAGTTTATAATAGCCCAAATTCCAGGGTAATTAAAAACAAGCTCAAAACTAGATCTATAAGCTGGGTCATTGTTTTTTGGTAAGCAAAAGTCCTCTTTGATTAGCTCTAGTAATGATGGATTTTCCATTGTTAACACTTTGTTGTTTTCAGATAAGTTGTATCATTGATAAATTTATCTAACATTTTATATACTTTATTGTTTTTGTGAAGTTTACTTTTTAATCTACTTTTTAAATCTATCACATCATAATCAATATCTTCTAAAACATCTATTATTTTTTGAGATTTTAGTAAGTTTTTGATTTCAGCTGAGCCTTTTTTGAAAACAATATCAGCTTCTGTTGGATGTGAAAATAGATTGTGTTTCATTCCCAAAATATCTTGATATGCACCAACAAGGAAAAATGCCAAGAAATAGTCTTCTTTTTCTAAATCTATATCATGCAAATAAAGAGGTTTTTTACTATCAAATTCTATCTCTCCATCACTATCACAAGTGATATCCCACAAAGATGCACTTCTTGTTGGTTTTTCATCTAGGTGAGTAATAGGCATCACTGGGAACTCTTGATCAATACCCCAAAAGTCTGGTAATGATTGGAATATAGAAAAATTAAGAAGATATTTTTCTTGTATTTTTTCATTGATTCTTTTTAACTCTGTATAATCTTTAAGGGAGAGTAATTGTATAGCTTTCTTTGTAATGAGGTGAGCCAATATCTCTGCATTGCTTCTATCTTGTAAATCAATATAACCCAAATCAAAAAGTGTAAGTACAGATTCAAGATGGTCGAGTGCATCGTGCATAAACTCCAGTGCAGTTTCTTCTCTCATATCATTGTATAAATCATATAGCTCTTTAATTAGTGGCGGATTTGTATCTTTTAATAGGAGGTTTTCCTTTTCATACTCTGATGAAAACAGTTCTAATACTGGAGTTATCAAAACAGTAGAAGGAGCTGCTATAAATCTACCAGATTCAGTGAAAATATTAGGTTCTTTTACCCCTTTTTGTTTTGCAATAAAGTTTAATGTAAAAACAACATCATTACTAAATTCTTCAAGTGAATATGCTCTAGTTCTTTCAAATTGTGAATATTCAATAGCAAGTCCTCCACCAATATTGATGTTTTCAAGCTTTGTAGCACCCATTTGTTTTAATTCTGCATAAATGTGTCCTGATTCTCTAAGGGCTTTTTTAAGAGGTGCTATAGTGTGCATAGCTGAGCCTATATGGAAATGAATCATTGTTAATTGCTCAACCATATTGTTGGCTTTTAATATTCCAAAAGCTTCTAGTATTTCCGTTGAACTTAGTCCAAATTTAGAATCAATCCCACCACTTTTGGCCCACACACCACTCCCACCACTATGTAGTCTTACACGAAGACCAATATCAGGGCAAGCCATATCGAATTCATTGTATACTTCTACAATTGTTTCAAGTTCAGTTAGTCCTTCTATTGTGAGTGTGATGTTATAGCCCATAGTTTTTGCTATAAAGCCTAGTATAATCATCTCTTTATCTTTGAAGCCATTTACTGTTATTGGTGCATCTTCATTGTTGTATGCCATAGCAAGGATAAGCTCTGCTTTACTTCCAGCTTCAAGACCGTAGTTGTATTTCTCACCACTTTCAATTAGAGGAAATAAAAAGTTTGGGAATTGATTTACTTTTAAAGGAAAGACAGCATTAAATGTCCCTTTATAATCATATTCTTTAATAGATTTATTAAATGTTGTATAAAGTTTATCTATTTGCTTGTCTGTAATATGTGGAAATCTAAGTAACAATGGACCACGATGACCATCATCTCTTATCTTTGATATCAAATCTATTAAAGCTGGTTTATCAGCATAGTTAACCTTAACTTTTCCCTCTTCTATGATGAAATTGTCATCACCCCATAAGTGCAATCCGTATCTATTCAATTTTTAAAATCCTTAAATGGTATAGTAAATTCTTCTTTTGTTTTTAAATTTTTTACAAAAACTGTATCGTTCTTTAGCTCATCTTCTCCAATAAGTGCTACTATGGTAGCTCCTAGTTTATCTGCGTTGTTGATATGTTTGATAAAACTTTTTGAGCTATATTCTATCAAAGTCTTATTTTTGGCTTTAAATTCATAAGATTTTGAAAATATTTTCTCAATTCCTTCGTCAGTCATAGCACCAAAATAATAAACATCATCATTTATATCACTATATTTGATAAGTTCTAAAACACGCTCTATTCCTATAGCAAAACCAACAGCACTTGTCGCTTTACCACCTAGGAATTCTACAAGTTTATCGTATCTTCCTCCACCTGCTATTGCGTTTTGTGAGCCTATTTCACTACTTACAAATTCAAATGCAGTTTTGTTATAATAATCAAGTCCACGAACCAAATTGGAATCAATGTCAAATGATATATTATTTTTAGTTAAAATCTGTTTTAACTGTTCAAAATCTTTATTACAATCTTGACATAAACTATCAGTAATCTTAGGCATATCCTTTAAAAGCTCTTTACAACTATCAATCTTACAATCAAGAACTCTTATAGGATTTGTAATAATCCTTTTATTACAATCACCGCATAAATCATCTTTTATGACTTCAAGCTTTGATACAAGAGTCTCTTTATATGGAGGCATACACACGCTACAGCCAAGAGAGTTTAGTACAAGCTTATGTTTTATTCCAAAAAAGTTGAAAATATCTTTTATCATCATTATAATATTTGCATCTTCATATACACTAGAAAATCCAAATGATTCTGCACCAAATTGGTGAAATTGTCTAAGTCTCCCTTTTTGAGGTCGCTCGTACCTAAACATAGCACCATTGTAAAACCATCTTTTAGATGCTCCTGCTTTATCAAACTTGTTTTGAATAAAACATCTAACAACTCCAGCAGTCCCTTCTGGACGAAGACAAACATCATTTTCACCTTTGTCAATAAATTGATACATCTCTTTATTTACAATATCTGAACTTTCTCCTACGCTTCTTTTAAATAGTGCAGTTTCTTCTAAAAGTGGAGTTTGAATATATGAAAAGCCATAATTTCTTGCTATTTTTGAAGCATTTTCAATAAAATATGTAAAAAGCTTACTATCATCATCTATAATATCTTTCATCCCTCTTAAGCTTTGAATGCTTTTAACCATCTATGAATTCCTTTATTTCTTTGTGTATTTGGGTTATACTCAGACTTGCATCAATAAATTTGAAATCAATCCCAAGTTTTAAAATCGTTTGCTTCATTCTTTGTTGAATATCAAGCAAATATTGTGTCCCTCTTGATTCTATAGAATCATTTACTTTAGCTGATAGCCTTTTTGTGAGTTCTTTTTCACTTAGCTCTAATAATACTACTTTTTTTGGTAAATGATTTGATGTTGCTATAAGATTTAGTACCAAAGTCATCTCCATAGGAAAATCTTTTGCATATGCAATCCCTGAAATCAAACTTCTATCACTTATGATTAGTTTGTCTTTATTGGGTCTTATTATTTCATCTATATGCTCAGCACGATCTGCCAAAAATAAAAACATTTCAGCTACTTTTGATTTGGCTTCACCACCAAGTGCCATAGCTCTTAGTTTGACTCCTAGCTCAGTACCACCTGGTTCTTTTGTAAAGATAGCATCTGGATAAAGTATCTGAAGGAGTTCATATTGTGTTGATTTGCCAGCTGTGTCAATACCTTCTATTGCTATATACATTTTATTACCTCTTTTGGGACTAAGTGCGAAATATCTGCTTTGAATTTGAGTAGTTCTCTCACTACACTAGAGCTTACAAAGGCATTTTTAAGCGTTGGCATAAAATAAACCGTGTCTATCCTATCATCCAAGCTAGAATTTGCATACCCCATTTGTAATTCATATTCAAAATCACTAATTGCTCTAAGTCCTCTTACTATATTAAATATTTCTTGTTGTTTTGCAAACTCAACCAAAAGTGTATCAAATCCAATTACTTTGACATTAAGACCTTTCGTTGCAACTTGTGCTAAATGAATCCTTTTTTCTAAGTCAAACATTGTATTTTTACTTTTTGACTGGGCTATTCCTAAGATGATTTCATCAAAAACACCAAGTGAGCGGTGTATTATATCCATATGACCGTTTGTAATAGGGTCAAAAGTACCACAATATATGGCTTTTTTTAGTATTTGTTTCATTGTTCGCTTTTCCATCTTTTGTATAGATTGTTTTCAATGCCAAGTAAATCAAACCATTTACCAATAATGAAATTTTCCATATCATCAAGGGATTGTTGGTTTGAATAATATCCAAGCATTGGTGGTGCTATGATTACACCAAGATTTGATAACTTCAACATATTCTCCAATGCAATCGAAGAATATGGCATTTCACGAGGTGCGAGGATAGTTTTCTTTTTTTCTTTTAGCATCACACTAAAAGACCTTGTAATTAAAGTATCCGATATCCCAACACTACATTTTGCCAAAGTATTCATAGAACATGGAAGTATTATCATACTATCACACCCAAATGAACCTGATGCAATGGGTGCAGATATATCATTATCATTATACACCATATATTCATTAGTTTGTTGTGTAAAATCAATATTTTCTTCACATTGTAAAGCAATTTTTGCACTATCTGATAATACTACAAAAGTTTCAATATCTTTTGGAAGTAAAGAGACAAATTTGAGTCCAAGTTTAGCCCCGCTAGCTCCAGTAATCCCTACAATTAATTTCACAAAAAAACCTTTTTTTTATTTTTTAAGATTTTAACTTTTTTTTGCTTTTAAAATGATTAGTTCTTTTTTATTACTAAGGCATTTCTTAAGGTTAGTTTAAACTTATTTATGTTAACATTTCGTATAAGAGTTAAAGGCATAAAATTATATAATATGTTTTAAAATCTTATTATATATATTTCAAAATGTCTAATTAATAAAGGAGTAGTTTTATGTCAAAAAATATTGCTTTCATCAGAGTAAATAAAAACAATTCTGAATACACAGTAGAACAAAGTAGAGGAATACTAGCATACCTAAAAGAAAACAAAATAAGTTTAGATGATAGTATCAATGTTGAGATAAGTGTACCTTCTCAAGAAGAAAATATGGCAACCCTATGTTCAAATTGCGAAAAGGGTAATGTATTATATATTCATGATTTGCATGTTCTAGGTAGAACTACTGAGGTGATTTTGGATATTCTAAAGAAACTTTTATCAAAAGGTGTTAGAGTTTTTGTAATCAAACAAAATCTAGATTTAGTAAGTGATAAAGATATGCTTACTAAGATGATATTGGGAGTGATTAGTATGACTTTAAAGCTTGAAAGAGATTTGATGAGTATTAGAACTAAAGAGGCATTAACTGCCAAAAAAATAGATGGTATACATCTTGGTAAACCAAAAGGTACTATCCAAAAATCAAAATTTGACAAACAAAAACAAAGAATAGAAGAACTTTTAGGGATAGGCTTATCTACTAGAAAGATATCTAAACTTCTAGGATACAATAATCATATAGGGCTAAACAACTATATCAAAAAAAGAGGGCTAAGGGATATGAGTGCTTCAAATGTACTTGATGGCGAAGATGACAAGGAGTCATCTCAAATAGCTAGTTAATAGGCTGGTATTCATTTAATCTGTCATTTAGTGTTTGATAGGGAATCCAAAAATTGTCATTCCGTGCTTGACACGGAATCCAGAACATAATAGATTCCGTTTCAAGCACGGAATCTATTATCTCAGCACCTCAGCACTTTCCCCCGCTTACAATAACTCATCCGTAAGCTTGAGAGCTTCATCTATATTTTTTGCCACAAATTTTCTATCAAATTTTTTGAAAAATTGTGATTTTGAAAGTATTTTTTCTACATTATGATTTACACCAGAAAGTATTAGCCAAGTATCATTTTTTCTACAATTTGCATAAAACTCACTAAGAGCGTGCATAGCAGTAGCATCAATAACTGGAACTTTTCTCATTCTTAGAATAAAAACTTTTGGTTTTTCTTCAATATTATCAAGAACAGTTTGAAGTCTATCTGCAATACCAAAGAAAAAAGGTCCATTTATCTCATAAACCTCTACGCCATCAGGAATTTTCTTTTTATTCGTAGCGTCAGGGTCATCTATGATATCTTCATCAGTGCTATAAAATTCATTAAATTGTACTTTGTTGTCTTGTATTTGGGTTACTTCTGTAATTCTTTTGATAAATAAAAGTGCAGCCAAAACAACACCCACTTGCACAGCTACCGTCAAGTCTACCAAAACAGTCAATAAAAAAGTCACCATAAGTACTGCAGCATCACTTCTTGGACCTTTTAGAATATGTTTGAAATGTTCTATTTCACTCATATTCCATGATACTATGATAAGAATTGCTGCAAGTGTTGCCATAGGTATTTTGATGATAATACCAGCTAATGCAAACATAAATATAAATACAAATACAGCATGAATAATTCCAGATAAGGGAGTCTTTGCCCCAGCTTTGACATTGGTAGCAGTTCTTGCAATTGCTCCTGTTGCTGCAATTCCACCAAATAATATGGAACCAATATTAGCTATACCTTGCCCTACAAGCTCTGTATTTGACTTGTGGCGTTGTCCTGTCATACCATCAGCAACTACTGCACAAAGAAGTGATTCTATCGCTGCTAGAAGTGCTATGGTTGTGGCTGCTGGAATTAGCTCTTTTATTTGCTCGAATGTAAAGCTAGGAATTGATGGCATTGGGAGAGTATTAGGTATTGAGCCAAATCTTGATTCTATTGTATCTACATTTAAGCCAAACATATATACTATAATACTTGCTATGATAACAGCTACTATAGGTCCTGGAATTTTGGAAAATATTTTTTTTGTGTAAATAATTATAAAAATAGAAATAAGTGCAATAGCAACACTTACAAAGTTGATTTCACCAACATGGGAAACATATTCAACCCATTTACCAATGAAATCAGCAGGAAGTTCTGATATATTAAATCCAAAAAAGTCTTTTATTGTTGAAGAAAATATAATTACAGCAATTCCAGTTGTAAATCCTGTGATTACAGGGTAGGGTATGTATTTCAAAACTGCACCAAAACGAAGAAATCCCATCATAATAAGTATAACACCAGCCATAAGTGTAGCAATTGCTAGTCCTTCATACCCATGTCTTAGTACAATATCATAGATAATTACAACAAACGCACCAGTTGGTCCTCCGATTTGTACACGACTTCCACCAAAAAGTGATATCAAGATACCAGCAACTATGGCGGTAATCAAACCTTTTTCTGGCTCAACTCCACTAGCTATTGCAAAAGCCATCGCAAGAGGTAAGGCAACAATTGCCACAGTAATTCCTGAAAACATATCACCACTAAAATATTCTTTCTTGTATCCTTGTTTTAGTACGAGATAAGATTCTGGGGTAAATTCTTTGAGAAAGTTAGAAATTTTGGAAATCATAGTAAGACTCTTTGCCTAAAAATTAAAGTCGTTATTATACTCCAATTTTAGACAAAAAGTATTGTTTAAAGAAAAATTAAGTTTGAAATTTTATTAAATTTCATCATCTTCATCATTATCGCCATTTCTCATGGCATTTATATCTTCGATTAATTCTAAACACTCTTCTTCATCTATTTCATCATTTTCAAGTTCAGTTAATATTTCTCTGAACGCTTTTAAAAGGTCTTGTGTATCTTTTAACTCTTCTGTATCTTCTTTTGTTGCTTTTTTAGCATCTACTAGCTCAAAAATATAATCAATACTATCTTCAATTTCTGGTATAACCTCATCTTCAATAAGTGCCTTTAGTGTTTGTGCATTAGTCATAGTGTTTTCCTTGCTTAGGTGTATTTTGTAAGTCATAACATGACTTACGATTTTGTGATTATATCATAATATTTGAAATATCTAGTGATATTATTGTGTAATTTCCCTCTTTTGAGTTGATATTAATAGTGATTTTATGGTTGTCACAAAACTCTTTTACAATAGTAAGTCCTAGCCCAAATCCTTTGGTAGAGATGTTTTCTTGGTAAAATGAATCAAAAACTAAGAATAAATGTTTATGGTCAATCCCTATACCGCTATCTTCAATATATAAAACATTATCTTTAAAATATATCTTGATAGTTCCGTGAGGTTTATTGTATTTTATTGCATTTGAAAATAAATTACTCAAAGTTGTGATAAACCCTTTTTTGTCTGTTATGATTTTTATATTTGATGGGATGTTGATATCACAAGAAATATCAGATTTGATTAACAATTCATCAAATTTTTCTTTTACTTGATAAATACTATCACCCAATACAATCTCATCTAGTTCTATCTTTTCTATTTCTTTTTTGATACTGTATTCCATATCATCGTAAAGTTCTAGTAAATCATTACACGCACTTTGTATTCTACTTAGTCTTTGTTTGTTTTTATCATTATCAAGATGTTTCTCAAGCATTTTGGTATTTAATAAAATAGTTGCAACTGGAGTATTTAGCTCATGAAGTGTTTTTTTGATTTTATCATCAAGATTTTTTTCACTTTTGAACAGATTATCAAATAGTGGTTGGCTAAAAACTTTGTATGCAGCAACGCCAACTAAACTAAGAGGTAATATAATAAATAAAACATTTAAACTAGGAATATTTAAATTTTCAATCAAAATAAATTGTAAATATAAAATTATGATGATGATGATAAAAATTAGTATAAAATGTGATCCTATAAAATCATTTTTTTTACTTTTCAAGAGTGTATCCCAAACCTTTATAGTTTTTTATACTATTTTCTCCAAGAAGTTTTTTGATTTGATTTATATATACTCTGATTGAACCTTCACTATATTCTTCACCACTACTCCATAATTTTGAGATAATTATCTCTTTTGTGACCAATTCACCCTTTGTTTGTATCAAAATATCAAGTAAAGTTGCCAATTTTGGAGTTAAAATCACTCTTTCATCACCACTAAAAAGCGATTTATTATATAAATCATATGAAAAATTGTTTCCTAGATTTATTTTACTTTTAATTCTTCCTATTCTTTTGAGAATTGCATTTATTCTTAGAAGTAGTTCATCTAAATCTACAGGTTTATTCAAAAAATCATCACAACCTTCTGTAAAACCTTTGTATTTTGTTTCTTTATCTTTATAAGATGTCAAAAATATAGCTGGTGTTGTATCTTGAGAAGCCCTTAATGTTTTGAGAAGTTCAATCCCATTTCCATCTGGTAAATTGATATCAAGTATATATAAATCATAATTGCATTTATACGATAAATTGAGTGCTTCATCAATATTATGTGCCACATCTACACAAAAATCACACTCATCCAAAAAATCTTGCAAACTGTTTGCAAATAGTGTATCATCTTCTAATAAAAGTATATTTGTTTTAATCATTTGATATTTTACTGAAAAAGTGTTAATTTTGTGTTAAATGAAAATAAAAAGAATAAATAAATCACATTAAGCTAATATAAAAGCTATTAAGAGTAAAATTATTTAAGTGAATTATAATATAAAGGAAGTTTTGATGAGAAAGATAAGTTATTCTGGTCCTAGACCCGTAATCTCTCAATATGGGATAGAATTTAAAGAAGGAAAAGAGGATAAATATGTATATCTTATGATATCAATTCAAATTTTAAAAGCAATTGATAAGAATTTTAAAGAATCAAAGCATTATTCATATGATTTAAGTACAAAAAAAATAGCTGATGAAGAAATCTTAAATACAATGATAAGTTATGAGCCAACTTTGGCACAAAGTGTTGAAAATGAAGCACAAAATTATGAAAAAAAGATTGAAGAAGAAATTGAATATATAAAAAATCTTCATACTATTAGTGATATAGAAAGGGATGTTTGGGTAAATAATCTTGAACTTATGAAAGAATATAGAATCCAAAGGGCAATAAATAAGATTTTTTATATACACTCTATTTATGAAATAGTTGAAATTATAAAAAGAGAAAAAATCAAAGAAATAGATACTCCATTTTATGAAAAATACTGGCATGTTTTAAAAAGTATTGAAGGTACTATTAATTCTGAGAAAAATTCATTAAGAGCAAATATAGAAGTTATAAATCTTGATGGTTCTATAAAAACAAAATTAATCATTTCTGGACAGTCATAATGATAAAGAAGTCTTTGATTTATGTCTTACTAGGGGCATTGGCTTATGTATTGTTTGTAAATGAAGATTCTAAGTATATTGTAGCAGGAGTTGGGATATTTATAATTGGTATGCATTTTATGGAAGATGGTTTTAAGCTATTTAGTGGGAGTATTTTAGAAAAACTAATAGCAAAAGGTACTGATACTATACCAAAATCTGTAACTTTAGGTGTGGTTGCAACTGCTATTTTACAAAGTTCTTCTCTTATTGCTATTATAGTTATATCATTTCTTTCAGCTAAGCTTATAACTCTTGCTGGTGCAGTGGGTGTAGTATTTGGTTCTGCTGTTGGAACAACTGCAACAGCTTGGATAGTATCTGCTTTTGGTTTGAAGATTGATATTGCTGCTTTTGCTTTGCCTATGGTTATATTTGGTGTAATTTTTAGATTATCTAAACAAAAAAACACTCAAGGTATGGGTAATATCCTCTTGGGATTAGGTTTTGTATTTCTTGGTATTGGATATATGAAAGATGGTTTTGAGGATTTAAAAGATGGTATTGATTTGGCTCAGTTTGCGGTTGAAGGATACAAAGGCGTTGTTATATATACTTTAATTGGTGCAGTAGCTACAATTATACTTCAATCAAGTAGTGCGACTTTAGCTCTTACTATTACAGCTCTTGCTACAGGACAAATAACATACATAAACGCTTTAGGTATTGCAATAGGTGCTAATATAGGAACTACTATCACAGCAGCTATGGGGGCTATGGTCTCAAATGCAAATAGTAAAAGAATGGCAGTTGCTTTGTTTATCTTCAAAAGTGTTACAGCTTTGATTACTATTATAGTGATTTATTATTTGGTAGATTTTGTTGATATAGTTGCAGCTATGATAGGTATAAATGAAAATGACTGGGCTATGAAACTAGCACTTTTTCATACTATATTTAATCTTTCTGGTTTGATTATATTTTCTTTCTTTATTCACAAGCTTGTTGCATTTTTGAAAACATTGTTTGTGGAAGAAGCACAAGTTTATATTTTAAAACCAAAATATTTGGATATGGAAGCTGTAGCTGTACCTATGGCAGCTTTTGAAGCTACAAAAAAAGAGGTAATTCATCTGTATGACAACTCAACAGAGGTATTAAGTCATGCTATTATGTTGCATCGTCACAGATATCTTGGTCAAAGTGATATTGCAAAAGTAGTGAGTGAGTCAACAGATATAATACCACTTGATATAGATGATTTTTATCAAACGAGAATAAAGTCACTTTATAGTGATATTATTGATTATTCTACCCATTTTATTAATGAGCTTGATAATGATAAGAAGCAATATATTTATGAATTAAGAACAGCTTGTAGAGATATAGCTGAAGCGGTAAAAGATACCAAAGATTTACAAAAAAATATCTCGAAATATCTCCAAAGCAATAATGAATATATAAAAGAAGAGTACAATCACATAAGAGAAGCTATCGCAAAAACTATGAATGTAATCAATGATATCAAAAACTCCAAAGATGAGCTTGATGTTCTTGCAAAATCTCAAGTTTTAAAAGATTATTTAAAAGCTCTTGATGTTATATCAACGGGAAGAATTGATCCTTTGATTAGAGATGGAAAGATAGATAAAAAAATGGCAACAACACTTTTAAATGATAGTTCAAATGCATATAACATTGCTAATAAACTGATAAATATAGCTAAAATACTTTGGATAGAAGACATTACAATCAAACAATTAGGGGCAAAAATATGAAATTAGAAAAGATTTATGCAAAAGCAAAAGAGTTCTTAGAAGGTGCTAGTGAAAAAGAGCTAAAAAAGAAAAAAGTCAAAGAACTAAAAGAAAAAATTGAAGATAAAATTTCTAAAATGAAAAAAGAAGCAAAAGAGATAGAAGATGAAGTAGAGCGTCAAAATCTTAAAAATGAAATTGTAGCATTGAAAAATATTTTAGATAAATTGAAAAAAGATTTATAAGCTAATTTAAGCATACTAATTAAAACTTGAATTAGGGGGAATCTCTAAAAATTTTTATGAAAAGAAGATAGATTTATCCTAAATCTCAAGTTGTTGATATTCTCTAAAAAGTATTGAGTAAACAAAAAGCTTATCTTAACAAATTATAATGTAGAATTATAAATATATTATTCAAGGATTGTTTATGATTGTTGGTTTAAAGTTTATTTTGATATTTTTAATATTTGTTTCATTACCTTCGTTTGCTACAACTTTGAAGATGGGAATTTTTCCATATACTGACCCTATACAAATAATAAAAATTCACAATGACTTAAGAGATTTTATATCTAAAAATTTAGGTGTGGAAGTGGAAATATATACTGCAAATAGCTTTTTACAGTATTATGAAAATACAAAAAATAATCACTATGATATCATAATTACTCCACCACACTTTGGGGCTATTCATATCATACAAGGATTTGTTCCAGTTTATAGGTATGATAGATTTTTAAGTCCAGTTTATGTTGTCAGAGAAGATTCTGATATAAAAGAGATTAAAGATTTTAAAAACAAGAAAATAGCTCTTTCAAATCATGTTTCAATATCTTCTATTAGTGGTTTGGTTGAGATGAGTTCTGAAAAAATTGATATTAAGTCAACAAATATTGTTAATACGAAAACACATCAAGCAGCGGTTACAAGTGTTATTTTTGGTGAAAGTGATGTTGCTATAACTACCCATACTCCTATAAATCAAATGTCAAATAATATTGATATGTCAAAAATCAAATTAATAGAAGGTGAGATAAAAGTACCACATGTATTTACTTTGGCAAGTCCAAATCTAGATAAAGAAACAGTGGTAAAATTGAAAACTATTTTAAAAGATTTTGAAGCAACAAAAGAGGGTAAAGAGTTTTTTACAAAAACTGGATTTCTTGGATATACAGATATAACAAAAAAAGATTTGGATAGTTTGATTATGTTTATTATAGAAACTAAAAAGTTTATAGAGTAAATTATGTATTTTTTTCAAAGCTTGAAATTTAAATTACTTTTTTTATCTTTTGTTGTTCAATTCCTTCTTATTTTCTTTTTGGTTTATAATAATATTACAACGACTAAGTCTCATTTGGTATCACAAGCTCAAAATAATCTTGCTGAAATAAAATATAGTCTTACAAATACACTAGCTGGATTATTGATATCCAAAGATTATGGTGCTATTAAGTCTATAATTGATGAGTTTACATCGAAAAATAAGATATCATATATAGTGATAAAAAAAGATGATAAGAGTTTATTAAGCTCTAATTTCAATGAAAAAGAAGGATTGCCAAAACTTAGTGATGATTTTTTAAAAGCTCACCAAATATACCACACAGTTCATGATATCAATTTTTATGGTCAAAATTATGCTACTGTTTATTTTGGATTTGATATTTCTTTTTTAGATAAAGCCAAAAATGATATTTTATATGAAAGTATTATTATATCTATAGTGGGATTGGTACTTAGTTTCTTGTCTTTGTTTGGTATTGTTTTGTGGCTTACTAAAAACCTTGATAATCTTACAAGTGCAGCTATGCAAATCAGTGAAGGTGATTTTAATATAAATCTTGAAACAAATGATTGTAATGAAGTTGGAATGTTGTCAAAATCATTTAATAATATGGCTCAAACCATATCAAAACAGTTTGGGATTATAAAAAAGAATAATCAAAAATTTCAAACAATAGCAGATTATACCTATTCTTGGGAAAATTGGTTTGATGAAAATGGAAAATTAAAATGGATTAATCCAGCTGTTGAGAGAATAAGTGGTTATAGCGTAAATGAAGCTATGTATCTAACAGATTTTCCATTTTGTATTGTATTAAATGTTGACAAAGAGTTAGTGTATAATCAACATTTATTAGCACTTAAAGGCAATAGTGGTCAAGACTTTGAATTTAGGATTATTAAAAAGGATAACTTTATTATGTGGGTTGCCATGTCTTGGCAAAGTGTTTATGATGAAAACAATAATTTTGTAGGGTATCGGTCTAGCATAAGAGATATTTCTACAGAGCATAATATGAGCTTGGAACTGCGAGTTCAAGAAAAGATAAATCAAACATTAGAACAAAGAGTAAAAGAGAGTGTTCAAAAACTTCGTGAAAAAGATTTGATGCTAATTCAACAAACCAAGATGGCATCTATGGGTGAAATGATAGCAAATATAGCTCATCAATGGAGACAACCTTTAAGTGCAATTACTAGTAGCGCTAGTGCTGTGAAAGTAAGTGAAGAACTTGGAGTTTTGGATAAAGAATCTTTACATAAATATATGGATATGATTGCTAAGAATTCACATTATTTGTCCAATACAATAGAAAGTTTTAGAAACTTTTTTAAACCAAATCAAGAAAAAAGCGAATTTAATATAAAAGAGACAGTTGATGATGTAATCAATATTTTTGGAACATATTTTAATGTAAATAATATAAAGATAATAAACAATGTAGAAAATATTACTATAATGAGTTATGCAAATGGCTTACAACAAGTATTATTAAATATTGTCAAAAATGCAAAAGATGCAGTAGAAAGAGATGGCATAATATATTTACAAAGTCAAATACTAGATGATGGGCGATTAGAACTTCGTATTAAAGATAGTGGGGGTGGAATACCTGAAGATATCATAGGTAGGGTGTTTGATCCTTATTTTACAACAAAGCATAAATCTCAAGGTACTGGTATAGGGCTAAATATGTCATATCAGATAGTAAAAGAACATCTAAATGGTACAATAGATGTGCAAAATAGCGAATTTATTGATAATGGTCAGACATATAAAGGTGCTGAATTTATTTTAAGTATAACAATAAAATAGCTTATTTATGAAACTACAATTGCTTTTATGCTAAAATATACTTCTAAAGAATAAGTTAGGGGAAATATTAGAAGTGGATAACCAAAAAAGAGAATTTGTTTTAAAAGACTTTTCATTTTTCATTTTATATAAAGTTGTGAAATTTATATTTTCTATTTTACCAAAGGGTGTAGCTAAAGCTTGTTTGAATTGGCTTGGCATTCTTGTGCGAAAGTTCGATGGAATGCACAAACATATACCAAAAGCAAATCTTGATTTTGTATTTGGTAATAAATTAAGCAATGAACAAAAAGAGATTATAGTACAAAATTCATATAAGAACTTAGCATATAACCTATATGAGTTTGTTATAAATTCATCTATTACTGTTGAAGAATTATCACAAAAAGTGACTATTACGAATGAAAAATATATATTAGATGCTATCAAAGATAATAAAAGTATAATATTTGTGTCAGCTCATTATGGGAATTGGGAACTTTTGGGAAAATATTTTTCAAAATATAAGCCTATAAGTGTTGTTGGGAGACCTCTAAATAATGAATATTTAAATAACGACCTAAAAGAGAGCAGAGCTTTAGATAATTGTGATATATTGGATAGAAGTGGTGCTACAAGAGGATTGATGAAAGCACTCAAAAATAAGCATAATATTGGACTTGTTGTAGATCAACATACAGCACCAACTAAAGGTGGTATAGAGGTAAAACTCTTTGGTAAAAAAGCTTTGCAAACTGATATCCCAGCTCGTCTAGCACTTAAATTTGATGCTGTAATATTACCAACTTTTGTGGTACTTAAAGAATTTGGAAAATATGAAATCAAAGTTTATCCTCCTATTGAGGTAATAAAAGATTCAACAATAGAGTCTTTGACACAAGCACAAGCTGATGCCATAGAAAAACAAATAATAGAACTTCCAGATTTATGGATGTGGCAACATAAGAGATTTAAAGAAAACTATTCAGAAATTTATAAAAAAGTGTAATTGATGAAAATACTTATTATTAGAAGTGGTGCATTGGGAGATTTGGTTTATTCAACATCTGTAATTGATGCTTTAAAAAAAGAATATGGTGAAAATAGTCAAATTGATTTTGTATGCACACCATCTAGCTCAAAACTTTTTGAATGTGACACAAGAATTAGTAATATATATTTACTAAAACATAAAAAAATACCCATAATATTCAGTGTACAAAAAAAAGCTATTATTAATGCTTCTAAAAAAGAGCCTTATGATTTACTTATCAACTTTGAAATGGGAAAACAGTTTAAATCACTTGTTGAAAAAATTGTTGCAACAAAAAAAGTTGGTTGGTTTTGTGAAAATATAAAAATTACTAAAACACATATGGTTGAGATATGTAAGGAATTTTATGCCAGTGCTGTTTCTCAAAAGAATCTAGTAGAAGCTTACCCAAAACTATATGGAGCTAATTTTGACGAATTGAGAATTAAATTTGATTTACCAAAAGAATATATAATATTTAGTCCTAGTAATTCACACAATAAAAAGAAAAGTTTAAACTATAGAGCATGGACACATAGCCATTGGAAACAACTACTTGGTTTAATACCAAAAGATATGACGGTAGTTATGATTGGAGCCAAAGGTGAAGAGGAGTTTTTTGAACCTTTAAAACCATATTTATCAAATGTAGTTGATTTGGTAGGTAAGATAACTATACCTCAAATGATAAGTGTAGTCGAAAACGCTAAAGCCATAATCGTAACTGATACAGGTACAGCACATATTGCCTCTGCTGTCAATACTCCTGTTTTTTGTCTTATAGGACCAACTCCTGCCGAGCAAACTGGACCATATAAAAGCCCTTTTAATAAAGTGCATATCATTACAGCTAATCTTAAATGTAGTCCATGCTATAAAAGTGAAATTATGAAAGCTTGTAAAGATAATATTTGTATGAAGAATATTTTACCTAGAAATATCATAGAAGCCTTAATTTTAGAGAAAATATTGTAAAATAACATATTATTTGAACATTTAGGAGTTGCATGAAAGGTATAATATTAGCAGGTGGAAGTGGTACTAGACTGTATCCTATTACAAAAGGTGTATCCAAACAGTTGGTTCCTATTTATGATAAGCCTATGATTTATTATCCATTATCTGTATTAATGCTTGCTGGTATAAAAGAAATTTTGATTATATCAACACCTCATGATTTACCTAGATTTGAAGAACTTCTTGGTGATGGAAGTGATTTGGGGATTAGCTTTTCGTATGTAGTTCAACCAAGTCCAGATGGACTAGCACAAGCTTTTATACTTGGTGAAGAATTCTTAGATGGTGATGATGCTTGTTTGGTTTTGGGAGATAATATTTTTTATGGACATGGACTAACCAAACTTCTAGCCCAAAGTGTAAAAAATGTAAAAGAAGAAAATAAAGCAACAGTTTTTGGATATTTTGTAAAAGATCCAGAAAGGTATGGAGTTGCAGAATTTGATAATAATGGCAATGTTATATCTATAGAAGAAAAACCAGAAAATCCAAAATCAAATTATGCAGTAGTTGGATTATATTTCTATCCAAAAGATGTGGTAGCCAAAGCAAAAAATGTAACCCCTAGCTATAGAGGTGAATTAGAAATTACAACTTTGAATCAAGATTATTTAAATGAACAAAGGCTGAAAGTCGAGTTAATGGGTAGAGGCTATGCTTGGCTTGATACAGGTACTCATGAAAGTTTATTAGAAGCATCACAATTTATTCAAACAATTGAGAATAGACAGAGTTTAAAGGTTGCTTGTATAGAAGAAATAGCTTATGAAATGGGTTATATTTCAAAAGAAAAACTTTTAGAATTAGCAAAACCATTGTCCAAAAATCAATATGGTCAATATTTAATCGCTAGAGCTAATCAATCAAGAAGAATTGTTTAATTGTGAATATTGAATATTCCTCAAATAAAGTGCAGTGCACAATAACTTTTAATTGGAAGAGATAAAATGAATTTTATAAAAACACATATATCAGATGTAATAATAATAGAACCTCAAGTACATGGTGATGCAAGGGGATACTTTGTAGAGACATTTCGTACGGACAAACTTGAAAAATTCTTAGGCTATAAGATAAATTTTTGTCAAGATAATGAAAGTAAATCCTCAAAGGGTGTTTTAAGAGGATTACATTATCAACTCTCACCATTCGCTCAAACTAAACTAGTAAGAGTAATACAAGGTAGGGTACTTGATGTAGCGGTAGATATAAGAAAAAATTCACCTACATTTGGACAACATATAGCAGTAGAACTTTCAGCTGAAAATAAAAAACAACTTCTTATCCCCAGAGGTTTTGCTCATGGATTTGTGGTTCTTGAAGATGATACAATATTTGCTTATAAAGTAGATAATTATTATAGTCCAGAGTGTGATAGAGGTATAGCTTTTGATGACTTAACTCTAGGTATCGACTGGATAATTCCACATGATAAACTAAACCTTTCGCTTAAAGATACCAAACAACCTTTACTTAAAGATACAAATGATTTGTTTGAGTATGGAGTAGATTATTATGCTTAATATTTTAGTTACTGGTTCAAATGGACAAGTAGGAAGTGAAATTAAAGAAATATCATCAAGTTATCAATATAATTTTTTCTTTACAGATAGAACAAATATTGATATTACAAAGAAAGAAGATATAAAATCTTTTTGTGAAAAAAATAGTATAAATATTATAATTAATTGTGCAGCATACACAGCAGTAGATAAAGCTGAAACTGATGAGATAAATGCAGACTTGATAAATAGAAAAGCTGTAAAAAAATTAGCATTAATTTCTAAAGAATTAAATATAAAACTTATTCATATCTCAACTGATTATGTATTTGATGGTAAAAACTTTAAACCTTATTGTGAAGAGTATCAAACAAATCCACAATCAATCTATGGTAAAACAAAACTTGAAGGTGAAAAAGAGTTAATAAACATAAATCCAAAGAATTCAATCATAATAAGAACTTCTTGGGTGTATAGTTTTTTTGGAACTAACTTTCTCAAAACAATGCTTAGACTTGGAAAAGAAAAAGAATCGTTAGGTGTAATATATGATCAAGTAGGAACTCCAACATATGCTGGACATTTAGCAAAAATGATTCTTGAGATTATTCCTCAAATCAATAGCCAAAAAGTAGAAATATATCACTATTCAAATGAAGGTGTTTTGAGTTGGTATGATTTTGCAAAAGAGATTATGCGTATGGCAAAATTATCTTGTAAAATAAATCCAATAGAAACAAAAGATTATCCAACACAAGCATCAAGACCTCATTACTCAGTATTAAATAAGAATAAGATAAAATCTACTTTTGCTCTAGAAATACCATACTGGAAAGATGGGCTTGATGATTGTTTGAAAAGATTAGGAGAAAGAAGATAATGTTTAATAATACAAATAAAACAATACTAGTCACTGGCTGTGCAGGATTTATAGGAAGCAATTTTGTACCATATTTTCTTGAAAAATATCAAAACTATAACCTTGTAAATATAGACCTACTCACTTACGCTGGAGATTTAGAGAATTTAAAAGAAGTTGAGAATAACCCAAGATATAAATTTATCAAAGGGGATATTTGTAATCGGGAGCTTGTAGAGTTTATTTTCACGGAATATGATATAAATGGCGTTATTCACTTTGCAGCAGAAAGCCATGTGGATAATAGTATTAAAAACCCTGGTGTGTTTGTACAAACTAATGTAAATGGGACTTATACTCTTGTAGATGTAGCAAAAAAACATTGGATGGAAAAACCTTTTGTTTACAAAGAGAAGTTTATCGAAACCGATGCTTCAGCTTCGGCAAATGGTGAGGTTAAAACCTCACTTCCTAGATTCCATCATATAAGTACAGATGAAGTATATGGAACTCTTAGCCTTGACCCAAATGATTTGTTTACAGAAAATACACCTTATGCTCCAAATTCTCCATATTCAGCTTCAAAAGCTTCAAGTGATATGATAATAAGAGCATACCATGAAACTTTTGGACTTAATACTGTAATAACAAACTGTTCAAATAACTATGGACCAAAACAACATGATGAAAAACTAATTCCTACAATCATAAGAAATGCCCTCAAAGGAAATCCAATCCCAATCTATGGTGATGGAAAAAATATAAGAGATTGGCTATATGTGCTAGACCACTGTAAAGGTATAGATTTGGTGTATCATCAGGGTAAATCAGGTGATACTTATAATATCGGTGGAAGAAATGAAAGAACAAATCTTCAAATTGTAGATAGAATTTGTACGATATTAGATGAAGTTCATCCAATTAAAGATAATTCAACATTCAACATTCAAAATTCAAAATTGGAAAGCTACAAGGAGTTAATCTCCTTTGTAGCCGACAGAGCAGGACACGATAGAAGATATGCAATAGATGCTACAAAACTAGAAAATGAGCTAGAATGGAAAGCAGATGAGAATTTTGATAGTGGTATTGTGAAGACGATAGAGTGGTATTTGGGAAAATATAATATATGAATAATATACCAAAGTGTACAGTAATTATATCAGTATATAAAGATATTAAAAGTTTAGATTTAATATTAGAAAGTTTGTCCTCTCAGACTATTCTAGCCGATGAGATTTTGATTTCAGAAGATGGAAATAGCTCAGAAATGGCAGATTTTATTCCTTTTGCTTCTAACAAGTATAAAAATCTGAATATTACACATTTGTCCCAAGAAGATATTGGATGGAGAAAAAATATAGCATTAAATCGTGCTATATTAGCATCTAAATATGAGTATTTGATTTTTATTGATGGTGATTGTGTTCCTTTTCAGACATTTATAGAAAATCATTTGTGTCAGTCACAAAGAGCCGTTGCACTTGCTGGTAAAAGGGTTGAATTGGGAGCAAAAATTACACAAAAGATTTATAACAAGGAACTCAAAGTATCGGATTTGACAAACAACTATTGGTTTTATTTGCCTCAATTAGTGTTTGATAAAACAAGACATTTGGAAGATATAGTATATGTTAGTTGGAAATCATTTCTTGCTTCAAAAATAAAGAAAAATGTAAATTATATTATAGGGTGTAATTGGTCGTGTTTTAAGGCAGATATATTAAGAATTAATGGCTTTGATGAAACATATACTTTGCCTTCTGTTGGTGAAGATGTTGATTTGGGTTGGAGATTTAGAGGTCTTGGCATAGAGCTTTTATCTTGTAGGCATAATGCAAATTTGGTACATTTGTATCATAAAAAAAGATTTGATAGTACACAAGGAATTGTCAATAATGCTATATTAAAGAAGAATTTTGATGCAAATAAATTTTTTTGTGATAATGGTATAAATAAGGTTAATATTTAATGAAATTAGCAGTAAGTGTTGTATTATATAATCCATTAAATGATGTGTTTGATAATATAAAAACTTATGCTGATTTTGCTGAATGTTTGATAGTAGTAGATAATTCTGAAATCAAAAATTCACAATTAATTAAGAAGATCCATGAATTTTATCTAGATAAATTAGTTTATATTGATAATAAAAATAACCTAGGTATTGCTACTGCATTAAATATAGCTTCTGATAATGCGATTAGCTTAGGCTATCAGTGGCTTTTGACAATGGATCAAGATAGTAGATTTATTAACTTTGAGCATTATATACAATGTTTATTAAGCATTAATAATTATGATGGAATAGGTATTTTTGCTGCTAATACTACAAGAAATGCTATAGAACAACTACCCAAAACACCAACTTGCTCTTATGAAGAAAGATTGATTGTTATAACATCTGCAAATATAATTAATTTAAAATACTTTAATCAAGTAGGCCGTTTTGATGATGGTCTATTTATAGATATGGTAGATTATGATTATTGTTTAAAAATTCACTTGGCAAAGTTAAAAATATTATTCTTCAAAAATGTATTTGTAGAACATGAGTTGGGTGAAATTAAAAAAAGAAAGAATCTATTGACAAGAAAAGAGAAGTATAAAATAGAACATAGCTATCAAAGAGCTTACTATATAGCTAGGAATTATTTATACATGTCGAAGAAGTACCATAACCTTTTCCCCAAAGAATTTTCATACTTAAAAACAATCAATATAGTTTATGTGCATGATGTGACAAAGATTCTTTTATATGAGTCTAATAAATGGAAAAAAATTAAAGCTAAGATTATTGCAGGTATACACTTTTTATGGGGCAAAAATGGCAGATATGATTTACAATTTTGAAGCAATATATCCAACGGTCAATTGTGATATGAAAGAAATAGATGTTTCATTTATTACAATTAACTATAATTCATCAAAATATACTATGGATCTTGTAAATAGTGTAGAATTACATACATCTTCAGCACTTTCATATGAAATGATTATTGTTGACAATGCTTCAAATGAAAATGATTTTTCACTATTAAAAGAATTTGTAAAATCCAAGAAAAATATTAAATTAATAAGAAATAGAATTAATAGTGGTTTTGCTAGTGGTAATATGCTTGGTGTGAATTATGCACAAGGTAAGTATTATTTTTTTATTAATAATGATTGTAAATTGCTCAATGATGTAGCTAAAATATTTAAAGAGTTTTTAGACTTAAATTCTGATGCGTCATTGGTTACTGGAAAAGTATTAGATGATAAAGGAAACTTTTCGTCATCTTATAAGCAATTTCCACATATAGTAAAGCAATTATTTGGTAATAGTGTACAAAGATTTGTATCTAAGCATAAGTTTCCAAGTAATAAAAGTAGATTAGAATACAATTCAGAAGTTGAGGTTGTAAGTGGTTCTTGTATGTTTTTTAGATCAAATGATTTTTGTTTGATAGGTGGTTTTGATACCGTTTTTTTCCTTTATTGTGAAGAAGAGGATATTTGTAAAAGAGTTTGGGATAGTGGTAAAAAAGTATTTTTTGTTCCAGAAGCTAAAGTGTATCATAAATCTGGTGGAAGCACAAATCAAAGTTTGTCAATGGAACATGAGTTTTATATATCGTATTTTCATCTTTTAGATAAACATTATTCAAAAATAAGTGTTTTTGTATTAAAAAGTGCTTTATTTCTAAAATTGTTCTTTAGGATATTCAAAAAGAAAAATGGTTTGACAATATTTTTGTATATGTTAAATGGATTTTCCACAAAGAATAGTTTACGATATGTACAAATTATTTCAAAAGATTGGTATTGTAATAATTAATAATTAGTATTGTAATTATAGTACACTAATTCAAAAGGAAGAATAAATAGATGCTCTTCAACTCATATGAATTTATATTCGCATTTTTGCCAGTAACATTTTTAGTATACTTTTACCTTTTGCATAAAAGATTAGTAACAGGAGCAAAAGGTTTTTTAGTATTTGCTAGTTTGTTTTTTTATAGCTGGTGGAATATAATATATTTACCACTAATACTATGTTCTATGCTTTTTAACTATGTAATAGGGACAAGCCTAGGAAAGGCAAGTGAACATAAAAAAGTGACTAAAAAGCAAATTCTTTTTGTAGGAATAAGTGGTAATTTGTTGCTACTTGGATATTTTAAATATACAGATTTTTTTATTTCAAATATAAATTTGCTTAGTGATACTAACTTCGATTTACTTTATTTAGCCCTTCCTTTAGCTATTAGTTTCTTTACCTTTCAACAAATAGCATACTTGGTAGATAGCTACCGTGGAGAAACAAAAGAATATGATTTTCTAAACTATGCACTATTTGTAACATTTTTCCCTCAACTTATAGCAGGTCCAATAGTGCATCACAAAGAGATGATGCCACAATTTGCAACTAAATGGAATTTAGTAAAGAATTATAGAAATATCGCTCTTGGTATATTTATATTTTCTATGGGGTTATTTAAAAAAGTAGTTATTGCAGATACTTTTGCAGTCTGGGCTACAAATGGATTTGATAATGCTCAAACTTTAAATCTAATAGAAGCGTGGGCAACAAGTCTTAGTTATACATTTCAGTTATATTTTGATTTTTCAGGTTATACGGATATGGCAATAGGTGCAGCATTGCTTTTTAATATCAAGCTACCTATTAACTTTAACTCCCCATATAAAGCAACAGATATACAAGATTTTTGGAGGAGATGGCATATTACCCTTTCGAGATTTTTAAGAGATTATATCTATATCCCTCTTGGTGGTAATAGGGTATCAGAACTTAGAATTTATTCAAATCTTATGATAACTTTCATATTAGGTGGACTCTGGCATGGAGCAGGGTGGACTTTTGTATTTTGGGGGTTTCTTCATGGAATTGCTCTTGTAATACACCGTATATGGCAAAAAGTAGGATTTAAACTAAATATAATAATAGCTTGGTTTATTACATTTAATTTTATAAATATATCATGGGTATTTTTTCGTGCAAAGGAGTGGGATGATGCGATTAAAGTCTTAAGTAGTATGTTTAGTTTGGATAATGTTGTGTTGTCAGAAAAGTATTTTAAATTTTTAGCTAATTTTAATGAACATTATTTTACTTATGGTAATGTTTATGAAAATATTATGGGTAAAGATAAAACTACAGCATTTATTATCTTAGCAATAGTTTTTGTTTTGATATTTAAAACATCATATACAAAAATGCAAGAGTTTAGTCCTACTTATTGGTCTTTAGCGTTTGTAATAGTCGTGTTTTTCACAGCCGTGTCACTTGTGTCTCAAGTGTCTGAATTTTTATATTTCAATTTTTAAACCATGAATAAAATAATATCCTTCAAAAAGTTAATATATATTTTTACAGTAGTTGTATTGATTTTTGTATTTTATCATTTCTTGGTTTGGACATTTTGGACTTCACAAATTTTTGATAGAAAAGATGGTTTATTTGTGGGAGATTTGGGACGACTTAGTTATCAAATAGATTCATTACAGCCAAGAAAAATTGAATTCACATTGCCTAAAAAACATTTGAATAATACTAATTGGAATGAACAAAATATTGATATAATGACTGTTGGAGATTCTTTTTCAAATGGTGGTGGAGGTGGTATTAACTCATATTATCAAGACCATATAGCGAGTAAGTATAATATAAATATATTGAATCTTCATCCATTAACACCTGAAGTAAATCCTATAGATTTATTAATTTATTTGTACAATACCAAATGGCTTCATACTAATACTCCTAAAGCTATTTTAATAGAAATTGTTGAGAGACAAGCTTTGGATTATTTTGCAAAAGATTTTGATTGGTCACAAGATAATCTAAAAATAGATTCGATAGTAGCAGATTCTCCAAAGAAAGAGCAGCATACTCAACCTTTAGGCTTCATCAATAATGCAAATTACAAGATTATTTATTATACTTTAAAATATAAAAAGAAAATAGATGCAAATAAAGGTGCATATTTATTCAATTTAAACAAAGAATTATTTAATGCAAAATCTTTTTCAAATAAATTACTTGTGTATGATGGGGATATAAACAATATAACTTCAAAAGATGATAAAAGGGTAGAAAAACTTAATAATAATTTGAATAAGTTAGCAGTTTTACTAAATGAAATAGGTGTAGAATTGTTTTTTATGCCTGTGGTTGATAAATATGATTTATATTATAACTATATATCAAATAATCCTTATGAGAAGAATCATTTTTTCGATATATTGAGAGTATTGGATAAGCAATACACCATGATAGATACTAAAAATATTTTAAACAATTTAATTATAGATAATATTAAAGATATTTATTATGCCGATGATACACATTGGTCATATAAGGCAAGTGAAGCTATAGTAGAAGATAAAAGTTTTAGGATATTTCGTTAAGGACTTTTTGGATACAATTCAAAGTATAAAATTTTATTTGTTATGATAAGTTTGGAGTAAAATGTTAAGTAAATATGAGTTATTGGATTTTAAAACTCTTGGTGATGAAAGAGGTTCCTTGATAGCGATTGAAGAGGGATATAATACACCTTTTGAAATAAAAAGGGTTTATTATATCTTTGATACAAAAGAGGGGATTGAAAGAGGTTTTCATGCTCATATCAATCTCAAGCAAATAGCAATTGCTGTAAAAGGTAGTTGTACTTTTGTTCTTGATAATGGAATGAAAAAAGATGAAATGAAACTAACTAATCCAAATCAAGGTCTTTTGATAGAAGGGCTTATTTGGAGAGAAATGAAAGATTTTAGTCCTGATTGTGTATTAGTTGTCATAGCTAGTGAACATTATGATGAAGGTGATTATATAAGGGATTATGATAGATTTTTAGAGGAAGTAGAGAATGGAAAAAACTAAAAAATTAATCATCATAGGCAGTGGTGAAACTGGTTTAATAGCTTATGAATATTTTCAATTTGATTCATCTTACGAAGTAGTAGCTTTTAGTGTAAATGAACAATATATTACTGCAAATACTATAAATAATTTACTAGTTGTTCCATTTGAAACTTTAGAAAAAAAATATAATCCAAGTGAATATGAAGTGTATGTAGCTATAAGTTCTGGTAAACTTAATAGAAATAGAATAAAAGTTTATACTGAAGCAAAAGCTAAAGGTTATAAATGTGCAAGTTATATAAGTTCAAAATCTTTTGTATGGAGAAATGTAGAAATAGGTGAAAATTGTTTTATATTTGAAAACAATACACTACAACCTTTTGTAAAAATAGGAAATAATGTAACTCTGTGGAGTGGTAATCATATAGGGCATAATACTATTATCAAAGATAATTGTTTTATATCTTCTCATTGTGTTATTTCTGGATTTTGCGAAGTTGGAGAAAACTCTTTTTTAGGGGTTAATTGTACTATTGAAAATAATGTAAAAATTGCAAAAGATAATTTTATAGGTGCTGGAGCATTGATTCAAAAAGATACGATTGAAAAGGGATTATATCAAACAAATCAAACAGAATTATCAAAAGTAAATACTCATAGATTGTTTAAGATTAAGGAAGATGTATGAAATGGGAAAAAAAAGGATTAATATATAAACCACCTTTTGATGGAAGCTGGAAGGATAATTCTGCTCTCACTCCAACACCATTTTTGTTAACTGAAGATATTATTCGCATATATGCAAGTTTTAGAGATACAAATGGTATAGGACGAATTGGTTTTGTAGATGTTGATGCAAATAATCCAAGTATAATATTAAGAATCTCAGAAAAGCCTGTATTGGATATAGGACAAGATGGTATGTTTGATGATAATGGTGTAATTTTAGGAGATTTAATTAAAATTGATAATATGGTATATATGTATTATATTGGCTTTCAGCTTGTTAAAAAAGCAAAATTTTTAGCATATACTGGTTTAGCAATTAGTAACGATTCTGGAGAAACATTTGTAAGAAAATCGGTAACACCAATTTTAGATAGATTAGATAATGCAACTCTTTTCAATGCTGTGCATACAATAATGTATGAAAATAATATATTTAAAGCTTGGTGTGGAGCTGGTAGTGCATGGCAAAAAATAAATGATATAGATTACCCAAGTTATATTGTGCAGTATTATGAATCTAGTGATGGTATAAATTTTAATACTCAAGGTTATAAAAAATGTATAACTTTTATTGAAAATGAATATAGAATAGGACGACCAAGAGTTTATAAGGATAATAATAAATATAAAATGTTTTATACTTATGGTACGGTAGAAGGTAAATATGAGATGGGTTATGCAGAATCTAATGATGGGGTTAATTGGAATAGATTGGATAGCGAAATAGGGATTACATTGAGTCAAGATGGCTGGGATTCGAAAAGTATATCATATGGTGTACCAATTGTAATTAAAGATAAAGTATATATGTTTTACAATGGAAATGAGATGGGGAAAGAAGGTTTCGGTTATGCCGAATTAGTTCAAGAATAAAGGAAGAAAATGTCTGAAAAATTAAATTATAAAATGCAAAAGACAGGGACAAAAGAACAAATGTCAAATAGAGAAAAATTGAATAATCTTTTTCAAAATACTCCAATGCCGATAGAACATTTGATGGTTAACTTAGGTTTGTATATGAGAAGTTCAGTTCTAGCTAAAACATTATATATTAATGAGTTATATGAAAAAATTGTGCATCTCCCAGGTTCTATTATGGAGTTTGGTTCATGGTATGGAACAAATTTAGCATTATTCGAATCTTTAAGAGCTATTTATGATCCTTATAATTATACAAGAAAAGTAATTGGATTTGATACTTATGATGGCTATGAAAATCTAAGTACTAAAGATGGTAATAGTGATTTAGTTCAAGAAGGTCAATATGCAATACCAGAAAACTATATGGATTATTTACAAGAAATTTTAGACTTTCATCAAAAAGAAAATGTTTTATCGCATATAAAAAAATATGAATTAATCAAAGGCGATGCTACAAAAACTGTTTATGAATATTTAGAAAAAAATCAACATACGATGATTTCATTGGCATATTTTGATATGCAACTATATGAACCTACAAAAAAATGTTTAGAAGCTATAAAGCCTTATTTAGTTAAAGGTGCTATTATAGCGATGGATGAAATAAATAATGATGATTATCCTGGAGAAACTATAGCTTTTAGAGAAGTTTTTGGATTAGGAAATTATGAAATACATAAATCTAAATACCTTCCTGATAGAAGTTATATGATATATAAGTAATTTTGTATGAATATCATAAGGTATGTGAAAGAATATAAAAATTTATGGAATGAATTTGTAAAAAATGCCAAAAATAGTCATTTTTTATTTCATAGAGATTATATGGAATATCATAGTGATAGATTTGAAGATTTTTCACTTATGATATTTGATGATGCAGAAAAATTAATTACTATATTACCTGCAAATATTAAAGAAGATACTTTGTATTCTCATCAAGGACTTACTTTTGGTGGCTTTTTGGTAGATGATAAGATGAAAACAGAAACTATGGTAGAAATATTTCAAGCTTTACAAATATTTATAAAAAGCCAAAATATAAAAAAATTAGTTTATAAGTGCATTCCATATATTTATCATATAAAACCATCTGAAGAAGATAGATATGCTTTATTTAGGCATGATGCAAAACTTATAAGAAGAGATGTGACTTCTACTATAGATTTGACTGAAGAAGTAAGATATTCTAAAGGTAGAAAGTGGACTATAAATAAAGCACAAAAGGAAGCCATAGAAACTTTTGAATCAGATGATTATGGAACTTTTTGGGAACTTTTGATATCAGTATTAGAATCAAATCATGAAGCTAAACCAGTACATACACTTGAAGAAATACAAAAATTAGCTAGGCTATTTCCCAAAAATATTAGGCTTTTTGTAGCAAAAAAGAATAAACAAATTGTTTCTGGTGCATTAATTTATGAAAATAAAAATATTGTACATACACAATATTTAGCCAATAGTGAATTAGGAAGAGAAATAGGAGCATTAGATTTATTGATAAATTATTTAATAAAAGATGTTTATAAAAATAAGAAATATTTTGATTTTGGAATATCAAATGAAAATGCAGGAAGATATTTGAATAATGGTTTAATTGCACAAAAAGAAGGCTTTGGGGCAAGAGCAGTAGTGCATGATTTTTATGAATTGGAGATAAAGTGATTCCATTTTTAGATTTAAAAGGTATAAATTCTCAATATAGGGCTGAATTGATAGAAGCATTTACAAGAGTTATCGATAGTGGCTGGTATATTCAAGGAAATGAATGTAAAGAGTTTGATAAAGAGTTTGCCGAGTATTGCGGAACCAAATATGCTATTGGTGTAGCAAATGGACTTGATGCCCTTATTTTGATACTAAGAGCTTATAAAGAACTTGGATTTATGCAAGATGGTGATGAAGTGATAGTCCCATCAAATACTTATATAGCTTCTATTTTGGCAATTTCACAGAATAATCTAGTACCAGTTTTGGTGGAGCCAGATATAAATACATACCTTATTGACTGGGCTAAAATAGAAGAAAAAATCACTTCTAAAACAAAAGCTATTATGAGCGTGCATCTTTATGGACAAACTTGTGAGATGGACAATATAAATGAAATTGCAAAAAAATATAATCTAAAAGTGATTGAAGACTCGGCTCAATCTCATGGTGCATACTACAAAGATAAAAGAAGTGGAAATCTAGGAGATGCTAGTGGATTTAGTTTTTACCCTGGTAAAAATCTTGGTGCTTTAGGTGATGGTGGAGCAGTTACAACTAATGATGAAGAACTAGCCAATACGATAAAAGCACTAGGAAACTATGGAAGTCATAAAAAGTATGAAAATCTCTATAAAGGAATAAACAGCAGACTTGATGAGATACAAGCAGCGATGCTTAGAGTAAAATTAAGATATCTTGATAATGAAATAGAAAAAAGAAGAGAGATAGCAAATTATTACATTGAAAATATCACTAACAAAAATATCATTTTCCCAATTCAACATCTAACATCCAAAATTCAACACTATCAAAACCATGTTTGGCATTTGTTTGTAATAAGAACAAACAAAAGAGATAAATTACAAAAATATTTACTAGACAATGGTATCCAAACACTTATTCATTATCCAATACCACCTCATAAACAAAATGCGTATAAAGAGTGGAATAATGAAACTTATCCAATAAGTGAACAAATACATAATGAAATTTTGAGTTTACCAATAAGTGGAGTTCAGAGTTTGGAAGATACAAAAATAATTATAAAGGTTTTGAATGAATTTAGATAAGAAAGTACCATTGGTAAGTATTATAGTTCCTTTTTATAATCACAATAAATTTATTAAACAAACTTTAGATTCTTTTCTTGAAGACACTTACCCAAATAAAGAAATAATCATTATTAATGATGGTTCAACAGAACTTCAAGATGATAATATAATTAATTGGATAGATTTACACAGTAAGCATATAAAAATTAATTATATTAAAAGAAAAAATGAGGGTGTGACAAAAACTATTAATCAACTTATCAGTATGTCTAATGGAGAATATATCCTTCCTTGTTCAAGTGATGATTATTTTATAAATAATACAATTCAATCTAGAATTGATTTGTTGTCAGGAAATAAGAATAAAGAAATTATTATTGGAGATTGTATAATAGTTGATAACGACAATAAATTATTATTTAAAAGTAACTTATTTGAATGTAGAAATCACAAGCTAGAAGAATATATGACAGATTTTGGATTAGCAACGATGATTATAAAAAAATGGAGTATGGCTGGACCTAGTTGGCTTGCAAAGAAGAGTTTATTTGACAAAATAGGTTTATTTGATGAAAATCTAATAGTTGAAGATTGGGATTTTATGTTAAGAGTAGTAAGTCAGAACTTAGCTATTTTTTATCCAGATAAACCAGTTTCTGCATATAGACTGCATGGGAATAATACTATTAATAATCCAGAAAAACAAATCCGTATGTGGGAAGATTTGTATCGTACTGCCAAAAAGCATATCAAATCTTTTAATAATCTATATTTTAAATATTTAATGTGGAATAATAGTAAGAAGAATTTAAAAAAATTGAATGAACTAAGAAAAATGAATTAACTTTTGTATTTGATAATTATTATATAAATTGGAGTTTAATTGAAAATTATATCTTATCTTAGAAATGATTATAAAAATATTATCATTCTTAATTATTTATCACTATTTTATTTATTTTCTTTAATGGTTTCATACAGAATTTCAGGCACTATACTTTATGTGATTGCAATTGTATTTTTCTTTAATGAAAATATCAAAAACCATATTATGGATTCTTTAAATAATAAGTTTGTACAAGCTTGTATATTGTATTTTTTAATTTATGTGATATGGCTTTTTGGAACGGAAGAAATTTCTTATGGTTTGGCTCAGGTTAAGATTAATAAAGTCTTTTTATATTCTATTTTGTTTGTAGCGATTATTAGAAAAGAATTTATTGAAAAATTTATGTATGTTTTTTTTGCTGGGCTTTTGATAAATGTTATATGGTCTTATTTAATGTTTTTTGATATTGTAGGGTCTCCTTTTGCATTAAGTGGTTATTATTTGCCATTATTAGAAAAGACTGATCATGGTTTTTTTATACTAATTGGTATGGCTTACTTATTATTTAGGTTGTTAAGATTCAATGATAAAATATCGTATAAAATATTCTTTATACTATTTATTTGCCTAGAAAGTTTTAATATTTTTATTACAAATAATAAAACTATAATGTTTTTGTATTTAGTAATGGTTGCTATAACATTGCTATATATTTATAGAAATAATTTTATAAAGATAATTATTGGATTGTTTGTGTTTACAGGTTTATTTCTGATTATCTTAAATGTTTTTTTACCAAATGTTAAGAATAACTTATTAAAAGAAGTGAATGGCATACAACAAAGTTTAACAACTGATAATTATTTTTCTAGTATGGGGCAAAGAATAGGTATTGCAAAGTATTCGTTGGATGTATTTTATGATAATATTTTATTTGGTGTTGGAACTGGCGACCATGCTAAAGAAGTTATCAAAAAATTGAATGAAAGTAATTTAAAAGTAAGTTCACCAATGTCTTATAAAAAAATGATTTATAACTTAAATACTGGCAAAGCTAGTTCGTTGCATAATACATATTTACAAATTTTGGTGCAATTTGGGATTCTTGGTTTATTTGTTTTTTTAAATATATTTTATAGACTTTTTAAGTTAATTGATAATTCTATAAATGTATATTCTTATTTGCTTTTAGTTGTGTTATTGATTGTTTTATTGCAGATTTTTACTGGCTGGGATTTTCAATTTGGTAATTTGGGGAATTTCTTCATTATATTTGTTGCAATGCTATCCACACAAATTCAATCTGATAAGCAATATAGAGTATCTAGCTTTAAATGATACTATATAAAATACGATAAAATTATAGAGGAATAATTAAAAATGAAAATACAATTTTTAAGAGATATTGAAAAGTATTTGAAAAGTAGAATTTGTAAAATATTTATTGATAATTATGATTTTACAATAATTTCTAATAATTGTTGGGGAACATTTATATACAAAAAATTTGGTTTGACATATCAGTCTCCATTTATAAATGCGATGATATTTGCACCTGATTATATAAAACTTTTAGAAGATTTCAATAATACTAAACTTGAAAATTTAACTTTTATAGAACATAATAAGTCTAAATTCATTGATGAAATGAAAAGACTTAATATTTATCAGCAAGGTTATCCTTTAGGGCTTATCGATGGCAAATATGAAATTAATTTTTTACATTATACTACAGAAGATGAAGCCAAAAATAAATGGCTCAATAGATGTAAAAGAATAAATACAGACAAATTAATTTTCAAATTTAGTGATGGAGATTTGTTTGAAGAAGAAATGGCATATAGGTTTGAAAAACTACCATTTAAAA
>JALNYH010000051.1 GCA_023229945.1 Arcobacteraceae bacterium | reverse complement strand
TATCCGTGCCATCCACACTGCCATCACTAAAGCTATTGAACTCTTTTGTAGTTTGGAAGTCTAGATCTTTTCTATCGACTACAAAAACGACTTTTTTCACATCTGGCAATCCTGTCAATATTTGAGATGTTTTAAAAGATGTGAGAGTTTTTCCACTTCCTGTGGTGTGCCATATATATCCGTTTTTGTTTGTATTTTGCACCCGCTCAATTATCGCTTCAACTGCAAAGAATTGATAAGGTCGTAGCACCATGAGTATCTTCGGCACTTCTGCTAGAACTATGTATTTGCATATCATCTTAGAGATATGACATCTCTCCAAAAAGGAAAAAGCAAACTCGTCTATATTGGTTATATTTTTATTGTCTTTGTCCGCCCAGTAAAATGTCTGTTTAAATGACTGTTTGCGGTTATTAGCATAATACTTTGTATTTACTCCATTGCTTATGACAAATATCTGCACATAGTTAAACAATGCACTATGGTAGCCGTATGAATGTCTCTGATAACGATTGATTTGATTAAATGCCTCTTTTAGCTCCAAGCCTCTTCTTTTTAGCTCAACTTGCACGAGGGGCAAACCATTTATGAGTATTGTTACATCATATCTGTTTTTATATGCTCCATCTATGGTTATCTGCTGTGTTACTTGAAAGAGATTTTGACACCAGTTTTGGCTATCGAGAAACTCTATATAGCTAGTTGTTCCATCGTCTTTTGGCAATGCAAACTTATCTCTTAAAATCTTTGCTTTTTCAAAAACATTACCTTTGTTTAGATGGTTAAGTATCTTGCCAAATTCACTATCGCTTATGGTGGTACGATTGTGCTTTTCAAGCTGTCTTTTTAGGTTGGCTTTTAACTCCGCTTCATCCCTGATGAGGACTTTTTCATAGCCAAGTGTAATGCTAAGTTGCTTGACAAGATTTTCTTCAAGTATCGCTTCTGATTGCTTGCTCATATTTTATTTCTCCTCTTCGTCTCGACAGGAGAACCACTCTTCGGAAATAATACAATTTTTGCTGTTTGGTTCAGGATTAGACTTTTTAATTGTTACATGTAAAGGCATAGAAACACAATTACCAAAAATTAAAGCTTCCCCTGGAATTGATTGTTTTATTTTATTTACAAAATCATCTGAAAAATACGGCAATACCGCATTTATATATCTCATATCAATTTCATTTTGTATTCTATGAATTATAAAATTAGAGCATTGAGATAAAACAGTTTCTGATAACTCAGATGGTCTTTGTGATGAAATCAGTAAATATAATGAATATTTTCTGCCCTCTCTCGCAATTCTTTCAAAAATATTTTCTCTTAGTAAATACTTGTAATCTTTTTTAATATATCGATGTGCTTCATCCAAGATAAGATGAACGGGATTTTTTCTTCTTTCATCGCCAACTAATTCTTTTCTTTGTGAAAAAATCAATCTTGAAACTACACTTGTTAAAGTTTCTAAAATATCTATTCCTAACTCACTTGTATCTAAAATAATAAGTTGTGTTTTGTCTGTATTTGCACCAAAAATATATTCCAGATATGTTTTTGGGTTTTTAACATCACTAGGAATTTTTCTCATAAAATCACAATCGGAATTATCTAAAAAATAATCCAGCCGTGTCATCATAGTGGCAGTATAGCCCCTCATTTGCCTATTGCCATGAGCATCTTCTTCAAGCAAAGTAATTTCGGCAGATATTTTTAAAAATCTATAATCAAAAAATTCACCATTTTGAATTCTTTTATCTAAAACATTTTGAACATTTTCAAGGTTAATTTTTTCACTTACTACTTGTACTTCACTGCTTAATTGGTTTTTATTCTCTCCATAATGAATTTTACATTTAGAACTAAGATTATTTATATCTTGGTAAAGTCCTTCTTCTTCACATCTTTGTTTTAAAGTCATATCACTATCAATAATACGTTTTATTTTTAAAATTGAAGCGCCAGCCGTTGTTATTCTTGAAGTATCTGTATCCGCTTGACTTAATATGCTATATAAAAGTTCACATAACTTGTATCGTAAATAATTAATGAAGATTCTGCTCTCATCATCTTCAGCAGTTGCAATCTTATAAAATCTATACGTTTCTTGGAGGACTTTATCCCAAAATGGTCTTTGAGTTGCATCGGTTGCTAATAAAAAAGAACTCCATTCATCTAATGACATTAAAAAATGAGGCATGAAAAAATCTTCATAACCCTCATCAACTTTTTGTTGTGCATTCATATTTGGTTTTAAAAATTTAATTGTTACTTTGCTATCAAAAAATTCTTCTTCTCCTTCTTTTTTAGGGGAAAATGCTTTTTTATACTCTCCATTAACATCAAATATAATTAATTTTGAACCTAAAGCAGAGTTATTTTCTTTTTTTAATATGGTTTGTAAGATATGAGCAATCGTATTTGATTTTCCACTTCCAGAATTTCCTAAAACAGCAGAATGAATATTGAAAAAATCATCTATTGAGATACTAATTGGATAATTAATTAAGTTTTTACTAATGCCCAAATCAAAACTTTTATGGATATTATTATCTGAACTTTGAACTGTTCGTAATATATTTTCCATATCTTCAGTTTTTACAATATTAACATCGCTATAAAGACTTGGATATATCCCAACACCTAGTGAAAACTTTTGATTTGTATCTATTGTTCCTATGGGTTTAAGCATCAATTCTCTATGCCCATCAACATTAAATGCTTTTTGTTCATTGTATAAATCTGAATCAAAAATTGAAACTACTTCACAGATTATGTTTTCTCCTATGGCATTTACTGTTTTTAGATAGCTACCTATATTGCCAAAGTAATATATTTCTCCATTGATATTTACTGAACCACCTGTAATTTCAGAAAAAATTTTGACTTTGAACTGATTAAAATTGATTGATATGATTTTCCCTATCTTCATTGCTCTTTCTCTTTCTCTTTTGCCTCATCTAGCTTCTCAATAAATTTTTTGAGTATATTGACATCTTTATTCTCATTGAGATTCGGAATAAATTCATCTACAATATATCTAAAATAATGAATTTTTTTGCTCTCAACTTCACCATATATTTTATAAATTCTTTTGTCATCAATCTTAAAAATTGGTTTATCATAATTGCCAAAGATAACTATAGAAATAGATGAATTTGATGACAATGCTTGATAAATAATATTATTTAAATGGTCATCACTAAAACTATAACCTATTATAAAAAGTACACTATTTTGAAGTAAAAGTTTTTTCTGAAATTCTCTTATAATATCTGTATATGGAGAGGTTAAGCTCTTGCTTTGCTTTAATGGATTTGGATAGATTAAAACACTCTCGGGCGGTTTTTTATCTGTGTGTTTTATGTTGATTTCTTGGATATTAAAAAGTGAATTTCCCTCTTTTTCAATCCAGTTAATTGAGCCATGTAGTTTGTAAAGATAAATCATATTATCCAAAGCTTCATATTTTTCAATGCTAGTTTCAATTTTCTTTGAAAATGTATATCCAAATCGTGCAGGATTGAAAAACCGCTCTAGCCCACCACCAAAGCCATTGTTATAATTAATGTTTAAATTGTCCAAAACTCGTTCATTAAATAAGTCATTATTTGTTGTAAAAATATTTACTCTACTCAAATCTTTATTTCTATAAGTGACTTTTTGATAGAAAGTTTTATATGTATCAATTACTTCCTCACACGATGCTTTAGAGAAGTCAATGTTTATTTCTTCAAATATTGTTTCTTCTATAATTTTGATTAAATCATCAGTGGCTTTATCTTCTTCTTTAACCCCAAGTTGATAATCTCTTTTTGAATACAAAATTCCGAGTATATCCTCTAAATTTTCATTGTTGTTCTCTTTTAATTTTTTAAAAGTACTTGTTTGTTGCTCATCTGTTAATTTGGTTTCTATCTTTACAATAAAGTCTTTCATAGTTGGAATAGCAGGTAACTCTTTTGTGCCCGTACTTACACCTGAACCAAAAAGAAAATGTATATTTTTCATATTGGATAAATCAAATATTTTTTGTTGGATTAGTTTTAAAGCATCAGTATCACTTTTATTTTTTGATAATTCATCTAGCCCTTGATAGAAAAATACCTGAGACACATCTTCAATATTTTCATTGTTTTCATTTTGAGTTATTTTATCCATTGAATATTCCTTTTAATTTTAGCTACACAAACATCTGCTGGAGCAGACCTTTTTTAAACTCTTTTGCTTTGTCTATCTCTTCGCTAATCAACTCTATTTTTTTATCAATAGAAGATAGAAAGTTTGCTATTTTTGTTTGTTCATCAATATCGGGTACAAGAATTTCAAATTTAGAAAATTCCGTCTTATTAATTATTGGCAGTGTTGTATTGGCTTGTGTTGATTTAATAAAATCTGAAATACTCAAAACAGCATAATAAATATACTCATTATTATGCTTATTGTTCGGCACAATACTATTAATTTGCTGGTTTGTAATACATGGCTGGGTAGAAAGTGACATTTTCCCAATAGAGGCAATACAAGTGAACATAATCGAGCCGGCAGGAAGTATTTTTAACTTTGAATGATTTGTTACCGTTCTAAGTGTTTTATATTGATACTTCTCATCTGAAATATCAGTAGGGGTAACAAATTGTATATTTCCATCCCATAATGATTCATCTGATGTGCTAGGTGTCTTTCCTGTAATAATATCGCCAACATCCCCCAACTTCTTCTCTTCCCACTCAGGAAACTCTTTGCCATTACCATCTTTAAATCGTATCTCTTGAGAAAAAAGTTTTTGCATTACGCCTTTTTTGTATTGTTGTAGAAGTGATTGTTTTTGAGTAAGTTGTTCTATTTTTTTATCGATTGAGGATAGAAAGTTTGCTATTTTGATTTGTTCTTCAAAGCAAGGTAAATTAATAATCATTTCTCTAATTATTCCCAATGCAATAAATTTTTGAGTTCCACCAGTATTTTGTTTATAAAATTGCTTTTCT
>JALNYH010000050.1 GCA_023229945.1 Arcobacteraceae bacterium | reverse complement strand
GGCGCGCTAAATTACTCTTTTTTTGCGAGATACTTTTTTCTTTTTGCTCTAGTTGTAGAGATTGTTGTCTTCTCGCTTATGCTAGCAGATAGATATAACGACATAAAAAACAAACAGATACAAACGCAAAAAAAGCCGATATTATGTAGCAAACGCACAAAACAAGATTTCTGAAAAATCGCAGTTTCTTTAGTAGCCCACAAAAAAAATAAAAATACTACTTTTTCACCTCAAATTTTCAAGGAAGCTTTCTAATTGAAAACTTTGTAACTTTATATAAACTCTTTTTCTTCGTTACAACAACTTCATCCCCTATATCTAAACCGTAATCATCATAGAGCTTTTCAAGAGCCAAAGTCATTACGGCAGTAGTTACGTCGCTTGAACTCACAAGGAATCCCTCGTCGTATTCACAGCTAGTTATTTGACCTGTTTCTTTGTTGTATTCTAGGGTTTGTGTTTTCATATTACAAATCTTCTAATAAGTCAGCAAATTCTTGGTCAACAAATAATTGCTTATATTTTAAAGCTGGAATTAGCTTGGTGTCAGTAAATTCACATCCAGTCAATGTAGGTTCAGTTTGACCTTCCTTATTAGCAGAATTGGGACTATGAGCATCGTCATTATCTATGGCTTTTAACAATCTATTATATCCATACTCCCAAGCTTGAAGATTTGGGAAAACTTTTTTCAAGGATGATAAAATATTCACACCAGAGAAATCTAAATCCCCCCAAAAGTAAACATTGAATTCTGGCTCATTATCTCCATATAGCCATTGTTTGAATTTTTTTCTTCCTTCTTTGTCTAAACAGCAATTATCTTCAAAAAACACCTTGCTTCCGCTCTCGGTTCTAACCCTCTTTGCTGATGCTTTAAATCCAGATGAGAAAATTAAAATATAGTTTTCAAAAATAGTGTTTTGACTATTGATTGCTTCTATATAAGTATCTTGGTTTTCAATAAATAATATTGTATTAGGATTATTGTCTATCGCTTTTATATGCAAAAGTATTGGCATTATTCTTAGTTTGCAATGGCTAACAATTTGTTCTTTATTGTCAAGCACTTTTGACATGCCCCAAAAATATTTGGCACTGATATGACGCACTGATTTATTTTCATTATCAGAAGTTAATAATTTCAATAATTGTATTGCAACATCATGTTCTTTTTTTTCAGGGATAGTTATTTTATTATTTAACATCAACTCTTCAATATCAGCATTGCAACTTAGCTGTTCAATAGTGTCTTTCCAACTATTTGTACGCATTTCTCTTTTATAAAAACTTCTTAGCCACTGCTCAAAATCATAATTAAAAATCATCTTTGCTTTAGATTTAGTCCTTATATCAATAAAAGTTTCTTTTTTGGATTGTTTTATTGTGAAAATTTCTTTATCTATTAATACTTGTATAGCATTTTCAATTTCTTCATCTTCTCTGTATGTTTGTGGGCTATATAAAGAAGGGAAAACTTTTGCATTAATTGGATATTGAATACTATTTGTTCTCTCATAAGCAGGCTTTAAATCAAGTTTATCTAACACATCATTTAAAAGATTATATATATCTTTTAAATTTAGGTGATGCTCTAATTCATGCAGTTGCATTGTATTCTTCCGTAGCCTCTTTACTTGATTCTGCAAATAAACTTTCTTGTTTAGATTTGTAAAGCATCTTTATTTCTTTTGTATTGCGCTTGCTGTGTCTAGCCCATGTAATATAGTCTAGTTCACCGACCTTCTTATCTGTATGTTGTTTTACAATATGATAGTTAGAAGCTTCTAATTCATTTAGTACATTAGCGGATTTTGTTGGCAATGCACAGATAATTTGAAAGCCCAAAGTTTTATTTAAATAATTTAATATTTCTTTTGCTCTAGTATCATTTGTCTTTAGAAAGCTTTCATCTATAATAAGCGATTCTAGTGTCGTTCCGTTTGCTTCTGCTGGATTTAAAGCAGAATGCAAGTTAATTGAACGAACAACATAATAAGATGTTTCACCTTGTCCACCTGAATTTTTTCCATTTTTACTTAGACTTATACCTCTGCCATCAACTACCTGTAGAATGTCATATTTTGCATAATTCCTATAGTCAGAAATTCTTTGAAGTTCAGATTGAGATTCTTCATTTTTAATAAACATTTCAAATAGTTTATTTTTTGTTTGTACAAGATCTTCTTTTGTTTGATTATTGCTAAAAAGTGAATTTTCACTAATAGAATCTTGATTTTCTGCAATATACTGAAAATATTTTTTATATTCTTCGAACTCTGGTTCTGCTTCTTTTACTTCAATAATAAAACTTTCATTCTCAAACTTATGTCCTCTTAGTTTATCTGTAAACTCTTCAATTTCCAATTTGCAGTTTTTTATATTTCTGTATATGCTTGAACAAAAACTATTAACAAAAATTTCTTTAACATCTTTTTCGTGTTTTGCTATCTGCTCTCTGTATCTAATCTGCATAGTATTACTGAGTCTAGTTATTTCAGAAATAGCTTTTTCCTTTTCTATTGCCAACTGATAAAACCTATCAAAGCCTACACTAAGTTCAGCAAAATTTTGATTTTCAGAGTAGTATATTTGTTTAGATTCAAATACACCGCTCTTTATGTAATATTCTTTAAAATCAGACCAATAATCAACAATATCTACTTTTAATTCATTTGGCTCTTTATAACTATCCGTGTTATTTATTTGTTGATTGATTTTATCTTTTTCAATATCAAATTTTAAAGAAGGAGTGAGAACTTGTAACAAACTAAAGTATTCTTCTTCTCTAAACTCTAATTTGCTTTTTTTTGATTGAAGTAGGTTTTGTTCATTTTGAATTATTGAATTTTCATCTTTGATTTTTTCAGTAAAAGCTCCAAGCTCTCTTAAAACAGAAGTATTCTTACTTGTAATTTCTTCTATATCTAGCTTCGTTTTCTCTATTTGACTTTTTATTTGTTCAAAATCAGATTTATCAATTGTTTTCAGTAGATCTCTTGTTTTTGTATATTCATTTAAATCATTTTTACACTCTTCATAAAAGATATTATTATTGAATTTTAATTTACTTTTTAAAATTTCAAATATCCCTACAATCCCTTGAATATCAGTTGTTTTGTTGCGCAATAATTTATTATTACTTCTCATTACTTCTGCTTCTGCTTTTAGTTTTTGTAATGTTAAAAGCAAAGAACCTTCACCAAACACTAATTCTTTTGCCTTACAATAAAACATTAAGCCACCATTAGAAGCTTTTCCATCTTTAGTGATTGCTCTATCTGAATTTTTAATTTCATATTCATTTTCTAGGCACAAGACATTACCGTAATTATTAATCAAATAAGCTCTAGTTATTTCATTAGTAAATGTTAATTTATTTATTATAGAAGACTCCCTTACGGCATCTCCTTTTAAATCTAATTTTTTTAACATTTTCTTACCCTGAACAATTTTGATATTGTTCAACTTTAATGTTTTAGCTGTTTCAATTGCTTCGTACTCGTATTCTGAATTAACAATTACAGCAAAACGATTGTTTTTAATAAAACCTTCGATTGACTCTCCCCATTCAGTTTCTTCGGGCTTTATTTCAATATATTTGTTAATAAAGGACGGATTACAATCAGGTAACTCATTTTTTAGTATTTGAAGTTCTTCTTGTATGTTTTTAGGGGTAAAGCTTTTGTGATGTTCAATCTCATTGATTTGAATATCCAGTTCTCCTAGCTTCTCTTCGGCTTTCTTATAGTCAAAAGTAATTTTCTCTAAAAATTCTTTGTGACCATCATAGATTTTAACAAACTCTGCGGAATCAATAAGTTTTTTATGAATATTTGAAATATCTTTTATTATATCAACCAAGATTGGAAATAATATTTTAAAATCTTCTGAATCTACGGATGTCTCCATACCAAAGTCCTTGATTTCTTCACCAAGCAATCTTTCAATAGATTCCAATAGTGAGCTAATGAGTAGCTTCTCCTTCTCAAAACCTTCTAATTCAATCAGTTTACTTAATTCATTTCTAACTCTCTGTTTTAAATAAGTGGTAGTATTATAAAAAACTTCCATCTTCATATCTTGCAATTTTTTCTTTTGTTGCTCTATGCTGGCTTCTATATTCTGATATTTTAAATAATTTGTATTTGAGTCGGCAATCCCTTTTAGCGTAATAAGCTCTTTTTGTAAGCTTTCAGCTTGTTTCATAAGAATTTTTGATTCATTTTCTTTATCTTCTACCTCTTTGTGATAGTTTTTAAATTGCTCTTTAATATCATTGCTCTTTATCTCTTGATTTTTATAATCAATTGCTGCAAAAATATAGTGTTCTTTTTTGTTCTTTTCCCAAACGCTTAGAATAGAAGATATTTTTTTAGCTATAACATTTAATTCGTTAATTCCATTTTCGATCTCATCCGATTCATCTTTCATCTCTTTTAGTGTTCTAATAGCACTAGAAAGTTTAGATATTTCGCTTTTCATCCCTTTAGATTCTAAAAATTCATTCTTAATGAAGCTATTAATATTATCAACTGGTTTGGCATGTATAAATTTAGCAAATGCTCTCGCTGCCTTAATGGCAGATTTAGAACTTGCCACATTTTTATTCCATAGATGTCCATATAAATATGATAAATACTCCTCTTTTTTATTCCCTAGCGAAATTACATTATCTTTTCCATGTACTGCTCTTAGGTTTTGAAATAGTTCATCTCCAAGAAGAACCTTTTTTTTACCATTTTCAATCAAATATATATCATCTAAATTTAACTCTTTGTTTTTAACTAGAAAAAAATGAACACTATCTTCATAAGCATCCCTTTCACCGTTTTGTTCAACTAGGGAACATTTTGTATTAATTATTGCATTTAATACTTTCTCTGGCTCATTAGGGGATGAAACAAAAGTTAAAGCTATTGTTCCTGTTGATTCAAAAGGTCTTGAAAACAGTCCTCTGTCTTCTCCTAAAAAATATCCACCTAGTGTTCTATATTTTTTACCCCTTTGTTTTTTTTCTGTTTCATCTTGTCCAGCGTTATATTTAACAATAGAGCTATGTGAAGCAGTCA
>JALNYH010000049.1 GCA_023229945.1 Arcobacteraceae bacterium | reverse complement strand
GGAGTGAGATTTACCCACAACTTTGCATATTTTTCAGCGAAATTATGGAAAAATACACAAAGTGATTATAGGGTAACTGGTGGGTTTACACAGTTTATTTTACAGGCTCTTTGGAGATATCTTTATTGTAATTATTGGATTTGATTTGTCAACCACTCCTTGTTGATTGTATCTACTTACACCACCTGAGAAAATATTCTCACTTCTATTTTGATTGACACTAAAAATATCTATTTTTTCAATATTTGGTTCACTTAGATATAAAATTCTCGTTTGCACACTCTCTGTTTTATTTGAGATTGAAAAACGAAACCAAAGGGTAGGATCTTTAAAACCTAATGAAAAGTTGTTTTTGATTTTTTGCCATTGGTGTAAATTTTTCATTTGATTTAAATCTAAATTGTGACTTGAGTCTTCATAAAATTCCATTTCAAAGTATTCAAATGATTTTTCTTCATCATCTATAATCAGATTTGACCCCAAAAGAGTTATATTAAAAGAAAGAAGAAGTACTAATATCTTTATTATTTTGCTCAAATTTACCATTATTTTAATATGTATCCTATATCTTTGATGTTTTTAATTAACTTAGAGGGTAATTTATTATTGATTTTATAAATTATAGAAATGAGAGATTTTTGACTTGAAGAGTCTAAAATATCCAATAGTTGGTCATAACTTACAATTTTGTCTTGGTTTTTTAAAAGATATTCAAAAACTTTTACCTCATAAGAAGTAAGTTGTTCCCCTACATTGTTTGTAACTATTTGTTTGAGTATTTTATCATAGAAACACACTTGGGTAATTTGTACTTTCAATAAAGCATTTTTTTCAACCTTTAAAGCAAGTTTTTTTAAAACCTCTTGCAACTCATTTAGTTCATAAGGTTTTGTCATATATTCTAAAAGGTTTAATTTTATAGCATTTTTAAGCTTCACTTTATCATCATAAGAACTCATAATAATAGTAAAAATCTCTTCATCTATTTCTCTAACTTTCGATAAAAACTCATATCCATCCATCAATGGCATATCATAATCCACAATCAAAAAATGGCACTCTTTATTCTCAAAAACTTCTAAAGCCTCTACTCCATTGTACGCTATAAACACTTCTTTAAAATAGTATTGCAAAATATGTTTTAAACTCTCACAAGCTTGTTTATCATCATCTACATACAATACGCTAAGTTCTTTTAAAATATCTAACTTTTTCATACTCTTATTATAACATATTAAAATCAATACAAAATCAATAAGAAATATTAAAAATATTTTATTTATTGATTTTGTGTTGATTTAAGTTTGTTAAGATAATAACAAATTATTCTTAACAAGGAAAAATCATGAAAAGACTTATAGACTTTAGTTCACGATTTCGTATCCTAAAAGGTGGGAAAATAAGCTTAGTGGTGTCTGCATTACTTGGTGGAGCAACTCTTTGTGTTGCTTCCCCTACAGGGGGAACAGTCACTAGCGGAAGTGCAAATATAGTTCAAAATGGAACGGTAACGAATATCAATCAATCCACACAAAAAGCCTCTATAAACTGGCAAAACTTTTCAATAGCTTCAAATGAAACAGTCAATTTTAATCAACCTAATTCTTCTTCAATTACACTAAATAGGGTCATAGGCAATGAAAGAAGTGTTATAGATGGGGCAATGAACGCAAACGGTCAAGTTTGGCTTTTAAACAGTAACGGTGTTTTATTTGGTAAAAATGCGAGTATCAATACCGCAGGATTATTAGCAACTACAGCACAACTCTCTGATACAGATTTCCACAATGGAAACTATAACTTCAAAAATGCCACTGCAAATAGTGTTATCAATGAAGGAACAATTACAATCTCAGATAGTGGTTCAGTTATTTTAGCTTCAAATGAGGTAAGAAATAGTGGAACCATAGAAGCTATCAAAGGAAAAGTTCATCTAGTTGGAGCTGATTCATATTCACTCAATCTAAACGGTAACTCTTTAGTAAATCTCAAAGTAGATAAAGGTGTCCTTGATGCACTCGTAGAAAACTCTGGACATATAATCGCTGATGGCGGAGAGATTTATCTTACAACCAATGCCGTGAATGAACTTCTAAAAGGGGTAGTCAATAACACAGGTATCATAGAAGCCAACTCTTTAGATGGGCTTACTGGGGAAGTGATACTTTTTGCTCACGGGGGAACGGCTGAGATTGGTGGTACGATTACAGCACTTGATGGGTTTGTGGAGACTTCTGGAAAATACTTTGACTTTTTAGGTGCAGATATCCAAGCTGGAGAATGGTTGATTGATCCTGTTAATATCACTATTGGTTCTACCTTGGCAAGTTCAATCCAATCTGCTCTTGGAAGTGGAGATGTTACTATTTCCACAGATGGTGGAAATACTCCAAGTACTAGTAGCGGAGAAAGCGGAGGTGTAGGAAATATCTATGTTAATAGCAATATTTCTTGGACTAGTAATAAAAATTTAACACTCCAAGCAGCAAATGGTGTAAGTGGTAGTGCTACAATTAATATAGGGCATACTGAAGCATCTTTTACTATTAATCAATCAGGAAACTCGACTTTCACTGGTATAATAAGCGGTAACGGTTCATTTAACAAATTAGGCTCTGGGGCATTAACACTTTCAGGAGCAAATACCTATAAGGGTGCTACAGTTGTTGATGCAGGTACACTGGCTATTACAAATAACACAGGCTTAGGGGCTGCATTTGATACTTATGGTGGTGGAACATTTGTAAATAGCGGTGCAACCCTTGATTTGCGAAATGTAGCAGTCGGGGAAGAGACTATCATATTAAACGGCGGAACACTAGCAACAACTATGGGAAATTCATCACTAGCAGGTGATTTTTTATTGGATTATGGCACCTCCACATTTTCTGTAGCCAATGGAGCAACACTTACAATCAATGGAAAAATAAGAGATTCTATGAAATTAGTTCAAGAACTTTATAGTGGCTATTATGATGATAAACTTTCTAGAGATTTTGGCACCCAAGCATCTCTATCTTTGACGAGTGAGATTGATTATGGCACATCTACCCAATATGTTAGTGCTCGTTGGCTAGGGTACTTTACACCTAAAGAGTCAGGGCAATATACTTTTTATGCTAGCTCTGATGACGCATCACTTGTTTATTTAGGTACAGAGGGTCAAAACTTACTCGATTTATTGCAGAGGAATGATGGTATAAGTGGTTATACGACAAGTAGATTGCTCATCAACAATTCAGGTGTTAGTAGAGAGACTAATACAGGTACATATACTGTAAATGCTGGTGAAGTTTATCCTATCATCATCTACTATGGAAATAATACATCTGGTGGATCTATAGATTTTAAATATAGAGCACCAAGTATGGGTTCATCATATACCTTTGATCTTTCAAATGAATTTTCCATATCTCCACAAGCTAATCCTACAGCTCAAAACATCACAAAAGTAGGAAATGGAACTCTGATTTTTACCGCTAATAACACCTATACTGGGGCAACCAATATCAATGAAGGTACGCTAAAAATTGCAAATAATGCACCATCGCAAGCTACATCTGGATATCATGGAGCAGGACAATTAGTGATAGCACCGACTTCTAATAGCTTTACAAACACTTTTGATACAAGCACTGCTGGATTCACTTTTGGTTCTACTTTGGGTGGATTAACGATTGGGAAATCAACAAACACTGCAGCTGTTGCAATCAATTCTGCCATTTCAATTGCTGGAGATATTACACTTTATGGTGGAAATATTGCTATTAACCAAAAATTAGAATCAACAGGTGCAAATAGTACAATTACTTTAGATGGTTCTGGAGCGATAACAGATGGAGCAAGTGGATATTTATTAGCTTCAAATTTATTACTCAGTGATGGTGCCATTACACTGAATAACACAAATAATGATGTAGATAACATTGCAGCTAGTGGTGTTGACTCTATTTTGTTTTATGATACAGATGGATTTAATCTAGGCTCAACCATAGGAGGCATCACTGGTATTAGCTCAACTGGAATGGTTACATTGAGTGCTGGTGCAGATGAAAATATAGGAACTAGTACAGGGGGAGATATCACAATAACGGGAACACCGACTATTACTTCAACCAATAGTTATGTTGGACTCTATACGGGAAGTATAAGTGGAAGTACTGGGTTGTCTTCGGTTGTGAATGCTGGTAATTTTAGATATAACTCAGATGAATCAACCACAAACTTCGCAACAGCAATAGGTGCTACAGGGACTACTTACGCTATCTATAGAGAACAACCAACCGCAACCGTAACCGCAAATAATAAAACTATCACTTATGGAGATAACAATCCAATTTATGATGGTACAGAAACAGGAATTGTTAATGGTGATGACTCTTTAATCGCCTATACTCTTACAGATGGAGTCACATCGGCTTCTGGATATACAAATGCTGGAAGTTATACCATCGATGCGGATGCCTCAGCACTTACGGGCTTAGGATATAATGTAACGCAACAAGATGATGGAACTTTAATCGTAGATAAAGCAGCTTTAACAGTAACAGCAAATGATGATGCAAAATTTGTCACACAAGGAGATAATACTGGTACATTCAATGGGGTTTCATATAGTGGATTTGTAGGAGGTGAAACTGCAACGGTTCTTGGAGGAGCTTTAGCTATTAATAGATTAAACTCTGGAACTGATACGGCGGCTGGTATTTATAATGATGTTCTTGAAGCAAGTGGATTAACTGCAGATAACTATGATATTAATTATAACAATGGAGACTATACCATAGTCCCATCTGATCAACTTTTAGTAAGAGTTACAAATGTAAGTGATACTTATGGGACGAATACACAATATGCTTTAACTAGCGTTGAGTATTATGATGGTTCTTCTGTAGTAACATTAGGTGGCGGAACAGGTTCCACATCAATCGATGCTAATAATCTTGTAACTATAACTGATGGTGCAGGAGGTAGTGCAACATTTACTGTATCCCCGCAAAGTGCTACAACTTCAACGGCAGGAAAACTTGAAGCAGGAAATTATCAGTTAGATGTCGATGGTTTAGTAACTGAAAATAGTGTAAATTTTAGTGATACTGTTACTATCGTTGGAGCACACCAAGTAAACCAAAAATCTATTACTGCTTCAACTACGGGTGGAGTGAGTAAGGTTTACGATGGTACTACAGATATGTCGGGGGTAAGCTTAGCTTTAACTACACTAGAAACCAATGATGTTGTTACGGTTGATGGTGTTGGATCATTTTCAAGTAAAAATACAGGAACAAGCCTAGATTATACTATTAACAATGTAACCCTAAGTGGAACAGACGCAACAAACTATTATCTTTCAGGTGG
>JALNYH010000003.1 GCA_023229945.1 Arcobacteraceae bacterium | reverse complement strand
TTTACATATCCATCATTAGCTTCTGAGATTGTAAGAATAGGTGCAGTATCAGATACTCCATCACCATCACTATCACCAGGAACTGTTGTATCTACTGAAAAAACTATAGGACTACTGGTAATTGAATTACCAGAATCATCAGTTGCTGTTACAACAATAGTGTGTGAACCATCATTAAAAGGAACAACAGAAGTAAATGTATAATCACCACTACCATTAGCTATTACCGTTCCTATTAGTGTGCCACCATCAAAGATAGTCACGATTGCTCCAGCTTCTGTTTTACCACTAATTGTAGGTGTTGAATCATTTATTATTGAAGCATTTGTATTGCCATTTTCGTCTGTAATAAAAACTGTTAATAAAGTAGGTGCGGATGTATCTAAAAGTATGTTATCATTTTCTGTATCTATATTATACCCAGAATAGTCAGATAGCAGATTATCTCCTAAAGAAGATTTAAGATCAGTTGATCCATTGTCTCTTTGTGCAAAATCTAAATCTAATGTAGAATTACTTAATTTTTGCTCTTCCCCAGCAGCTGTTTCTTCATCTGTTATGTCTTTTTCTATGGTTTCGTTTTCTGTGTTTTTTTCATCAGTCAAAGCAAGTTCTATAGATTCTTTTTCAAAATATAATTCTTCACTGTCAAATGTATTATTCAGAACCGTTGGCTCAAAAAGCCTTGATTCCATACCAGATAATTTTAGAGAGTTATTATCATCTAGTAAAATTGAAATTTTGTTTTGTGATGTGTTTGAAGGGTCACCAAATACAATATCACCTTGATGTATTACATCACCAACATTTAAAATTTTAACATCACCAAAAACACTTTTTACATAAAATTGTCCATTTATACCATCCACTTTACCTAACTGTTCCATACAAATATCCTTTGTAGTAATAAAATTGATTAATTATATAACTTTTGATTGTATAAATATATCACCTTTTGGGGTGATATATTGTTTTATGTGATTATATGATGAGGTTATTATTATTTAAAAAGTAAAGCAAATGATATTTTATCATTTACATGCAATTTTTCATAAATATGTTTGATATGGGTTTTAATTGTATTGATAGAAATATCTAATCTTTCAGAAATATAAATATTTGTATGTCCTTCTTTTATTAAAATTGCTATTTCTTGTTCTTTATGGGTAAGTTGATTTAGTATTTCAGTTTCATTAGAAGAGGATATATCAGATGTAGAGATGTTTTTTATAATCTGAGTAGTCAATTCTGGAATAAGCCAAATCATATCTTTATTTATCGTCTCAATAGCAGACTGCAAATACAACGATGCCATTATGGGATTTCCATAACCATTTACTCCTAGCTGGAACATTTTTTGAGCTATTGCTAATGTTGGTACATTGTCTAAAACAAGAATTTTATTCAAATTCTTCGTAAGTCGTAAAATCGTAATATCTAAATGATGAGTAAAAGAATTAATATGCAAGAAAATTGTAGATTTAGAAATTTTATGCAATTGCTCCAGTTCTTCAATAATACAAAGATTATAATCTGGCAAATAATTATCCCAAATTTGTATTAAATTAATATCATTACAAAATAAAAATATTTTCATTATCTTTCCGTAAAAGTGTATTGTTTAGTTTTTAGTATGGGTTTTAAAATATAATCCATAATACTTTTTTTACCAGTTATAATATCAACATCACTAGTCATACCAGGTATAATCTTTAATGGGTCTGATTTGTTCCCAATGTAATTATCTTCTGTCTCAACTCTAACAAGATAATACTTTTGGTCATCCTTTTCTGTTATTGTGTCTGGACTTATATTTACAACATGACCTTCTAACCCCCCATATATAGAGAAATCATAAGCTGAAAATTTAACTATAGCTTTTTGTCCAAGATATATAAAAGCTATATCCGCTGGTTTTATTTTTGCTTCAATCAATAATGTATAATCTGTCGGGACTATCTCTATTAAGTCTTGTGCTGGCTTAATAGCGCCACCGATAGTGTTTATATGGAGTTTTTGTACTATTCCATTGAGTGGAGATTTTACAATAGTTCTTGAAACTTGATCTTCAAGGGCTATTGAATTTGCTTGAAGCTCTTTTAAATTAGTAACTACCTCGTTTAGCTTTTCCCTTAATTCAGAATCATGTGTTTGATAAATTTCATCAATTCTCTTTTTAATTTCTGCTATTTCTGAATTAATTTTATTGATAGATAATTTTGCGCTTTGATATTTTTGCTTTGCATCACTTTCTTCTCTTTGTAACTTCAGAAAATCAACTTGTGATCTTATCCCTTTTTCTACCATAGGTTTTGTTAGTCCTACTTCTTTACTAATCATATCAAGAGAAAATTCCAAGTGAGAGATATTTTGATGTAAATCTACTAGTTCATTTTGTTTTTGTTTAAGTTGTTCTTCTAAAATTTGCACTTTTGAAGTAATTTGTTGTTTGTTTGTTAAAAATAAATTTTTTTCATTTTCTAAAAAAGTATTCATTTCTTCTATTTCAGAAGGTTCAAAATTAAAATCTTTTTTATTTAGCTCAGCTTCAAGTCTTAAAACTTGTGCTTCTAAAGACAGGACTTTCATACTTGATGACATTAGATTTGATGAAGATTTTTCATTACTAATTCGGATAAGAATCTGGTCTTGGTGAACCATCTGACCTTCTTTTACTAAAATCTCAGAAACTACACCACCTTCAAGATTTTGAATAATCTGATTTTGTCCACTAGGCACAACAATCCCAGTACCTCTTACTAATTCATCAATTTGTGCAAAAGATGCCCATATAATAAAAAAGAAAAATGTAAAAACAAATACTAATAATACAAAATGGATTTTTGTTGGTCGTATTTGTAATACAGCTGAGCTTAAACTATTCATAAACTCATAATCATGTTCGTTGAGCGGTTTTTTTGGTAAATTTGGTTGTTTGTCAAAAAAAGGAGATGATTTAATATCCTTAATAAGTTTTAATATTTTATCTACCATTGGAGCCACCAATTTGTTTCATTATCTCATTTTTAGCACCATCTAAAATTTTCATACCCTGATTCATTACAATAACTCTATCTACCAAGTCCAACATATTCATTTTCTGAGTAACAAGCAATAGTGTTTGTTCCGAAATAATATTCTTTAAATTTTCCAATACCAGATTCTCAGTTGTCTGATCCATGGCATTAGTTGGTTCGTCAAATAAAAATATATTAGGATTAGTAATTAATGCCCTAGCAATTCCAACACTTTGTCTTTGTCCACCCGAAAGCCCCATACCTCTTTCTCCTATTTCCATGTCGTATCCTTTCGGATGTAATTTTACGAAATCATCAGTAGTGCTTAATTTTGAACATTCCAACATCCATTCATCATCAACAAACTTATAAGCACCAAGTATATTATTTTTGATAGTGCCTCTAAACAAATGAATATCTTGTGCTACATAACCAATTTTCTTTCTTAAATCGGCTGGATCTATTTGAGATATATCTATGCCATCTATCAAAATAGAACCATTTTCTGGTTCATAAAGCTTAAGAATTAGTTTTGCAATAGTACTTTTACCAGAGCCTATTTTACCAATAAATGCCACTTTTTCTCCAGCATTAATAGAAAAACTTACATTTTTAAGAGCATAAGCATCACTTTCAGGATACTTGAAAGTGACATTTTTAAATTCTATATTCCCATTTAGTGATGGTCTTTTTACAAATTCCTTAGCAGATGGTCTCTCTACTGGTCTATTTAAAATTTCATCAAGTGCATTATATGATGTTTTGGCATCTTCATAATTACTAATTAGTCCAGCGATTTGTCCCATAGGCGAAATAGCACGAGATGAAAGTATCATTGTAGCTATTAATCCACCCATAGTAAGTTCAAAATTTTGTATTTGATATACACCAAAAACAATAATCAACACAGTATTCAATCCTACAAAAAACCCAGTTATATTTGGTATAGAAGAAGACAATAACCTTGATTTTAAACTTCTATTTGCTATTTCACCTGTTGATTCTTCCCAATGCCATTGAGTATTTCCAGCTAAACCCATAGATTTTATAGTTTCTATATTCTGTAGTGATTCTATTAGTATGCCATTTTTTTTAGCAGATGCCTCATAGGTTGTTTCTATACTTTGTTTTAATGGTTTTTTTATTATTGTAGCATACAAAACAATAAAAATCATGATAGAAATAGGTACAAATACGACAATTCCAGCTATATAATATATTATAATCAAAAAGAGTAGGGCAAAAGGAAAATCTATCAGTACACTCAATGTTGAATTTGTCAAAAAGCCTCTTATCGTGTCAAAACTTTTTAGATTATTTGCAAAAGAACCCACAGATTTTGGATGAGATGACATTTGTAAATCTAGTACCTTCTCAAATATTATAGAAGACATGATTACATCACTTTTTTTAGCAGCCAATTCTAGAAAATAGGATCTAACAGTTTTTAAAAACATATCTATCAAAAATACAACAACAATACCCAATGTAAATACAAAAAGTGTTTCTTGTGCATTATTTGGAATAACTCTATCATATACATTCATTGTAAATAAGGGCGTAGCTAGTACAAAAATATTGATAAGTACAGAAGCTAAAATACAATCATAATAAATAGATCTAGACAACCCAAGTGTGCTCCAAAACCAATGCCTTTGATTTCCTAAATCTAGTTTATTATTATATTTGTCATATTCAAAGCCTTTTTTAATCATAAAGGCATAGCCTAAATATTCATCTTCAAGCTTATTAACATCAACCCAATCTTGAAGTGGCTCATCCCCAGGATATATGATTTTTGCCTTTTGTTTATCCTCAGAAAAACTTTCTAAGATACAACTATTATCATTTGACATTATTAGAATAACAGGTAGCTGTAATTGCAAAAATTCTTTTATTGGTCTTTCAATAAGGGTAGTTTTCAGCCCAGCTCTTGATGCAGCTCTTGAAAATAGTGATTTTGAATTATCTTTTGAAAATAAAATCTGATCCGTTAAATTTGCATCAATAGGTAACCCAGACAATAAAGATTCCGCAGAAAATGGTTTATGAAATAATTTTGTGTATATAACTAGAGATTCAAGTAATGAATCTCTACCTTTTTTGTAAATTTTTTTATTCACTTTTGACCTCTATTTATCTAATCAATTGACCATGAAGAATTATTTAAAGTTTCTTCAGTAGTTATTGTATTGGATTTGTCTTTTACTTTTGTATCAATAATTTCTGCTTCTATTCTTCTGTTTAGTGCTTGACCATCCATTGTATCATTTGTTGCGTTTGGTTCACTAAATCCTTTGCCTATTGTTGTAATTCTTGATTCATCAATGCCACCACTCACTAAAATATTTTTAATACTTTCGGCTCTTTTTAGCGACAATACATTATTGTAATCTGCTTTACTAGTTTTTGTTTTGCTAGTATGTCCTATAATTACAGTATTGTAGTCTGGGTGATCACTCAAAAACTGTTTAAATCTATCAACTCTATCCAATGAATCAATTCTTACGATAGCAGAATTATCTTCAAATAATACTTGAAGATTTAGTTTTACAGTGCATCCATCTTTATCAACTTGATATCCATCCATTGTATCAGGACATTTATCTAAATTATTTACAACTCCATCGTTGTCATCATCCAAAGGACAACCAGAACTATCAACGATAAATCCTTCTTGTGTATTAGTACACAAATCATATATGTCAATTACACCATCTTTATCACTATCTATAGGCTCTACTTTGGGTACATAAAGCGAAACTACAACTCTAGAATTTAAAGTTTTGTCATTAGAATTTGTTTCTAGGTACAATTTATCTTGATTTGCTCTTGATTCTATAGTAATTTTATTTTCATCAATACCTTGCTCAGTTAAAATATTTTTAATATTTTTTGCATATTCCATGCCTAGCAAAAAGTTTTCTTCCAAGTCATTTTTGGAATTAGAATATCCTATAACCGTAATGTTTAAAATGTCTTTATTTATGTGTTGTTTGATTTCGGCAACGATACTTTGAATAATATGCTGTTGACTTTGAGTTCCATTACTCATATTTATAGCTTCAAATCTTTTTATTAGTTCAAATTTATCATACATTAAATGATTTTCCAATGGCTTTGAAGCTATATTGTTTTTAAAATCAGTCGAATACTCATAGTCATATAGCCCTAATTTCTCAGATTTTATCGGACTATTCTCGTTGTAAGGATTTATAAAACTTACCATTGCTTCAGGATTAGTTGAAAATTTATTTTTTCCATTTTCTTTATCGCAACCATACTCATCGATTTCCATACCAAAAATAGTATTTGGGCATTTATCTAAAGAATCAATAATACCATCAAAGTCGGAATCTGGTAATTTTTGAGAACAACCATAAGGTAGAATATCATTATTGTTTTTAGAATTATCACAAATATCCAAAGAATCAACAATATTGTCTTTATCTATATCTAGATTTATAGGCAATGTATCATCTATAATATCAAATGGATTTTGTGTTGGATTCAATAACTCTTCATAAGCTGGAGTATCTCCTGCCAATGCACTTACTAGTATCCCCATTGCATCTAAAATTCTATATTGAGCAAACAATCTATCAAATTCTGCGTTTATGATTTGCGATCTTGCATTTATAAGATCATTTTGTGCGGACAACAAATCAAGCAAAGTTCTTCTACCCATTTCATATTCTTGCTGATAGCTTTCTAGAGTTTCTTCACTGTGTGTTTTGTACTGATATAATTCTTTTAATTGATGTGCTATCATTTCATAAGAAACCCAAGACAGTTCAATGCCTTCGATAGTTTGTCTTTTTAAATCTCTTTGCACTTCAACTTCTTTATGAATACTGCTTTTGGTTTTTTGAAGTGATGCACTATCAGCGCCACCTCTGTATAAATTCCAGTTTAAGACAACATATGCTTTTTGTCTATCATCGACAGTATCATAACCATTATCACTTTCTTTGGCATCATTATAAAGTTGTTCTATTTCTAAGTTTATTTTTGGATAGAAATTACTCTTCTTTTCTTTATATAAAGCCTGCGCGCCTTGAATATTATAATTAGTCACAATAATTGACGGATTATTTTTCATAGCATACATTGTTGCTCTTTGTAAGCTTTCTGGCATAGGCAAATTCAAATCTGGCATCTCAAGTTCTGATATATGTATATCTCTACCAAATAACCTTTTAAATCTAAATTCTTTTTCTTTTATATTATTTTGCTGAACTACAAAATTTGATCTAGCCAAAGACAATGCTGCATATATTTTTGTAACTTCTGATTTTGTAGTCAATCCAGAATTATATAATTCCTGAACATCATTGTAGATTTCTTCATTGATTATAACATTTTCTTTTGCATTTTGTACTAGCTTATGGCTTCTTATTAAATCCAAATAAGCATTAACCATCTGAAAAGATATATCATTTGCATTCTCAAGATAGTGGTATGCAGCAGCTAAAATTCTAGCTTCTTGATAATTTATTTTATGAGTAGTTGAAAAGCCATTGAATATATTTTGAGTTATTTTAAGAGAATTTGTATAGTGCTGATAGCTAACATCATCAACAACACTTCTAATTGCACCAGCTTTATTTCTACCATAACTACTTGTTAGGTCAAGACTTGGTAAATATTCTGATCTAGCAATTTTTAAATCTTGTTGGGTTTCATAAAAGTTTTTTAATCTTTCCTGAACAACAGGATTTGTTCCAAGTACTTCAACAATACTTTCTTTCAATGTCAGAGCATCTAAGTTGCAATTTAAAAGACTTAATCCAGCTAAAATTAAAGCACTAGTAAACTTTGTATTCTTTTTATATTTCATACAAATTCCTTTATAAGTAAAATATCTTTATAATTTATACTAATGTCTTAATTATAATGAAAATATTATTAGAAATTGCTTAATACTGTTACAAACATAAAAAGATTATATTATAAAATTTACTTTATGTATATTTTATAAAATAAACAAAGTTATTTTATTTTGTTATGCTTCTAAAACCTTTATCTTGAGAGTAGTTAAATAGCTTAAAAGTTTCCCATACTTGTACGCAAACTGGATTTTTTGCGTTATAACCATCTTCTGCCAATACTCTAGCGCGACCTAAATTGGGAAAAACACCTTTACCACTAGCATACATTAAAGCCAGATGACATTGTCCAGTCACATATCCCGCTTCGGCTGATTTCTCAAACCACTTAACTGCTTCTTTATAATCCTTATCTGCGCCTAGCCCAAATGCCAAATACATTCCTAGTCGATTTTGAGACGGAGCATGTCCTTCGTTTGATAGTTCCAAAAAGATATTATATGCTGTACTATAGTTGTGGTATGGATTCTTGGTATTAAAATAAAAAATACCCAAAGCATATCTTGCATCAAGATATCCAGCTTTAGAAGCTTGTTCAAAAAAATCTTTTGCTTTTGAGTAATTTTGTTTTATAAATCTACCTTCATAGAAATATTTACCAAGTTGATATATTGCTTCTGGTGAGCCATCGTATTTTGCAGCTTTATAAAACAACGCCATAGCTTCTTTGTGTTTGTCATCTTTTTGTGCTTCTTTTGCATTACTTAAAAACTCATTGCCAAACAAACCAACAGCCAATAAGCTACAGAGCAATAAAGCTTTTATCATTCTATAACTCTTTTTATCTGTGAAGATAAAGATGTCAATATTTCATAAGTGATAGTTCTATGAAGTTGTGCCAAATGATTTACATCATCAAATATTACAACTTCCTCTTCATTGGTATCCAAAGACAAAGAATCCATTGAAACTTTACCAAGAAGAGTAAACCCTTTTGGTGTGATATATTGTCCATGGTTTGGGGTAAGTCTTAAAAAGCCATCTCCATACCCTATGTCATATGTTGATGATGCCATATCTTGTGATGCCTCAAATTCGCCACCGTATCCAATACGATTACCTTTTTTTAGATGCGTAGTTGAGAGTCTAGTTGCCACCAAAGAAGCAACTGGTTTTAGTTTTGGTTCATAAAGTGGAAATTTATTATCACAATATCCATAGCATGCAATTCCAATTCTTACAAAATCATCATCAACTTTTTCACATCTAAAAATGCCACTAGAGTTGAGACTATGGAAGTGTGGCAAAGAAAGAGAAAGTTTTTCACATATAGTTTTAACTTCATTTTTTATGTTATTAAAATTTGTTTGTTGCCAAAAAAATTCACTTGATAAAACATCAGAACTTCTATAGTGCGTAAATACCCCAGTTAGGTTTAAATTAGCCTTAGAAATGCGGTATATAGCCTCTTCTAGCTCTTCTATAGTAATACCATTACGGTGCATACCCGTATCTATTTTTAGGTGTACATTGGTGTTTTTACATATATTGTTTATATCTTGTAAAGAATTAATTGCTATGTGAAAAGTATGTGAACAACTTTGATTTATTGTCTCAGCAAGCACCAATATATAGTCAAATAGATGACTAATTTCTTCAGCTTCTTTGATAGTTCTAACAACTGCTTTTTTTATTCCATATTCATTTGCAAGCTTAGCTATTTGCATAAGTCCATGTCCATATGCATTATCTTTTAATACAACTGCAATTTTATCCGTATTGTTTAGTTTTTGATTGATTGTATCAAGATTATGAAAGTAATTTAATTTATTTAGTATAATTTTTGCCAATGCCTATCTCTTTGTGTCAAAATATTCTCGTAGAAGAATACCATCTTTTTCGTTTAAAACTTCTTTGATTGATTGTAAATTTGCTTTTTTGATAGATTCAAATGAGCCAAAATGATTTAAAAGTTTTTTTACTTTAGCTTCCCCAATTCCTCTGACTTTTAATAAAGATATTTCACGATCTAATTTTAATTTTGTTTTTTTATGAAATGATATCGCAAATCTATGTGCCTCATCTCTTAGTTTTTGGATAAATTGCAATCTCTTATCGGTTGGAAGAAGTTTGATGATATTTTCTTTTGTATATAGGATATCATTTGCTTTACCTTTACTTCTGTTTGCTTTCGCATCAATTTTCTCTTTTGCAATAGCAATTACATCAATATCCACTCCAACGCTAGAGAGTATATCTCGAGCAAGGTTTAATAAAGTCTTACCGCCATCTATTACCCAAAGTTCAGGAGGTGGATTTTGCTCAAAAGCATTGACTCTTCTACTTAGCATCTCTTTCATTTGCCCATATTCATCTTTTGCTTCTAGATGATACATTTTATATGATGACTTGTCCCATTTGTTATCATCATACACTACCATACCTCCTACAATTCCAGCACCTTGTAGGTGTGAGTTATCAAAAACTTCTATTCTAGTTGGTATGTTTTGTAATTCACAAAGTTCTTTTATGGCATTTTGTATAAAAGTATCCGTTGTATTATGTTTTATTCTTAATAATTCTTGACAATTTGATATGGCAATATTACAAAGTTCCTTTTTTTTACCAACTTTTGGGTGTGTTAGCTCTATTTTCTTTGAAAATTTACTATATATGAAGTCTTCAAGGGTTTTTTGCGTTTCATCAGAAATAGGGTGGGAGACAATTATACTTTGAGGAACAACCAAGATTTCATTTGAATTATAATACTCAATAATAGCTCTAGAATAAATCTCATCAAAGTCAAATTCAAAATCACTTTTTAGATAATCGTAGCTACTACTGACAAGTTTGCCTTCTCTGATAAACATTTTTACAACTATACCTCTTTGATTTTCAAAAAGTGTAGCAAATAAATCTATATTTTCAATTGTAGCAAAATCAACCCCTGTTTGAATTTGAGATTTTTCTATAGTGGAGATTCTGTCTCTCAAAACTTTGGCTTCTTCAAATCTAAGTTCTGATGATAAATCTACCATTTTGTCTTGTAGTTTTTGAATAAGTATTGTTTTATTTGAAATAAGACTTAGTGCTTCATCCAAAAGAAGTCTATATTCTTCTTTTGTTACTTTAGCTTCGCAAGGAGCTAGGCATTTGCCAATTTGATAAAATAAACAGGCTTTTTTTGATTTTAGACAACTCTTTTTTTGTACAAGTGGAACTATATCATATATAGAATCCAATATATCTCTAGCACCACTTGAGTATGGTCCATAATATTTAACATTTTTAGATTTTATTACTTTTCTAGTAATTTCAATTCTAGGAAAGTCATCATCAAAGTTTATATAAATATACGGATATGTTTTATCATCTCGTAGCAATATATTGTATTTTGGTTTAAGTTGTTTTATTAAAGAGTTTTCTAAAATCAAAGCATCATTTTCACTTGGCAACACTATATATTCAAGTGTGGCTACCTCGCTAATCATCTTAAAAATTCTAGGGGATAATGTATCGTGTGGGGATAGGGCAGGGGTAAATCTAAAATAGCTTTTTACTCTATTTCTTAATGATTTCGCCTTCCCTACATAAAGTATTTTGCCATCTTTATCAAAATACTGATACACACCACTACCATTAGGTAGTGAGTGTATAGTTTCTTTTAAAGCTTGCATATATCAAAAAATTATCTATTTCTTGAAGATCCGCTACTGCTTCCTGGTCTTGGGCTTTGGCTTCTGCTTCCACCATCTCTTGGTGCTGAACTTCTACTTCCTCCACCATCTCTTGATGAACCTCCACTTCTAGAACCGCTAGATCCACCAGCACTTTTGCCACTGAATCCTCCGCTTCTTCCTCCGCCACTTCTTGGACCTCTACCTCTATATTTAGAACTTCCACTTTTTTCTTCTCTGTAGTTAGAAATAAGTCTATTTACTTCAGTTGAGCTTTTACCAATTGTATCTTTTCCTCCAACATCTTGTTCTTGAAATACAACAGAAGCAAGTTTGTAAGCAATTGTAGATATATCAAATTGTTCTTTTAATGTTTCTACCAACATTTGAGCAGCTTGTGATATTTCTTGGTCTGCAATTTTTTTTGATAGTGAAGTTTGATTTTTTTCTCTTACTTCAGAAATTGTAGGAATTACACGAGATTCTAGTGTTGCTCCAACACTTTTTTGTATTCTTACAAGAGAGTTGAATTCATGAGGAGTTACTATAGAAATAGCCAAACCTTCTTTTCCTGCTCTTCCTGTTCTTCCGATTCTGTGAACATAACTTTCACTTTCAAAAGGGATATGGTAGTTGAATACATGACTTACATCATTTACATCAAGTCCACGAGCTGCAACATCTGTAGCAATAAGAATTTCTATATTACCACCTTTGAAGCTTTTGATTACTTCTTCTCTTTGTCTTTGCTCCATATCACCATGAAGACCTTTTGCACTATATCCTTGAGAAACCAAGAATGTGCTAAGTCTGTCAACTTCTTTTTTCATTCTACAAAAAATTATACTTTTGTGTGGATTTTTATAATCAAGAAGTCTAATCAAAGCATCATCTCTTTCATATTCTTCTACCACATAATAGTATTGTTTTATGTTTTTATTTGTAACTTCACCAGTTGTAACACTGATAAAATGTGGATTATTTAGAATTGTTTTTGACAATTCTTTAATCTCTTTTGGCATTGTTGCAGAAAACATCAATGTTTGTCTGTCGCTTGGCAAAAATTTAAAGATAGATTTAATATCTTCCAAAAATCCCATATCTAGCATTTCATCAGCTTCGTCTAAAACTACAAATGCTGGGTTTATATTGATTTGACCATTATTTAAAAGATCCAAAAATCTTCCAGGTGTTGCAACTATAATAGAAGCACTTTCAATATGTTTCAATTGTCTTGAGTATGAGCTACCACCATAAACCGTAGCAGTTTTTATCCCTAAAAATTTACCAAATTTAAATAACTCATCACTTACTTGCACCGCAAGTTCTCTTGTAGGAACTATAACCACAGCTTCAACTGTTCCGTTAAGTTTTAATTGCTGTAAAATTGGTAATCCAAATGCAGCAGTTTTACCTGTTCCTGTATGTGCTTGCGCAACTATATCTCTACCTTGTAGTACAACGGGCATAGCCTCTTTTTGTACTGGGCTTGGTTCTTTAAAACCAGCTTCATTGATGGCTTCAATTATTTTACTTTTAAAACCAAATTCTTCAAATGTCATCTCGATCCTTCTGTATTAAGGCACCTTTGAAAAATTAGAAGACTTTTCAAAGGTGCCGATGTTTCACTTTAAATAGTATTTTGTGAATAATTTATTTAAAATGTTGCGTATTATATCTAAAAAAAGCGAATTTTTAGTATACTTTTATAAAAAATTGGAGAATTTAATATATGTTTAAAGAATTTGATATAACAAACCTCGAAAATGCCCATAATGAACTGGAAAAAATTTTAAATGAGAATAAAGAGTATCTTCAGCAGTTACTGAAACAAACCAATAAAAATTATGAGAATTTTGTAAAACCATTTCAAAATATGCAAGAAAGAGTAGGGGAGTATATAACTCCTATATTTCATATTGACTCAGTTAAGAACTCTGATATATCTCAAGAAGTTTACGCAAAATGTATTCCATTGCTTTCTGAATACGATAGTGATTTGTCTCAGAATGTTAGTTTGTATAATGCTTTAAAAGCTATACAGGATAACTATAAAAGCTCTTTAAGTGATATACAAAATAAAGTTTTGGAAAACGAAATAAAAGAGATGGCAAGAAATGGTTGTAATCTTTTACAGGGGGATAAAGATATACTAAAAAATATAAATTTAGAACTAAGTAAACTAAATAAAGAGTTTTCTCAAAATATTTTGAATGCAACAAATAGTTTTGAAATGATAGTAGACACCTACGAAGATGTAAAAGAATTGCCACAAAGTGACATAGAACTTGCAAAAATTGAACTAGATGGAATCATAAAATACAAGTTTACTTTACATATGCCATCATATATAGCATATATGACTTATGGTAGCAATAGAGAAAAAAGAGAAGAGCTTTATAAAGCATATAGCACAAGAGCACCACAAAATGGTGATATTATTGAAAAAATATTGGAATTAAAACAACAAAAAGCAAAGCTTTTGGGCTTTGAAAACTATGCTCAGCTTTCACTTGATAGTAAAATGGCAAAAACAGAAGATGAAGTAATTGATTTTTTATATAATCTTGCCTCTAAGGCAAAAGAAAAAGCAATACAAGAGGTACAAGAAGTACAAAAGATAGCATTTGACATTGATAATATACAAGATTTAAAAAGCTTTGATTTGACATACTATAGTGAAAAGCTTAGAAAAAAACAGTATGACATAGATGAAGAACATTATCGTCCATATTTTGAACAAAAATCTGTCGTAAAGGGTATTTTTGAATTCTTAAATAAAATATTTAATATAAGCTTTATCAAATCAAACACAAATACATGGGATGATAAAGTTGAAGCATATGATATTTATGAAAACAATACACCAATAGCTAGAATTTATTTTGATCTTGAAGCTAGAAAAGATAAAAGTGGTGGTGCATGGATGAATAATTGGCACAGTAGATATATTAAAGATGATATCTTATCACTGCCAACAGCTTTTATTGTTTGTAATTTTCCACCTTCAACCGATAAAGTTCCATCATTATTGAGGCACAACGATGTAGTAACCTTATTTCATGAGCTAGGGCATGGGCTACACCATCTTTTAACAAAGATTAATGAGCCTTTTGTGAGTGGAATAAGTGGAGTTATGTGGGATACAGTGGAGTTTCCATCACAATTTTTGGAGTATTTTTCATATGAAAAAGAAGTTTTACAAATGTTTGCTAAGCATTACCAAACTGGAGAGATATTAGGAGAAAAGGATATAGAAAAACTCAAAAATGCAAGAAACTTTCAGTCATCATTGGCAACTTTGAGACAAGTTGAGTTTGCTTTATTTGATTTCAAGCTATATCAGTCATCAATCCAAACACAATCTCAAGTACAGATATTACTAGATGATATTAGAAAAGATATATCGGTAATAATTCCGCCATCATATAACAAATTTCAAAATAGCTTTTCCCATATATTTAGTGGAGGTTATAGTGCAGGGTACTATAGCTATAAATGGGCTGAAGTCCTAAGTGCTGATGCTTTTTATTTGTTTTTAGAAAAAGGGGTATTTGATAGCACACTTGGTAAAAAATATAAAGATATTATATTGGCTAGTGGTGGAGCAAAAGATATGAGTGACTTATATTTTGAATTTGCAAATAGAAAGCCAGAAGTTGAATCATTATTGAAAATTGATGGAATTATTAGCTGAAATCAATAAAAAATTTGGTATAATTACTTCATAATATTAATTAGTATAACACATAAAGAGGTATAAAATGAAACAGTCAACACAAGTATTATCAGAGGCACTAAATAGACTTATAACTGCATACGAAGAATTGCAAAAAGAAAATAGTAAATTAACTAATAAAATAAAAGAACTTGAAGATGATAATTTAGATCTTCAACAAAAAATTGAAGACTTAAGTGACACCACAGACAAACAAACGGAAGACATCACATCAATGCTTGGAAAAATAGAATCATTGTTTACTGGCAATGTTACAGCTAAGGTTGAACATATTATGCACAAACAAGAGCCAAAAGAACTGTTTGAAGACTTAATAATAGAAGAAACTCAAGAAGAGTTAACCTTGTCTAGTAACAATGAATCTGAAGAAGAGATTAGTACTGCCAAAATAGACCTTCAAAGAATGGAAAACTTACTAAGTGGATTTGGCGGAAATAGGTAGCAGCACAAAGTAAACGGTATAAAAGAAGTGAGTTTTTCTCAACTAGATAAAGTTAATGTTTACATGTCCTTTGGTGTTAGTATAGGAGATTTCAGTAAACTATCCTACACCATTGACACAATGTCACCATCTGTTGTAGAATACTTTTTGTCTAGTTTGATTATAAATTATGATGAAGGTAGTAGCAATATTGATTTTAGTGAATACATTCAAGTAGGTGATTATATGATTTATCAGTCATGTAGTGGTGATTTGTATTTAAAAAGCAACAAAAAATCACATGCTGATGATTTGTATGAGACTGGGTCTTTGTTCTGATAGAGGGTTATATATATTTCTGTGAAAATCTAAGTTTTCATCAATTAGAATTAATGTTATATATGATATGATTAGACTAGACAATAATCAGTACAATACAATATGGAGGTTTATATATGAGATATCCTATAGATTTTCTTGATACTTTTGATAAAAGCTTACTTTTTTGGATGCAAAATTTTGTTAAAATGAAATTAACGACTCTATCTAATCGTCAAGTTGAACATGTCGATGACTTCCAAGAGATTCTCTATAAGTTCAGAAAAAGCATTAACTCTATGGACGAGCTAAAAGAGATTTCTAAAAGTGCAAGACAATGTGGACTTATTGGTATAAACACCTATATTAATCCTTTGGAAAAACTCTATTATGAGCTTTGTAAGGCTGGATTTGCTTCAATGAAAGAGATTGATTTAGAATTTATTATAGATTTCTTAGCTATTCATACATCAAAACTTAGTGATGCTACTAAAAAAAACTATAAAATGGCTATTTTGTCCTTTTTTAAATATTTAGATAAAGAAAATAAAGATGACAATGGCAATTCGTATATATTTGGATTTGAAGTCAAAAATTGGGCAGGACTGTCCGGTACAAAAGGAACAAAGCTCCCTACTCACTTAAATGATGAAGAAATAAAAAGATTTTTAGAAGCTATTGAAAAAACTGAATTTAAAGATTATTCAAGAGCTAAAAACAGGTTACTTATCAAAACAATACTTTTTACTGGTATGAGGGTATCTGAGGTGCTTGGATTAAAACAAAAAGATATCGCAAAAGAAGATGGATACTATATTTTTCAAATACAAGGAAAAGGAAATAAATATCGTACCTCAATGATGAAGATTGCAAATGTTCAAAAAGACATGGAAGAATGGCTACAATATAAGCCATTAAATAGCGACCTACTCTTTTGCAGTCGAACTGGCAAAAAACTATCTCAACCATATGTTTCGTATATCATGGAAAAAATACTGCTTGTAGCAGGGCTAAGAAAAGAAAAAAATGGTGCTCATATGCTAAGACATAGCTTCGGAACAAAATTATACAACCAAAGTCATGATTTAATATTAGTTCAAGAGGCTTTAGGTCATAGCGATATCAATACTTCAAGAATATACACACACTTTGACAAAAATAGACTCAAAAAAAGTGCTGATATTTTTGACAAATAGGAGTTATTATCTTCTTTTGTTATTGGCAAACTCAATGATATATCTTGCGATATCATTGAGATGGCAAATATCTTTAATAGCACCTGCTTCTATAGCTTTTGCTGGCATACCAAAAACAACACAACTTTCTTCATTCTGAGCTACAGTGTATGCACCACTATCATATAACTCTTTTATTCCAATACTTCCGTCATCACCCATACCTGTCATCATTACAGCCATGGCACTTCCACCTACAGTATTGTTCATACTTCTAAACATAATATCAACACTAGGTTTATGACGACTTACTTTTAAAGTATCTAGCAACACTATTTTATAAGTGTTATCTCTTTGTTTTTCTAGCGTTAAGTGTTTGTTTCCAGGGGCTAGATATGCATGTGAGCGTTCAAGAATCATTCCATCTTCTGCCTCATATACTGTCAATTCTGAACTTTGATTTAACCTTTGAGCAAATGAACTAGAAAAACCATAAGGTATATGTTGTGTAATAATTATAGGGGGTAATCCACTAATCAAATTGGAAAAAACTCTCAATAATGATTCTACACCACCAGTTGATGACCCTATTCCTATAACCCTAGAACCACTTATAATAGCTGGCTTTTTAGGTAATACTTCATCTGGATGAACTTTTCTTTCTACTTCAAAATTGCCACTATTTAAACTATTTGGTTTTTTACTTACCAAAGTTTTTGTACCTTTTGGTTTTTTTAGTGTATATCGTTTTAATAAAAAGGTTAAATTCAAAAGTGTATCTTTGATTCTTTCACCAAAAGACTGGATACTTTCGCCACCTTCAGGTTTTGGTACAAATCCAACTGCACCATCATCAAAAATATTATTTCCCCTTACACTTTCACCAGATATTACAACTGCTGGCATAGGATGAAGCCTCATGAGATTTCTCAAGAATGTAACACCATCCATTTTTGGCATATTTATATCAATAGTAACCAAGTCAGGCTCATATTCTTTGATTTTTTCTCTAGCATCATATGCATCCGTCGCTGTAGCGATTACTTCAAACTCATCTATTTGGTTTATTAAATCAGTAATAACCCTTCTCATAGAAGGTGAATCATCAATTACAAGAACGCTATACATATTATATTTCCCTTTTTATTGAACTAAAAAAGTTCTATTTCCATCTCAGGTTCTGCTTGATGTGGAGCATCAAATAAGTCAACACCACCAACATACTCTTTGATAACTGGTGATTTTGAAATTTCTCTTTGTAATTTTGCTTCTTCTGCAGAAATCTGTGCATCAGTTTCACTTTTTTGTGTAACTTTAATAAAAGTTTCAAAATTATCAGCCAATAAAATTAACCTACCATGTTCACCTCTTACATGTTCTGAAACTATTCTAAAGCCTTCTGCATTACAAAAATCTTTTGCAAATGTTACATTTCTAAAGCCAATTGTATCTTTTGAATGCCCTAGTTTCATGACATCAGCACCTCCTGATATCTTTGCAATCATATTTTGCTTTCTACATCCCAATTTATACATTTCATTAAGCATTGCCTCAACAGAATATAAACCATATTTCATATCGTCATTTGAACTATTTGTATGAGGTAATAAAAAATGATTCATTCCCTTAATTTTACTTTCTTGATCATAAAACATAATAGCAACACAAGACCCAAGCAAAGTTTTAAATGCAATGCTCTCTAAATCACTCCCAACAGCAAATTCACCACCTATTATTGTATGAGCTAAGTGTCCTTTAACTTTTTGAGTAAATCTAGTATTGGAGGCTTTTTCTATGCTACCATCTTTGTGACCAATAATAATCAATCAATATCCTTATTCTTTATAAATATATTTTGTCCTGCTCTTGTAACATAATTTATTAAATCTTGAGGACTTTCACTATGCCCTAAATATAGTGTACCACCAATTTTTAGGTGTTTAAAAAGTTTTTTTAATATTTTGTTTTGGTCTACATCATTAAAATAAATTAAAACATTCCTACAAAATATTACATCAAACTCATTTCTTTCAAATGGATAATTAATGTCACTTAGATTCATAACACCAAATGTTAAATATTTTTTAAGTTCATCTTTTACTTTGATAAGAATTTCTTCAGTTGCTAAATTCTTTTGAACTCTTTTTTTAAAATATTTTTGTGGCTTAATCCAATCTGGAAACTCTTTTGAACTTTTTGCGTATCTGTATACACCATCAGCCGCATATTGCAATACATTTGTATCGATATCTGTTGCCAAAATAGAAGCTTTGATTCTAATACCAAGTGTCTCTGATACTTCAGCAACAGTCATTGCCATAGAATAAGGCTCTTCACCAGTTGAACTCGCACTACAATACATTTTAATTTCTTTACCATTTCGTGCAAATTCTGGCAAAATTCTATCTCTTAAATCAACAAAATGAAACTCTTCTCTAAAAAAATGAGTTTTGTTTGTAGTAAAAGAATTTATAAATTCAGTTACAAATTTACCATTTTCTATGGCAACCAATAAATCATCTAAATTTCCATCAAAACTTGTATCTCTTTTTAGTTTTTGAAGTCTATTAGAAATCATAATGTCTTTATTTTCATTTAACGTAATTCCAGTTAAAGAGTACAAAAGCTCTTTAACTTTATCGTGTAGATGAATAGTATCTTGCATTAAACTATTCCTAATATTATTTTATGAAACTTTTTGTTTTTTAAATTCTAAATCAAACTTGTCAACTTTTTTCTGAGCATCAATGATTCCAAGTATGTCTAAGATTAGACCTATACTTCCATCACCTCTTACAGTAGCAGCCCCGATACCTTCAACACTTCTGAAGTTTTTATCTAGTGGTTTTACAACTACTTGGTGTTGATGTAAAAACTCATCTATAAATAATGCTACTTTTTGATTTCCAGCTTTTACAACTATAAGCATACCATCTTCAAGATTGTGATATTTTGGTTCAACATCATTAAATAATTGGTATAATTTAACAACAGGGATAAACTCTTCTCTTAACATCAATAAATCTTGAGTTCCATCACCAATTTTTTTGATCATTTCTTTTGTAGGTTGAAGTGACTCAACTATTGCACTTAATGGAAGTATGAATTTTTTATCGCCTACAGCAATATCAAGACCATCAAGAATAGCTAGTGTTAGTGGTAATACTATTGTGATAACTGTACCATACCCAATTTCAGTTTCAAGTCTTATAATTCCACCTAGTTTATGAATATTTGTTTTAACAACATCCATACCAACACCACGCCCAGATACATCAGTGATAACATCAGCCGTACTCACCCCTGCTCCAAATACAAGCATTGCTTTATCGTTTTCATTCATTTGAGCTAATTGATTCTCATCTATTAACCCTTTTTCTAGTGATTTAGCAGCAACTTTGTTACCATCAATCCCTTTACCATCATCTTTTATAGTAATAATCATTTGACCATTTGCTTGTTCGGCACCTATTGTAATATTACCAGTTTCATTTTTCCCAGCTCTTAATCTATCTTCTGGCGTTTCAATACCATGATCAAGAGAGTTTCTGATAATATGCATTAATGGATCTGTTAGTCCTTCAATCATAGCTTTATCAATTTCAACAGCATCACCATGATGTTTGAAATCTACTTTTTTATTCAGTTTTTTTGAAATATCTCTTATAACTTTAGGAAATTTTGAATAAATAGATTCCATAGGAACCATTCTTATACTCATAATCGAATCTTGCATCTCTCTAATATGACGCTCAAGAAGTTCAAGTCTTTCAAGTACCGAAGCTCTTGTCTTTGTCTCAACTATAGTTGTAGCAAATTGTGTAAGCATAGCATTAGTAATAACCAAATCTCCAACATTATTCATTAAAGTATCTATTTTATCAAGATTAACTCTGATATTATTTGTTGCTGCTGATACAGCAGATGCTTTCTCACTACTGTCTTCTTTTTTGATTGAGCTTTCTGCAGGAGCTTGTCTTGATACTATAGGCTTAGATACAGGTTGTGCTACAATAGGTTTTTTTTCTACTATAGGTGTAGCCTTACTTTCATGTTCTAATTCTTTATTATTAGGGTTTATAGCTGGCATATCGTCAAAAAATCCAAAGTTATCATTTTCTTCATAATTTTTTGAAGCTACAGTAGGTGTATTATTGCTTTTTTCTTGTAATTCATCACTATAAAATCCAAAAGCTTGTATATCTTGATATTCTTCTTTAAAAAAGCCATAAGCTTTGTTAAATTTACTAGCATCAAGATCTTCATCATAAAAACCTATATTCTCACTTTCTTGATGTATTGTAGGTATTGATTGACTTATTGTTGTTTCTACATTTTCATTTGATAATGTTTGTGCAGAATGACTACCAGCAACATAGCTTTTAATATCAGATATAAGTCCATGTGTCATTTCTTCTAATTTTTCTTGGTTCATATCTCCAGCTGCTTCAAGATGTAAAATTTCTTTCATAACATCCATACAGTCTATTAATGTAGAAGCCATTTCAGGAATAAATTTTATTACATGATTTCTTAGTTTATCCATCATGTTTTCTACTTCATGAGTAAATTTAGCAAAAAAGACTAATTCTACAGAAGCTCCACTTCCTTTGAGCGTATGAACATCACGAAATAACTGACCCATTTGCTCTTCTGTTAAAGAACCATTATTTTCAGCTTCAAGAAGTACATTGTCAGCAGACTCAAATAGCTCAGTAGCCTCTTCCATAAACATCTCTCTGTACATAGAAATATCAAAACCAGCCATATCAAACCCTTTTTAATTTATTTTTTATTAAATTTTTATCTACTTAAAACTATATTTACAGCTTTTAGTAATTGATCTGGAACAAAAGGTTTAACAATCCATCCAGTTGCACCCGCTGCTTTACCTTTTGCTTTCATTTCATCACTTCTTTCGGTTGTCAAAACCAAAATTGGTTTTGAGCTGTATTGTGATAATTTTCTAAGCTCACCTATTAATGTCAAACCATCCATATTAGGCATATTTACATCAGTTATAATTAAGTCAAAAGAAGCAGACTTAGCCTTCTCTAAACCATCAACTCCATCAACAGCTTCAACAACATCGCTATATCCACCTTCACTTAATGCATAACTCAACATATCTCTTAGCATCGTTGAGTCATCAACTATTAATAATTTTGCCATAAAATCCCCTTGATCTTTTCTAACTCAAACATTATTTGTTTGTATCTTAACATAAATAAACTTTAAAACATTATAAATTTGCTAAACTTAACTCTATTCTATCTTTTTTTACACTTAAAACCTTGATTTTAACCGCATCGCCAACATTAAATACATCAGTTACTTTATTTAATCTTTTATCAGACATCTTTGAAATATGCAATAAACCTTCTCCACCCTTTGGTAAAGTTACAAAAGCACCAAAATCTGTAATTCTTTCAATTGTAGAATCAAATATATCATCTGTTGCATAAATTTTTTCAAAATCTAGCGGTTGATTTGATTTCTTTTGAGTATTATTTGTAATACTTATTATATGGTCTTTTGCTTGCAAAATTCCTTCTTGAGTTTCACCACTAATTTTTACATTTCCACTATTTCTATCTAAATCAATTGTTACATTGAATTTTTCTATAATATCTTTTATGGTTTGCCCAGCTTTACCTATTACTGCAAAAACTTTTGACGGATCAATAATGAATTGTTCAACCATAGGCAAAGCCTCACTAGGCTTTATTTCATCAGCAGCTTTTTCCATAATATTTAAAATATGTAACCTGCCCTCTTTTGCCTGCAATAACGCTTCATCAAGAACACTTAGCTCAATTCCACCCAATTTAATATCCATTTGTAAAGCAGTAATTCCATCTTTTGTACCAGCAACTTTAAAATCCATATCACCATCATGATCTTCAAGACCCATAATATCAGTTAAAATTGCATATTCATTGTTTTCAGTAACAAGCCCCATAGCAACACCAGCAACCAAGCCACTTATTTCAACTCCAGCTGCTTTTAAAGCCATAGAACCACCACACACAGTTGCCATCGAAGAGCTTCCATTTGATTCTAAAATTTCTGAAACAATTCTTATTGTATCTGTGAAATCTTTACTAATCGTACTTTCTAATGCTTTTTTTGCTAAATTTCCATGACCTAGTTCTCTTCTTCCTACTCCAAAAATTGGCTTAGCCTCGCCTACGCTAAATCCTGGAAAATTATAATGTACCATAAATCTTTCTATATCTGTCGACTTTTCAGTTAATATCTCATACATTTGTCCATCTTTTGAACCACCGAGTGTACCAACTACTAGTGCCTGAGTTTCGCCCCTTGTAAATAAACAACTACTATGAGCCGAAGGTAAAATATTAGTTTCTATTGAGATGGGTCTAACTGTCTTTAGCCCTCTTCCATCTGCTCTTACTTTATCTTTCAATATCATGCTTCTTACAATTTCTTTTTTTACTATACTTAATGCCTCGTATGTTTCTTTATACTCAAATCCATTTTCCACCACAAAACTCTCAGTTACTACTTGTTTAGCAAGTTGTTTAAGTTCGCTTGCTCTTTCACTTTTAGCAAGTTTTGTAAGTGCATTTTTGATTTCTGATTGATAAGTGCTTCTAATATAATCTAAAAGTTTTACATCTACATTAAATGGTTTTAATTCTACTTTAGCATCAATCTTTTTATATAACTCAAGTCCTTTGGAATATGTACCAGTTGCTTCTTTTATGGCATCTTGTGCAACTTGTATCAACTCTACTAATTGTTTTTCATCAACTTCATTTGCATTATGTATAGTTGTAAATGAATCAATACCTGTATCTACTATTTCTGCACTTGAGATAGATTTCATTTCAATCATTAAAAGTTCATTTTCACTACCAGCAACATATAAATCTAAAGTAGAATCTTTAATCAAAGATTGCATAGGATTCACTACTACTTGATTATTTATTTTTGCTATTCTTACGCCACAAACTGGTTTATTGATTGGCAAATCAGAAAGATAAAGGGCTGCTGAAGCTGCATTTAGTGCAACTACTTGCATATCTACATCTTTATCCGCACTTAAAACCATAACAGTAATAGTAGTTGGATATACATACCCAGCAGGGAAAAGTGGTCTTAAACTTCTATCAATAACTCTTGATGTAAGTGTTTCAAAATCACTAGGTTTGCCTTCTCTTTTTATAAAACCGCCTGGTAATTTTGCAGATGCATAAGTTTTTTCTATATACTGAACAGTTAAAGGGGTAAAATCTTCACTTACAGGATTATCAAATTCTGTTACAACTGTTGCTAAAACTACACACTTTCCAACTTGTAACATTACAGAACCATTGGCTTGTTTTGCAACATGATTTACCGTATAAACCTCTTTTAAATTATTAACTTCAAATTCACAAACTATTGACATGGTTTTCCTTTTTTAAATATGTTTCTATTTCACTTTGGGGTATATACTCTAAACTCTTATAATAAAAATCTATTGATACAAAATGGTCTATTTTCCTATAATAATACAAATCATCCGCAATTGACTCCAAATCACTTATAGTAGCAGTTGGAATGATTGGAGTTGCAACAGAAACAGATTTAGCTCCAAGCTTAATCGCAGTTTTTATACATGCCATCATTGTAAGCCCAGTATTTAAACCTTCATCTACTAATAAAACATTTTTGCCTTCTAGATTTATTAAATCTTTCTGTCTATGTATTCTAAGTAGTGGTAATAGTTTTTGCTCAAAAACTTCTTTTGCTTTTACAAAAATTGCTTCTATATTTATATCAAATGATCTCACAAGCTCTTCATGGATTACTACTTCTTCTTTTTCTGTAACAATTGCAATTTCACAATCACTATTTAATGGAGCCATAACTTTTTCGCTAAACATAAAATCAAACTGACCATCTATAGCCTTTGCTATCTCCTTGGCTATTGGTAGAGCCCCTGTGGATGTAGCAAATACAATCCAACTTTCAAGTTTCATATTTTCAACTGGCAAAACTTTTAAAAGTTGGTTAGCTGCATCTAGTCTATCTTCAAAAATATTTTTATTTTCCATTGCAGTCCCTATATGAAATACTATTCATTATTTGGTTTATCTTTCATCGTATACTCATAATCAATACCACCTATTGGTCTTAGCTCAACAAAAAAGTATATCACATCTTGTCTAAGAGGTTTGTTATCTAATCTAGATGATGATACTAATTCATCAGCAATACTAAAGTTTAAGTACCAACAGCCTCTATCTACAATCAACCTATACTCTTTTTTATTTAAGATTTTATCATGTATATTGTAATTTTCTCGATATGAAAGCTTATAATTTTTCCAAAATCCAAAACCTAGCTCATAAGATATTGATTCCGTGTCTAGTTTGTTTGAATGTGGAGTAAGCTGTGTCCAATAATGTCCAGCATTTAAAAAATAATTATCATATACAAGCCGTAAAGTTGTAGATGATTGAATTAATTTATTGTCTTCATGGTTGTAAAATAGTCTATTTGAAATTGAGCCAAACTGATGATAAAAATATATTTCATTTTCCAAATTTCCAAGCTTTGAGTTGCCATCTCCATCATATAAAATTGATTGTTTTATTCTATGATTTAAAAATAATGTTGCAAAATCTCTATGATAAAATGATTGACTGAGCCAAAAAGACAAATTCTTTTTGGCTTGCGTAATTGGGTAATCAGCAAGTAATGTATTTTCATTAGAAATATTATATAAATCACCTTTTGTTGTTGCATTATTTGGTAAATAAAGAGTCGTACCTAGATTCATGGTGTGAATAAATAAATCATAAGCTTTTATAAGGTTTGTAGATACTGTTGCACTATGTCTAAATTGGAAATATTGTCCATTATCAAACTTTTGTGTTAAATCATTTTCATCATAATCTAAGTATGCAAAAAATATTTCTTCTTGAAGAGAAATATTTATATAATCATCGAACAGGCTTGTCCCATAAAAAAATGGCATACTAACAGTAGTTTCTCTTTCTTTTAAACCTTTTGTTCTGTGGTAATTTGTAAAATTAGCATCCATAGAATATAAAAAATTTTGTGCTATAAGTGGTGTTGAAAATTTATGATAATGTAATACTGGTAATTTTTGAATAGTTGCATCATTAGATTCTTTTGAAGTATCTTTATAATATCTTAAATAAGTCCCAAAATAATCATCATTTGTTTTATAGAAATAATTAATATTCGATTCTGTTTTACTAGGATAAGAGTTCACATTATATTCTGATGTATATGAACTATTGCTATTATTTGAACGCTCCTCTAATGTCTTATATTCAATATCTCTTAAAAAATCTAAATTTGCATAAAATCCATCCTGATTTTCTTTTGATGCAAATATATTAGACCTTTCATAGTTTAGAGTAAATCCGTAATGGTCTTGGTTTTTCAATTCATGTTCTTCTTGGAAAGCTTTTTTTTCTTTAAAATGACCATAGTGCATTTTCAACATAGAATCAGGACTATCAGCATATCTTAAATATGTATATAAACCGTTACCTCTTTTTGCTCTATATTGCGGAACAAATTCTAAGTCAAAATCATCAGTTGGTGCATAATAGTAAGGTTGAATATATTGGAGTCCTTCTTTACTAGAATATCCAATAGTTGGCATTAAAAACCCAGAATGTCTATCTGTATTTGTATAAAATGCAAAATATGGGAAATATAATACGGGAATATTTTTTATATAGAGTCTATTATTAAAAGTTTGTAACCAACTGTATTTATCATAATGAGCACCACTTGAAAATTTGATACTCCAATCTGGATTATTACAATCACAACTAGACATATATGACTCTTTCAAAAAGACATCATCACCTTTTGAAGACATTGAAGATGACTCAATCCATAGGTCATTATCATACAATAAAAATACGACATCAGAGAAAGAAGAAACATCAAATTCCATAAAAGAATAATCACTTATAGATAAATTTTTATTATCTTTTAATATATTTACATTGTCATATAAATCAACTTGATTTTTATTTTTATTGTAAACAATTTTTTGAGCCGTTATATAGTAAGTCGGGGAAAACATAATTACATCGCCAGTAGCTGTAATGATATCATCTTGATAATCTAAATGTTTTGCAACAACTTGAAACTGCTCTTGCTTTATATCTTCATTTGCTGATAATATAAAAGTAGTTAAAAAAATAAAAAATAAAAAATATTTACGCATTTACAACCAATGTTTTACCAATTTTATCTTGAAATGTTTGTCTTCCATCATTAAAATAGGCATATATAAATCCAATATAAAAAAACATTTCACTCAATATTCTTCCGATTGACCTTACTAAAGAATTAACCAAAGTGACTTTACCAAAATCATTATAATCAATAACTTTTATTTTTGCTAGATATTTGCCAACAGTTGCACCATAATACCATACAAAAAATGTATGATAAGTTATTTTCAAAATCATAACTGGAATAACATAAGAATTTAAAACCATCAAAATAGAAGCGAACTCATCACCTACTTTAGTTATTTGCTCCCAAAAAATCAATGCGATAATAAAAGTAATTAATAAATCATCTATAATAAAAGCTTTAATTCTCGAGGCAAAAGAAGCTAGTTCTAGATTTTGAGTATTATGGTCTTTGTTGTCTAAACTTTCAATCATTTAGCGATTACCTTAAGGCTTGATATGCAATATCGCTTCGTAGCTTTTTGCCAGCAAAATGAACTTGTCCACATAGACCATAAGCTCTATCTCTTGCTTCTTTTATGCTAAGACCTAGTCCAACACACACCAAAACCCTACCACCAGTTGCAAAAAGTTTGTCATCTTCAAATGTAACACCAGCATATGATATATGAGAATTTTCTATCAAATCATTATCTACAATCTTATCTACAATTATTTCTGCCGCATCAGAGTTACTGTAAGGATAGTTTTTACTAGCCATTACAACACCTACCGCAAATTTTGGTAAAAACTCAATTTTAAGGTTTGATAAGTCTTTTGTGGCACCTTTATAAAAAAGTTCACTTACAGGAGTTTTAAGCAATGGCATAAGGATTTCACATTCAGGATCACCAAATCTTACATTGAACTCCAAAGTATAAGGCTCTCCACCGACAACCATAACACCAATAAAAAGAACACCCTCAAAAGGTGCATTTTCTTGCTTCATACCATCAAGTGTGGGTCTAACTATTCTTTGTTTTACTTTTTCATAAAGCTCATCATCTACAAGAGGCGTTGGTGCATAAGCACCCATACCACCAGTATTTGGCCCTGTATCACCATCACCTATTCTTTTGTGATCTTGAGCTGCTGGAAGGAGTATGAAATCATCTCCATCACATATTGCAAACATAGAAAGCTCATACCCATCCAAAAACTCTTCAACCACAACTTTAAGTCCAGCATCACCAAAAGAAGAACCACTAAGCATATCTGATACTGCTTCCTCTGCTTCTTCTTTTGAGTTAGCTATAATAACACCTTTTCCACCACAAAGCCCATCAGCTTTTACTACAATTGGTGCGGTTAGTGTATCTATGAAGCTTTTGGCATCTTCAAACTTATCTGTTTCGATAAATCTAGCTGTTGGAATATTATATTTTTTTAGTATATTTTTCATATACACCTTCGAACCCTCAAGCCTTGCAGCATCTTTTGATGGTCCAAATATTACTAAGTTATTTGCTTTGAATATATCTACAACACCTTCAGTTAGTGGAGCTTCAGGGCCTACGATTGTCAAATTTATTTCTTTTTCTTTAGCCCAAAATGCAAGTTCATTATAATCTTTTATATTTATATTCTCACCTAAGTTGTTTGTTGCACCATTTCCTGGGCAAAAATATAAAGTATGTTTTTCTTCTTTATGAAGAGCTAGACCAATAGAATACTCTCTACCACCACTACCTAAAATCAAAATATTCATTTACATTCTCCAAGATGATTAGGTAAAAGGTAAAAGGTAAAAAGTAAACTTAAAGCCATTAATGCCAATTTTTACCTTTTACTTTTTACCTTTTACCTCATTTAATTTTCCCGAGCAAGCGTTAACCACGGAAATGGCCCTAAAAGCCAATAATTGCAGATTGAGCACTTTTTAGGAACTGCTACAAAACTTGAGCGTTACACACCAAGTGACTACGAAATCCGCGTGAAATACATTATCGGACCCTCAAAATGTGGGAATCCCGCATTGCCTAGGAAAATTTTATATTAAAATATAATCTTATTATAGCTAATTTTAAATTAATTTTGCTAAGTTTATACAAGCTTCGATTGAAGTTTTCTCAGGTATTTGGAAATTTATATTTTTTGGCATATACTTAGCGGTTGTTTTACCTATACAAATAGCCTTAAAACTATCATTCCAATTGAAATTTTTGAAAAAACACTTTATTGAAGATGGGGAAGTGAAGATAATAGTTGAATCTTGTTCTATCTCGATATTGTTAAGTTTTGAACAAATTGTTTCGTAAACAACAAGAGAAGATAAAAGTACACCATTTGATTCAAGTATAGATTCTAAGTCTGAAACAACCTCTTTTGCTCTTAAATAAAGCACTTTTTTATCTTTTAATAAAGATATTAATTGTTTGGCAAATTCATTTCCATGACCATTTGTCCCAGTGTATACCAAATTTGCATTAAGAGATTTTATATAAGTACTTGTTGGCTCAGCAATACAATAAGCTGGGATTTGTTTCCATATAAGATTTGATAGTTCAAGTGCCTTAGCACTATTTTTTGAAGTAAACACCAAAGCATCTATATCAGATAAATCTATATCAATATCTAAAAACTTAATATCCAAAAGGGGCAGATTAACTACCCCTTCATATATTTTGTCATTGTTTGTCAAAAATATTTTTGACAATTTTTATTCCCATTCTATTGTAGCTGGTGGTTTTGAGCTAATATCATATACAACCCTATTGATACCATCAACTTCGTTTATAATTCTTCTACTCATTTGCTCTAATATATCGTGAGGAATATGAGCAAAAGTTGCAGTCATACCATCTGTTGCTTCAACTATTCTAATACAAGCTGTGTTATCATAAGTTCTATTATCACCCATTACACCTACTGATTTAACATTTAAAAGTACAGTAAACGCTTGCCATGTTTTATCATAATACCCACTAGCTCTTAATACATCTAGCATAATTGTATCAGCAGCTCTTAAAATCTCTAAATCATCTTTGTTTACTTCACCCATTATTCTGATAGCAAGACCAGGTCCTGGGAAAGGATGACGACCTATCATATCTCTTGGAAGTCCAAGCTCAAGTCCAAGAATTCTCACTTCATCTTTGAATATTTCTCTTAAAGGCTCAATAAGCTCAAAAGTCATCCAATCAGGAAGTCCACCAACATTGTGATGTGATTTTATAGTTTTACTAGGTCCTTTTACTGCAACTGATTCTATAACATCAGTATAAAGTGTACCTTGTGCTAAATATTTGATACCATCATGTTTTTTCGCTTCTGTATCAAATACTTCAATAAAAGTTTCTCCAATGATTTTTCTTTTTCTCTCAGGGTCTGTAATTCCAGCCAATCTACCAAGAAAAATCTCGCTAGCATCAACTGTTATCAGATCAACCCCCCTACTTTTAAACATAGCTTCAACTTGTTCTCTTTCATTTGCTCTTAAAAGTCCATTATCTACAAATACAGGAATAAGTTGATCTCCTATTGCTTCAGCCAAAAGTGTAGCGACAACAGAGCTATCAACTCCACCACTTACTCCACAAAGAACTTTATCTTTTCCAACTTTTGCTTGAACTTTAGCAATTTGTTCTTTTGCAAAATTTCCCATATTCCATGTGCTTTCACAGCCACAGATATATTTTGCAAAGTTTTTTAATAGTTTTGACCCTTCTTGTGAGTGATAAACTTCAGGATGAAATTGGAATGCAAAAATATTTTTATCCATATTTGCAATAGCTGCATAAGGTGAGTTATCACTATATGCAATTTTACTAAAACCACTTGGCAATACATCTACCTTATCACCATGACTCATCCAAACTATTTGACCATCTTGTGTATCTTTGAAAATTGGGCAATTGCCTTCAATATTTAATTTTGCTTTTCCATACTCATGATGATCCGCAGCAATAACACTTCCACCCATAGAGTGAGCAATAAGTTGCATACCATAACAAATACCAAGTATTGGCAATCCTAGGTTAAAAACTTCAGGACTTGGATGATAAGAGTCCTTTGCATATACTGATGCTGGACCACCTGATAGAATAATCCCTCTTGGAGTTCTTGCTTTTATGAGTGTTATGTCCTCATTATAAGGTACTATCTCACTGTAAACTCCATTTTCTCTAAGTTTTCTAGCAATAAGTTGTGTATATTGAGATCCAAAATCCAAAACTAATATAGGTACATGATTCATTCTTTTCCTTTTAATAAAATATAATGAGCCCCGATTGACTCTTTTCTTTTTAATGCAGCTTCTAAGATTGATTTGGCTGTCAGTAATCTTAATTTTAGCAATCTTCCAATATCACATGATAAGTAATAATTGACTTTTTCTAATGCAAGCTCAAGACCTTCTTCTGTCCTTCTTATCCCTGCATGTGTCCACATAAGCTCTCTTAAATCATTTTTTATTACTTTATCTGTTGGCTTATACAAAGTATAATGTTTGATTAATGATTTATATTCACTAGGTTCGACTTTGAAATCATCTTTTAGTGAATTCATAACTGCAATCTTTGAAAATACCAACCCTTCAAGTAATGAATTTGATGCGAGTCTATTGGCTCCATGTACACCAGTACAAACAACCTCACCTATAGCATAAAGATTTTTCATCCCTTTTACTTTGGCATTGATATTTGTCTCTATTCCACCCATGGCATAGTGAAAAGCTGGAGAAATAGGAACTCTTTCAAAAGGTAACTCAAAGCCAAGTTCTTTTAGATTTTTATAAATATTTGGAAATCTTTTTTTGAAAAAAGCTTTTTTGAAATTTTTAAAAGATAAGTAAACCTGTGAAGAAGTTTTTTGTGCATAGTCAAATATAGCACGACTAACCACATCTCTAGGAGCCAATTCTCCATCAGCGTGATAATCAAACAAAAATCTTCTTCCATCTTCGTCCTCTATCTCTGCACCTTCACCTCTTAGGGCTTCACTTAGTAGTGGTTTTCTGGCAAAATCAGTATCTATAAAAACAGTCGGATGAAACTGCATCATTTCCATATCTTTCAAAGCCAAACCTTTTTCAAGACATATCCCTTGTATATCACCAGAAACTGTAGTTGAGTTTGTATGATATTTGTAAATAGAGCCTATTCCACCACTTGCTATAATAGTATTGTGAGCATAAACAACTCGTTGTTTTTCACCTGTTCTAATAACTGCACCATAACAAATATCATCTTGAATTAATAAATCAATTACTATTGATTCAGTTACCACTTCATGAGGACAAGTTCCTAATAAAAAAATATGAAGCATTCTTCCAGTAGCATCACCATCTGCATGAAGAATTCTGCTTCTTGAATGTGCTGCTTCTTTTGTAAAAGCTAGCTCTCCTGAATCATTCTTATCAAATTCAAAACCCTTTTCTATCAAATCTTCTATGGTTTCAAGTGATGTTTTGCTAAGCTTTTCAACCGCTGCCACATCATTTTCTTTAGCACCAGCTTCTATCGTATCACTTATGTGTGAAGGGATATCATTTTCATCTACAGCAGTTGCTACACCACCTTGAGCCCAAAAGGTGTTACACTCCCAAGGAGCTTTTTTGCACACTAATAATACTTTTTTATTTTCTGGAATATAGCTAGCAGCACTAAGTCCCGCCACTCCTGTACCTATGATAATGTAATCATATATCATTTATTACTCTCAACATACTTTGGAGGAGCTTTGTATCCACATCCTACAACACTAAATGCTAAAACAAAAACTACAATTATATTACCTATGAGTGCAAAGATATTTTTCTTTAACATTTATTATAATACTCCGTTTTCTATTTAAAATAGATACAATTTTAGCTAATTAAAGCTTATAGCTAATTAAACACCCTCTTCAAATTTAAATTTTACACATTTTTTATTACATTAGACAATTATATCTCAAATTAAAAATTGTTTTAAACAAACTTTTAATACAATATCTAAAAAAAGGATTTGTCATGAGTAAAATCACAGAAAGAGTTACTGCTGTAGCAGTTTGTATATTTGCAACAATGTCATTTGCTAATGCAGAGTCTGTAAATATTAAGGTTACCGAACAAATTGCAATTACAAAACCATTTACAACAAAAGTTAAAACTGGTGAAAGATGCTATGAAGATACTGTTGAAGTATTGGTTAATTGTGGAAACGAAGACACAAATGCCATAGGAATAGATACATTAATAGGAGCTACATTAGGTGTAATTGTGGGACATCAAATTGGTGGTGGAAGTGGAAAAGATGCTGCTAAAATAGTAGGTGGATTAGGTGGTGGATATATTGCTAATCAACAAAGAAATAATAAACAATGTAAAACATACAATCAAGTAACAAGATGTGAACCAACATATGAGTATATAACAGAAGAAAAGACTGTGGGATACAGAAACTGTGCTGAGTATAATGGTCAAAAGATTTGCAAAGAAACCATTAGTCCATTGGATACTTTAACTGTTACACAAAAAATTGTAGTTCATTAAACCAGAATTATTCAAAAAAATTAAATTTAAAACAAAGGTAGTAAAACAGATGTTATTGTCAAAAAGAGTAAATGTCCTTTCAGAGTCCTTGACTATTGCAATTTCTTCGTTAGCAAGAGATTTAAAAGCTAGTGGTAAAGATGTATTAAGTTTTTCAGCAGGTGAGCCTGATTTTGATACACCTCAAAAAATAAAAGATGCTGCAATTGAAGCTTTAAATAAAGGTATGACAAAATATACCGCTGTTGAAGGAACGATTGAATGTAGAAAAGCTATTGCAAATAAATTGAAAAGAGAAAATGGCTTAGAGTATGCACCAAATCAAATTGTTGTAAATGTTGGGGCAAAACATTCACTTTTTAATCTTTTTCAAGCCGTAATTGAAGAAGGTGATGAGGTTATAATTCCCGCACCTTATTGGGTAACATATCCAGAACTTGTACTATATAGTGGTGGAACTCCTATTTTTATAGAAACAAGTGATGAAAGCAGTTTCAAAATGACGCCTGCACAGTTAAAAGCAGCAATTACACCAAAAACAAAAATGGTTGTAATTACTAGCCCATCAAACCCTACTGGTGCTGTTTATACGAAAAAAGAACTAGAAGCAATAGCTGAAGTTTTAAAAGGTACAAATATACTAGTTGCTAGTGATGAAATGTATGAAAAATTACTTTATGATGGAAGCACATTTACAGCAACAGCAAGTATCAGTAAAGATATGTATGATAGAACAATAACAATCAATGGACTAAGTAAAAGTGTTGCTATGACTGGATGGAGATTTGGTTATCTTGCTTCTGGAAATAAAGAACTAATTGATGCTATTAATAAGCTTCAAAGTCAAAGCACTTCAAATATCAATTCAATTACGCAATATGCTGCAATTACTGCATTAAATGGTGATGTAGATAATGATATAGAGACAATGAGGGTTGAATTTGAAAAAAGAAGAAATCTTGCTTGTGAATTATTAAACAAAATAGATGGATTAAGTGTGGTTAAACCAAGTGGTGCATTTTATCTTTTTGTAAATACTAAAAAAGTAGAAACTGATAGTATGAAATTTTGTAAAGATTTACTAGAAAATGCTGGAGTTGCAGTGGTTCCTGGTCTTGGATTTGGTATGGATGGTTATTTTAGATTATCATTTGCTACTGATGAAGCAACTATTATCGACGGAATTGGCAGAATAGAAAGATTTGTAAAGTCTTTGAAATAAAAAATATCGTGTAGCTTAAGAACCTTTTTGTCTTAAGCTACAAAAACTAAGAAAGCAATCTTAGAACTGATTGTTGAGTCACATTTGATTGTGATTGGACATATGCCCCAACTTGTGATAAAACATTTTGTTTATCAAAATTACCAATCTCTTGTGCTATATTTGCACCAACCAATTCTGATTGAGCTATTTGAGTTTGAGTTTGTTGGCTAAGTAGATTGATAGCTGAACTTTCCAATTGATTTTGAACACTACCCATGTCTGACCTAAAAGAATTTAAAGTACCGATAGCATCATCAACTTTTGACAAAAAACCTCTAGCATCATCAGCATTAAAAGATGAAGCATCTTTATTTAATAAATCATTCAATCCAACACCAGAAGAATTTGATTGAAGTTGAGGCGAATAAATTGCATCTTGATCATTATTCCCCACCTGAAAAGTCATTGAATCCGTAGCAGATTTGTCATCTTGAGTTCGTTGTAATAATACTTGACCATTATAATTGGTACTACTTGCAATATTGTCGAAATTTTTCATCAAACCTTGAATATCTTTAAAAATAGCTTCTCTACCAGCATCTGAAGTCGTACCATTTGATGCTTGAAGTAATTTTTCTTTTACATTATCTAAAATTTTAGATTGCTCACTCATTGCTTGGTCCGCAATTTGCACAGATGCAACAGCACTATTTGCATTGCTTAAAGCTTGAGTATATCCACTTGCTTGAGTTCTTAATACATCAGAGATTGCCATTACCGAAGCATTGTCTGAAGCTTTATTTATAGCTAAACCAGTAGCAATTTTCTCTAGAGTCTTATTTTGTTCTAAATAAGGACTTTGATAGTTTGGAATATTATTATTTATTTGCATAGTAACTCCTTACCATATCTTTAAGTTATTTTAATACAATTAAGTTGAAATAAAAATTAATATCATAAATTAATTATTTGAAAATTCTAGAATAATATTCTTTATTATTGGATGATTGTTATACATAATCTGAGTTTAAGTAAAATTACTATAAAATAAGCTTTCAACTGAAAAATATGGGATAATCTAATGAGTTTAAAATCGAAATTATTAGTAGAAAATAAATGACTTTACAAAAAAAAGCAACTGTCGTATCTAGTGCAGTTGCAGCTTTTTTGACTATTATAAAATTTAGTATAGGACTAGCTAGTGGTAGTGTTGCTGTTTTAGCATCTGCTGTTGATTCTATATTGGATATGTTTGTTTCACTTTTTAACTATTTTGCTATATCAAAAAGTGAACAGCCAGCCGATGAAACATTTAATTATGGTCGTGGGAAAATTGAAGCTTTGGCTTCAGTCATTGAAGGTAGTGTGATTGCATTATCTGGTATTTTTTTACTTTATCAAGCATTTAAAAAAGCACTTTATGGTGAAGAATCAACCTATCTAGAATTGGCACTTTATGTTATGGCTATTTCTTTAGTTGTTACTATTTGTTTGGTTATTTACTTGAATTTTGTAGCCAAAAAGACAAGCTCAATGGTAGTAAAAGCTGATGCCCTACACTATAAAACTGATATCTATAGTAATGGTGCTGTTTTATTTAGCGTTGGCTTAGTATATTTAACAGGATTTGAATTTGCGGATGTTATCGTGGGTGTTGGTATTGCTTTGTTTATTATTTATTCTGCTTATGAGCTTATCAAAGAAGGAGTACTCGTACTTTTAGATAGAGCTTTAGAAGTAGAATTAGTAGACCAAATAAAATCTATAATAGAAAATGAAAAAATTGTCAATGACTACCATTATCTCAAAACAAGACAAGCAGGTCATGATATTTTTGTAGAAGTACATTTGGTTTTTGATTGTTTGATATCTTTAATGGATGCACATCGAGCAAGTGATAGGATTGAGGAGAAAATTAGATTGATTGAATCAAATAAGAATTGGGTTATTAATATGCATTTGGATCCATATGATGATTCTGTTATCAACGATACACATGTACACAATAAAGGAGAATTATGATAAAAAAACTTTTACTTTTAATAATCATTTTGATGACTTCACTCTTTGGTGATACGATAGAATATAAAGCTGATATAACCGCTATTGAAGCATATAAAATGCAACAAAATGGAGTTATACTTGTAGACACTAGAACAAAAAAAGAATATGATTTTATGCATCCTAAGGGTGCCATCTTGATAGAATCTTATTTTGAAAAAGATGGTCAAAGAGTTTTTAATGATGACTTTGTAACACAAGTTGAAGATTTAGTTAGTATGAATTTATCAAAAGAGATTGTACTTATTTGTAGAAGTGGTAGTAGAAGTAAAAAAGTTGCTACAATTTTAGCAGAAAATGGATTTTCAAATATTTACAATGTAAAAACTGGATTTGTATATGATTGGATAAAAGAAAAATTACCAATAGAAAAATAAGAGTTTTTAAGGTACAATATAAATAAAAAATTTAAACGGAGTTTTGTATGATAGATTGGATGCAAAGGCATAAAAAGTGGTTAGTTGTTACAATATGGATTAGTGTTATAGCTTTTGTTGGTGCAGGATTTGTTGGATGGGGTGCATATGACTTTGGTAAGAGTGATGGAGCCGTAGCTCAAGTTGGCAAAAAAGAAATTCCAATGAATGAATTACAAAGAGAATACAGCAATCTTTATTCCCAATATTCTTCTATCTTTGGTGATAGTTTCAATCAAGAATTAGCTAAACAACTAGGACTTGAACAATTAGCACTACAAACATTAATACAAAAATATTTATTATTGTCATATGCAGATGATTTGGGAATTAGTATAACAGATGAGGAAGTAGCAACTGAACTTATCAAAATAGATGAATTCAAAAAAGAGGGAAAATTTGATAAAGACCAATATGTAACAGTTCTAAGACAAAATAAAATTGTACCTGTCGAATTTGAAAAAAGTCTTAAAAATGATTTACTAGTTCAAAAAATTCAAAATATGTTTAAAGTTCAAAGCTCACAAAAAGAGATTGAAAACATAAGCTCTTTGATTTTTATTAAAAATGATTTACAAATTAAAATTATTGATAATAACTCTGTTACTTTAAATATTCAAGAAGAAGAACTAAAGAATTTTTGGGAAGAAAATAAGAACAACTATTTATCAGAATTGGTTTATGAAATTAGTTTATACGAAACAGCTACTAAAACTATAGAATTCACAGATAGTGAGCTAACTGACTTTTATGAAAAAACAAGATTAGACTACAAGCATGAAGATGGCAAAATTAAAACTTTTGATGAAGCATTGGATGATTTAAAACAAGCTTTAACGCTTGAAGAAAGTAAAAATGATGCACTTAGAACATATCTTGCGTTAAAAAAAGGTGAAGTTCAATTCCAGAAAATCACTACTTTAGGACAAAATAGTACTGAAATTTTACCATATAAAGAACAATTATCTAATTTAAAACCAGATGATATAGTAAAACCATTTATTGTGGATGATAGCTATGTTATTTTAAAATTAAACAAAATTATTCAACCAGAACCTTTATCTTTTGAAAATGCAAAAGAATTAGCAAAAAAAGATTTTATAGAAAAAAATTCTTCACTTGCTTTGGAAAATAAAGCAAAAGAAGTGCTATCAAACAATAGTTTAGAGTCAATTGGCTATGTAAGTAGAGAGTCTGTTGAAAATATAAGCGGGTTAAGATCTGATGAAGCATCAGAATTTTTGAATCAATTATTTAAAACAAAAGATACTTCTGGAGTAATAATGCTTCAAGGTAAAGCTGTTGCATACAAAATATTAAATTCAAAACTAGGAATTCATAACGAATCAAAAAATCTTATTGTTTCAAATACCATAAGAGATATTAAAACAAATGAACTATTTTCTAAGTTGCTTGAATCATTAGAGCAAAAATACAAAGTAATATCGTATATGAAGTAAAGGAAGTTAAATTGAATAAAACAATCTTAGCGATAGACATAGGCACAACAAACATTATAACAGTAGTTGCTAGAAATGATTTTGATAATAGAATAAATATATTAGGTGTAAGCAGTAATCCAACTAATGGTATCGAAAAGGGCTTGATTAATGATATTCAAAATGTTGGTGAAATAATCAAGGTATCTGTCGAATCAGCAAAAAAAAGTGCTGAAGCAACTATTGATGAAGTATATGTATCTTTTTCGGCAGCATCAACTAAAAATATTATTAGCAAAGGTGCAGTGAATATTCCAAATGGAATAATCACAGAAAAAGAAATCAATCAAGTAATGCAAATGGCTCATTACAATGCCAATATTGTACCTGATTACGAAGCAATACATGTTTTTCCTATTTCTTTCAAGGTTGATGATTCTGGAGAATTTTCAAATCCATTGAATATGAATGCTTCAAGATTAGAAGTGAGTGTGTATATCGTAACTGCAAAAAAAACAGCTATTACAAACACTAAAAATGCTCTAAAAGTAGCTGGTATAGAAAATAGCACATTTGTGTTACATGGCTATGCTTCAGCTCTTTCTATCATGAGTGAAGAGCAAAAGAAATTTGGTGTTGCTGTGCTTGATATGGGAAGTAGTACTTCTGATTTGATAATTTACAGAGGTAATGCTATAGTATATAGTGATTTCTTACCAGTTGGTTCTGTAAATATAACAAACGATTTATCTGTTATGCTTCATACTCCAGCAATTGCAGCAGAAACTGTAAAAGTTAAATATGGATCATTAATACCAATAGATGAGAATGATGAAAATATAATAAAAAAAGTTCAAGTCCCACTTATTGGCAATGAACTAGAAACTAAAGAAGTTTCAATAGATATGATACAAACAATTATTCATGCTCGCGTAGAGGAAACTCTAATTTTCTTAGCAAATAAAATAAAATCAAGTGGATTAAGTGATAAAATTGGTGCAGGAATAATATTGACTGGTGGAATGAGTAAACTTGAAGGTATAGAAGAATTAGCCTCTATTATTTTTGGAAATATGCCAGTAAAAGTAACAAATCCTAAAAATATAAAAAATGGATATTTGGATTTCAATAATCCAACAATGTCAACCACTGTTGGATTATTGCTTTATGGACTTGATTTAAGTCCATCTTTTGAGCTTGATTCAAACAAAAGATTACGAAAAGCTCCGATGCTAAAAAGTACTACGCCAAGACAAGATATACCTTTGGTTGATAAAAATATTAGACCAACAAAAGGTGATTTAACTGAGTTGTCACAACTTAAAAAAAGCAATACTAATTCTTTTTCGAAAATGTGGAATAAAATATTGGAGTGGTTTTAATGGAAAATTTATTTGATCCAACTAGTATAAAAGTTGATTTACCTACAAAAGTCATGGGTGAAAATTTAGTTAAGATTTCGGTTGTAGGTGTTGGTGGTGGTGGCTGTAATATGATTAGCCATATGATCAACGAAGGTACATATAAAATTGACTTAATAGTTGCAAATACAGACTTTCAAGCTCTCCAAGTTTCAAAAGCTCCAAAAAAAATCCAATTAGGTGCAAAACTAACAAAAGGTTGGGGAGCGGGTATGGAGCCAGAAATTGGTCGTGATTCTGCTGTAGAAAACTATGAAGATATAAAAAATACTTTTGATGGGTCTGATATAGTTTTCATTGCTGCAGGTCTTGGTGGAGGAACTGGAACGGGAGCTGCTCCAATCATAGCAAAAGCTGCGAGAGAAGTTGGGGCTTTGACTGTATCTGTTGTTACAAAACCATTTAGTTGGGAAGGCAAAAAAAGAGCTGGGGTAGCAAATTTAGGACTTGAAGAGCTAAAAAAAGTAAGTGACTCTATAATAATTATTCCAAATGATAGATTAATGGAGATAGTTGACCGTGATATTGGGATGAAAGATGCTTTTAAGCTTGTAGATAATATTTTATTTCAAGCTGTAAGTGGAATGAGCGAGGTCATATTAAATCCAGGCAATAATGATATCAATGTTGACTTTGCTGATATCAAAAAAATCATGCAACACAAAGGTATGGCTTTAATGGGTATTGGTCGTGCAAAGGGCGAAGATGCAGCTATTAGAGCCCTTGATGATGCAATAGAGTCTCCTCTACTAGATAAGATGTCACTAAATAGCGCTAGAGGTATTTTAATACACTTTAATGTACATCCACAAGTATCATTATTTTCAATAAATGATGTAATGACAAGATTATATGAAACTATTGAAAGTGGAAGTGCTGATGTAATATTCGGTACAACAACAGATGAAACACTAGATCGTGATGAAGTAAAGATTACAATAGTTGCCACAGGCTTTGAGTCAAAAGAACCAAAAGCAGTAAAAGCTCAAGAAGAAGAAGCAGAACATTTAACTATTAGCATATCAAAAGATGATGATAAATATCTAGATGTTCCTCCCCTTATGCGAGAGTATGTCATAAAATATTCTTTAAAGAAAAAGGCTTCATAGTCTAAAGATATATTTTTCACAATGCCCATAATGTGGGCATTGTTTATTATCTAAATCTAAAATCTTATCAACTATATCATAGTCTTTAAATGGTGGAATTAATCTAATTTTATTGTGATTCATCAAGCAATGGTTACATCCAAGCCTATCTGTACATTTTGTATCACCACTGATTATAACTATTCTTTGTTTTTGATTATACAATAAAAGTTCATTGAGTAGTTTTACATTATTAAAATTTCCAAAATTTACTATAACAATATCATATACAATATTTGAGTGTAATTCATCTTTAATATTAGAAATTTTTGTGATAAAAGTTATATCAATCTTCTCATAAGCTTTAGCCATATAATCTTTAATGGCTTGACCTAAGGATAGATATTCATCTATGATAAGTAATTTCAAATTTATTCGCTTATATTTTTTTCATCTTCACATAGTAATAACTAGTTGCGAAAGTAATTTTATCATAATATACTTAACATAAAATTAAACTAATATTACGAATTAGACTATTTCAGGTAAAGAGGTGTTATGAGTAAATTTGCGGATGAGATTGATTTACAGCTTATCGATATTTTTCACAAACAAGTAGGTAAAAATGTTAAACACATGAGAGAAACAAAGGGTTACTCTCAATTGAGATTATCTCAACTATTAGGGCATAAATCTGTAGGACTTGTATCTCAAGCTGAAGTTTATCACAAGAAGCAACATTTTAATCTTACTCATCTTTATAAACTAGCTTATGTTTTAGAATGTGATATAAAAGAGTTTTTTAAAGACACAAATACAAATCCTATAAAATAATAGTTTTTATTGACTGATTGCTATCAATAAATGACTTAGGCTCTGAAATAGCAAGTACACTATTACCTAAAAGATTTGTCAAAATAGCACTGGTTCCTATTTTTTTATTTCTTGTATCTACGTAATAACTACCATCTTGATATGATATATTTGAAGCCGTAAATACAGTTTTTGATGTAGGATTATTAAATTGATTGGAAGCAATAGCATTTATAATATTTAGTTTTTCATAATTACCTCTATATTTAAAAATAACAGGCAAACAAAAAAGTAAAAATGTAACTGTGCTACTATAAGCAAAACCAGGCAATGCACATATAAACTTATTACCAAGTTGTGCCACTATAATATGCTGACCAGGCTTTATTTCAACGCCTTGGAAAACAACTTCAGCTCCAAGTTGGTCAATTACAATATCTTTTACAAAATCATAATCCCCTACGCTCACTCCACCTGTTGTAACAACTATATCACAACAATTAAGTCCATTTGAAATAGCATTTAATATGGAAGTTTTATCATCTTTGATAAGTCCTAAGAGTTTTGTATTACAGCCATATTTGTGTGCTATTGCTTGAATTGTCAAATGATTTGAGCTTCTAATTTGTGATACATTTGTAGACTCTTCCCCAATATCCAATATTTCACTTCCTGTAGAACAAATACCAATAACTGGTGAATCATACACTTCAACAAAAACTATATTGAGGCTAGCCATTACGCCTATTTGGGCAAAATCTATTTTGCTCCCTTTTGGAATTAGTATTTCGTTTTTTTCGTAATTCTCCCCTACTCTCATCACCGCAAAACCACAAGGAACTTCTTGCGTGATTGAAATAGTATTATTTTCTAGTAGTTTTATATTTTCAATGGGTACTAATGTGTCACTTCCTTTTGGCATCAGTGAACCTGTAAAGGTTTTAATACAAACATTATCATTTACTTGTGTATCCACTACACTTCCAGCTGGCGAATAATCAACTATTTTGAATTCTTTATTTGATGGGTTTGACGATATATTGATAGCATATCCATCCATAGCAGCTGTTGGGTATGCTGGAGAATTTGTTTGGGCTTTGATATCTTGAGCTAATATTTCACCGAGACTATCAATAATAAAGACTTTTTTTGTTCTTGTAGTAATATTTAGGTTTTGTAATTTATTTAAGGCTTCTTCGTAGGATATTTTAGACATAGTAACTCTTTTTTATTTTGATTATCTCAAAAAAGTCGTTAATATGTGCTTAGATAAGATTATATTTCTTGATTTTATATCCTATCTGCCTAAGAGTAATTCCCAGTTTTTTTGCAGATTCGGTTTGGTTATAGTTTGTTGTAACTAGAGCATTCAATATAGCTTCTTTTTCCAACTCATCTAAGGTTTTATTTGAAATCAGAATACTATTGTATTCTTTTTGTTGATTTTCATCCCCAACCATACCAGTAATGAGTAAAACATCATTTTTTGTAACAATATCTTTTTGTGCTAAATAAACAATTTTTTCCATACCACACTCAAGCTCTTTTAAATTGCCTTTGTATGGATAAAGTTTCAAAGTATTTAGTGCATCATTATCAAAACTTATATTTTTGGAATAAATTATATTAAATTTGTCTAAAATCGTGTTTATAAAATATAATATGTCTTCATCTCTAGCTCTTAATGGGGGGATTTCTATAGTAACAAGATTTAAAATAGTATAAAGTTCACCATAAAATTTCCCTTCATTAACTAAAGTTTCTAAATCTTTAGATGTTGTTGCAATAATTCTTACATTATATTTGGAGGATACGAAATATGAGCTTTTATATTCATTAGTTTTTAGAATATCTACTAGTCTTTTTTGGATATTTAAAGGTAATTTATCAATATTTTCAATAATCAAACTCCCACCATCAGCAAGCTCAAGTTTACCCATTTTTGATTCTTTGTGCATTTTGTTTATTTGTTTTTTATTTCCAAATAATTCTGCTTCAAAATCATTTTGACTGAGTAAATCAGTTTTCAATATAACAAATGGTTTATTTTGTCTATGGCTTAGCTTATGAATCATTGTAGCAATTGATAGTTGTTCTGTGCCTATTTCACCTTTTATGAGTACTCTTATATCATTTGGGGCTATTTTAATAACATTATTTTTAAGATTTTTCATAGCTTCACTTACGAAAGTACAGCTTTGCATATCATAATAACTTAAATCAAATTCTTTTTCGTAATATTGCTTTAACTCTTGGAATTTACCCACTTTATAGTCTTTTTCAAAATTTGAAAATATAGCATACCGATATAATGTAGTCACATATTCCAAAAAGGTTATTTTTTGATTTATATTTTCTGTTGTCAAATCATATAAAGATATTGCAAAAACACCAATAACTTCCCCTTTATGTATAAGAGGTATTGATATATAGACTACATTTGATAAGTCTATATTCTTTGATTTATCGAAAAAAACTATATCGTTGTAGTTGTTGTCAACTACTATTCTTTCTTGACTTTTTTGTGCCAATGTTCTAGCTTCTCTAAATTCTTTGGATTGGGCTTCGTTATCTTGATCGGATGATGCAAAAAGTTTCAACTCATCATCATCAGGAATATATATTTCACATCTTTTAAATTTCAAATTTTCTTTTAAAATTCTTAATGATTTAGATATGGAATCTTGATAGTTATTTAAATCAAGCAGTCTCAATGCTACTTCATAAAATACAAAAAACTCTTTTGATGTTTCTATATTGTCATCCTTTATATCAAGATCAATCAAAAATATCCCCTTTTTGTTTATTGCTAGCAAAATAAACTCAATTATACATTACAAAAACTGGGAAAGTATAATTTTTTTTGTATATTTATTATACAATTTTTTTAATTAGAGTGTAATTAGTTGATTAATAAATAGAATATCTATGGATTATACCTTAAATGTTTATTATTTGATTTCATTAATCACATTTTTTTATAATTAACACTAAATTAACACACCTTTGGTATGATTTCACAAATTTTATACAAAAGGGAAGATTAATGAGGATATCAAAGAATAAAACATTGCTATGTTTTTTATTGGCAACAACGGTAAGTTATGCGAGTGCGACTGAGAATTTAGGACTTATTACTGTTGAATCATCAACAATTGACGATAAGTTTATGGAAAAAAAGACTGAAGTTTCAAGTGTGGCAAATGTATCTGGTGAAAAGATTGATGAGTCTCATGTTGAAAATATTCAGCAAATATTACAACAAATTCCTGGTATTACATCAGAAGTAAAAAGTGGAGATTCTTTGAAAATACACATTAGAGGTGTAGAAAACCAAATGTATATGGGTGAAAAACCAGGTGTTGCTGTCGTAATAGATGGTGTTCCTGTTTTTGAAAGAACGGGAGCTGTTAATATAGATTTAGACAATATTGAATCTATCAAAGTCATTAAAGGTGGAGCAAGTTATCTTTTTGGAGATGATGCATTAAGTGGAGCAGTTATAATTACTACTAAAAGAGGTGCAAAATATGCACATAACTTTGCTACTATAGAAAGAGGAAGCTTTGGATATCAAAAACTTCTTGCAAGAACTGGATATGCCAATGATAAACTTAGCTTTCATGTACAAGGAAGTGAAAGAAAGGCTGATGGATACTACGAAGATTCATCGTATAGTGCAAAATATTTTAATGGTAAAATTCAATACTATATAGATGATTCATCAGATATAAGTTTTGGTACAGAATATTCACAAAGAAAAAAAGATTCTCATGGAACTGTAGGTGGAGAAACTGCAGCTAAAAACAACCCTCAAAGTATATTTGATGGAGATATGGATAGTAGAGACTATACCAGAATGTATGATGTAGATTTATTAAAAGCTTTTGCTACATATTCAAAAGATTTTGAAAACAATTCAAATTTGTTAGTTAATGGCTATGTATATACAGATGATACTTCTTTTTGGTCATCACCTCAAACAAGAGGTGCGACAGGCTTACCTGGTACATATACAGATGAAGATTACACAACCAGTAATTTTTATAAACAAACCCAAACTGGTATAAAAACAGAGTACAGAACATCAAATGAAAGTTTTGCAACACTTTTAGGTTTGGATTTACGAGATAATGAATATAAAAATAAAACCGTAAATAAAACTACATATAAAACAAGTACAAGCCCTTTTGCACCTACATATTATGAAGGTGATATAAGAAGCCAAGATAAAACTGATGAAAATGTATATGCAATTTATGGGGAATACAAACATCAATTAAATGATAAACTAAGTGCTACTTTAAACTTAAGATATGATACTTTAAAACTTGATTATACAAATTTATTAACCAATCTTAATTTAAAAAAAGATTTTAATCTGTACTCTTATAGAGTTGGTTCAAATTATGATTTAAATGATAATCAATCATTATTTATCAATTATTCTACAGGTTTTCGTGCGCCTACTATAAATCAAATGTTTGCAGGAGATGTGAGTGCATGGGGAAATACTGAAAGTAATCCTAATTTAAAAGAAGAACAATCAAGAAATTACGAAATAGGAACTCGTGGTTATATAAATACACTTTTCTATGAAGCATCTATTTTTAGACTAGATAGAAAAAACTTTATTATGAAAACTTCTGGTAATTATGGTGGTAGCACAAGTACTTTTACGGATATGTGGGATAATATTGGTGGAGCAAGACATGAAGGTTTTGAATTGGCACTTAGCGACAATATCACAAAAGACTTATCTTACAATATTTCTTATACATTTTTGAAAGCAAAATATACAGATTATAAGAATCTAGCTATAGACCTTGATGGTGATGTCAATACAACAAATTTATCATTTTTTGATGTAACGGGTAACTATATACCTAGAACTCCAAAGCATACTCTAAATATTTTGTTAGATTATAAAATAACTCCGAAATTAACAATTACATCGGAGATTAATTCTAAATCAAATTATTATGCTGATGACCTAAATGTAATAAAAATAGATAATGTTACTACACTGAATCTATTAACCACATACAAAACAAAATTGAATGGTTATGATTTAACATTGTTTGCAAGAGTAGATAACCTATTTGATAAATTTTATTACAATACTGCTCGTTCAAGCGGAGATAGAAATGATGATGGAATATTTAATGCCGAAGATTTGTCTATTACTGTAAACGAAGGTCGCAAGTATACTGCTGGTTTAGCTCTTAAATTTTAATCGATAAAAGGTATATATTATGGTCAATTTTATAAAAAGAGACGATAATGATATTTTCAATAAACCAATCTTAGGATTTTTATTTAAAAATCCTAAGTTTATATTGAGTGTCAGAATTGTTATTTTAGTTCTGTTTGTATATGCAATATATTACGGTTTTTCAAATCCTACAGAGAATAATATTTTTACAGGAGCTGTTTTTTGGGGTCTTTTTTGGGCTTTATTTATGGTTTCTACTCTTCCCACATTTGGGCGTATTTTTTGTGGGATTTGTCCTCATGGATTTGTTGGTAAATATATAACGAAATTTGGACTCAAAAGAAATATCCCTAAATGGCTACAAAATAGATATATAGGGATATTTTTACTTGTAGTTGGATGGTGGGGAATTTATTATACATTTCCTGGATTTTGGAAATCACCACTTGCCACGGCTGGTATGTTTGGTGGTATGACTGTTTTAGCTTTTTTATTTTATTACTTATACAAAGATATGAGTTATTGTAAATATATATGCCCTATTGGGAGTATGTGTAGAGCTTATGATAAACTTTCTTTTACCAAGCTAGAAACTTATACGGATACTTGCAAAGAGTGTAAAACATTTGAGTGTGCAAAAGCCTGTCCTTATGATTTGAAACCTTTTACATTTGCCAAGAAAAACTCTATGGATGATTGTACTTTGTGTATGGAGTGTGCAAATAGCTGTGAAGCGGTAAAATTCAAGCTTATCAAGCCATCCCAAAAGCTATTTAATAAGTTCAAAACTATTAATACTGAGATATGGGTATATATACTTATTCTGGCTTCTATACCAGTTACCATGACTTTTGCTCATGGTTTAGACAGAAGTGCAATTGCTAATAGTATGATATGGAATCAAACAGCTACATTTTTAGGTCTTGATGAATATGGTGGAATGTTTGCATTTATGTATGCCATTTTATTGACATCTTTTTTTGCTGTTGCTGGACTTTATTTAGCTGCCAAAGTACTAAGAAAAGATTATTCTGATATATTTGTAACACTTGGATATGCGTATGCACCTTTATTTATTTTGGGTTCACTTGGGCATACTCTTGAAACTTTTTTTATAAAAGATTATCAAACTATTATACAAGGCTTTGCTCAAGTATTTAATTTTAGTTCAAGTGTTGCTCCGTTGGCAAAAAGAGGAGATTCTTGGCTAAATTATCTAGGTCTTCTAAAATGGGTAGGTATTATTTGGACTTTAGTCCTTTTATACATTAGATTGAAGCTTGTAGATAGCACTAAGCTTAGAAAAATAGTTGCATATATTTTTGCCTCTTTACTTGTTCTATTTTTTATAGGAATCAACTCATATAGAGGATATGTTTTTACAAAATATGGTGTAAACGCTAACAATAAAGGTCATACTACTCATTCACATGGTGGAAGCACTCAGCCCATGTTTCAAAGTGTTTCTTTCAAAGAAGCAACTCTTCTTCAAGATGGCAAAAATAAAACAAGCGGTATTGTATGCGGTATGAATCTACCACAATTTTATAAAACAAATCATTCTGCTACGCTAGATGGTAAAATAAGACAGTATTGTTCCATACATTGCTTATATGAGGATTTGATTATCAATAAATTGCCTTTAGAAAATGTACAAGTTGTGGATGTGAGTAGCTTGAAATTCATAGATGCCAAAAAAGCTTATTATGTTGTTGGTAGCAATAAGTCCGCTACAATGAGTGCTATAAGTAAATATGCATTTAAAGAAAAATTAGAAGCAATAGAATTTGCAAAACAACATGGTGGCGAAATAGTAGATTTTGACACGGCACTTCAAGCCACATCAAAAGATTTTGGTGTAAGCGAAATGAAAATACTTCAAGAAAACGAATCTGTATTCTTTACTCTTGAAGATCCTACCCAATCAAACAATCAACGAGCAGGTAGCTCTATGCATAATCATGGCGGTGGTAATCCAAATGCAATTCCAACCAAAAAAATATGGTTAGTTTTTGGTGATTTAACTAATAAAAGTGATGCATTAATTGAATCTAAAACTTTTTATTATAATGTAAAAAATGAGTTCAGAAATTTACCTAAAGATAAAAAAACAAGTGCCTTTGTTTTTGAAATACCAAATAATGGTTACTACACACTATTTGCAATAAATGAAGCAATAGAACATGATACCTTATATTACAAAATAGCAAAGATGGAATACCTACATGGAAGTCATGGCAACAATGATAAGTATTCAGATATTGATAAAGAAGTACTCTTTGCAAAAGAACCAAGAATTGATTTGGTGCGTTTTAGAAGTAATAAAGAAGATGGCTATTTTTATAAAAACTATAGCGGTGAAGAACTAAAATTCAAAGCATTGTTGGATCATGAACCTTTAAGTAATGCAAAAATTAAAGTTAGTCTTGATACTGGATGGGTAAAAAATCTTACAACAGATAAAGATGGGTTTGTAGTATTTAACATTATCAAAGACTACTTTCCAAAATGGACAGAATTTGATAAAAGACATAAGCAAAATTTATTAATTACCATGGAATTTGAAAAACAGAGTCAAACAAAAGATTTCAATAAAGAAAAATTCATCCTAACTTATCCTATCTCATTTTATCCAGGTGAAGATGAGTACAAATCATATTCATCTGGTTTAATGATAGGATTTGGGTTATTAGTATTGATTTCATTGACTGTATATTTGTATAGACTTCAAAGTGCAAAAAGAATAAAAGAGATAAAAAATGTTGAATAAAATAAAGAAATTTATTAATAATGGAGATTTGCGAAAAGTAAGATTTTGGATTCAACTTGTAACATTTATTTTATTTGTTTATGGAGGATATTTTGCTATAAGCTTTGGTTCTAGTTTTCCTATATTTACATGCCCTTTCAATGATGAATCATCAGCAATTTGTTATTTGATATCTTTGCAGCATCAGCTCGCAATGCCTACGCAAGTGATATTTTCTATGGCAAGCCTTGGGATATTAATAGGACTTATTACTTTTATAGCTTGGTTTGCAGTACTAAATAAAGCTTGGTGTGGCTATATGTGTCCTTTTGGAACTTTGCAAGACTGGATAACTGCTCTACGAAAAAGAATGGGAATAAGATTTAGTACATATACACAAAATGAGTTTGAAAATCTTTCAAAAATAAAATATATATTTTTGGCAATCATTTTATTGGTACCTTTATTTATGGGATTGGGAGTTTTGGATAGAGAGTGGACTCATGCGTTTTGTCAAATGTGTCCAGCTAGGATAATATCTCCTATGTTTGTGGGTGATTTTTCTCAATGGACAATTGATTTTTCTTCTATTACTGTTATGATTTTGACGGGAATTGGGGTAGCATTTACTGGGTTATTTTTTGTAGGTAGCTTTGTCAAAAAAAGATTTTTTTGTTTTTTTTGCCCTATGAGTGGCTTGCATTATATATTTTCAAAGTTTTCTATTATAAGATTTACAAAAGAAGGTGATAAGTGTACTAGATGTGGGGATTGTTACGCTGTTTGTGATATGCAAATCAAAGATATAGCAGATGATGTAATAAGCAAAAATATACTAAGAGATGACTGTATCTTATGCCTTAAATGTGTAGCGGCATGTCCAGAAGATGATGCCTTGCATATTGATATATTCAACATAAAAACATTCAGTTCCACAAAAGAAGGATTCAACAAAAGAATGGGTATCCAAAAATTCAAAGGGTCAATTGATGAGTAATAACAATCAACATAAAATAGAATCACCAAAAGATAGACAAAATAGACACAAAGCAATGGAAGCAATCAAACTTCTAAATAGTATAAAAGAAGATTTCAAATCGCCAGTTAAAAGTATGGATTATTTTTATGATTTATTTGAAAGAGTATATTGCAAAAATGAAGCTTTACATAGTGAAAATGTCAAAGTAGGAACAATGTGTATTCAGATACCATCTGAAATCATATATGCCCTAGATGGCGTCCCTATTAGGCTATGCAATGGTTTTTATACTGATGATGAAATAGGAAGTGATTTGCTTCCTCAAAAGGCATGTCCACTAGTCAAAGCAACTGTTGGGCATTTTGCAAGTGGTAACTTTAGTGACAAACCAGATATTGTATTTTCTCCTACAACTTGTGACCAAAAAACAAAATCTGGAGCAATAATACAAACTTTTGGATATGATGTGATAGATGTAGACTTTCCTAGAACAAAAGAGAGTGAAGAAAGTAGAGAGTATTTTAGAAAAAGTATCAAAGAATTTACCACCAAACTATCAAAATTTCAAAACAAAAAACTATCAAGAAAAAACCTAAAAGCTTCTATTTCAAAAATAGGATATGCCCAGTCACTTTATCATGAGTTATCAAAATATAGAGAAAATACAATAGTTCCAATTTTAGGGATTGATGTTTTTTTGATAACCAACGCTTTTTTCTTTGACAAAATAGATAATTGGATAGAAGCTATGGAGTCCTTGCTAGTAGAACTTGATAACAGAAACAAAGAAAAAATCAATGCTGCAGGTAAATTAAGCCCAAGGATAGTCTATACAGGTTCACCCCCAATATTTCCAAACTACAAAATTCCACATATCATAGAACAATCAGACGCTATAATAGTTGCCGATGAGACTTGTAGTTCTAATAGAATGTTTAATGATATGGTAGCAGTTGATGAATGGCTAGTAAATGATATGCTAGATTCCATAGCTGATAAATATCTAAAAGCTTGTACTTGCCCTATTTTTACAAAAAATGACGACAGAATAAGAAGAATTATCCATCTTGCAAAACAATACAAAGCTGATGGTGTAATATACCAAGCATTTGCAGGATGTACAGTGTATGAAATGGAACAAAGAAGTGTTTTGGAGGCTATGGAAAAAGCTGGAATCCCAATTTTATATATAGAAAGTGATTATAGCCCATCACAACATGGTCAATTAAGTACAAGAATAGAAGCTTTTATAGAATCACTAAAAACAAGACGGAGAAATAAAAAATGAAATACTTTGCAGGTATCGATATAGGCTCAACATCTATCAAAATCACACTAACAGATGAAGAAAAAAATATTATAGGATTCAAAACAAGTGCTAGTGGAAGTATGTTTTATAAATATGCCCAAGAAACACTAGATTCCCTCCTACAAGAACTAAATATAGACAAAAACGATTTAGCTTATATTGTAGCTACTGGATATGGAAGAAAGCTATACAAAGAAGCCGATGAAAACATAAGTGAAATCACTGCAAATGCTATAGGTGCAATAGCCGCAGCCAAAGAATATGGTGAAATCAAAACAGTTATAAACATAGGTGGACAAGATAGCAAAGCAATATCACTTGATAGTGAAGGCAATGTAGTAAACTTTGCTATGAATGACAGATGTGCAGCAGGAACTGGCAAATTTTTGGATGTGGTAGCTCTTAAGCTTGAAATTGGTGTAGATGAACTAGGTGATTATCATTTCAAATCAACTGGCACTCCATTATCGGTCAGTAGTACTTGTGCAGTATTTGCAGAGTCTGAAATAATAGGACTTTTAGGGAACAATCACTCAGTAGAAGATATTGTTTGTGGTGTTCATTATTCTATCGCCAAAAGAATAGTAAAACTAGTAAAAAGAGTTGGTGTAAAAGAAGGTATATATTTTGATGGAGGTCCTGCTATGAATGAAGGGCTTGTAAATGCTATAGAAAATGAACTTGGTAAGAAAATATTTATACCAAAATATCCACAAGTTACTACTTCTTATGGTGCTGCTATCATGGGCGTAGATTCATATAGGTATGAACAAAATTTATGATTTATCTTGGAATATTCTTTTTAGGGTTACAGCTTGGTGCAACAGCATGTGCAATAAGTTGTATGCCTGTAATTAGCCCTATTTTGCTAGCAAACGGAGAAAATAAAACAAAAGCTTTTGCTATTTTGACACAATTTTTTGGAGCTAAAGTATTTGCTTATATGATATTGTCAATTTTAGGCTTTTTTGGTGCAGGAATAATCAAAACTTTAATAAATGAGATGTTTTTTGTTCAAATTTTAGGTTTTTTTATCATGATACTTGGTGCTGGGCTTTTGTATTCTTCTTTTATGTCCAATGGCTGCAAAACATCATGCGATAGCTCTAAATTATCAACCACAAACTATCTTGCTATAGGATTTTTTAGCTCTTTTAGCATATGTACACCTTTAATGTCACTTATGCTTTTTAGCTCAAGTGCAAATTCTTTGTATATATCTATGGCTTATGGACTGTGTTTTGGTCTTGGAGTGGTTTTGATACCATTTTTGTTTTTTTACTTTTTTATCTTCCAAATAAGCTCAGGTATTACAAAAGAACTATTTAGATACAAACAACATATTCAAGTTTTTGCTTCTTTATTGCTTATTTTGATAGGCTTATTGGTTTATTTGGAATATTTATCTCTTTAGTACGGAAAAATTAACATTAAATTAACACATCATTGGTAAAATTAACAAAAAATAAGGGACTTAATGGACATTGAATTATTACACAAGATTACAGACTATGGAATTATTGGAACACTAGGACTTATGAGTTTTATTTCTGTTTGGCTATGGATTGAGCGAATGATGTTTTATAGAAAAGTAAATATTCAAAAATATACATCAAAAGAAGAGCTTGAAATCGACCTTACAAACAATATCAACACAATAGCATCTTTTGCTTCAAATGCACCTTATATCGGACTTCTTGGTACTGTAATAGGTATAATTATCACTTTTTATATCATGGGTGAAAGTGGAAATATGGATGTAAAAAACATTATGACTTCACTAGCCCTTGCCCTAAAAGCTACAGCAATGGGGCTTGTGGTGGCGATTCCTTCTATGTTTTTCTATAACCACTTATCAAGAAAAGTTGAAGTGATAGTTACAAAATGGGAAATAAGCCATGGTAAAAATTAAGAAGTTTGATTCAATCAATGTAGTGCCTTTTATTGATATAATGCTAGTACTTCTTGTAATAGTCCTTACAACTGCTTCTTTTGTCTCTCAGGGCATTATCCCTGTTGAGTTGCCTGATTCTTCTAGTGCTGTAGAGTTTGACCCTAAAGAAGAGCTTGTTATCACAATAAACAAAGAAAATGAAATATTTTTTGGAAAAGTTGCTATAGATATCAATGAAATAGACAATCAACTTTCACAATATAAAGCAAATACAAATGTTTATATCAATTGCGACAAAAGTGTCCCTTTTGAAAAATTCGTATATATACTTGATATTGTAAAAAAATATTCTTTTGAAAACTTAGGGATTATTACAAATGACAACAAGTAGATATTATAATTCATTTTTTATTACACTTTTTCTATTTTCATCACTTATTTTTGGGATATTTTTGCTATTCCAAAACAAAACAATTTATGCACAAAACATATCAAAAAATGAGCAAAAAATATCTTTTACTATTATTTCACAAAAACCCCAACCAATAGAACAAAAAATAGTAGAAGAGCAAGTAAAAAAGATTGAGCCAATTATCCCTCCAAAACCAATCGCCAAAAAACCACTAAAACAAGAAATAGTAAAAGAAAAGCAAACTCAACAAGAGATTATAAAAGAAGTAACCCCTATCACAAACACAGATACTAAGCCAACAGAAACGATCATAGAAAAACAAATCTCACAAGCCCCTCAAATAGATACAAATGCTATAAAAGAGGAGTTTTTGAAAAATATAAAAATCAAAATAGACAAAAACAAAGTTTATCCACCAAGAGCCATATCAAGGGGTATACAAGGTATTATTGATGTAAGCTTTACTTTGCTATCTAGTGGAGATATATCAAATATAAACCTTCAAGGTCATAATATATTCAAAGCTTCTATAGAAGATGCTCTACAAAAAAGTTTTCCAGTCACAATACCACATGAACTCGATGTGTTCCCTATGGTTATAAATCTAAAAATAGCTTTCAATCTCAGATAGTTTTTATACCAAAAAATGTTGTTTTTTGGTATAATCTACCAAAAACCATTGGAGAATATTTTGATATTAAAATTTAAAAACTGGTATCCACAAATAGGTGAAAACTCTTGGATTGCACCAAGTGCAGATGTAATAGGAAATGTAACTATAGGAAAAGATAGCTCTATTTGGTTTGGTACTGTCATAAGAGGAGATGTACATAGAATCGAAATAGGTGATAGAACATCTATTCAAGATCTATCCATGGTACATGTAACACACTATAAAAAAGAAGACATGAGTGATGGCCACCCTACTATCATAGGTAATGATGTAACTATAGGACATAAAGTGATGCTTCATGGATGTACGATAGAAGACGGCTGTCTTATTGGTATGAGTGCTACTATACTTGATGGAGTTGTAATAGGCAAAGGCTCAATCGTAGGTGCACATTCACTTGTAACTCAAGGCAAAAAATTCCCACCAAAATCTCTAATCATGGGAAGCCCAGCAAAAGTGGTAAGAGAATTAAGCGATGAAGAAGTAGAAGGGCTACTAGCTCACGCTGCAAGATATGTTAAATTTAAGAATGAATACATCTAAGGTGCGTGAATCGTAATTAGTGAGTCGTGAATAGAAAAGAAAATACAACTCACCCCCTACGATTCACGATTTTGAAAATCCTATCAAATCCTCAACGGTAACCACATGAGCGGGTAGGTTTTTCAAGCACTTATCAAATATAAGCTTGGTGCTTAAAGCGTCACTATAAGCCCTGTGATGAGTGGCTATGTCTATATTTAAAAGCTCTTTTAAAGTAACCAGTCCGTATTTATCACTTTTAATAGTCCGTTTTGCTAAATCTATCGTACAAAGTTTTCTATTTTCAAGTTTTCCATAATTATATAATTCTAAAGAATTTGATATAAAGTTGTAGTCGAATTTAATATCGTGAGCTACAAATACACAATCTTCTAAGAAAATCTTAAACTCAAACAAAACATCTTTTAGTGTTGGAGCACTTTTTAGCATATAAGGTGTTATATTTGTTACCTCTTGTATAAACTCTGGTATCTCTTTTGCATAAACCAAAGATTCATAACTATCTATTATCTGTCCGTTTTTAATCTTAATTGCAGCTAGTTCTATAATTTGACCGTTTTGAACTTTTGAACCATTTGTTTCAATATCCACTATGCAAAACTTTTGATCTTGTATAGATGTGGTTTTTGTTTTGAGTCTCACTTTTTCATCAATAATCTCCAAAGGAAGACCATTTGACAATAAAAGTTGATATTCTAATTCTGGATTTTCATAAAACGAATCTATATTTTTAAGATATCCATAAAACTCATCTTTTGGAATATCGTTTTTTTTAAGTTTTTCAATAATATTTAATAACTCATTTGTTTTTTGCTTCAAAAAATTCCTTTTTATTGAGTAGCTGAGGTACTTAGTAACTGAGGTGATAAGCCATGAGAAGCTTATAATCTAAACTACCGTCTAAAACCTACAATCTGCCATCTAATTTACTATTTCTTACAAACGCTTCTACTTTTTCTCTATCTTTTTTGCCCTTACTTGCCTCTACTCCACTACTCACATCAACACCATAAAATCCATATCCATTTAGTTCTTTCAAATTGTCTGGATTCAAGCCACCAGCAAGGATAATCTTCGAGCAATCAACACCTTCAAACCACTCCAGAGCTACTCTTTTGCCTTCTCCGCCATAGCTTTCCACAAAAGCATCTATAAGGAGATATTCTCCAGAATACTTCAATATATCTTCTTTGCAAGTAGCTCGTATCACTCTAATATATGGTGTCTTTAGGGAGTCAAAAAAGTCTTGACTTGCTTCAAAATGAATTTGAGCCAAATCAAGCCCACAAAAATCACACACTTCATCCACATAATCAGTATCCACATTGACAAAAAGCCCTACTCTTTTTATAAATGGTGGTAGTGATTTGGCAATTTCTCTTACTTGTTCTTTTGTCACAGCTCTTGGTGATTTTTCATAAAATACAAACCCCAAGGCATCAGCACCTGCTTTACAAGCCATCAAAGCATCTTCAAGATTTGTAATACCACAAATTTTTGCTTTCAAGTTCTATACCTTTAGGGATGCGATTGCTTTTTTATAATCACCACTTCCAAAAACATAACTACCAGCTACAACAATATCGACTCCAGCATCACGAAGTTCATGAATATTTTTGTCACTTACTCCACCATCTACTTCTATTAAACAATTTTTATTTCTTTTTTCTATCAAATCTTTTAATCTTTTTGATTTTTCAAGAACAGATGGGATGAATTTTTGTCCACCAAAACCAGGATTTACACTCATAAGCAGTACCATATCTAAATCTTCCAATAAATATTCTATAGCCTCTACTGGTGTATGAGGATTTAGTGTAATCGCAGGTTTTATTCCTAAACTTCTTATTTTTTGTATAAGTCTATGAGGGTGTTTTTCTTCTTCAATATGAAAAGATATATATCTAGGATTCAAAGGAGCAAATAAATCCACAAAAAAAGTATTATTTTCTACCATTAGGTGAATATCAAGTGGTTTTGTAGCTATTTTTGCCACAGCACTTACTACAACTGGACCAATAGTCATATTTGGCACAAAATGCCCATCCATTACATCAACATGTATAAAATCACAATCAGCATCACAAATTGCTTTTATTTCATCATTCAATCTTCCAAAATCAGCACTTAAAATAGAAGGTGCTACAAGCATTAAAGTCCTTTATTATAGCGACTGAGAAACTGAGTGACTGAGAGACTAAGCACTTACGCTAATAACCAATACACCAATAACCAATCAACTGAAAATTTATAATTCAAAATTTAAAATTCAAATTCTTTGTGTATCTTATCATACTTTAAGTTAAATTAGGTATAATTACGGCTAAATTATACATTACAAGGGATTTATTATGTCAAGAAAATGTCAAATATCTGGCAAAGGGCCAATGACAGGAAACAATGTTAGTCATGCTAACAACAAGACAAAAAGAAGATTTTTACCAAATCTTAGAGTACTTAGAGTAACACTTGAAGATGGCTCAACAGCTAAAATCAAGATATCTGCTAAAGAGTTAAGAACTCTTAAGAAACATTCATAAATAGTAGCACCGGAGTGCTACTATAATGAGCAACTCTTTCAAAAAATTTGGAAAATTTTTAGGTTGGGATGATACAAATCGCAAACCTGAATACAATCTAAATCCTCTAATTTACGAACAATTAAAACCTTTTAGACTTCCCCTCATTATTATTCAAATCACTATGATTATAGGTACCCTAGGGTATGTATTTATTGAAGATTATACTGTTATGAATGGTATTTTTCAAGCGGCATATACATTTTCAACCACAGGATTTGGTTCTCTTAATGAAGAAAACTTTAGTAATGCTGGAATTATATTTACTGTAACACTTATTATATTTGGATTTGCTGTTTTGACTTTTTCTGTTGGTATATTACTTAAGGTTATTGCTGATGGTACACTTTTTAGACTCATAAAGGAACGAAGTATGTTATACAAAATCGCTAGACTTAGAAATCATTTTGTTGTGTTTTACCACAATGAATACACAGCCCAGCTTGCAAAACAATTTCGTGCAAGTCATATACCTTTTGTTGTTGTTGACCCAGACCCAAATATTGAGCAAATTGCACTTGAAAACAAATATCCATACTTTATACAAGAAGAGCCTTATATAGAAAGAGCTTTCTTAAAATCACATCTATCTTCGGCAAAAGGTGTTATTTCATTGTCTAAAAATATGTCAAACAATATCACAATTATTGCTTCTATAAGATTGTATGAAAAAGAACTAGGTAGAAAACCATATCTTATTATATGTAATGCTGAGACCAATAACGATATTGAAAAGCTAAAGAAACTAGGTGCTGATAAGGTTGTTGCTCCTCCTTCACTGATGGCAAAAAGAGTTAGTGCTATGGCAATACGACCTGATATGGAAAATCTACTTGAAGAATTTTTGTACAAAAAAGATACGCCTATCGATATGGAAGAAATTATAATTAGAGACAATAGCTGGATGATTGGGCTAGAGATAAAAGAAGCTAGATTAAGAGATGCCATTAAAGTTAGTGTTATAGGTATTACTGAAACAAATGGTAAATTTATAGAGATGCCTATGGGACATACAAAGATTAATATTGGTTCAAAACTTTTAGTTGTAGGAAATCAGACAAATATACTAAAGGCAAAAAGACTCTTAAGCAGAACAGAAAAACCAAAAGATATATAATTATAAAGTAGTTAGATAATAAAAGAGATTCTATATCTTTATATTATCTACACCTACCAATGACATCAAAATTTACTCACCAAATTTATAAAGGATTAAAAATGTTTACAATTCTACCAATAAAAGGTTTTATTGACCAAATTGATGGTTTTTACTGTAATGGAATTAGTGCAGGACTCAAACCAAATGGTAAACTAGATATGGGTTTTATTTACAGTGACACTTTATGTGATGTTGAAGCTGTATTTACACTTAATAAATTTCAAGCGGCTCCACTTGTCCATTTTCAAAGATATCCAAAAAACTTCAAATCAAATTTTGTTTTGATAAACTCAAAAAATGCAAACGCTCTTACTGGTGAAGAGGGTATTATAGATATTGATGTATTGTTTGGTGAATTATCAAAACAATTTGAATTATCAAACCCTATTATGAGCTCAACTGGAGTAATAGGCAATCGTCTTCCAATGGAAAAAATCATAAATGGTGCAAAAAGTTTTGATTTATCTTCAAAAAATGGTGAAAATCTAAGCCTTGCTATCATGACAACAGACGCTTACCCAAAAACTTCACTATATGAAGTCATTTTGGAAAATGGACAAAAGTTTAAAATTGGAGCAGTGGCAAAAGGTGCTGGTATGATAAATCCAAACCTTGCAACAATGCTATGCTTTATAGTAACAGACGCATCAGTTCCAAGAAATGATATGAAAGAAATGTTACTAAAAAATTCAAAAACTACTTTTAATGCAATCAGCGTAGATGGTGACACTTCTACCAATGATACAGTTTTATTGATGAGCAATGGAAAGTCAAATGCTTACGATAAAGAAGCTTTTACAGAAGCTTTAAGACTTGTTATGCAAGATTTGGCACTTTTGATAGTAAGTGATGGTGAAGGTGCAAAAAAATGTGTTGCTTTTGAAGTAATAGGAGCATCTAATGATGAAGAAGCTGAAATTGCTGCCAAAGCACTATCAAATTCACTCCTCGTAAAAACTGCACTTTTTGGAGAAGACCCAAATTATGGTAGAATAGCATCTACAATAGGTGCAAGTAGAATAGAATGTGACCCTACTACACTAACTATCTCATATAATGATGTAATTGTATATAATAAAGGTGTAATTGTATTTGATAAAGAGTGTGAAATAAAAGCTGGTGAAGTACTCAAAAACGATAGCTTTAAGATAATATGCGATATAGGACTAGGAAACGGCAAATTCACAGCCTACGGATGCGACCTGGGGTATGAATATGTTAAGATAAATGCTGATTATAGAACATAAAACAATTAATAACTAATAATTAACAATGAATAATTGCGGTGTTGCTACGCAACTATTTATAAAATATCGCTTTTAGCGATACAATAGTTATTAGTTGTTATCTATTAGTTATTAATTTAGTTACACTTGCTTCTTCGGCAATAAGTGTAATAGACTCCACTCTATCTATAAGCAAAGCATCTTTTTTAGACTCTGGTAAATCTTTGCCAAGTTCTAATGTACTAACAACAGCACGACCAACAATATATCTTCCTATACTTCCATCACTTTCTAAAGTTCTAATACCCCAAACATTATGAAAAACTAGTGGTTCTTTATCAACATGACCAATATATATCATAGTATGTCCACGCAAATATACAATAGTTAGAAATGGGATACCATTTTGTACAATAAAATCTTTTTTATCCTGATTTGACAAATGACCTATTTCATGAACTATGCCATCTTTTTTTTGATCAGAAGAATTTCTTTGCAAGAATATTCCAAATGGCATATAAAAATCTCTAATCATTGAAGAACAATCTCTATGACCATATAATCCGCCCCATCCATATTTTTGACCTATCAATTGACTACTTAAGAGTTTTATATTTTCACGATTGAAATCTAAAGGAAATTGTCTAAAATTATCATTCTTATCTATATATACTATGAAAGCATTGTGTGCATAGTCTTTTGACACATATACAAATTTATCATTGTGCTGTGGCAATATTGTACCAATTTCCAAGTTATCAACTAGATAATTATTGCTATAAATCAAAGTATTATCTTTGGTATTGACAAAATAATTGTTGTTTCTAAATTCTGATATGAAATCATCATCCACAAATGCGATATCTTTCAAAGAAATCCAACCCAAGGCAAAGTTTGACTCCACAAAAGCCCAAAGTCCATCTTTGGAAAAGTGAGAAATAAAAAGAGGGATATTTGGTTTTATTGAGGAGTTTTGATTATAATCAAAAGGAAAACCCTCCCCTGCTTTTTGTGGATTATAAAAAATTACATTTTGTGTTGGCAATGCTCGTAGATGTGAATTATTAATTGTAATTGCTTTTTTTGCTTGAGTATTAAAATCTTCAAAATTAGCATACTCTATTATATTATCAAACCATTCTTTGGTAATTAGCAGATGATTTTCTCCATAAACAGTTTTTTGTGTATACTCAAATGCCCATTTTGCAATTTCTATATCATAAGATATTTGTTCTATATCCCAAGGTTTGAAAAACTTTACTAAAAAATCACTATACAATCTTACCTTTTCTTCTTGTGGTATCGTAATGTCTTCATGAATATATAGATAAGGTTTTTGTTCTAATATCTCCAAATCATATGGTGTTTGTACTGTAATTTTTTTTTTATACACCCGCTTATTAGTGCACTTAAAATCATAATAAAAAATATACTTTTATATCTCATTTGTTACTCCTTAATGTATCATTTTATCAAATAAAATCTAAATAATTGGTCTTTAAGAAACTATTGGATAAAATTCCAATAAATTACACAATAAAGGGCTAAACATGTTTCACGAATATAGAGATATCGTAACAGAACTAAAAACTTCAAATGCACATTTTGCAAAAGTATTTGAAAAACACAACGATCTTGATGATAAAATAGCAGATGTTGAGGCTGGTAGAGAGCATATGGAACACTTTGACCTAGAAGTTATGAAAAAAGAAAAACTTAGACTTAAAGATGAAGCACACCAAATGATTTTGGACTACAAAAAAGAAAACGACAAATAATAACTTAGGTACTTATTGTACCTAAGTCACATCTTACTTAAAAAATAAACAAAAATCCACAAAATCCACAATTCTAAGCATACAAAATCCTTCTCTTAATACTTAATTTAAGTTCTTTTTAGCTAAAATCTTAACAAATTTATTGAAGAGGTTAAATATATATGGAAAATCTTTTTGACTCCCAAGACATAGTAGATGTAAACATAGAAGATTCTATGAAGGCTTCGTACCTTGATTACTCGATGAGTGTAATCATTGGTAGAGCTTTACCTGATGTTAGAGATGGACTGAAACCAGTTCACAGAAGAATACTTTTTGCTATGCACGAGCTAAATTTAAGCTCTCGTGCACCTTACAAAAAATCAGCTCGTATAGTGGGGGATGTTATAGGTAAGTACCACCCACATGGTGATACTTCAGTTTATGATGCGTTAGTAAGAATGGCTCAAAACTTTTCTATGAGAGCTCCTCTTGTAGATGGTCAAGGAAACTTCGGTAGTGTTGATGGTGATAGTGCGGCTGCTATGAGATATACAGAAGCTAGAATGTCTAAGATTGCTGAAGAAATATTAAAAGATTTAGAAAAAGACACTGTAAACTTCACATCTAACTACGATGATACAATGAAAGAACCAGCAGTTCTTCCAACTCGTGTACCAACATTACTTTTAAATGGTAGTGAAGGTATTGCTGTTGGTATGGCTACAAAAATTCCACCACACAATCTTGGTGAGCTTCTTGAAGCATTGTTTCATTTGATAGAAAATCCAGAAGCAACACCTGATGAATTGATGGATTTTATTCAAGGACCTGATTTCCCAACTGGTGGAACTATTTTTGGTAGAGGCGGTATTGTACAAGCTTACAGAACTGGTCGTGGTAGAGTAAAAATTAGAGCAAAACACCATATTGAAAACAAAAATAAAAAAGATGTAATAGTCCTTGATGAGTTGCCTTACCAAGTAAATAAAGCAAAACTTATAGAACAAATTGCGGAACTTGCTAAAGATAAGCAAATAGAAGGTATTTCAGAAGTAAGAGATGAGAGTGATAGAGATGGTATGAGGGTTGTAATAGAGCTCAAAAAAGATGCTATGAGTGAGATAGTAATGAACAATCTTTACAAATCTACTCCACTTGAAGTGACATTTGGTATTATTTTGTTAGCTGTTCAAAATAAAGAACCAAAAGTATTTAATTTAAGTGAAATACTTACAACATTCCTTTATCATAGAAAAACTGTAATTATCAGAAGAACGATATTTGACCTTGAAAAATCAAAAGCAAGAGCACATATATTGGAAGGGTTAAAAATAGCTCTTGATAATATTGATGAAATAGTAAGAATCATCCGTGCAAGTGCTAATGATGCAGAAGCAAAAGAAAATATGATGGCTAGATTTGGATTAAGTGAAATTCAATCACAAGCAATTCTTGATATGAGATTAGGAAGATTAACAGGTCTTCAAAGAGAAAAACTAGAAGGTGAATATGCTGAACTTATGGCATTTATTGCTGAACTTGAAGAAATCTTGAAATCTGAGGGTAAATTAAATGAAATCATTAGAGAAGAATTATTAGAAATCAAAGAAAAATATGCTACAAAAAGATTAACTGATATTGAAGATAGTTATGATGATATAGATATAGAAGACTTGATTCCAAATGAGCCAATGGTTGTGACTATCACACATAATGGATATGTAAAAAGAGTACCAATCAAGGCTTACGAAAAACAACGCCGTGGCGGAAAAGGTAAAGTTGCTGTTACTACACATGATGATGACTTTATAGAGAGATTCTTTGTAAGTAATACTCATGATACATTGATGTTTGTTACAGATAAAGGTCAATTATACTGGCTAAAAGTATATAAAATACCTGAAGGAAGCCGTACAGCAAAAGGTAAAGCAGTAGTAAATCTTATCAATCTAAGACCTGATGAGAAAATAAAAGCTATTATCCCAACATCAGATTTTGCACCAGATAAATCTATGGCATTCTTTACAAGAAATGGTGTAGTAAAAAGAACAAAACTTGATGAGTTCTCAAATATAAGAAGTAATGGTGTAAGAGCTATCGTTCTTGATGAAGATGATGAATTGGTAAATGCAAAAATAACATTGCCTACTTCAAAATATCTAATTATATTTACAAGCCAAGGGCAATGTATAAGATTTGAAATAGAAAAAACAAGAGAACAAGGTAGAAGCACTAGAGGTGTTACTGGTATCAAATTCAAAATAGATGGTGATTATGTTGTAGACGCTGATGTTATTGAAAACGAAGAACAAGAATTACTAACAGTTAGTGAAAAAGGTATCGGAAAAAGAACAACAGTAGAAGAATATAGACTTACAAATCGTGCAGGTACAGGTGTAATTGCAATGAAATTAAACAACAAAACTGGTAATATAGTAGGTTCTGTTTTGGTTGATGATATGCAAGATTTAATGCTTCTTACAAGTATCGGTAAAATGATAAGAGTAGATATGCAAGGTATAAGAAAAGCTGGTAGAAATACAAGTGGAGTAATAATAGTAAATGTTGATAAAGATGACAAAGTTGTAAGTATCGCAAAATGTCCAAAAGAAGATGAAGAGTTGGATATTGATGGCGTAATAGAACTTACAGAAAATGGCGATAATAATAGTTTAGAACTTCCAAAAAGTTTAATTCAAGACGAGGACAATGAGTAATGAGAAAGTATAATGTAGCAGTAGTTGGAGCAACTGGTGCAGTAGGTGAAGAGTTATTTAGAATTTTAGAAGAGATGGATTTTCCTGTTGGTGAGCTTTTGCCACTTGCAAGTGCAAGAAGTGCTGGAAGCATGATAGAATTCAAGGGAAAAGATTACAAAGTTTATGAATTGACTTCAACAGTATTTGAAGAGCATGAAGTAGACATTGCTTTTTTTAGTGCTGGGGGGAGTATTTCTGCTGAATTTGCAAAATATGCAGTTGAAAGTGGTGCTGTTGTAATAGATAATACTAGTCATTTTAGAATGCAAGAGAATGTTCCTTTGGTTGTACCTGAAGTAAATCCAGAAGACATAGCTCTTTGGAAAGAAAGTGGGATTATCGCAAATCCAAACTGTTCTACAATACAAATGGTGCAAGTTTTAAAAGCATTAGACAATATTTATCCTATCAAAAGAGTTGATGTAAGTACATACCAAGCTACAAGCGGAGCTGGCAAAAAAGGCATGGAAGAATTAGTACAACAGATGCAAGATTTCTTTGCATTTAGACTTGATGAAACAGAAATAAAAGCATTTCCTCATCAAATAGTACTAAATGTAATTCCACAAGTTGATAAAGCAATGCCAAGTGGTTTTACAAAAGAAGAAGAAAAAATGGTGTATGAAACTCAAAAAATCATGCACAGAAAACTAAAAATTGCTGCAACTTGCGTAAGAGTTCCAGTTTTGAGAAGTCATAGTGAATCTATAACTGTTACTTTTGATGAAAATATTGATATTGATTTGGATAAATGCCATGAAGCTATATCAAACTTTGAAAATGTGAAAGTTATAGATGATTTACCAAATAAAATATATCCTATGCCTATAATTGCAACTGACACAGATTATACTTATGTTGGAAGATTAAGAAAAGATATATATGACAGCAATGTATTACATTTTTTCAATGTTGCTGATCAGGTAAGAGTTGGTGCTGCTACAAATGCGGTTAGAATTGCATTAAAATGGATAAAATTAGAAGAGGCAATTTAATGTTAGAAAGATTATTTGAAAATGCTTTATGGAAAAGTAGATTTATAGTAATACTTGCTGTGATATTCGGTTTTCTTGGTGCTATTATACTCTTCATTGTAGCTAGTTTAGATATTATAGGTGTAGCTAGTTATGTATTTGAAACTATTATTACTGGTGCTCATCCAGAGCATTTTCATGAAGATATAGTTGCTGGTATTATAGGTGCTGTTGACTTATACTTAATTGCAGTAGTAATGCTTATATTTTCATTTGGTATATATGAACTATTTATTTCTAAAATAGATGCAGCATGTAATGAAGAAAATGAAAATTGTAGTACAATCTTAGCTATTCATTCACTCGATCAATTAAAAGATAAAATTGCAAAAGTTATAATTATGGTTTTAGTAGTAAACTATTTCCAAAGAGTATTACACACAAGTTATGAAACACCACTTGAATTGCTTTATTTTGCATTAGCAATTACAGCATTGTCAGTCGGGCTTTACTTTTTGGGTAAAGTTGGGAAGAAAAATTAAAAGAAGTTACTGAGTGCTTAGTGACTAAGATACTGAGACTTTTAAAACTCAGTACCTTAGTACCTCAGTACCTTAGTACCTCTAAACAAGGAATATAAATGTCAAAAATTTTTGTAGATGCGTGTTTGAGAAAACCAACTCCATATACTCCTGTATGGATGATGAGACAAGCGGGAAGATATCTTCCAGAATATATGGAAGTTAGAAAACAAGCTGGGAATTTTTTAAATCTATGTCACAATCCAGCACTTGCAGCGGAAGTAACTATACAACCACTTGATATAGTTGGTGTTGATGCCGCTATTTTATTTAGTGATATTCTAGTAATTCCAAATGAAATGGGTATGAAATTAGAGTTTCTTGCTGGTGAAGGTCCAGTATTTGAAAAACCTGTAAAAACTGAAGCCGATGTTGATGCACTTTTAGGTGGAGAAGCAGCAGCTGATAAATTAACTTATGTATATGATACTATCAAACTTTTAAAAGAGCAACTAGATGCTAGAGGTGATGAAAAAGCACTTATAGGTTTTACTGGAGCTCCTTGGACTTTAGCAACTTACATGATAGAAGGTCAAGGGACAAAAACTTATAACATTTGCAAAAAAATGATGTACTCTAACCCTGCCCTACTTCATAAAATATTGCAAAAAGTTACAGAAGTTGTGAAGTTTTATATGGAAAAACAAATACAAAGTGGTGTTGATGTGGTTCAGATATTTGACTCATGGGCAGCTGCGATAGAACCATCTAAATATGATGAATTTAGCTGGAAATATATGGTAGAAATAGCTGAATACCTAAAAACAAAATATCCGCATATTCCGGTAATAATGTTCCCTAAAGGAATCTCTGCATTTATTGAGAGAGGTTTAGTTTATGGGAACTTTGATGTATTTGGAGTTGATTGGGGTACTCCTATGGCAATGGCTAAAGAAAAACTTGGAAGCAAATATGTACTTCAAGGAAATATGGAGCCATGTAGACTATATGATAAAGAATCAACTACAAAATGCGTAGAAGGAATACAAAGTATTATGCAAGGCGAGGGTCATATTTTCAACCTTGGTCACGGAATACTTCCTGATGTACCAGTAGAAAATGCTATTCACTTTGTAAAAGAGTGCCAGAGAGTTAGTAAAAAATAGCAACAACTATTTTTTACTAAACTAACAACTAATAATGAATAACTAACAATTGTTGTATCGCTAAAGCGATGAGTTAAAAATATAATTGTGGCAAAGCCACACCTAAGTTATTAGTTATTAATTGTTAGTTATTAGTTAATTAATCTTTTTTGAGGTAAAAATGCCAAATTCACAAAAAGTCAATCCACCAACCAACCTAACTTTCGGACCTGTTCCTTCAAGAAGATTTGGAGTAAGTCTAGGAATTGATTTGTCACCAGATATAAAACAATGTAACTTTGATTGCCTTTATTGTGAATTAAAAGCTGCAAAAACTGTTGATAAGATGACAAAATTTCCAACTGTTGAAGAGCTTGTAAATGCTGTCAAAGAAAAAATTTTGCATACTCATACAAAAATAGATGTTCTCACTATTACAGCAAATGGTGAACCTACCTTGTATCCACTATTAAAAGAGCTGGTTATTGAGCTAAATAAAATCAAAAACAATTCAAAGCTTCTTATACTTTCAAATGGTAGTACTATTTACAATCACGAGATTCAAGAAGCACTCCAAGATATTGATATAGTAAAACTTTCACTTGATTGTGTATCAAAAGAGTGCTTTACTAAGTTGGATCGTTCTGATAAAAGTATTCAAATAAATAAGATTGTATCTGGAATGGTAGATTTTAGAAGTAAATTTAAAAATCAGCTAATTATAGAGATACTTTTTGTAGATACTCTAAACAATAAAGAAAGTGAAATCGCCCTACTTCGTGATGCTTTATCAAAAATAAAACCAAACAGAGTTGATATTGGCACCATTGATAGACCTCCTGCTTATAAGGTCAATCCTGTAAGCTACGAAGAACTAGAAAGCTTATCTAAAAAATTAAATTATCCATATATAAATATCGCATACAAAAATCGCCCTATATTTGAGGAATATTATTCAAATGAAGAGATATTGACTTTACTCTCACGAAGAGCTTTGAGTGAGTATGATATAGAACACACTTTCAATAAAGCTAGTCAAGAAAATTTATCACAACTCATACTTCAACAAAAAGTTGAAACTATAGATAATTGCGGTGTTAAATTTTATAGAATTTTATGAATTTAGCCCGAATACACTTGACAAAAAAGGTTTTTTTTACTATAATTCCACCCTATTTATTTAAGTAATCCGAATTAGCTCAGCGGTAGAGTAGGTGACTGTTAATCACTTGGTCGCTGGTTCGAATCCAGCATTCGGAGCCACCTTTTTTAAAATAGATAAAATTCATTCCGAATTAGCTCAGCGGTAGAGTAGGTGACTGTTAATCACTTGGTCGCTGGTTCGAATCCAGCATTCGGAGCCACCTTACATATCTATATATAGACAATAGTCAAATATAATATAATTCCTCACATAGTAATTTTAATCATCTTCTTTTGTTTTATCTATTGACTGCGTATCTTTTCCATTTTTCATATTATCTAATTTCTTTTGTATCACATCTAATCTTAACTCAAAATCAGTATCACTTTGATTGAACGAAGTTTCATTATCATTTGAATTAGGCTCATCATCCTTTTCAATTATCACTACACCATTAATCTTCTTTTCCAACACAAGAAGTTCTTTTTCAATAGCCTTAATGAGTTTTTCTATATCAGAATCAGAAATATTATCATTTCCTTCTTCTTTTTCACTAATAAGTTTTCTAATTTCCTCAAGAAGTTTTTCTATATATTCTAATTCTGAAACAGTAAATCCTGTACGAAGTACTGATCTTATATCTTCCATAAGTCTTCTAAGAGTTTCTCTACCATCTTCGTCACTTTCTTCTTCTAAAGCTTTGGTACTATTTTGTTTTTCTATCTTTTCTTGTTCATTTTTCTCTTCTTGTGCTTTTGCAATACTATTTTGAGTAGCTTGATTATTGTTTGTATAGCTAGCAAGTATAGAATTCTTCTCTTGAACTCTTTTTTCATATTCTTTCTTAATGCTTTCTTCATAAGAAATCATTGATTGCATATATTGATACTGTTTGTCTTCTGGAGTATATCCATAATGGTCGATGAGTACTTGAGCGTCTTGTTTATTATATTCAAAGACTTGGAATAATTCCTCTGCTGAAATAGTTTTTTCATTTTTAGATACTGCTATTTCTTTCATCATTTGTGAAGTTTTTTTTGCAAATTCTGAATTATACGATTGAATTTCTTTATCAAATAAAACTTTATTTAGTATTTCATCATCAGTCCCTATTACCATTATTAATAAAGAATTTGCCTTTTCATTTTCTTTTGGCATTGTATCTTTTGGATAAAGCTGTTCTATATTATCTTTTGTAAAAGTTTTATATTCGTCATAAGTTATATCAGCAGGGTCTCTTTTTTCATAATATGCAATATTAAACTGTGTCATAGTTTCTATTGATTTTGCACAAATTGTTTGTTGTGTTTTATAAGTACCAGCTGTATGTATAACTTGCATTGTATCTCCGTATATTATTTTGAAAGAATTTCTTAAAGCCTATATCTTATCGCACTCAAACTTAAATTTTTATGAATTTATTATTGAATATATGTCATAAAACTAAATTTATAAATGTCTAAATTATGTAAGAATAGTCATTTTTTTAATATTTTTGTCCTATTTAACGAAATTAAATATTTGAAATAAACAAAACTTCATTTTATCTTCTTAAATTTCCGACAATATCAATAATAATTCCAAATTGTTTTTATAGTGTATAAAAGTTGTTATTCATATTTTATATGCTATAATTGTAAGCATATTTTATCATAGGTACAAAAGTGAAACATTTAATTTACATTTTTCTAATTTTTTCATTATCTTATTCTGAGCCTATATCACCGATACCACTTAAAATCACCACGGATAATAAAAAAGTTGCTTTAGGTTCAAAACTTTTTTTTGATACTATATTATCAAAAGACAATACAATATCTTGTGCCACATGTCATAGAATGGATATGGGTGGAGCAGATGGCCTTCCTATGTCATTTGGAATTAATGGACAAATCGGTAATATCAATACACCAACAGTATTTAATTCTACATTTAATTTCGTACAATTTTGGGATGGCAGAGCAAAAAATCTTCAAGAACAAGCTATTGGTCCAATTGAAAACCCTGTTGAAATGGGTCATAATATTGACAACATTGTGGAGATATTAAAATCCACAGAATATCACAAGCTTTTTAAAGCTATATATAAAGATGGCGTTACAAAAGAGAATATTACTGATGCCATAGCAGAATTTGAAAAAAGTTTAATTACTCCAAATTCTCCTTTTGACAACTTTTTAAGGGGAGATAATAATGCTATTACCCAAAATCAAAAAGATGGATATGCATTATTTAAATCTCATGGTTGTATATCATGTCACCATGGTATCAATATTGGTGGCAATCTATATGCCAAGTTTGGAGTCATTGGGGAAGTAAAAAGTGACTCAATGGGAAGGTTCAGCGTAACAAAGAATCCATATGATAAATATTTTTTTAAAGTCCCTACTCTAAGAAATATAGAATTAACTTCACCATATTTACATAATGGACAGATAGAAAAACTAGAAGATGTTGTTAAATTTATGTCTCATTTCCAATTAGGCAAAACATTAACAGAAAATGAAGTTTTAAAAATAACTGATTTCCTAAAATCTCTAACTGGGGAACTACCAAAAATATGATTAACACTAAAAACAATAAGAATATTACAAAAATTATAAGATTCCTAGACCCTGTTTTAATGATTTTATTGTTATTTATAATATTTCTAATATTACTTATTTATAATTTAACCGATATAACTACAAAAATAAGAGATTATAGTAATCAACAATCAATAATCAATGAATTAAAAATATTAGATACTGATTTTGATAACCTAATGTCTCAACAAGCTAATTTTATTAACTACGACGGTGTTGTTACCAAAATAGATCAATTTTATTCGTATATTGAGAAACTAAATAATGAGCAAGTTTTAGAAAAATATAGTGATAATCTAATTGAACCATTAGAACTCTTACAGGCACAATGGATTAAAAAACATGAACAAATTGAATACTTTAAGTCGCACAATGCTTCTATTGTAGGATCTTTGAACTATATAATTGAACTAACAAAAAGCATCAAAAAGAAATATTATGATTTAGATAAAAATAATATTTTTTTGCTTGATACGGCAATAAACAATTTATTCAAGATTTTTATAAATATTGAATTAGATGAAACTACCATTCAAAAAGATAGCAATAATCTAATATCCTTAAAAAACAAATACAAAACTCACGAATTTGACTTCTTGTATCTTAAATACCATTCAACACTTAGTGATATAATTAGAATAAATCATATAAGAAAAGAGTATGATAATATTAATATTAAATTTATTTTAGAATCTATAGAGTTAGCACTAAAAAAAGAGTATCAAACAAATATTGATTCACAACAAAATATGTCATTATCAATATTTATTATTACTACTATACTTTTTGTTTTATTAATTTTAGTATATTTAAAATCATTAAAAACCAAAAAAGAGTTGAAATCATTTAGATATGCAGTTGAGAATAGTGATAACTCTATAGTAATGACAGATAAAGATAGACGAATCACATATGTAAATGAAGCCTTTGAAAAAATTACTGGCTATTCAAAAAAAGAAGCATTAGGAAAAAATCCAAATATTTTAAAATCAGATCAAATGCCAAAAGAGTTTTATAGTAATATGAATGACATATTGGATAAGGGAGAGAAATGGCATGGAGAGTTTATAAATATAGATAAAAATGGTAATATTTATTATGAAACAGCCTCTATCACACCAATTATAGAAGATGATAAAATAAACGGTTATCTTGCTATTAAACTGAATGTAACAGATTATATAAACGAACAAGAAAAAGTTGAATTTTTGGCATATCATGATAGTTTAACATTATTACCAAACAGAAGAAGTTTAGAGAAAAATGTCAATATATTACTTAATGAAGCTAAAATAAATAAAACGAACTTAGCTATATTTTTTATGGATTTGGATGGATTCAAAACTATCAACGATGCATTGGGTCATGATATCGGTGACTTACTATTACAAGCTGTTACAAAAAGATTTAGACATATACTAAGAGACACTGATCATATTTTCAGAATAGGTGGTGATGAATTTGCTATTGCTATAGAATATTCACAAGATAAGGACTATATTGATTTGATAGCAAACAAGCTTATTAAGACAATCAATGAGCCATTACATATAGAAGATCATTCGCTACATATTGGGCTTAGTATTGGGGTTGCAAGATATCCTCAAGATGGTGAAGATTTGATGACACTTTTAAAGCATGCTGATACTGCAATGTATAAGGCAAAACATGATGGCAAGAATAGATATTATTACTATAATTCTGAGTTATCTACTACTGTTCATACTAGACTTAATATAGAACAATCTTTATTAAGTGCATTAGATAATAATGAATTATATGTTGTGTATCAGCCTAAATACGATGTAAAAACAAAAACAATTTTTAGTATTGAAGCACTTTTGAGATGGTCAAATGTAAAATTAGGTGAAATAGAACCAAATAAATTCATACACATAGCTGAAGAAGCTGGATTAATTAATAAAATTGGTCTTTTTGTCTTTAGGCAAGCTTGTATGGATTTCAAAATCTTACAAAAAAAACTAAAAACCATAAAATTAATAACAATAAATGTATCAACAATACAGCTTAAAGATACTAAATTTACTAATAAATTATTAGATATTACAAAAGAACTAGATATCAACCCAATAAATATTGGATTAGAAATCACGGAAACACATATTATGAAAAATATAAATAATATTCATGATACATTATTTAAATTACGAAAAGCTGGTTTTAAAATATTAATTGATGATTTTGGAACAGGTTATTCATCTATGAGTTATATACAAAAACTACCTATTGATATCTTAAAAATTGATAAATCATTTATTGATGATATTAAACTAGATAATGATAATACCATTATAAAAGCAATTGTTTCTATTTCTAAGAGCTTTGGATATACGACTGTTGCCGAGGGGATTGAGGATAAAATACAAGAAGATATATTGGTTGGCTTGGATGTTGATTATGGTCAAGGGTTTTATTTTTGTAAACCAAAGAGAATAGATGATTTGATGGATATTTTATAGTGGATTTTTCAATTCAACATTATAATCATCTAAAAAAGTCTTAACACCCTTTAATTCATCTATATTAGGATGATAGATAAGGTCTTCCAAAACAACAAGCCGTAAATAGTTTTGCCATACTTTATCACTTTGAGATACTTTTCCTCTTTGAAAAAGTTCAAAACTAACAGCAGCATTTATAAATCCTTTTATAACTCTAACTTCACAAGATTTATCGTGTCTGTTTGCAAACCAATAAACCTCTAAAAGTTCATGTGCTTCATAGAATTTCTGAGAAACAATCAATTCTTTAAATTTTATTATAATTCTATCATCAACTATCAAACTTAGCAATCCTAAATGCAACAGTATGTTCAAAAATAAGTGGATAACTATATAAACAAGTAACAAGCCCATCACATGGTGCAATTATTTTTTCCTTAATTTCTCCATTTAAAGAATCATATATAATTCCTAAAATATCACCTTTTTTAACTCTTGCTGATGGTACAGTTGATGGTCTAAAAATTCCAGCATTTTTTGCTTTTACAATTTCTATATTTTCTCTTGATATGACAAAACTCTCTTGTCCACCAAATATATTGAAATTTATCGCATTTTTCTTTGTAAGAAACCTGATTAAGCTATCAAGAATATTTTGAGAATCATCCCTAAAAAGATGTTTATTATTGCCAGATACCAAAGAATAACATTTAGCTTCCCATACACCCCAATTATAAAGCAAAGAACCACTATCTATGGGGTCTACTTCTTTTTTGTGAATAAAAGTTAGCCCAAAATCTTTTGCCCCTTGAGTGTCTTCATATCCTGTTTCAAATAATTTCACATAAGGCAAGCATGATGCCTTATCTTTTCTATCTTCCAAAATAATTCCATATTCAAAATCTTTTATTACTTCAAATAACTTATGTGCAATTCTTTGGGTAGTCTCACCCTTGTCATATCCTGGAAACATAACATTTAAATCAGTATTATCCAAAGGCCAAAAGCGTTTTCCCATATTTAATGCAAAATGATTTACAGAAGGTATTACTAAAATCTCACAATTTATAAAATTAGGATTAAGACTTATCTTTTCGTTCAAAAATCTAACAAGCTGAGAACATGCAAAAACTCCAGATATCTCTTCACCATTTAATCCAGATACTATAGCTATCTTTTTGTCACAATTTTCTTCACCAAATCTATATCCATAAACATTCAAATCATCTCTTGATGGTGAAGCAAAAGAAAACAACAACTCTTTTTTCATTTTATTCTCCAAATATTCTAGCAATTAAAGATCCTTCATAAACAATTGGGTATTCTCTAAGTGTAAAAAGTATCCCATCAGCTGGCGAATATATACTTTGTTCTACAGTTCCGTTGATTGGTGATACGATTTTCCCTACTAAATCACCTTTTTTAACACTATCGCAATGTGACAAAGTAGGGACAAATAATCCTGCACTATCAGAATTAATATAAAATACTTTACCATTTTCTGAGATAATAAGCTTTTTTAATTCTTTTTGTTCAATATCTAAAATACCTTCCTTAGCAAGTAGATTTTTTATACCTTCTACTAAATTTATACCATATTCTTGAGTGATTCGCATACCTACGCCCATCTCAACAACTAATGTTTTTGTCCCTCTTGAATTCATAGAATGTGCAAATGTTGATTCCAAAACAGTTACTGCATCATGTATCCACACAAAATCAATTCCCAAAGTCTTGGCCATAGGTAAAAGCTCTTTGGAATACTCTTGACTCATTCTTATTTGTGGTATTTCTCGTAAAAATATATTGCTAGAATGAATATCTATTGCAATTGCACTTCCACTAATCTCTTCAATAATAGCATCAGCAATTTGCGCTGGTAAAAAATCTTCTTTACTCCCAGGAAAAACTCTGTTCAAATCAACATTATAAAAAGGTATACTTCTTGTAATACTATCTACTCCAAGAGAGTTTAACGCTGGATAAATATCAATTATCCCTTTGATTTTATCTTGATTACTATTTAGCCATTCACAAAGTAAATAACACACATATTGACCTTCTAACTCATCACCATGAATACCACTTACAATTGATGCCCTTTTTTGTGAAGGTATCTCTTGATTGGTATCAAAATACCTATTTTTTCTTATTTTAAAACTCTCACCAATAGGCAATTCTATATTTAAACTATTTACTATCATTTATTGCTCCATTATAGTACTAACTGACAGCTTTTGATTTGCCAAACCAGAAAATACCCCTTTATTCATACTTGTATCATGTGCATCTCTACCATGGGCTATTTTGATATATGGTTCATTTGTGATTAAAATATTGTGTGTAGGGTCAGCACCAAGCCAAACTTGCCCATCAAAATATTCAACCCAAGCATGACTTTCACCCTCACCTGTCACAAAGCCACTCACATATCGAGCAGGAATTCTATAATATCTTAAAACCGCAATAAGAAGGTGTGCAAAATCCTGACAAACGCCTTTTTTATATTCCAATAGGGTATTAATTGTACTATCAACAGATGTAATTCCTCTTTCAAACACAAAGCCATCAAATATCATATTAACAAGAGAAAAAACAAAAGATTTCAAATCATTAATATTTTCTATATCTTTAACAAAATCTTTAAATAAAGGACTGAATCTAACAAATTCACTCTCACTAAGATATAAGTGCCTAAACAGAATATTATCTGTATCGTAATAGCTATTTGTAAACTGAAATTTTGCTTTTGTTATAATACCAAAACTAGTATGAGAACCTTTTAAGTCACCAAAACTTATTATATTACCAAATCCATCTATTGTATGAAACAGATAATCATTGGTTTCAAAATCATACATTTTATAATAAGGTGTAGCTCTTGGTGTGACTCTTAGCGTAAAATAATGATTTTGTATCGATTTATCAAAAGTTAAATTAAAACTATACGCTAAATTAACTATCATATTTTATAACTGAACTTATTTTTGAGTTTATAATATCTAAAAAAGTATCTATATCAGAACTTCTAAGCTCTACTGGTATATAATCCTTATCTAAAATCTTACCTAGAGTATTTAATTTCTCCAAATCAAATAAAATCATAGAAAAATCACCAAAAAGTCTTAATTTCAAATCAATAGCTTCCGTAACTTGTCCGAATTCAATAAAAGCTTGGGTTTTTCCTCGCACTATCTTAAAAAATACCAATCCCCAAAATCTATCCAATTCTTTTATTAAATACTCTAATTTTTGAGGGTCAATTGTATCACTAAGTATCAATTCATTATAGATTATATTAATAGAACTAAAAGCATCATCATCTATAATATCTCTTAAAACTATAGCATTTTCTCTAGCATGTTTAATATTGTACAATAACCCACCATTATCAAGGTCTTTTGAAATTTTGTGTAAAAAATCTTTTGCACTTGAATACGATACATTATATTCCATTTTTGCAAATAACTCTTTTCCATCATCAAAATTGATATCTATAATAAAGTCAAAGCTTTTTAAGGACTCTTTTGCAACTATCTCAAATCTTTGTAGATATCGCCCTACCCAATATAAACTATCTGCATTTCTAATACTTAAATATCTCATAATTACCCCATTACCCATGTATCTTTGAATCCGCCACCTTGAGAGGAATTAACAAGATAATTACCCTCTTCTAAAGCATATCTTGTAAGTCCACCTGGCCATACATAAATTTCCTCACCATAAACCACATAACATCTCAAATCTGACTTTCTTGGTGTTAATTTACCATCAAACAAACAATCAATATCATAAAATTCTATCAATTCTTGAGCTATAAATCTTCTAGGTTGTTCAATAATGATTTTTTTAAGATCTTCAATTTCTGTTTTTGTCATTTTGTATCCAAAAAGGACTCCATATCCACCAGCTTCTGCTACATCTTTGATTACAAGTTTATCCATATTAGCAAGTACATATTCCAAATCTTTTGGAAAGTATGGCAAATAAGTAGGCGCATTGTCCAAAATAGCATCTTCGCCAAGATAATATTTAATCATCTGTGGTACAAAGTAATAAATACCTTTATCATCAGCAATCCCATTACCTACAGAATTTATAATAGCAACATTTCCACTTCTATAGACATTGATAAGACCTGGCACTCCAATAAGGCTTTTTGGGTCAAATTCCAGTGGGTCAAGGAAATCATCATCAAGTCTTCTATATATTGCACCAACTTGTATCTTCTTACCATTATAGCCTTTTAAATATAGCTTATCACCCATAACTTCCAAATCACTACTAATTGCTAGTGTTGAGCCTGTTTGTTTTGCCAGATATGCATGTTCGTAAAATGCAGAGTTATATCGCCCAGGGGTTAATACAATATTTATCCCACCAGTTGAAACATAATCCATCATTTCCTTGAGCTTATTTGGATAGTATCTTATTTTCTCAACTTTCATTTGTTCGAAAATTTCTGGATAAACTTTCCTATAAGCTTGACGAATAGACAAAGGATAGCTAGCACCACTAGGAACTCTTAAATTATCTTCTAGTATAGTCCATTTATTATTTACGCTATTTTGAACCAAATCTATACCACAGATATGTGTTCTGATATTTTTAGAAACTTTTTGACCATGAAAAGCTGGATTATATGCTTTGCTCGAGAAGATAAATTCAGCTGGGATTATTCCATCTTTGATTATTTTTTGATCCCCGTAGATATCGTTCAAAAATTCATTCAAAGCATGAACTCTTTGTTTTAAACCTTTTTCTACAAGCTCAAATTCATTTTTTGGGATAATCCTAGGAATCATATCAAAAGGGAAAGATCGTTCTAAAAAAGAGCCATCTTTAAAAAGATTGAAATTGATAGCAAAATCATCCATAAAAGATTGCAATTGCTCAAACTTTGATTTATTTAGTTGATTAAATATATTTAAAAACCTATCAAATTCTTCACTATTTTGTACCATTTTATCCCTTTTATTTTTATTATATTAATTATATCATAAAAATAAAAACTTTTTTTAATAAACTGGCTATAAAATAATCTCCCTATCACCCTTTATATTAGGTTGAGACAAAACACCTTTTGCTTCTAATTGCTCTACAATATTAGCAGCCCTATTATATCCTATTCTGAGTCTTCTTTGAATATGACTAATTGATGTCTTTCTATCATTTAAAACAACATCTCTTGCATCTTCATAAAGCTCATCAATCTCTATTAAATCTCCATTTCCTGAAGATGAATTACCAAGAAGTGATGTATTTTTATCTTTTAAAAACTCAATATCATATACAACAGGTCTTTGGTTTTTTAAAAATTGAACTACTTGATCAATCTCTTCTTCACTACTCCAAGGTGCATGAATACGCACTATATTTGAGCTTCCTGGTGGAGTAAACAGCATATCTCCACGACCAAGAAGTGACTCAGCACCCATGCAGTCAAGTATTATCTTGCTATCTACTCTTTGCCCTACTTTGTAGCTTATTCTACTTGGAAGATTTGCTTTGATTAGTCCTGTTACTACATCAACACTTGGTCTTTGAGTAGCAACGATTAAGTGAATTCCACTAGCTCTTGCCATTTGAGCCAATCGTGCAATAGAAAGCTCTACTTCTTTACCACTTGTCATCATAAGGTCAGCCAACTCATCAATAATAACTACAATATAAGGAAATGGGTCAAAAGTCTCTTTTTTCGCTTTTTCATTATAGCTTTCTATATTTTTGGTCTTTGTTTGACTCATAAGAGTATATCTTCTTTCCATTTCACTCACCATATTTGCAAGAGCATTTATAGCTTGTGCTGGTTTTGTGATAACAGGAGTCAAAAGATGTGGTATATCATTATATATAGAAAACTCAAGCATTTTTGGGTCTATCATGATAAGTTTTAGATTATCTGGGGAGTTTTTATATAAAAGTGATAAAATCATAGAGTTAATCCCCACACTTTTACCACTTCCAGTAGTTCCTGCTATTAGTAAATGTGGAAGTTTCTTAAGGTCTGTAATAAATGGTTTACCTACGATATCTTTACCTAGTATCATAGTAAGAGGAGATGATGAATTTTGGAATATTTCACTTTCAAGTATTTCTCTTAGATATATAGTTTGCACACTTTCATTGGGCACTTCTATACCAACTACATCTTTACCTGGAATTGGAGCTTGTATTCTTATGGTTTGAGCTTTTAGTGCCATTGCCAAGTCATCTTGAAGATTTAAAATTTTTGATACTTTTACATTTGGAGCTGGTTTGAATTCAAAAGTAGTTACAACTGGACCAGTATAAGTTCTGACAACATCCCCTTCTATTTTGAACATTGCTAGTTTATCAAGTAAGTTTTCTATATTTTTGTCAATAGCAGCTTCGTTTATTTTCGTTTTACTATCTTCTTTTGGAGTAGCTTGAAATATTTTTGTTGGAGGTAATATAAAATCTTTTGGTTTTTCGCTCACGCCTAAATCAAGTTCTTGCAAAAGTTTTTTATTTTCTTCTAATTCTTCTACAAAAAGAGGATGATTTACTTTTTCATCTTTATTTGGTATATATAATTCATCTTTATTGCTTGGTTCATCTTCAAAATCAGTTTGTTTGGATGACTCTAGTTTGTCTTCTTTGTTGTCTTCAACACTTAATGTAATTGTTGCTTTACCATTTTCTTCTTTGATTGAAATTTTTTCTTTAGGTTTTTGAGCAACAGATACTTTAGGAGCTATTTTTACATATTCTTTTTTTTGTTTTGGAGTATTTATATAAGAAATAGTTTTTTCTAGAATTGACTCCAAAAACTCTTCTAATAAAATGGTAATTGTTATTATATAGCCTATAGAAACAAACATCCAAAGTCCAGCTTTGCCGATATAAGGATAAAGATATGATGTAATTTGATTACCAATTGCACCACTAAAAGCACCCTCAACTATCAAAGATTGTGCAATAATCGTAGAAATTAATGCAAAAAATCCAGCTATAATATTGAGAATTAAATCAAAGTTACTAATTCTCTCACCATTTAATTTATAAAGAGGATAAAGCAATACTAACAACAAAATATAAGCAATATATCCGAAATATTTAAGTGAAAAATCTGCATACATATTTCCCAACTGACCAACAATTGATTTATCAATGACAAATACGCCAAGTGTTAAATAAACCAAAACAAAAGCAACGATAATAGATAATATCTTAGGTATAATAATATATCCTTTACTTCAAAAGATTAGAAATTTTTGCTTGTAATTTCAACCAAGTTTTATGTTCACTCAGCGGAAATCCAGCCCATATCTTGCCACCTTCTTTTATACTTTTAGTAACACCGCCACGAGCTGCTATTGTAGTATATGGTGCAATTTCCAAATGTCCAGCAACTCCACTTTGAGCACCCATTACAGTATTTCTACCAAGTTTTGATGATCCAGCAACCCCAACTTGAGAAGTAATTATAGTGTATTCACCTATCTCACAATTGTGTCCTATTTGAATCAAATTATCCATTTTTACACCATCAAGAATTTTGGTAGTTCCAAAAACTGCCCTATCAACAGAACAGTTGCTTCCTATTTCCACATCATTACCTATTTCGACATTGCCATTTTGATAGATTTTTATATGCTGTCCATCTTTTGTGTGAGCAAACCCAAATCCATCACTTCCTATGACCGTATTTGCATGTAAAATACAATTACTTCCTATTTTGCAATTTCTATAAATCGTAACATTAGGATATATTATAGTACTGTCACCTATTGAGACATTATCTCCTATAAATACACCACTCATAAAGATGCAATTATTACCTATAATTGTATTTTTTCCAATACTTACATTTGGCATAATATTACAATTTTCACCAATAACAGGCTCTTTTCCATATTCTTCTAAAACATTTGGAGCAAATAGTTTTGTAGCATATGCTAGAAGAAGATATGGCTGATTACTCACAAGAGCTATACAATCTTTTGGCAAATTCTCAACCAATTCTTCTTTCAGTAAAACAGCTTTAGCTTTTGTTGTTTTTAAATCATTTAAATATTTTGGGTTATCACAAAAAGATATCTGTGATGATGAAGCATCTTTAAGAGTATTTATACCACTTATAAATGTATCATCACCATTAAAGTCAATATTTAGCTCTTTAGCTATTTGGCTTAAACTTATACTTTTATTCAACTATTATCTCTCTATAGCAACGACACCACTTCTTACTATCTCAAGAGGGTGAAATCTTTTTTGAATTACTTTTATAAAATTCATAATTCTACTTGGCTCATCAGTCGCAGACACCACAATAGCATCTTCCGTAACATTTTGAATTGAACCCTTGTAAGCAGCAGCAATAGCAGCAACATCACTTAAATTCTGATCTATTGGTATTTTAATCAATACAGTATCTTTTTCAATAACATTTGAGTGTTCATTTACTTTTAATACTGGAATAAGTTTGTTTAATTGTTTTACAATTTGGTCAATCACTCTTTTGTTTCCAACTGTTACTATTGTAATTCTTGAGTATTCACTATCATGTATCGGTGCAACAGTTAAACTATCTATATTATACCCACGAGCAGAAAATAAACCAACAATTCTTGACAATACGCTATCTTCATTTATAACAATTACAGATATAACTCTTCTTGTTTCAATACTATCATAATAATGGTTAAAATTATTCATATTTTAGTCCTCCAATAAATGCATTTCATTTAATGCATGTCCATTTGGTACCATAGGAAGAACATCTTCTCTTCTATCAACGATTACCTCAATAAAAGCAACTTTTTTTGCTTCAACAGCTCTTTTTAAAGCTTCATCAAATTGTTCTTTTGTGCTAACTCTAAATCCTATCCCACCAAATGCTTCTATAAGTTTTATAAAATCAGGTTGAGCTGACAAATCAGTTTCTGCCAATCTATCTTCATAAAACATAGTTTGCCATTGTCTAACCATTCCAAGATAATTGTTATTTAATATTATATTTATAACTGGCAATTTGTATTCAACACAAGTCATAAGCTCTTGAATATTCATCAAGATAGAACCATCACCTGTGAAATTGATACTTATTTTGTCTTTCATACCACGAGCAACACCCATAGCAGCAGGAAGACCAAAGCCCATAGTACCCAATCCTCCACTAGTGACAAATTGTCTAGCAAAGCCAAATGGATAAAATTGTGCAGCCCACATTTGATGCTGACCAACATCAGTTGTTACAATAGCCCTATCTCCTAAAAGATGCCCAGTTCTTTGTACTACCCACTGAGGTTTGATAACTTCATCGCTATCAACAAATCTCAATGGTTGTTCTTTCCTATAAGCTTGAAGACTCTCAACCCAAGATGTATAATTACCAAATTCAAACTCTTTAAGCATATCATTTAAATCTTCCATAACAAGCTTTAAATCACCAACTATAGGATAATGAGGAACAACAATTTTCCCAATACTTGCAGGATCTACATCTACATGAATTATTGTAGCACTTTTTGCAAATTGATCAAGTCTACCAGTTACTCTATCATCAAATCTAGCACCCAATGAAACAATAACATCAGCTTCATACATAGCCATATTTGCGGCATATTCACCGTGCATTCCCAACATCCCAACAAAAAGTGGATTTGAAGCACCCATAACACCTCTTGCCATCAATGTCTCAACAACAGGAATATGTGTTTTTCGAGCAAACTCTCTTATATACACAAACGCATCACTTAAAACTGCACCACCACCTACATATAATAATGGTTTTTGTGCGCTAGAAATAACTTCTAAGGCTTTTTTAATTTGTCTTTTATTACCTTTTGTTGTAGGTTTATATGTTGGCATATTTACCTCTTGGGTATAATCAAAATCACCTAAAGTTGCCGTAATATCTTTTGGAATATCAACATGAACAGGACCTGGTCTTCCACTTGATGCTATATAAAAAGCTTCTTTTAAAATTCTTGGTAATTCTTCAATATTTTGAACTAAATAATTATGTTTTGTACAAGGTCTGCTAATACCAACCGCATCAATTTCTTGGAAACCGTCAGTTCCTATGATAGAAGTAGGAACTTGTCCACTAATGACAACAAGAGGTATAGAATCCATATAAGCAGTTGCTAATCCAGTAACAGCATTTGTGAAACCTGGTCCACTTGTAACAATAGCAACACCAATTTTTCCAGTAGATCTAGAATAACCATCTGCTGCATGAATAGCAGCTTGTTCGTGTCTTGTCAATATATGTTGGAAATGGGTTTGTTTATAAATTTCATCATATACATTCATAATAGCGCCACCTGGGTATCCAAATACTACATCTACCCCTTCTTCTTTTATGGCTTCTATTACCATTCTTGCGCCATTTATCTTCACAATAATACTCCTAAATAAAAATCAATATAAAATCCTAAGATCTTAAAAATAAAAGCTTATTTTAGTCAATTTATGATTAATTTAATATAAATTAAAATTTTTAGAGGCACTATTTTAATAAATATACACTTTTTTAATATTTTTAGATATAATATGTATACGAATTAGAATTTTATTGGAGGTTTATTATGGAAGTTGGCAATATCACACAAAATATAAATAGTACGATTCCCCTAACCCCACAAAGTGATCAGCAAGCATTAAGTAAAGTACAAAAAAACGAATCAGCTGTTTTACATAAAGACAAAGATGCTGCCGTTGTAAGTTTATCTCAATCATTAGACAATAGAAAAAGTGGAATATTTGAAAATATATCTATGGTTAATAACGCATTTGCTATTACACAAATTGCACAAAAAGGCTTGGATAAACAAGAAGATATTATCAATCAAATGAAAAATATTTTAGAAACTGATGTATCAGACAAAAGCGTAGATACAAAGAAAAGTGAACTAATTTCACTTGTAAAAGATTTCAATAACTCAATTAGAGAAACAAAATTCAACAATGAAATGGTTTTATCAAGTGAAAAAAGTTTTAACGAAATAACAATCTCTACCAAAGATGATGCATTTTTTGTACAAACTCCAGACATGCAAAAATCAATGGAAAACATAGCCAAACTTGCAGTAAGTTATGATGGCTCAGAAGAGACTAACACTAAGCTTTTTCAAGAGCTAAGTAATGCATTAGACAATGTAGAAGATTATAGTTCAGCATACAGTACATTGCAAGATACAATTACAAAAAATCCTATGGAAAAATTTCTTCCTGATTTAGATGCTACAAATTTTACTTCTAATACATTTTTTATAGATTATGGTAAAGAAATGGCAGATTTTAGCAAGTCAAATATTACTGCTCAATTTGGATATTTAGCAGCAGCTCAAGCAAATATTCTACAAGAACATAGTTCAAAATTACTAGTTTAGTTACTTGATTTTGTGCTGTAGGTAGTCGCTAATTTGAATCAAACAAAATGTTACTAAGAATATCATAAGCCCTGGGAAAAAACTCACCCAAGGGGCTATATCCATCACTTCCTTACCAGAACTAAGTAAGCTTCCCCAACTCATCTGTGGAGGGTTAATCCCAAGCCCCAAAAAGCTTAGTCCTGATTCAGCCAAAATAGCCCCACCTACTCCAAAAGTAAAAGAAACCAAGAAAATAGGTGCAAGTAATGGAGAATAATATTTTAAAATGATTTTTATTTTTGAGGTATTTGCTAAATTTAGGATTTTAATAAAAGGCTTATTGGTAATTGCAAAGCTCTCACTTCTAATAAGCCTAGCCATACCCATCCAGCCCGTAATAGAGATAACAACAACCAAAATAGTAATAGATGCACTCATATAACTCACAAGTGCCAAAAGCAAGAAAAATGTAGGAAAAGTTAAAAATAAATCAATTATTAAAGTGATACTTCCATCAACTTTACCTCGAAAATATCCAGCAGTAACACCTATTATTAGTCCAATACAAGATGCTATCAAAGCACTCAAAAAACCTATTATCAAAGATGTCTGACCACCAGCTAAAATTCTAGCAAAAATATCCCGCCCTAGTCTATCAGTACCAAAAATATTTTCCAATGATGGAGGAAGTAATATTGCATTTGGATTTAGCTCGTATGGAGAAACTGTGTACAAAAAAGGCAAAAAGAACATTGCAAATACAATCGTAAATAAAAATATTGCAAAGAACCATACACTTTTATTATCCTTCAATACACACCCTTTATCTTATATAATAACTCAATGAACTTTTGCCAAATTTCTTTGTTTTTAGTATTTTAAAATCACCCAATACTTCAGGCATATCCAACTTAGTGAAATGCTCAAATACTATCAATATGATATTTTTATTATCAAAAGAACTTACCATATCAAATGATTTTTGATAAATCTCTTCCATTCCATCACGAAAATCAAATGGTGGGTCAAGATATAGTACCACCTCTTCGTCTTTGAAACTATCATTTTTAAGTAAATCTGGCAATGTCTTAAAAGAATCACCAAAGATTGCTACAGAATTTTTTGAATCAATATTTTGTATATTTCTTTTTAAAGTACCAAAAGAACTTTTGTCTATTTCACAAAAATAAGCCTTTTTTGCCCCACGGCTTAGTGCCTCAAGTCCAACAGAACCACTACCCCCAAAACCTTCAATAAATATTGTATCAAGCACATCATTTTGCAAAGTATCAAACAAAGAGCCTTTTAGAATCGATTTAGAACTTCTAGTTACTTCCAAAGAAGGCAATTCTATCTTCTTGCCTTTATATTTTCCAGCCATTATATTGCTATACATTTTTCCCTTTCTTTTTTATTCATAATCGTTAGTTGTATTCACTACCAACTACAAACTACCATCTAAATTCTACCTAGCATAACTCTGAGCTCTAAGCTCTCTGATTACATTCACTTTGATTTCACCAGGATATTGTACTTTTTGTTCAATATCTAGTGCTATTTCTGTAGCTATTTTGATAGCTTCATCATCATTTACTAGATTTGCATTTACAATTACTCTGATTTCTCGACCTGCATTGATAGCATAAGCGTTTGTAACACCTAGCTTACTTGTAGCAATTCTTTCTATCTCTTCTACTCTCTTCAAGAAACTTTCCAATACTTCTCTTCTAGCACCTGGTCTTGCAGCACTCAAAGCATCAGCTGCACATACGCTAGCACTTTCTATACAGCTAGGCTCTTCATGACCATGATGAGCATATATAGCATTTACCACAACATCTGGCTCATTGTATCTTTTGCACATCATAGCACCTATATCCACATGGCTTCCTGGTACATCATGAGTCAATGCCTTGCCAATATCATGCAACAATCCTGCACGACGAGCAAGAATAGGATCTCCACCCATTTGAGCAGCTATAAGCCCAGATAAATGAGCTACTTCCAAAGTATGAGCTAGTGCATTTTGACCATAACTTGCACGATATCTTAGTTTCCCGACAAGCTTGATAAGCTCAGGATGCATAGACTTAATACCAAGCTCTAAAACTACATCTTCACCCTCTTTTTGGATATTTTGATCAAATTCTGTTTTTACTTTTTTGTATATCTCTTCAATACGAGCTGGTTGAATCCTACCATCTTCAATAAGTAATTCTATTGTTTTAGTAGCAATCGCTCTTCTATATAAATTGAAAGAACTTATAGTGATAGTATTTGGAGTGTCATCTATGATGATATCAACACCTAGCAACATTTCCAAAGTCTTGATATTTCTACCTTCTTTACCTATAATCTTACCTTTTGTCTCTTCGTCTTTTAGTGGCAAAGTATTGATAAGTCTCTCAGCAGCAAACTCTCCAGCATATCTCGTAACTGCTTGAGAGAGCATATTGTTGATTTCTGCTTGAGAATTTGTTTGAGCTAATTTATATTCTTTTCTAAAAATAGATGCTATTTGAGCCCTTGAGTCTTCTTTGACTTTTTGGAGCATCAAGTCTTTTGCTTCATCCACTGTCAAACCACTTGCATTTTCAAGTACTTTTAAAGCTTTTGTAACTTTTTCTTCATAAATTTTCTTTTGATTTGCAAGACCATCTTTAAGAGCTTCTATCTCTTTTTTATTTGATATTACTTCAGCTTTTTCAGTTTTTATCTCTCTTAGTTCTGATTCTAAGTGATCGTTTAGTTCTTTTTCTTTTCTCTCAATTTGTCTAAACATCTCATCATAATCTCTTTTTATATCACGAAATTCTTTTTCATACTCTTTTCGTGCTTTTAATTGTGCATCTTTTAGCAAAACCTCTGCTTCATGCTCAATTACCTTTGCTTTCGCTTTTGCTTGTTCTAAAAAAATATCAAATTTTGCTTGATTTAATTTTTTGATTACAATAAAAGTAACAATAGCCGCTATAAAGGCTACTATAATTCCAACTATTAAATATTCCATATCCAAACCTTTTATCAATAAAATGGTGGCTTTTAAAAAGCTATTATTATGTCAGCTTGAATATCGTGTTTTTGGGACAAAATCTCTTTTGTTTTGCAAAGTTCTCTTTGGACAAATACAGTTAATGGTTTCTTTGTTAATTTTGCGAAAAATCTATCATACATACCCTTACCAAAACCTATCCGTTTACACAAACCATCAATTCCAACAACTGGAACTATAGCCATATCTAGAGGATAAGTCAATGTAGAAAAATTTGGTTGTCTAATACCACATCTAGACTCCAGCAATGGGAGCCTATACAATACTGGTACGAAATAATCACCTTTTATATACGGAACAAATACTCTTATACCTCTGCGTCTAAGTTTTTTTATCAAAGGATACACATCTACTTCTATACTCATGGGAATATAAAGCAACACATTCTTCACATCTAAGCCATCAATCAACTTCAAAAGTTTATTATTGATTTGCTTGTCTTTTTTATATTTTGTATAATCTGAAAACTTTTTTAATCTATCTAAACACGATTTTCTAAACTCACTTTTATTCATTAAGCCAACTTTAGGTAAAATTCAAACCTAAAATAGATTTTACCACTAAGGAATTAAAATGAAGTTTAAAAAATTAGCATTTTTAACAATTTTATCGATTTTTGTTTTTGCAGGATGCGATAGCAAAGATTCAATAGACGCTAATGCAATAGCAGCAAAATCAAAGAAAGCCCCTATTTTCAACCTTACAACCTCAAATCAAACAAATTTGACACTAAAAGTTGTAGATGATAAATGGATTTTTGAAGGATTGGAAAATAAAGTTGTACTTGTAAACTTTTTTGCTACTTGGTGCCCTCCTTGTAAAGCTGAAATCCCTCATTTGGTCAACCTAAAAAATAAATATCCAAATTTTGAAGTAATTGCCGTATTAGTTGAAGAAGATAAGTCAAACGAAGAAGTAAATTCATTTATCAAAGAACATGGCATCAACTATCCAGTTACAAATAGTAATATAAATTTTATATTAGCCGATGCAGTAGGAGGAGTGAGTACTATTCCTACTATGTTTTTGTTTGATAGTGAAGGAAAACCATTTCAAAAATATGTAGGCATGGTTCCAGAAGAGATGCTTGGTAGTGATATACAAAAAGCTACTATTACAAAAGAGTAAAATAGATGTTTGGACTTTTTAAAAAAAACACACCATCAAACGAACCTCAAACACAAGAAGAGAAAAGTTTTTTTAAAAAAGCATTTTCAAAAACATTTGAAAATATCAAATCAGTAGTTCCACAAAAACAAGAAAAAATTGATTTTGATACAATAGAAGAACTTTTAATTGAATCTGATGTTGAATACGAAATAGTCCTAAAAGCTATGGATGGACTAGATGAAAAGATTTCAAGATCTGCTTTGAGACATAGACTAGTATCTTTGTTTGAGCATGTTCCAAACTTCAATCTTGAGCTACAACAACCAGAAGTTATCCTCATCATTGGAGTAAATGGTGCAGGAAAAACCACAACAATAGCAAAACTCGCAAATATGTATAAGAAAATGGGTAAAAGTGTAGTTTTGGGTGCTGGAGATACTTTTAGAGCAGCTGCGATAGAGCAGCTAAGTACTTGGGCTGAAAAACTTAATATTCCAATAATCAAAACAAAACAAGGTCATGACCCAAGTGCTGTTGCTTTTGATACTATAAGCTCAGCATTGGCAAAAAATATAGATGTTTGCATCATAGACACTGCTGGTCGTCTTCAAACACAAACAAATCTAAACAACGAGCTAAAAAAAATATCAAAAGTTTGTACAAAAGCCCTAAATGATAAGCCTTTTAGAAAGTTAATGATTCTAGATGGTACGCAAGGAAATAGTGCCATAGCTCAAGCAAAAGCTTTCAATGAAATGATAGACATAGATGGTATCATAGTAACAAAACTTGATGGCACAGCAAAAGGTGGAGCATTGTTTTCCATAGCAAACCGCCTTGAACTCCCGATATACTATATAGGTATAGGTGAAAAAGCTGATGATTTGATGGAGTTTAGCCCTGATTATTTTGTGGATAATCTACTTGACCAGATATATTCTGCATAAACTTACAAAAAAACACTTCCAAAATCAAGGAGGTTTTATATGGCAACTATTTTAGTAGAAAAACTATGCTCTTGTGCAAAAAAAAGAAAATCTTGGGCTGGGTCCATAGAGTGTGAGACAATAGAAGAAGCTACGCAAAAAGCGGCTGATATGTGTGAACAAGGTAATACTAGATTTTGTAAGAAACACAAATTCAGCTACTCTTTAGATAGTGATAATATAGTTATCAAGATGGAAGTTAATAAACAATTAGGATAACCACCAAACTATGGAACCCCAGTCTATGACTGGGCTTGTCTTACAAATAAACCAGATCTTGTGTGAAGCACTCTCTTTGAGAGATATGGCGTTCCTCTATATCGCCAAAGGCGATGTAATAAAAAAGAAAATTCAGCTTCCTCTTTGTGGCACTTTATTTTTTGAAGAAACAGATTTTTATTATAAATTTTGTTAAGAAATTGCAACTGTTTGAACGAAGTGAGTTTTGTAATTTTAGAAATTTATGAGAAAAATCCTTCAAAAAGTAACTCGTGCCACGATTTTGGCTACTTTTCTAAAAAGTAGTATCTATCTATAGTTTTAACTTCTTGGATACTTTTTTAGAAAAAGTATCCAAAAAGCGGTGCAAGAGGTTATAATTTTTGGAATTTATTGATACTTTTTCTAAAATTGTGAAACTCACTTCGTTCAAACAGTCACAATTTCTTAACGAAAAAGTCCCAATAAATTTTTATCCAAAAATTATAAATTGCACCATCTGCGGTATCGCTAAAGCGATGATCGTTTAATATTTTACTTCCCTTTAAGTATTAATTCTACTTAAAAAAGTATCGAAGGAGTTAAAGTTATACAGTTACTTATTTTTATCATATATAAGAATGTATTCTTATGGTATTGGCAATTTTCTTCCAAAATAAAACCATTTTGAATTTTCAATCATAATTTTATTTAGCTCATTAACTTCTGAAGACTCGACACTATTAAAACATGGTATTGGAATTAAACATAAATTTGGTGTTATTGGAAATATTATTGTTTCTATATTATTTGCATTATTATTGTATATCGGATTGCTAGGCATTATAAATTCAGTTTCTTTAGATTTCAACAAACCCCATTATGTTTTTTCTATATGAATATTTCATATCAATAAAATAATTAACTTCAAACTCTAAAATAAATCTAGTAGAATATGTATTATCCTGACTTATATAACAAGCACCTTTCCTTTCTAAGATTTCTTCTTCATCTTTTGTAATACATGGGGGAGTTATTTCGTATAAAGGGGGATTGATAAAACTTTTTCCAAATTCTTCTATATAGTGTGTTCTAAACTCCCATAAAGAATACATGTCACAAATTATTTCATGTTCTTTTTTTGAAAAAATCAATAAATTCCCTCTGATCATTTTGTCTACTAATTCTTGAAACTTATCCTCTATAGATTTCATTATGGTATCTTCAGTTTTTTGGCTCCACAACCTTTTGACAATAAAAATTTCGTCATTTGCATTAGTAAATGATTTTACTTTTTTTCTTGAATATAAATTTTTTAACTCTATTTTATTGTTATGACTATAAAATCTCTTAATACTGGCTCTTGGAATAATATGTTGATTTATGGCTAGATTATGAGGATTTGAAGTTTGAGTTTTTTCAAAATATTTGTTTTCTTTCATTAGCCTCCCCTCCTCCACAATCTTAATCTCATCATCACTCAATCAATAATACTAATAAACCATTTCATCTATTGTTTTGCATTTGGAATAAAAAGCTTTTCATATGGATATGTTTTTTTGGATAAAAATTGGATAGTTAGCCCAAGCCAAAGCGACTTTTGACTCGTCTAGTTTGATAGAATTTAATACAGATTTAGTAAATATTGCCATAATTATAACCTATTATATAAAGTTACAGATTATAGCAATATATTAATAATAAAAAACTTTTATTTTTGTTTTTTGGCTTGACAATCACAGCAAGTACCGCTGATTACCAATGCACTTTTTTGTACTTCAAAACCGCTGTTTGATATGGTATCACATTTTAGCACTGAGCTTAAATCTATATCTATATCACAAATTTTGCCACACTCTTGACATATTACATGAGAATGTAAATCTTTTGAAATCTCATATCTTGATTTTACATTAGGTAGCTTTACCTCTTCTACAAAACAATTATCTATCATAGCATTTAGATTTTTGTATATTGTAGCCAATGAAATAGAAGGAAATTTTGATTTCAAAGAATAATACAACTCTTCAATACTCAAATGTCCTTTATCTCTTAGTTCGCACACTAGTGCCAACCTTTGTGGGGTAACTTTTAAATTTTTTTCTCTCAACATTGCTTCTACTGCTAACATAATCTACCCCTCCTTTGTGCTTAAATTTTTTCAACCTTTTTAATTAGGTTAAATTTTGTCCTAATTATATCATATGTATAGTTAAATTTTATATTAAAAAAAACTTCTTGTTGATAAAAGTTATTGACTACAAATATTTTATAGATTTTATTTCAAAATTGAAACTATTTTTAATTATAGCTTAAGGCAAAAACCAATAAAATACTTTATGGAAAAAAATTATCCAAAAACTCAATAGGAGAAAATATGAGAAAGTATGAATCTTACAAATGTAATAAATGTGGAAATGAAGTAGAAGTACAAAATGTTGGCGGAGGTACTTTGGTATGCTGTGGTGCAGATATGGAATGTACTACTACAAACCTAACTGCCGTAAATCTTATGAAAGCATTTGCTGGTGAGTCTCAAGCTAGAAATAAATATGAATTTTTTGCTGAAGTAGCTTTCAAAGAGGGTTATCATAGAATTGCTAGATTTTTTCAAGAAGCAGCGGACAATGAAAAATATCACGCAATGGCAGAATATAAAGCTTACAACAAACTCGTAAAAGGTATAGAGCTTGATTCAACTGTAAAAAATCTAGTATATGCAGCAGATGGTGAGAGATATGAACATGAGATAATGTACCCAGAATTTGAAGCAATAGCTACAGAAGAAGGATACAAAGAAGTAGCTAGAATGCTCAAAGCAATAGGCAAAGTAGAAGTAGAGCATGAACATGAGTATTTAGAGCTAAAAGCTGCTCTAGAAGCGGAAGGATTCTTCAATAGTGATGAAGATGAAGAATGGGTATGTGAAGTATGTGGTCATATCCACAGAGGCAAAAAAGCACCAGGTGCCTGTCCGCTATGTCGTGTAGAAAAAGAATACTTCAAAAAAAGAAGTAAAGATATTACGATAGGATAGTTTTTAGCTAGTAGATGGTAGGTTGTAGGTGGTAGAGTATAGGTAATATTTTACTATGTATATACTATCCTCTACAAACTAAAAACTACCATCTACAAACTAAGACCTAACCACTAAGAAAAAAAATGATAGATATAACACTAGAAACATTTTGGATAGCATTTTTGCTTACTTTGCTTGCTGGTTTGAGTACTGGAATTGGTGCCGCTATAGCATTTTTTTCTAAGTTCAATAATGATAAAGTATTTTCTATTGGCCTTGGATTTAGTGCTGGGGTTATGATATATGTCTCTTTTATAGAGATTTTCCCAAAAGCCAGAGAATCTTTCTCTCTTTTATATGATGACCAAACTGGTCATTTACTTGTAATATTTTTCTTTTTTCTGGGTATTGCACTTACGGCTTTGATAGATAGACTAATACCTACAGATATAAATCCACATGAACTCAAATCTGATATTCAAGATAAGATATCACATTCAAAAAACAAACAACTAAAAAGAGCTGGTGTATTTACAGCAATTGCGATAGCTATACACAACTTTCCAGAAGGCTTTGCTACATTTGTAGCAAGTACAGAAAACTTAACTCTTGGCGTATCTATAGCCGTTGCTGTCGCAATTCATAATATTCCAGAAGGAATGGCTATATCTTTGCCCATATATAGAGCTACTCAGGATAAGAAAAAAGCATTTTACTATGCCTTTGGTTCTGGTTTGGCTGAGCCTTTGGGTGCTGTTTTGGGATTTTTTATACTATTACCCTTGCTTGGAAGTATGGCATTAGGAGTTACATTTGCAGTTGTTGCTGGGATTATGATTTATATATCTTTTGATGAGCTTTTGCCCAGTTCTCGAGTGTATGGAGATTCTCACACAGCAATATTAGGTGTAAGTATGGGAATGTTAGTTATGGCTATAAGTTTGTTGATTTTATAAGAAAAAGTGAAATAAAAAAGTAGCCATGGGAATGGCTACTACTACTTGAGTTAGAATTATCTGAAAGATCTTTCTCTACTGTTGTTGTCTCTTCTGTTGTCTCTATTGAATCCGCCGCTATTTTGCTCTTTTTCTCTAGCTTCATTAACAACTAAAGTTCTTCCTTGGAATTCTTTACCATGAAGTTGCTCGATTGCATTCTTACCATCTTCTTTTGAACTCATCTCTACAAAACCAAACCCTCTTGATCTACCAGTTTCTCTATCTTTGATCATCTTTGCAGATACCACTTCACCGAATTGTTCAAACAAGTCTTTGAAATCCAAATCACTTAGATTGTATGACAAGTTGCCAACATAAATATTCATCGTCGCCCTTAATTTTAATATACTAAGGTATTCCAAAAAATCATCCTCTATAAAGAAATTAGAAACAAGCCCAAAGTCAGTTATATAGAGATTCCCAAATACCGAAGTTTAATTATAACATAAATTTGAAATTTTTGTCATAGTTTTTAACACTTTTTTAAATAAAATTACAAATATACCTTGTAAGTACCTAAAAATGGGAGTTATCAAATTGTAATTTCTTTTATATCTGCTATCTTTTTGAAAGAATTATATATCAAAGCGACCAAATTCTTCCTATTTTGTCTAATATTTAGGTTTTCATGGTTGACAAAAACCTTATCAAAGAACTCATCAAGCTCCTTTTTGATAGAGAAAAGTGCATCAAGATTTTCTTCAATGCTATCATATTCTCTAGAAACAATCAAATTATACTTATTATAAAGAGCTTTTTCTTCCTCTTCTTCAAATAAATCTTCATTTATATCTATTCTAGAATTTGTATCTATATCTTTTATGATATTTGCAACTCTTTTGAATGTAGAGCTTATATCTTTGAAATCTCCACTATTTACAATTGAGTTCAATGCTGATACTTTGATAGCTATTTGGAATACATTTTTTTCATCAGTTGCAAGTACCGCTTTTAGAATAGATGGATTTACATTTAAAACACTTTGTAATCTATCTTCAAAAAATTCCAGAACTAAACTTTTGTCTAATTTGTTATAATTGTGTGAAAGCTCATGTATTACAGTATCAAGCTCTATTGGTAGCTTATACTCAATCAAAATCTTAATAATACCAAATGCTGCACGGCGAAGGGCATAAGGGTCTTTTGTACCAGTTGGAATTTTGCCAATACTAAACAATGCCAAAATAGTATCAATTTTATTTGTCATAGCTACTATTGCACTAAATAAAGAAGATGGTAATTCACTATCTACACTATCAGGAAGATATTGTTCTTTTAGTGCCAATGCGATTTTGGAATCAAGTCCAAGTTCTTTGGCATAGTAATACCCCATAAGACCTTGAAGCTCAGTAAATTCATAAACCATTTCACTCATCAAGTCTGCTTTTGCCAAAGAAATAGTTTGAAGAACCAAATCTTTATCTTCAAACCCTACTCTATCACACAATAGTTTTCCTACTATTAGCTCTCTATTTGTTTTGTCTTGTAGGCTTCCTAATCCATCTGCAAACAACACACTCTCAAGTCTTGATGTATCAAGCCCTTTTTTGAGATCATTTTCATAAAAAAACATAGCATCACTTAATCTTGGTTTCAAAACTCTTTCATTACCAGATATGATTTTGCTAAAATCGTCTGTATTTGCGTTTGTTACTACTACGAAGTTGTTTACTAGCTTGCCGTCTTTGTGTACAGCAAAATATCTTTGATGCTCTTTCATTGATGTTGTAATGACTTCTGGTGGTAATTTCAAAAAGCTTTCATCAAAAGTACCCAAAAGTGCTGTTGGATATTCTGTAATTGCTACTACTTCAGCAAGTAAATCTTCATCAAGTTCTACTTTTAGGTTGTTTTTTGCTTCTAAATCTTTGATTGACTTGAGTATTTCTTCTTTTCTCAAATCTTGGTCAAGTATAACACCCTCTTTTGAAAGCTTACAAAAATAATCACCCGCAAAATCAAAAAATACTTTTTCAGTATTTATCATTCTATGCCCATAAGTAAAGTTGCTTGATTTTACTCCAAAAAGCTCACCGTCTATCACTTCATGACCTAACATTATAGATAAACTTTTGATTGGTCTTATGAAACTCTGAGTATTGCTACCCCATCTCATAGATTTTCCAAAATTCAATGACTTTATAAATTCATTGACCAAATCATTTAATATCTCTTTTGAGTCACTTCCAGAAATATTTTTCTTAAAATACAATACTTCTTTGCCATTTTGTGTAGCAGTTTGCAAATCCCCTACTTCTACTCCACATTTTTTTGCAAAACCTATAGCTGCATTTGTTGGCTCACCATCTTTGTATGCCATAGCAACTGGCGCACCAAAAAATTCTTGTGTACTATCATCTTGCTTGGTTTTGAATTCTCTATGCCACAAAACCAATCTTCTTGGAGTATAAAAAAAGCTAAATTCACATAAAAGATTGTGTGACAAAAGTATATCTGCCCATTTTTTATTAATATTTGGTAACTCTTTCAAGAAAGGAATAGCAGGTAATTCCTCAACAAGTACTTCAATCAATAGTGGTTTTATCATTTTCTTCTTTCCTTTTTTCAATCTCTTTAAGTTTATCTGTATGTTTTTTGATTTGTTGTTTATTGAAGCCAATTATGAAAAAAGCTAACATCACAATAAATAAGACAAAAACAATTGTGTCAATAATTTCTTTCATTTTGCTATCTTTTCATCCTAAATTATACGATACTAATTAATATCAATAATATTAGTTAATTTTGATGTGATTATATTCAAAACTAACTTATAACTAAGTTTAATTTCAATATAATAACTGTTAAAATTTTAGTACATAATAAGGTTTGGAAAAAATGTTTGATTATGATTTAATTAAAAAAGTTTTATTTAATTTTAGCCCAGAAAATGCTCATACAATAGCAGAATATTCTCTAAGAGGATTGCCTAAGTGTTCATTATTAAACAATTTTTTAGTAGAAAAGAACTTTGTTACAAGTAGTGCATTATCTCAAGATATCTTAGGAATGACATTTTTAAACCCCGTAGGACTTGGTGCTGGATTTGATAAAAATGCTACGATGATAGAGGCTATGCCTTCCCTTGGATTTGGTTTTACTGAAATTGGTACAGTGACACCAAAACCTCAAAGTGGCAATCCAAAACCAAGACTTTTTAGATATCCTGAACAAAACTCTATCCAAAATGCAATGGGTTTTAACAATCTAGGCTCATACACAATATCTCAAAATGTAAAAAAAGTTTACCCTTTTTCTATACCAGTTGGTGTAAATATAGGGAAAAATAAAACTACATCAGAAATAGACGCTCTTAGTGATTATGAGTTGCTTATTAGAAATTTTAAAAACATGTGTGATTATTTGGTGGTAAATATTTCAAGTCCAAATACTCCAAATTTAAGAGACTTGCAAAATGAAGAGTTTATCAAAAGTATATTTTATATGGCAAAAAGTATCACAAAAAAACCAATATTTCTGAAAATTGCACCAGATATGGAAGCAAATATTGCAATAGACTTATGTAAGTGTGCTATAAACAATGGTGCAGATGGAATAATTGCTACAAATACAACTATTGATTATTCATTATTACCAAATCCTCAGACTTTCGGTGGAATTAGCGGTGAAGTACTAAAAGAAAAGTCATACAATCTTTTCAAAGCAATAGCAAAAGAGCTTTATGGTAAAACAATTCTAATCTCAGTAGGTGGAATAAGTACAGCAGAAGATGCTTATGTAAGAATAAAAGCAGGAGCTAGCTTGGTTCAAGTTTATTCAGGATTGATATTCAAGGGTCCTTCAATGGTGGGTGATATAAATAAAGGTTTAATAGAACTCCTAAAAAAAGATGGCTTCAGTCATATTTCTCAAGCGATTGGAATAGACTTAAAAGTTAATAATTAATGTATCATTAGACGATTTATTTTATAAAGGATTTTCATACAGATGATAAAAACTAATCATATTTTTGCAAAAAATATTCGTAAATTATTCGTTATTAGTTTTTCGTTATTAGTTATAAAAGGGGTGTTAATGGCAAATAGCCTACCAAAATATTATGAGAAAACATTGGACAATGGGTTACAGATTATCGCTATACCTATGGAAAATGGAACAAATGTAATTACTACCAATATCATATATAAAGTTGGCAGTAGAAATGAAATTATGGGTAAGAGTGGAATAGCTCATATGCTAGAACATATGAATTTCAAAAGTAGTGATAACCTAAAAGCTGGTGAGTTTGATGAAATTATCAAAAAATTTGGTGGAGTTAATAATGCTTCAACAAGTTTTGATTATACAAAGTACTATATCAAATCAAGTTCACAAAATATTGATAAATCGCTAGAACTTTTTAGTGAGTTGATGCAAAATTTAGCATTAAAAGATGAAGAATTTCAGCCAGAAAGAGATGTAGTTGCAGAAGAGAGAAGATGGAGAACTGATAATAATCCTATGGGATTTTTGTATTTTAATCTTTTCAACCATTTATATGTTTATCATCCTTATCACTGGACACCTATTGGTTTTATGGATGATATTTTGACTTGGAAACTCGAAGATATACAAGAGTTTCACAAAACTTTCTATCAACCGCAAAATGCTATTGTACTAGTTGCTGGAGATATTGATGTAGATAGTGTGTTTGCAAAAACAGAAAAACATTTTGCACATATTGAAAACTCTACGCCTATTCCGCAAGTACACATGAAAGAACCAGCTCAAAATGGTGCAAAAAAAGTAGTAATTCATAAAGACAGTGAAGTCCAAATGCTTTCCATTGCTTATAAAGTAAGTGATTTTAAAGATTCCTCAATGCCAGCTCTTAATGCTATTAGTGAACTTTTAGGAAATGGAAAAAGTAGTAGATTACATAAAGTTTTAGTTGATGAGAAAAGAATGGTAAACAGCATATACGCATATAATATGGAGCTAAAAGACCCTGGTGTATTTATGATTTTTGCAGTTTGTAATCAAGATATCAAAGCTGAAGATGTAGAAGTAGAAGTTTTAAAAATTATAAAAGATTTGAAAAAAGGTGATATCAAACAAGAAGAATTAGAAAAAGTGAAGATTAATACAAAAGCTGATTTTATTTTCTCTTTAGACAATTCTTCAAGTACGGCTGATTTATTTGGAACTTATTTTGCCAAGGGAGATATTACTCCATTAATGGATTATGAAGAACATATTGCAAAACTAACGATAGAAGATATCAAAAATGTTGCAAACAATTACTTTAATAAAGAAAATTCAACAACTATAATATTAAAAAAAGGGAAAACTAATGAATAATATAATCGGTGCTATGACAGCTTTGGTCACACCTTTTAAAAATGGAAAACTTGATAGCCAAACTTTTGAGAAATTAATAAAAAGACAAATCAATCAAGGTATGAATGCTATAGTTCCAGTAGGAACAACTGGTGAAAGTGCAACATTGACATATGAAGAAGATAGAGAATGTATAGAAATAGCTGTTGCTACATGTAAGGGAACAAATGTAAAAGTTATAGCAGGCGCTGGAAGCAATGCTACACATGAAGCTGTAGAAATGGCAAAATTTGCACAAAAAATTGGTGCAGATGCTATTTTGTCCGTGACTCCTTATTATAACAAACCTACACAAGAAGGTTTATATCAACATTATTGTGCAATAGCTAATTCTATAGATATTCCAGTAATGCTTTATAATGTACCAGGAAGAAGTGGAGTTGATTTATTGCCATCTACTGTAGCTAGATTGTTTAACGATATTAAAAATATTTATGGAATCAAGGAAGCAACAGGAAGTTTAGATCGTATTGTAGAATTATTGAAACTAGCTCCTGAACTTGCTGTAGTAAGTGGTGATGATGCAACAGACTTCCCTACTATGACAGTTGGTGGTCAAGGATGTATATCTGTAACAGCAAACTTAGTACCAAATCTAAAAAGTAAGCTAATCAATCTTGCAAAAGAAGGTAAACTTCAAGAAGCAAAAGAGTTAAATGAGCATTTATTTGAATTAAACAAAGTTCTATTTTGTGAATCAAATCCAATTCCAATCAAAGCTGCCATGTATATTGCTGGGTTAATTGATACTTTGGAATTTAGATTGCCTCTTACGCCACCATCAAATGAAAATTTGAAAAAAATTGAACAAATAATACAAAAATATGATATAATATTATAAGGAATATAAAATGAGCAATAAAGTTTTAGTAATTAGTGGAGCTACAAAAGGTATCGGTAAAGCTATTGCATATAGATTTGCCCAAGAAGGTATTAATATTGCATTTACATACAATTCAAACAAAGAAATCGCAAAAGAAATTGAAGATGATTTGATGCAAAAATACAATATCAAAGCTAAAAGTTATCCATTTAATATACTTGAGCCTGACACATACAAGGATCTTTTCGCAGAAATTGATAAAGATTTCGATAGAGTCGATTATTTTATTTCTAATGCTATCATCTCTGGTCGTGCTGTAGTTGGTGGTTTTGCACCTTTTATGAGACTCAAAACTAAAGGTCTTAACAATATTTATACGGCTACCGTTTTGGCTTTTGTTGCTGGTGCACAAGAAGCAGCAAAAAGAATGCAAAAAAATGGTGGAGGAGCTATTATTAGCCTTAGCTCCACTGGTAATCTTGTATATACACCAAATTATGCTGGACATGGAAATAGTAAAAATGCTGTTGAAACGATGGTGAAATACGCAGCTGCCGAACTTGGAGAATTTAACATCAGAGTAAATTGTGTAAGTGGCGGACCTATAGATACAGATGCTCTTAAAAAATTCCCAAATTATGAAGAAGTGAAATCAGAAGTTGTAAAAAGGAGTCCCTTATCGAGGATGGGTGAGGCCAGTGATCTATCTGGTATGGCTTACTTTTTGTGTACTGATGAGTGTAGTTGGCTCACAGGTCAAACAATAGTAATTGATGGTGGAACTACTTTTAACTAAAAAATTTTAAAAGGTTGAATATGAATACAAGAACTAGAATTGCCTTATCCCTTTTTACTATCATGGTAATCATGTTTATGATAATGTTAGCAAATTTGGTATATAACTTTAGAAATTATTCTATACATACAGCAATAAATAAAGCTGAAACTATAGCTCAGAGTGTTAAACACGGACTTACTGCACATATGATAAATGGCGTAATGGAACAGCGTGAAATATTTTTAAAAGAAATAGAACATCTTGATGGATTAGAAAATGTATGGCTTGTACGAGGATCAAATGTAATTAATCAATACGGTGTTGGGCTTTTTAATGAAAACTCACGAGATGAAATTGATGAAAATGTGTTAACAACAGGTAAAACTATTCACGAATTAAATGAATCATTACTTGGTTCTAGTACACTAAGAATCACTATACCATATATTGCTACTAATACAGGAAGTATTGATTGTATAAGCTGTCACGATTCTAAAGTTGGTGATACATTGGGTGCTATTTCTATGGTTGTCAATATTGATGACTTAAAAACACATGGAGTGACTTCTATAGCTTATGCTATCTTTATCTTATTTACACTAATGGTATTTATTATGATTTTTGTTCAAAGATTAATCGGACCTTATGTAAATGTATTTGATTCTATTAAAAATGTTATGAGTGCAGCACAAAATGGTGATTATTCAAAAAGAGTCATTAATACAAGCACAAAAGAAAGTCGTGAAGTGGCAAATTGGGTTAATGGTTTACTTGAAAAACTTCAAACTACATTGGATGAGATTGAAAATAAAATACATATTTTTATAACAAAACAAGATGAAAAATGTGAACAATCAGATCCGTTAATTAAAGTAAATGAGACAGTTTCAAGACTTTCTGATATTTATAACTTTAGAAAAACAATTGAACATGATCAAGACATATCAACAGTTTATGAAAGAATTGCTGAAGTATTGAAAAATAAAATTGGACTAGAAGATTTTGTAATCATTGAAGCAGACAATGCAACACATACAACTACAGAAGTTCATATAGAAAGAGAGTCACATTGTCAAGCAAATGGTAATTGTAGAGCAGATAGAACCAACTCTTTGGTAGACTCTTGCCAATTTAAAAAACTTTGTTCTAAGTTTAATTTTGAAGGTAAACAATACCTTTGTGTTCCTTATTCTATATCAAATGATTTGGATATAGTTATATCCATAGTATCAAATAGTGAAAAAGAATCTAAAGAAATTAGATACAAATTACCATTGGTTAATGATTATATTGATGCAGCGAAACCTGAAATTGTTGGGAAAAAATTAATGCACCAACTAGAAAGATCAGCTAGAACTGACCCTTTAACTGGACTATTTAATAGAAAATTCCTAGAAGAATCTATAGATAAAATTGTTTCACAATCAAAAAGATCAAAAATTAGTTATGGTATTTTGATGGTTGATATAGATTATTTCAAAATGATAAATGATACACATGGACATGATGTAGGAGATGAAGCTATAAAAGTTATTTCAAATACATTACTTGAAAATACTAGAGAATCTGATATTGTAGTTAGATTTGGTGGTGAAGAATTTATAGTTTTACTTTATAATTGTGATAAAGATTATATCAAAGAAATTGCTGAAAAAATAAGAATTGCATTTGCAGCGAAAAAAATAAAAGCTGGAAATGGTCATTTTAGTAAAACTATTAGTATTGGCTGTTCTATATTCCCAGAACACGGCGATACATTCTGGAAATGTATCAAATATGCTGATACAGCACTATATGCAGCAAAAGAAGGTGGAAGAGATAGAGTTGTAGTATATGACCCAACTCAATCAGAAGAGAACAATCCACTTGACCCTAATTATTAATGAATTTACCTAATTCTTTAGCTACACTTAGGATAGCCATAGCACCTATAATGCTATGGTTTTTGATAGGGAGAAACTACCCTATCTTTAGTGAATGGGATATTAGTTGGCTTGATTATTTTGCAGGATTACTTTTTGTGATAGCTAGTGTTACAGATTTTTTTGATGGATATATAGCAAGATCATGGAATCAAATGACAAAATTGGGCTCAATTTTAGACCCACTAGCAGATAAAATGCTTATGCTTGCTGGTCTATTAGGACTTATGGTTATAGATCGTGCTGATGTTTGGGCTGTTTTTTTGATTCTTAGTAGAGAATTTTTTATAACTGGACTTAGAGTTGTTGCGGTAGCCGAAGGCAAAGATATAGCCGCTTCAATGTGGGGCAAAAGCAAAACTGTGATACAAATGATTGCTATTGGTTTTTTGATTATGAACTGGCCATTTGCAACTTATCTACTTTGGCTTGCAGTTGCAATTACACTTTATAGCGGATATGAATATATAAAAGAGTACTTCAACTAATAACTAATAATGAATAATTAACAATCAATATATCAATAAATCGATAAAATATAAAATTAATTTTTAAAAAGGGATTTAATGGGTTTAATTACTTTTCTATTAGTATTATCATTACTTATTTTCATACATGAATTGGGGCATTTTCTAGCTGCTAAATATTTTGGAGTAACTGTACATAAATTTTCAATAGGATTTGGAAAACCAATATTTAGTAAATTTTATAAAGGTACACTTTGGCAAGTAGCTATGATTCCACTTGGTGGATATGTACAAATGAAGGGTCAAGACGATACCAAACCTCTTCATACTGATGAAGCAAGTGATAGTTATAATCAAAAAAAACCATGGCAAAGAATAATAATACTTTTTGCTGGTCCATTTGCTAACTTTTTATTAGCTGCTATTTTATTCTTTTTTATTGCAACACTTGGTAGCAATTCGCTTAGTCCAACTATTGGGAATGTATTGGAAGATTCTCCAGCACAAAAAGCTGGGCTTATGGTAGGAGATGTTATTGTAGAAATTAATGGTATCAAGATTAGAAGCTGGGATGATTTAAGTAAAATCATCAAAAATTCTGATGAACCTTTGAGATTTATACTATTAAGAGACAATAGACAAAAAGCTTTAATTTTATATCCTAAAACTATGGATTCAAAAAATATGTTTGGTGAAGAAATAAAGCAAAAAATGGTTGGAATTTCTCCAGAGCCTAAAATTGTAGTAGTTGAGCATTCATTCTTTGAATCTATAATATTTGCATATGACAAAACTATAGATTCTAGTAAAATGATATTTCTAGGAGTTCAGAAACTTCTTCAAGGTATTGTTCCAAGTAGTGAAGTTGGCGGAGTCATAACTATAGGTAAAGTAATCTCAGATGCAAGTGAAGTTGGGTTTGTTGCACTGTTGAGTATAACTGCACTTATTTCAGTAAACCTTGGAGTGCTTAATCTTCTACCTATTCCAGCCCTTGATGGTGGACATATTATGTTTAATATATATGAAATGATTACAAAAAGAAAACCGAATCAAAAAGTATTACTTAATCTTACAATTGGTGGATGGGTGATTTTATTTGGGTTAATGGGATTGGGATTATATAATGATATCAATAGAATGATGAATGGATGGTGGGGATAATGACAAAAGAAAAAGCTATTGAGAATCTTGACAATGTAATTACAAATATTGAAAAAGCTAGATTAAAATTGGATGGTCATCATATTGTCCAACTTGTTGCTATAAGTAAATATAGTACAACGGATGATATAAAAACACTATATGAATCAGGTCAAAGAGCTTTTGGAGAAAATAAAGTACAAGACTTGAAAGAAAAATCAACTATATTAGATGACCTGCCGATACAATGGCATTTTGTAGGGAGACTTCAAACAAATAAAATCAATCAACTTATAGATCTAAACCCTTCTTTGATGCACTCGTTAGATAGCTATGAAATGGCAAATGAGCTTGATAAAAGATTGAAAGCCAAAAATACAACTATGAAATGCTTACTGCAAATAAATAGCGCAAAAGAAGAATCAAAAGCTGGTGTTGAACCCCAACAGGCTGTTGAAATCTATAAAAAAATCAAAACAGATTTTTCAAATATTATATTAGTTGGTGTAATGAGTATAGGTGCTCATTGTGATGATAAGACTATAATAAAACAAAGTTTCATTACAACAAAGAATATTTTTGATAGTCTTTCAGATGATGGTGCTGTAATTTGTTCAATGGGAATGAGCGGTGATTATGAAATAGCTATAGAGCATGGAAGTAATCTTATTAGAGTAGGATCGGCTTTGTTTAAATGAAAAATCTTATAATTTTTGATATGGATGGAACGCTAGTTGATAGTGGCGATGCCATCACAAATACTATCAATCATGTAAGAAGTCATATAAATATGAAACCCTTAGAAAAAAATTATCTACTAGAAAATCTCAACAATCCAAATATTAATAGTGCTGAGTTTTTTTATAATACACCAGCCTTTACAAAAAAACAAACTGAACTTTTTGAGAAATACTACTATCAAGCTTGTGTAGTTGATTTAAAAGTTTATGATGGAATCATAGACCTCTTAGAGAAATTAAAACAGAATAATTTCAAACTAAGCGTTGCTACAAATGCCCATACTCCTTTTGCTATAAAAATGCTTACACATCTTCAGATTGATAGTTTTTTTAGTACAATTATTGGTGCTGATATGGTAGAAAGGTCAAAGCCACATCCTGATATGATAATCAAGACTATGACACAGCTCAACAATGACCCTTGTCAAACTATTTTGATTGGTGACAGCCATAAAGATAGCATAGCAGCCAAAAATGCAAATATTGATTCCATATTGGTGAATTGGGGATTTTCCAATCATGATACAAAAGGGATTGATTGTACGACAAATCTCTTAAAGGAAATCTATGCAAGATATAATATACACCAATGAATTAGTTTATGTTGAAATTCATCAAGCACAAATACCATGGCTTAAAATATTTACACAACAAGATTATAAAGAATTTAGTGAATGTGATGTTTCAACCAGATTGGAATTATTGAGAGTTTTGGATATTATCGAAGTTCAAATGATAAATGCGTTTAGTCCAACAAAAATAAATATAGCCTCCTTTGGGAACTATCTACCAAAAGTACATTTTCATGTAATGGCACGATTTGAGAATGATGACTATTTTCCTGAAAGTATGTGGGGGATAAAACAAAGAGAGGGTGAATTTGGTCTTACACAAGATGAGATTGGCAACTTCTATACAAAGCTACCATCTCTCCTTTAAGAGATACTACACAATGTAGTAGTATCTTTAATGTTTTTTAGAACTTGTTGAAGTCGGCTTTATATATCCACTATCTCTGGCTACTTCTTCAATTTTCGTTTTGAGTAAATCTACTCTCCAGTTATGTCTTTTTGCAAAACTTTCTATTTCTTCTTCTCGTTGTTCTTCATTACAAAAAACATATATTCTTTTCAAAAAAGGTTTAGGAATTTGAATAGCTATTAACTGAAAATAGTTTTCTTTACAAGTTCTAGAACAAAAAGCTTTACTCATAGCTATTTTTTTACCACAAAATGGACAATGCGACATTTATTTACCTTTCATAATCAACAATTAATTGCTTAAATTTCGCACAAAAACAAACAACCATATTGACTTTATTAACAATAATAAGTTACAAAGTTTTAATATTTTCTATATGCTTGCCATCTTTTCTTTTAAGTTTATACATCTTAGAATTGGCAATATCATTTAAGAATTTAGGTTCAACTTCATGAAGAGCTATAATTTCAACTTCACTACCATCAAGATACCAACCATAATCAGTATCCAAAAGTCTTTTATCTCTAAATAATAAAACTAGGTCTTCTTTTGAAATTATAACTTCTTCTTGCAAAAATATCAACCCCTATATGAAAATTAATAATATATTTTTAATAAATTATCTGTTTTTTGGCTCGTCTATTGTATAACCTTTGTTTGAAAAGTTTTTGATTATATCGTAATATGTTTTTTGTCTAATTTTATTAACTACATTTCTCATAGTGAAAATTGACATTTTTTTGCCTCTCCAAACTTGATCTTTAATAATATCATAATCAGTTATATCACCTCTTCTATCTAATAGAAGTTTTAATAAACCAAATTCTAATTTAGTCAAATCGATATTTTCACCATTTTTTCTAAAGAACAATTGTCTATATTCATCAAAATATATACCTTTTGCAAATTCTACTTTATCGCCTCTTTTTGCTTGATTTAAACACATAATTACAGCAACTCTAAGCTCAGAATTACTTATAGTTTTAGGTAAAAGCATATAAGCTTCACAATTTACTGCGTTTAATATCATATCATCTTCAAGGCTATCAGAAATGATAATCTTTGGAATTGTAGGCATAGTTGCTTTTAGTTGCTTTGCAAATTCTTGATAATTTGCTACATTTGTATCAAGTATTACTATATCTATATGAGATATACTACCATCGTTGTTAATATGAGGGTTATTCAGTTTTGATATCGCCTCAGCAGTTGTAGATGCAAATTTTGCATCTTTAAAATCTTGACAAAAAGTACTTAACGCCTTGTCACTTGAGTCTGATGTAATTACTAACAAGTTAGCATTTTTCAATTTTCTTAGGTTTTTAGTTGTTACCATAATGAGTTTCCTTCTTAATTTCTAGATTATCTTAGAATATTAGCAAAAATTATTAACTTTGTCAAATGTTTTTTAGATTATTTGTTATTATTAAGTAACATTTTAGTTAAAAAGTAAAATTTATTTTAAATTTCCCCAATTTTTGTTAACATTTAATTTAGCTTTTAAAGGTATGCGAAGCTGAAAAATATTTTCCATTATTTCAACTATCTGCAATGAAATCTCATCTACAATACTTTCTTCTACTTCAAATACCAATTCATCGTGAATTTGCAAGAGCATTTTACATTCATTACTATACTTAAACTGCTCAAATATTTTCACCATAGATAACTTAATCAAATCTGCTGCACTTCCTTGAAAAACACTATTAACAGCTTCTCTTAAATATCCAGCTTTTTGCATAGGATTTGCACTTTCAAAATCAAAATATCTTCTTCTTTTTAACAAAGTTGTGACAAAATTGTTATTTAAAGCTTCCTCTTCTATTGATTTGAGATAATTTTTAACAGTTGGAAAAAGTCTAAAATAATCATCAATATATTTTTTTGCAACTTTATATTCAATACCTAAAGTTTGAGATAATTTTTTTGGTCCCATACCATAGATAAGCCCAAAGTTTATAGTTTTTGCTATATCTCTCTTTGCTTTGGCTTCATCTTCACCAAAAAGTTTTATTGCTGTTTGAAGATGTATATCTTGATTGTTTCTAAAAGCCTCTACCAAAGACTCATCTTGACTAAAATGAGCCAATAGTCTAAGTTCTATTTGAGAATAATCCACAGAAAGTAATACGAATCCTTCTTTTGCTACAAATGCTTCTCTTATCTCTCTTCCTAACTCACTTCGTACTGGTATATTTTGTAAATTTGGATTTTTACTACTCAATCTTCCAGTTGCAGTACCTGTTTGTAAAAAACTTGTATGAACCCTTGAATTTGAACTTTGTTTGGCATAAGTCATAAGTGGCATTATATAGGTTGAATATAGCTTATATACTTCTCTGTATTCCAATAATTTATCAATTATTTCATGTTCACCTATTAGCTCTTGTAAAACTTGCTCATTTGTACTAAAGCCTGTTTTTGTCTTTTTGGCGCTTTGAAGCTTGAGTTGTTCAAATAATACAGTTGCTAGTTGTTTGGTGGAATTGATATTAAATTCACACCCTGCACACTCATAAATAGACTTTGTAAGTTCTTTTAATGTGGCATTACTTTTGATTTCCAAAGTTTTCAAAAATTCCACATCAACCTTGATACCATTTCTTTCCATATCTAATAAAATATAAATAAATGGGAATTCCAAAGAGTCTGCTAACTTCAATAAATCAGGGTCTCTATTTTGCAACAATTCTTTTAGTTTAAAATATAATTTATAGGTCATTAAGGCATCTTCACTAGCATATTTACAAGCTTCAATTATATCAATATCTGCAAATGTCTCTTTTTTTGATACCACATCACTATAAGATATCATTTTGTGCGAGAAAAATCTCTCTGACATAGAATCAAGTGATACTGATTGACTAGGGTCATACAACCAACCTAATATCATAGTATCAGCAAAAAGATTTAATTCTATATTGAAGTTGTTTTTGATTATCTCATAATCATATTTAAAATTTTGAAAGACTAGTTTAAAAGATGATAGTTTTTGAATAGCTTCGCTAGCATCTTCGTGAGTAATTTGTGGTAATACACCAAGATATATATGAGAAATTGGTACATAATATCCCTTTTCATCATCGCAACAAAATGAAAAACCTACAATTTTTGCCTCTTTTGAATCAAGGGATGTGGTCTCTGTATCAAAAGATACAATGCTGTTTTGTGGTATTGAATTTATTACTTTAAAAAGAGCTTCTTTAGAATTGAGTAAAATATATTGATAATCTACTGAATTTTTACTAATAGGAGTTTGCGTTTTGAATCCTAATCCTTGTGTGTGTACTCTTTTCAAGATACCAGTCAAATCATATTCATTCAAATCATCTGTAATTTTTAGTATTGGGTTTTCTTGTGGCAGTTCATATTCATGTAAATCAATAAACGAATAAGCATCAGTTGATAATGTAACAAGCTGTCTACTTGTATATGCCATTTCTTTGCTCTCTAAAAGCAATGTTTTCCATCTAGGCTTTGAGACTTCGTCTATATTTGCATAAATATTATCTATAGTTTCAAACTGCAAAATAAGCTCTTTTGCAGTCTTCTCCCCTACCCCTTTGACTCCAGGGATATTATCAGTGCTATCACCAAGCAATGATTGATATTCTGTAAAAAGATGTGGTTTGATACCATATTTTGCTATACATTTGTCTTCATTTATAATCTCTTTTTTGATAGGGTCAAATAAAAATATTCTATCATCATCAATAAGCTGATACAAATCTTTGTCATGACTTACTATTCGCACAATTAGTCCTTCATCAGAAGCTGCCTTTGCAATAGAAGCTATTATATCATCTGCTTCAAAACCAACTTTTGCAGCAGTTTTGAAGCCCATTTTTTCAATCCACTCTATTGCAATAGGAAGTTGTCTGAGTAAATCTTGAGGCACTTCAGAGCGATTTGCTTTGTATTCTTTGTATATTTCATTTCTAAAAGTATTACCTTTGCTATCAAGTGCAAATACCAAATAATCTGTTTGGAAATCTTTTCCAATATTTGATACAAAATTCATAAACCCAGTCAATAACCCTGTGGGAAAGCCATTTTTTGATTTAAGTGGTGGCAATGCATAATAACTTCTGAATAAAAATCCAAATGTATCAATAATGGTTAAACTTTTTTCTTTATGTGACATTTTAAACCCTAATATTATTATTTTGTTAAGGCTGATTATACTATAATCTCAATAAAGACTAGTTTGTAAGGGTACTTATGACGGATATTGATATTCAAAAACTACAACATAGCAATAACGAACTGAGAGAAATTGTAAATAATTCTTGGGATGGTATTGGTATCATTGATAAAAATAGTAAATTTATTTATGTAAATAATGCGTTCTCACCAATTTTAGGCTTTACAAAAGAAGAGTTACTCCAATCAAATTTTCACAATATTATGTTAGAAGAATTTATAAATCCTTTTTTATCACTGATTGACAAAACACTTGATGACAAATATACAAATAATATGGATATCACTTGCTTGAGGAAAGATAAACAATTAGTTTACCTACAAATCACAATTTCGCCAATGCTTAATCAAAAGTTTTTCGTAATAAATGCAAAAGATATTACAAAACAAATCTCAGATGCTCAGATTTTAAATAAATATGTAATTTCAGCCCATTTTGACAATAATGGAAAGTTTACACAAGCTAGTGAAGCTTTTTATTATATAAGTGGATATCAAAGCAATAATTTACTAGAAAAAAACTACTGGGATATTAGAAAAAATCCAGATAATGGATCATTTGATATTATAAAACTAGCAATTGAGCATAATAGTATTTTCAATACTAAAGAACAATTTATAAAAGAAGATGGCGTTACTACATTTTGGGTTGATGTAAAAATCCAACCTGTTCATAATAAATATGGTGATATTACAGGCTATACTGCTTTGATGTTTGATATTACAAATGAATTAGCTTTAAAAAATCAAAATACCCAATTAACAAAAGAAGTTGTAAATGCCAAAGATGAGATTAAACAAAAAGATAAAATTTTAGTAGAGCAAACCAAACTTGCTATTATGGCTGAAACTCTACAAATGATATCACATCAATGGAGACAACCTTTGAATGTAATCTCCATAAAAGCTCAGAAAATGGAACTTGACTTGAGTTTCGGGAATGAACCAACTCCTGAACAAATGATACAATCACTCAATGAAATAAAACAAAAATCAGATGAGTTATCTCAAACAATAGAAGATTTTCAAAGTTTCGTACAATTAAAAGATCAAAAAATAAAAACTACACCTAAACAAATCATCACAAAAGCGGTTGAGATTTTTGCAAATTCCAAAGATGCTGACATGATTGATTTTATAAAAGATATTGAACAAGATATAGAAATTATTACTTATCCAAATGAGTTATCTACCATACTAGTAAACATACTAACAAATGCAAAAGAAGCTATTTTAAAAAATAAAACAAAAAATGGTGTTATAAAATTAAAAGAATATTTTATTAATAATCAACTCATTTTTGAAATAAGTGACAATGGAGGTGGAATTGCTGATAATATAATTGACAAAATATTTGAGCCTTATTTTAGTACAAAAGATTCTCAACATGGCGTTGGACTAGGTCTTTATGCTTGTAAAATTGTTATTGAAACTCATTTAAAAGGTTCAATTGAAGCAATAAATCATTCAAGTGGAGCAACTATAAAAATATCTCTTCCAATTTAGTCAATTTTTTCTCAAAATCTCAAAAAATATGATAGTATTCCATTCTTAAAACAATACAAGGAAAACGAGTTGAGATATATAATTTTTGGGCTTATTCTTGCGGCATTATTTCAAACATTTTTTTGGATTACACATGAACATGAAATGTTTATAGTTCATAGCACAAATGATACAATTGAATCACTCTCCTATTCTCCTTATCATGGTAATGATAAAAGATATTTATCTTATGATGAAATAAAATCAGATATTAACCTTTTATCAAAATATACAAATAATATTCGAACATACTCAACTCAAGATGCTTTAGTAGTAGTTGATATATTATCGTCAACAAATATGACAATGGATTTGGGTCTTTGGCTTAGCGAAGATTATGAAGAGAATTATTCTGAATTACAAAGGGCTTTTTACATACTTGATAATTATCCTGATATTATAAATTCAATAATAGTTGGAAATGAAACACTTCTTAGAGAAAATTTAGAAGTAGAAGAGCTTTTAGCATATATCTATCTTGTAGTTGAAAAAACACATATGCCAGTTACTACTGCTGAAGTTTGGCACACTTGGATTAAGTATCCAGAACTAGTCTCAAATGTTGATTTTATAAATGTACATATATTACCATATTGGGAAAAAATAGATATTGATAATTTTAGTTCATTTATTAAAAATAGATATGATTTCCTACAAGAAACTTATCCTGATGCTTCTATAACTATAGGTGAAACTGGATGGCCAAGCCGTGGATATAATAACAAAGAAGCAATTCCAAGTATTAAAAATCAAGCATTAGCTATTAGAGGTTTTTTAGAGCTTGCAAAAGAAAACAATTGGTCATACAATATAATTGAAGCTTTTGATCAACCATGGAAAGGTTATGAAGAAGGAAATATTGGTCAGTATTGGGGAATATTTGATTCGCAAAGAAATCCAAAATTTAGTTTAAGTGAAGATGTTGTTGAACTAAATAAAAATTGGTTTTCTCAAATGTTAGCAGCAATTTTGATAGGTGGATTGCTTACTTGGTATGGATTAAAAAACCAAAGATTAAATATAAATCATGCATTAGCATATGCAATAGCTGCTCAAGGGATGGCTTTTGGTATAGTTATGGCTGCAACATATCCTTTTGTAAACTATATGAATTTTGGAATGTGGGTTATGTGGTCTATGGGTACATTTTTGATGATTCCTCTTGTGGTCATAACCTTAGCCAAAGCAAATGAACTATTTAAATGCTCTATTGGAATTCCGCCTAAAAGACTTATCCCTATAAATCTCAAATCAGACAATGCACCATTTGTTTCTATACATGTTCCTGCATACAAAGAACAACCACATGTTTTGATAGAGACTTTGGAAGCTTTGGCAAAACTAAAATACCCAAATTTTGAAGTACTTGTGATTATCAACAATACTCCAGAGGAGTTTTATTGGAAACCGATAGAAAAACTCTGTCATGAACTTGGAGAAAAATTTGTCTTTTTAAATATTACCTGTACTGGATTTAAAGCAGGTGCATTAAATAAAGCCTTAGAATACACAAATCCAAAAACTGAAATCATAGCAGTTATTGATGCTGACTATGTAGTAGAATCTCCATGGCTCATGGATTTGGTTCCTCTTTTTGACGATCCAAAAGTAGCAATTGTTCAAGCTCCACAAGATCACCGCGATGGAAATGAATCCATAGTAAAAGCAGCTATGAATGCTGAATATGCAGGATTTTTTGATATAGGAATGATTGATAGAAATGAAGAAAATGCGATTGTAGTACATGGTACAATGGTACTTGTTAGGCTTCAAGCTATGATGGAAGTTGGTGGCTGGGGAACGGATACTATTGTGGAAGATAGTGAGTTGGGGCTAAGATTATTTGAAGCTGGTTATATTGCTCACTATACAAACAGAAGATACGGCTATGGGCTTTTACCTGATACCATAGAGGCATTTAAAACACAAAGACACAGATGGGCTTATGGAGCCATTCAGATTCTCAAAAAACACTGGAGAGAATTCAAACCATCTTCAACATCTCTAAGTCCAAGACAAAAACAAAAATTCATCACAGGATGGTTTTTTTGGCTAAGTGATGCGATGGGTCCACTTATGGCTATTATGAATATTATTTGGGTTCCTGTTATAATCTTTGTAGGTGTTACAATCCCAACTATTGCATTGACTATTCCTATTATTACAGCATTTTTGGTAAATATTTTACATACTTTTATTTTATACAGAATGAGAGTAAAAACAAGTTTGAAAAATACTTTCTTAAGTGCTATAGCATCAATGAGTTTACAACTTATCATCTTCAAAGCAGTATATGATGGATTTGTAAAAGATGGCTTACCTTTCAAAAGAACTCAAAAAGGTGGAAATAGTAAAAAAGAAAATATAAATCCAATAAAATATGAGACTATATTGGCAGTTTTATTATTGATTTCATTTTTAGGATTGATTATATCAAATACAAGTGGGATTACAGAGATTTATGTATTTGCAGCAACACTTTTGATACAAAGTGTCCCTTATGTGTCTGCAATTATCATGAGAATCCTAGAGAAGTATTCTCAGGCTAAACTAGGCAAAAATTCTTAAGGCATTATCTAAATCTTCTTTGGTATCAATTCCAAAAGATTTAGACTCAACTTCAACCATAGCTATTTTGTAACCATTATAAATAGCTCTTAATTGTTCTAATTTTTCAATACTTTCAAGTGATGCTACATCTAAATCACAAAACTTATTTAAACTTTGTTTACTAAATCCATAAATTCCTAAATGTCCATTGTACGATGTAACATTATGGTGGTCTCTGTGATATGGCACTTTGCTTCTTGAAAAATATATTGCATTTTGAAAAGTATCCAATACTACTTTTACATGATTTGGGTCATCACTAAGTTCTGATGATATTTTTTTATAACAACTCACCATAGTAAAATCTTCTTTTTGAGAAATATTGTATTTTACTCTATCTATAACTTTTGCAACCACCTCTTTTTCGATAAAAGGTTCATCTGCTTGAACATTTATCACCACATCACTATTCTTTAGATTTAAGATATTTGCACATTCGTTTACTCTATCTGTTCCACTTTGATGTAAAGTAGATGTCATAATGGCTCTAATACCATATTTTGAAGCTATATCTATGACTTCATGTGAATCAGTTGCTATTACAACATCATCCAAATCTTGGACTTGCTTAGCTGTTCTTATAACCATAGGAAGTCCCAAAACATCAACTAAAACTTTATTAGCAAATCTTGAGCTATCAACTCTTGCTGGTATTATTATCATTTGTATTACCTATTTATTAAATCTTTTTATATAAGAAGTTTAACAAAGAATTGCTAATATTAAGTTGTATAATGATAAAATCTGCATAATTTTTTTTACTTAAAGGCACTCGATTGAATATAAATAATTTACTTTTGGTTGACGAAGAAAAAGATTTCGCTAAATCTATGATTGATGCGATTAGTTGCTCTGTATTTTTGACTGATAGCATTGATATACTATATTTCAACTACAATTTTGAAACAAATTTTAGAACTTTTGATATGAAAAAAATTGACTTTGAAAAAGAAACTTATATTACCGAAGATAAATTAAAAGAAAAACATACTTTCAAGATAATTAAAATAAACAAACAATACAAAAATAGAGATTTATACATCCTAAAAGATATCACTAAAGAGTTAGAACAAGAAAAGCTTATGAATGTATTTTTACATCTTGACTCTTTAACAGAACTACCCAATCGAGCAAAATTAATTATTGACCTTAAAAATAGATATTTAAATATCACATCCTTAGCAATTATTGATCTCAAAGACTTTAAAGAAATCAATGATTTTTATGGTAACCAAATCGGTGATTTTATCTTGAAAAGTGTAGCTAACTACATCAAATCTATGCTTAGAGAAGGACAAATATTATATAAATTTCATGCTGACACATATTGTATTGCAAATATGAATTTGAAGCAAGATGAGTTTACAGCTTTAATACAAAATATTTTGACAAGAATAGATAATCATGTCTTTTACTATGAACAGTATGGAATAGATACTAGAGCTATAGCTGGACTTTCATTTTCATCTCTAAACAACAAACTAATAACTGCAGATTTAGCTCTTCAATCAGCAAAAAAAACAAATAAAAACTTTTTGGTATTTTATGACGAACTTGATAATCTCCAAGAATACAAAAATAATATGACATGGACTAAAAAACTCAAAAATGCTCTTGCAGAAGATAAAATAATAGTCTATTTTCAACCTTTAGTTGATAATAAAACTATGAGAGTAAGAAAATATGAGTGTTTGGTGAGGATGATTGACGAAAATAAGATTATTTCACCTTTTTTCTTTTTGGATATAGCAAAAAAAACAAATCAATATACAAAAATGACACGAGTAATTATAGAAAAAGCATTTGCAGCTTTTGAATTCTTATCTTTTGATTTTTCTATCAATGTATCATATGATGATATTGAAGAAGAAGATTTTATTGATTTTATTAAAATAATGGTAGATAAATATAATACTCATGATATTGCCAAAAGAGTAGTTTTTGAAATATTAGAAGATCAAAGTATAAAAAATTATGATATATTATCTCACTTTATAAACGAAGTAAAAGATATAGGCTGTAAAATTGCGATAGATGATTTTGGAAGTGGATATTCTAATTTCGATCATATCATAAAAATGAATGTTGACTATTTAAAAATTGATGCATCATTGATTAAAAATATTGCAACAGACGAAAATAGTTATAAAGTAACAAAAACTATAGTTGATTTTGCAAAAAGTTTAAATCTTCAAACAATTGCAGAGTATGTAGAGAACGAAGAGATATTCAAAATCACAAAAGAACTTGGTATTGATTTCTCTCAGGGGTATTATTTCAGTCCACCAATATCTTCACCAGAACTTGAGAGCTGCTAAAATTATAGCAACTCTCTCAAGAGTTTGACTTACAAACTCTTTTTGTAATCTACAAATTCCTCATAGCTACCTTTGAAATCTAAAATAGTTCCATTTTCTTGAATCTCTATAATTCTATTTGCAAAGGCATCAAGTAACTCTCTATCGTGAGATACACAAATACACCCTCCGTCATAATTATAAAGTGCTTCACCAAGTGCTATAATAGCTTCTAGGTCAAGGTGGTTTGTAGGCTCATCTAAAAGCAAAAAATTACCTTGTTCCAGCATAATTTTACTAAGCATCATACGGTGTTTTTCCCCACCACTACAACTTTTTACAAGTTTTTCTTGTTCTTGCCCATTAAATAGCATTCTTCCAAGACAATTTCTAATCTCACTAATATCAGCATCTTTATCAAAATTTCTCAACCAATCATACAAAGTCACATCACCTTTGATAAGGTCAGTTGTATTTTGTGGAAAATAGCTAGGAGATATTGTAGCACCCCATTTAACTTCACCACTATCTGGCTTCACATTATCCATCATTATTTCACATAGCGTAGTTTTACCAACTCCATTGTGACCAATAAGTGCAATTTTATCACCTTTATCAAACATAAACGATATATTATCAAGTACGATTTCACCATCATAGCTTTTTGAAATATTTTTAACTTCAAGAACCTCTTTTCCAGCTTCTCTTTTTTGCTTAAATACTATACTTGGGTCTCTTCTACTTGATATAGAAATAGCTTGAACATCAAGCTTGTCAAGCTGTTTTTGTCTACTTGTCGCTTGTTTTGCTTTTGAAGCATTTGCACTAAATCTAGTGATAAATTTTTCTAATTCGGCTTTTTCTTTTAGTTTTTTGTCTCTATCTGTTTGAGCTTGTTTTGCAACAAGTGTAGAAGCAATGTACCAATCATCATAAGTACCACTAAACTCTCTGATTTGCTTATAGTCCACATCAAGAATATGCGTACACACTGCATTTAGGAAGTGTCTATCGTGAGAGATTACTACCATTGTACCATCATGGTGTTGAAGTTGATTTTCAAGCCATCCGATAGTTTCAATATCAAGGTTGTTTGTAGGCTCATCTAGGAACAAGATATCAGGTTTTGGATAAAGCACTTGAGCAAGAAGTACCTTAAACTTATCTCCACCTGTAATAGTACTCATTAATTCACCTTGAACTGATGAAGGAAAGCCCAAATCTTCTAAGATTTTTGTAATTTTTACATCATATTCATAAGTTGGGTCTTCTTCACAACATATCATCTCAAGTTCGCCTAAACGGTTGTTAATTTCATCCGTAAACTCTTCCGATAAATAAAGCTTTTCTTTTTCTTTGATAGCGTCAAATAGTCTTTTGTTTCCATATAAAACTGTATCAAAAATAGTAAATTCTTCATAAGCATATTGATTTTGACTTAGAGTTCCAACTTTTTTACCACCAGCAATGTGGATATCACCTTCCGTTGCTTCTTCCTCACCGCTTAAGATTTTTAAAAATGTAGTTTTTCCAGCTCCATTGGCTCCAATAAGTCCATATCTTTTCCCAGCATCAAGCTTTAGGCTGATTTCTGCAAAAAGGACTCTAGGTCCAAAAGATTTTTTTAGATTAACGACTTGTAACATAAACTCTCCAATAAATAACTTCTTTGATTTTCGCGTATTATACCATAAATTTTATAAGATTCAAGGTTTGATTAAGTGTTCTCGCCCAACAAATCATTTATAACACTCTCTCTTTTGGTGGTTTCTATCTTTTTGCACCCTGCTTTAAACGCTTCGTTTTCACCCACTACAAAACACATATCTTTTGCTCTTGTGATAGCGGTATATAGTAGCTTAGTGTTGTGCATAATGTAGTGAGAAAAGGTCATTGGAATAAGTGCAGTTGAGTATTCCATACCTTGGGTTTTGTGGATAGTTAAAGCATATGCCAAAGATAGTAAGTATTCCAAATTATCAAAGTCATAAAAAACTACCATATCATCATTTGGATACAAAACAAGACATTTTTCATCATCAAAATCAAGCTTTATGATAAGCCCTAGCTGACCATTAAAAACCCTTTTTTCTATATACTCATCACTCCCTTTTCTGTACATTTCCATCGTCTGTGTTTTCATATTTTCATTTTTTATGTGTATTACTTTATCACCGAGCTTAAACTCATAAAGTTTTGTTTTTTTTCCCTCTGCTCTGTTTTGATTGAAAAGTTTTTGAAGTTCAAGATTGAGGTTTTCTACACCCAATATTCCATTTTTCATAGGTGTAATCACTTGAAAAAGTGTAAGAAACTTTGATATTTTTCTATGTTTTATGAGTGAGTATGCTTCTTTGAGATAATTGCTTGCGATATTTAGGATTGTAGTTAGAATTTTATTGGTATTATCTTCTCGCATCAATGAAAAATCACTTGGACTTAATGTATTTTTGACAATGTAATGGTTATGAATTGAGACATCAAAAAATTTAAAATCCTCATAAGCTGGGTTTTCATAAGCTGGAACTATTGCATTTCTTATTTCATTGGCGATTAGGGCTATTGCTTGGTTTTCATTTTGGCGATAGATTTTGGTCAGCTTACAAATAGGTGCTAGCTCATATTTGATACAATCACTCAAAATATTTCCTGCCCCTATGGCTTGAAGCTGACCATCATCACCTACTACTATAAATATCGTATCATCACTTATTTTTGAAATAATTTGATAAAAAGTAATAGAGTTCACCATAGATGCTTCATCAAGCAACATAACCTTATATGGGAAAAAATCTTTCTCTTTGTTTGCCATAAGAAGAGATTGGATTGTGGCACTTTTGTATCCTGTAGTATCAGCTATTCTTTGGCTTGCTATCCCACTAAGAGCCATACAAATAATATCATCATACCCAACAACTTCTTCCAAAAGCTCTAGTACAGCCCTAGATGAAGTGGATTTACCTGTTCCTGCATAACCTATGAGTAAAATAGTATTGTGACCATCGTTTATCAAGCTAACTGCTTTTTTTTGCTCACTACTTAGCTCAAATCCCAATGTTTTTTGTTTTTTTTCGATGTATTCTTCAAAGTTTGATACGATTTTCTTAATAGCTATATTGTCACTTCGTTTTTTGAAAAAATTTATAATTTTTGTTTCGGCAAAATAAAGCATTCTAGGGCTATATCTATCTTTTGAAGTGATAAACAACTCTTCATCTTTTAGTAAATTTGCTACACTGCTCTCTAATAACATATCAATTTCTTGAGATTTTGGAAAGTCCAAAGAGCTATACAACAAATCAAAAAGTTTTTGTTTTGAGATAGAGCTATTGCCGTTTGCTTCGCAATATTCTTTGAGAGTAAAATTGATACACGATTCTATTCTAAAAGGTGATTTTGCATCAATTCCAAGAGAAATACCTATCTCATCGGCTCTTTTAAATGCAACTCCTTTGATTTTCGTGAGGATATATGGGTTTTCTTTGATTTTTTCTATTAGATTGTCAACTTCACCAAATGTTTCATAGATTTTATTTATAAGATTGTTTGAGACTCCAAATTTGGACAAAAAAGAGCCAAGTTCTCTTAGGTGAGAATATTGTTTCCAACTTTGGACTATCAAAGTAAGCTTCTTTTCTTTGATTCCACTTATATTTAGTAGTTTATTAGGCTCATTTTCTATGATATTGATAAGCTCTGTCTCACTATACATATCTAGTAGTTTTTTTGCAGCAGCTTTTCCTACACCTTTGACTATCTTGGTCAAAAAGAAAAAAAGTTCAGATTCTTTTAGCTCTATTTTTTCAAACTCAAATTGAATACCATATTTTTTGTGTGTAATCCAATTTCCATAAAGAATAAGTTCTTCATCCACTAGCTTTTGGATATCAGCTTCAAAATATTTTCCGCAAATCTTTTGATTGTTGCCCAATATTCCTATAATATAAGCATTTTCACTATTTTGATATAAGACTTTTTTTAAAACTCCACTAAGTCTTAAAACTTCTTTTGTTTTATCAGTATCCATCATTGAAGCTTTGAGTTTTGTGTTTGTCTTTTTTGTAAGAAGTACTATTTTTGTGTTTGTCCAATAGATTTGCTTCTTTTATGAGCTTTTGTTTGTATTCTTCATAGTTCTTGCCATCACTGTTTGCTATGGTCAAAACCATATCAATGTAGCTGTGTTGCATATTTGAATAAGTACTATAAAGCTCTACTTTTGGAGTTTTTTTGAATTCCTTGTAAAACTTATCAATTTTTTGTTTAAAGGTTTCAAAATCCATATCATCAACTTTTGCCAAAGAAAAAGCTCTTGATATAAACTTATCAACAACCCTTATATATTTGATTCTTGCAGTTTTTTCATGCATTATATTCATAAGACATCTTCTATTTTAACAAATTTCCAAGCACCTTCATCTAAGCCTTCAAGACCTATTTTCCCAAACTTGATACGATGCAAGCCTTCTACCCTATTTCCTACAGCTGCAAACATCCTTTTGACTTGATGGTATCTACCCTCTTCTATACTCAAATGAACCAATGTATCATTAATAATCTCAAGTTTTGCAGGAAGCAATGGCTTTTCTTCACCATTTAGCATCAAAGTACCACTAGCAAATATTTTTTGTTCATCACCTCTTAAAGGATGTTTTAGTGTCACTTCATATACTTTTGGGATATGTCTTTTTGGGCTTGTCAAAGAATGATTTATATTGCCATCATCACTAAAAAGTATAATACCACTAGTATCAATATCAAGTCTTCCTATAGTAGAAAGTTTTGGGTTTCTATTTGCATAACGATCTGGAAGCAACGAATAAATAAGCCTTCCACTATCTTCATGGCTACAAATATACCCTTTTGGTTTATTCATAGCTATTATCACTCCACTTGGAGGATCAAGAGGCTCATTATCAAACAATACATCTTTGTGTTCAACTTTTTTCGTAGCATCTTTACAGATTTCATCTTTGTACTTTATATATCCTCGTCTTGCAAAAAACTCAATGTCTTTTCTAGTACCATATCCAAGACTTGATAGAAGCTTATCTAAACGCATATTTACCTTTTTTTGTTTTTATTATAAGATTGTAGCATAAATCACATATAAAAAAGAAAAGTATTGCAATTTGCAAAGAAAATTTGATTTATTTTTATTTTTGATGTAAAATATCGTATGTTTTTTATATTTGATACAAACAATCCAAAAACTATACTATTTTATGTATTTATGATAGTAGTCGCTTTGGTTATAGACTATCTTGGGATACTAGAGATAAAGAAAACTATTGCTATTTTTATGCTTATTGGTATAGGGTTGTATTTTTTCTATAGGGGATTTAGGTGATATCACAAACCAATGCTAATGTATCACCACAATCACAAACAGCACAAATCATAAATCTAATAAACCAAAAAGCCAATCCAGCTTTGGATGCATTTTTGCAAAATACGACCCAATCAACTCTTACAAATACCACCAATCAACTAAATCCTAGTGATTTTTTGAAAAATATATTTCAGATTATCAAAAATGGCGATATGTCACAAAATGCTATTTTTGAGATGCTCAAAAACAATCCAACTATCAAAAATAGTGGTACATTTGGTGAAAATCTACAAGAGCTTATCAAAATGCTCAAGAATACTCCAACACAAAATGCACAAAACATAAACAATCTATTGACCAATATTCAAAACCTCCAACCTCAGGTTTTGCAAAATTCACTTTTAAATAGTGGTATTTTCCTAGAATCAAATCTAATGAAAATGGCTTTGGGGAACTCTGGGATTCAAGACCTTACTAAGGATATAAAAGCGGTTTTGTATCAATTGAAAAATGAAATACAAAACAAACCAGCCTCACCTCAAGGTACAATGCAACAAAACCCAACACAGCCAAATATACAAGTGGGGCAAACAATAACACCAAATTTACAAGCACCACAAGCTCAAACGCAAAATCCAAATATTACTCAGTCTAATATCCCCACACCACAAACATCAAACCCAAACACACAGCCACCAAGCGGTCAAACAGCACAGCCAAGCACAACAATACCTTCTTCACCAAATACGGTAACACAACAGCCTTTGGGGACAAATACCCAAAGTCCACAAGGACAAAATCCGACGCAACCAACAGCACAACCAAACACCCAAACATCTCAGCCACAACCAGTACAACAAAATACACAAACTCAAAATATACAACAACAATTTCAACAACAGCCACTTACACAAAATATTCAACCAAATCAGCCAAATTTGACACAAGCTACACTCCAAAACACTATGACTCAAAATATTACATCACAGACTCAAAACATAAATAATCCAACAAACACAACCACTCAACAACTAAATCAAGCACAAAATCCAAATATTCAAAATCCAAATCAAAAAACTCAAAATATTCCACTAAGAATGGAAAACAACCCTTATGCCCAAGCAAATCAGGCTTCTTTATCTATCAAAGTGCAAACAAAAAGTTCTCAAGCAACAGAACAGACACAAAGCACATCGCAACTAAACCAAAACATACTAAATCAAACGGATAGACTTATTGCTCAGGTAGAATATTTCCAGCTTTTGTCGCTGTATGGTAATGGAAACTATTTTTATATGCCATTTTATTGGGAAGATTTAGTAGGTGGGACGATTTATACACGACAAGATGAGGATAAAACATATTGTGAGATAGACTTAGAGCTTCAAAGCTATGGAAATATTAAGGTCATGGTGTCATTGTTTGGCAAGGAGACTATAGATATTTCATTGTCTATACAAAATAGTGATTTTAAAGCTATCTTACAAGACAATCTCAAACTTTTAAGAGCTGGTCTAAATAAGGCAGATTTCAATCTTTTGGGTATCAAAATCATTGACCGTCAACAAACATCAAATCCTTATGCAAAAAGCACAGAACAATCCAACGCTACTCATTCTTTGGATATTAAAATATGACAAACAATAAACCATTTATCAAAAAAGCAGCATCTCTTGGATATGATATGGGAAATGATAATGCCCCTAAACTTCTAGCAAAAGGGAAATCAGAAGTTGCCCAAAAAATCATAGAAATAGCTCAAGCAAACAATATTCCAATCAAGCAAGACAAAGACTTGGTAGAACTTTTATCCCAATTAGAATTAAATCAAGAAATACCAACAGAGCTATATAAAGCTGTTGCTGAGATTTTTAGTTTTATTTATGATATGAGCAAAAAATAGGTATTTTTGTTGTTCAAAAGAGAATTATTGCTATACTTATGATTAATAAAACACAAAGAGCTAAAAATAGAAACTTATAAATCAAAAACCAAAAAAGTAGCAATCATAGGCGGTGGAGCATCTGGGCTTATGTGTGCTATTTTTTGTGCTAGAAAATCATTAAGCGTTGATATTTATGAACAAAACGATAAATGTGCCAAAAAAATACTAGTCTCTGGAAACGGTAGATGCAATATAACCAACAAACACATTTCAAAAGAGAACTTTTTCGGTGAAAACAATACTTTTGTAGAAGATGCTATTAAAAACTTTGGATTTAATGAATTTGAGAAATTTGCTTCAAGTATCGGGCTTTTACTTGAGACAAAAGATGATGGAAGGGTTTATCCATATAGTAATGAGGCAAAAAGTGTAGCAACATTGCTCATAAACCATGCCAAAAATCTAGGGGTAAATATACTCACCAACCAAAAAGTATCAAATATCAAAGATTTGATGTCAAAATATGACTTTGTAGTAGTAGCAACTGGCTCACAAGCGGCATCTCATCTAGGAGGTTGTGATGATGGGATGAAATTTGCACAAAAATTTGCACACAATATCATCCCTACATACCCATCTCTTGTACAGCTTCATTTGGACTCACCAATAGCAGCCAAAACATCTGGTGCAAAAACAAACGGTGAAGTAACTCTCCTAATAAACCACAAAAAAGATTCTAGCTGTTTTGGTGATATATTATTTACTAGCTATGGGATTTCTGGATTTGCTATTTTGGATATTTCACAAAGAGCTAGTATATCTTTGATGAATCACGACCATGTAAGCATAAGTATCAACCTATTACCCTCTTTCAATCCACAAAAGCTATCATCTCATATATCAAACCTTACAAAAGAAATGGCTGATTTTACGATATTGGATATTTTAATTGGTCTTATACCTATCAAAATAGCTATGAGCTTACTAGAAGATTTGGAAATTTCACACACTATCAAAGGCTTTGACATACACACCAAACTAATCAAAAAAATAGCAAACGGAATTCTAAATTGGAGATTTGAGGTCAAAGATACCCATGGTTTTCGTCATGCAGAAGTGAGTGGCGGTGGGGTTGATACAAAAGAGATAAACCCAAAAACCTTTGAGTCACTAAAACAAAAAAATCTATACTTTTGTGGTGAGGTTTTGGATATAGTGGGTCAAAGAGGTGGATACAACTTCGCTTTTGCATGGGCTAGTGGATATATGGCAGCCAAAGCTATCACCCAAAAAAGCTAATCTTGTGATATATCCTCATACCAAAGCTCTGGTTTTTCTTTTATGAATTGCGACATAAGGTCTTCACATTTTTTATCACCCACAAGATGAACTTCTACGCCGTTGTCTCTTAAAAACTCAATATTTCCATCAAAGTTTTTATTTTCACCTATTACAACTCTTTTGATTCCAAATTGCACAATAGTTCCAGAACACATCATACAAGGGCTAAGAGTCGTATAAAGAGTCACCCCTTTATAATTTGCCTTTCTACCAGCTTGAGCAATACAATCCATCTCTCCGTGAGCTATAGGGTTGTTTTCTTGGACTCTTTTGTTATGCCCTTGTGATACTAGCTTTCCATTAAGACTCATACTAGAGCCCACAGGAACGCCACCTTCTTCATATCCTTTTTTAGCTTCTTCATAAGCGATACTCAAAAACTCTAAATCTTCTTTTGTCAAAGGTGTCATAAGCTATCCTTTATTATCTATATTTTGCAATTACTTTTTTCAAATAATCAATTCTATCTTGATTGCTAGGATGAGTGGATGCAAATGTTGGGATATTTTTACCTTTTGATTGTTTTGCCATATCCTCCCAAAATACAATTGCTTCATCCAAGTCATAACCAACTTCATTCATCAAATATATACCTATCTCATCAGCTTCATATTCTTGCATTCTACTATAAGGTAACATAACTCCATAAGTTGCACCTAGCCCATAAGCTATATTAAAAGTTTGCAAATATTCTGGGTGTTTATTGGCAATAGCTACATTAGCAGCAACCCCTACAACACCACTAACAAGCCCTACACTCATTCTCTCAGCACCATGTCGTGCCATTGCGTGACCAATTTCATGAGCGATTACAGTTGCTAGAGCATCATCAGTTTTTGCCACTGGCAAAAGTCCAGTATATACTACTATTTTCCCACCTGGTAAACAAAAAGCATTAACTTCTTTGCTTTCAACCAAAGCAAATTCCCACTTAAAATCATCTCGTTTTGTCGCCTTAGCCAATTTCTGACCTATCTCAACAACTCTTTTTGTTTCAATCGCATTATCACTAACTTTCATATCTTTTAGAGTTTGCTTAAAACTCTCTTCACCCAAAGCTAGCTCTTGATTTGATGAAATCAAAATAAGTTGAGTTCTATTTGTAACTGGGGCTTTACTAAACACACAGCCAGTAAATAAAAATATAGACAACAAAATCAATATATATTTTTTCATATCTTATCCTTTTAACTCAATAACAAATCCTCTATCAAAACCGCTATAGTCCTGATAAAACTCATAACTACAAGCATACCCATCAAAAACCTTACTTAATGGCTCTTTTTGATCATAACCCATCTCACAACAAAAGTATTTTATCTCTTTTTTGATACATTCGTTTACGATATCAATTATCAGCTCATCTCCTCTTGTCCCCCCAAATAAAGCCTCTTTTGGTTCAAATAGTACATTTTTGGGTAAATCAAAATCATTTGCAATATAAGGTGGATTGGATACGATCATATCAAATATATCTTCATCTACAGCACTCAATAAATCAGATAATACAAATTTAATTTGACCTTCCACATTGTGTTTTTTTGCATTTTGAGAAGCTAATTGTAGAGCTTTTGGATTTATATCAACTGCAATCACACTCAAATTTTTGAGTTTTTTTGCCAAAATAGTGGATATTATGCCACTACCTGTACCAATTTCTATGATTTTTGGGTTTTGAATATTTTTCAATATCTCATAAGCTTTGTCAATGAGTAGTTCAGTTTCAGGTCTAGGAATCAAAACACCCTCAAATATATCAAACTCTTCACTATAAAATGATACGCTATTTGTTATATATTCAAGTGGATAGTAAGTCGCTCTTTTTGATATATACTCATCCAAAAGTTTTAGTTCATCTACGGACAAACTATATTCTTGATTGAGAGTAAGCCATATGAAGTCTTTTTTTAGTATAACCCCAAGCAAAATATATATCTCTTTTTGCGGTATATGGGTAACTTCTTTTAATTTTTCTAAGTTTTTGTTTATAATATATTTTATTTGCATTTAAGTATTTTACCAAAATTACGATAAATAAAGTGCTATTTCATCAGCTAGAAGATAGTTTTTATTAAATACTCTATTGTTATCTATCTTTATTTTATCGCACTTTTCAAGCTCATAAGCTTTTTGTTTGAATTTATCATCAAGCAAATTTATATCAAATCCCACTTTTGACCTAAGTCCCAATAAGATTTTTTCTATTTTTATATCTTCATTGGTTAGTTTTTCTATCTCTATACCAAATGGATTTACAAGATATTCTTCCAAAACTTTTGGCTTATAATACCTTGTATCACCTATTCTTCCAACAGCTCCACAACCTGCCCCAATGTATTCTTTATACTCCCAATATCCTAAGTTATGTTTTGATTCAAATTGGTTATTTTTTGCAAAATTTGATATTTCATATTGATTAAACCCTAGATTTTGAAGTGTATCTATCACAAATGAACTAAGTTCTTCATCTTCCATATCCACATCAGTCATATTCCAAAACTTAGTACCCTCTTCGAGTGTTAAGCTATAAGAGCTTATATGCTTTACACCTAGCTCATTTGCCATATATAAATCTTGATATATCAACTCTTTTGTATCATTTGCACAAGCATATATTATATCACAGTTAATACTATTAAACCCTATACAATTTGCTTCTTGTATAGCTTTTATTGCCCTTTTACTATTATGCGAGCGTCCCAAAAATTCCAATTTTTTATCATCAAAACTCTGCACTCCAAAACTCACACGATTTACTCCAAAATCTTTCATGGCTCTTAGCCAATCTGATGATGCACTATTTGGATTAGCCTCAATAGTAACCTCTGCTGTATCTGTGATATAGCCCTTTAAGAGCTTAAATATTGGCTCATAATCTTTGTAATTGATACTACTTGGTGTTCCTCCACCTATGAATACTGTTGATATCTTTTGATTATTATTTTCTAATTCTTGTTTTAGTTCTTCATATAGAGTTTCCATATAACTCTTTTTTAAATGAAATTTATCCACATAGGAATTGAACGAACAATAAAAACATTTGCTATCACAAAATGGAATATGTATGTATAATAAAAGCAATTTTTAAACCCTTTTTTGTTACAATCTCAGTTCTAATTATAAGGATTTTTGTTTAATGGAAGATAAAACGACTAAAAAGAACTATAGACCAAATGTTGCAGCCATAGTAATGTCAGCAAAATATCCCTCAACTTGTGATGTTTTCATAGCATCACGAACAGATGTGGAAGATGCTTGGCAATTCCCTCAAGGTGGCATAGACAAAGGTGAACAGCCAAAAGATGCATTACTCAGAGAACTTAGAGAAGAAATAGGAACTGACAAAATTGATATAATAGCAGAATATCCTGAGTGGGTAAGTTATGACTTTCCTCCAGCTATTGCTGAAAAAATGAAACCTTACGATGGTCAAATTCAAAGATATTATTTAGTAAAACTTAAAAGTGATGCAAAAATAAACATCGATAAACACTCAGAAGCTGAGTTTAGTCAGTATAAATTTGTCCCTATTGACAAAATTTTTGAACATGTGACATATTTTAAAAGAACAGTATATAAACAGGTATTAAAATACTTTAAAAAAGAAGGATACATTTAAGATGTTAAAAGTTTTAAAATTTGGTGGTACTAGCGTAGGTACACTAGATAGAATATCAAATGTTGCCAATATCGTAAAAGGTATGGTAGATAATGGAGATAAAGTTGTAGTTGTGGTATCAGCTATGAGCGGTGAGACAAATAAACTTATAGAATTTGCTGAATATTATACGAAAACTCCAGAAGATAGAGAGCTTGATATGCTTCTTAGTACTGGTGAGCGTGTAACATCTGCTCTTTTATCGATTACACTTAATGCTCAAGGATATAAAGCAACTTCTATGAGTGGCAGAGAAGCTGGTATTATCACAGATGATTCTCACACAAAAGCTAGAATTGAAGTAATAAATACATCACATATGCAAAAAGCTATTGATGAAGGTAATGTTATCGTGGTAGCTGGTTTTCAAGGTGTGACAATGGATGGAAGAGTTACAACTCTAGGGCGTGGAGGAAGTGACTTAACAGCTGTTGCCCTTGCAGGTGCACTTAATGCTGATGTTTGTGAAATATATACAGATGTGGATGGTATCTACACAACAGACCCTAGAATTGTATCAAATGCAAAAAAACTAGAAAAAATTTCTTATGATGAGATGCTAGAACTCGCTTCTCTTGGAGCAAAAGTCCTACAAAACAGATCAGTAGAAATGGCGAAAAAATTAAATGTAAATCTTATATCAAGAAGTAGTTTCGAGCCAAATGTGCCAGGAACTCTTATAACAAAGGAAGAAAACATAATGGAAAAACCAATTGTTAGTGGAATAGCTTTGGATAAAAACCAAGCAAGAATAGGAATGTACGGTGTTACAGATAAGCCTGGTATGGCTGCAAATATATTTACATCTTTAGCTGATGCAAATATAAATGTAGATATGATAGTACAAACAATAGGCAAAGATGGCAAAACTGATTTGGATTTTACAGTGCCTAAAACAGAACTTGAAAAAGCAAAAAAAGTAATGTCAGCATTTGATAAAGATGTGGAAAATATTGACTATAACAACTCTATTGCAAAAGTATCAATAGTTGGCGTTGGAATGAAGTCTCATAGTGGAGTAGCTAGCAAAGCTTTTGGCTCACTTGCTAAAGAAAATATCAATATCTCAATGATAAGTACAAGTGAAATCAAAATCTCTATGGTAATAGATGAAAAATATAGTGAATTGGCTGTCAGAACACTTCATGACGCTTACGAATTGGATAAATAAAAGTGCAAGAATTTTTAAACTGGACAATTGATACCATAAGAGAAGATAAACTACTTGGTAGTTGGCTTGAAGAAAAAAAATACGAGTGGACTCCACTCGTAGTAAAATCTTTGCAAGGTATTTTTGACTATGGAGTATCTGTCTTAATTGTTACAGATAATGATAGACAATGGTTTTTGGAATATATTTTATCCAATATCAATTCCAGTAAAAACAATCGTCCTTATTTGCCTTTTTATGATTTTAGATCATGTTACGCATCCGTTGATACACTCAAGTCAGATGATGAAGTAGCCCTTGTCAAAGATATGCTAAATATTTCATTTCCTAACGGTTATGTATTTTGGTATATAGGACGCTCTCAGCATGTTAGAGCAACTTTACCAAAAGTAGAAAAACACTCTTTTTTATGGCTATTGGATGAAGAAAGGCAAGATTCTTTCAACCTAAAAAGCAGTGATGATGCACTAGATATGAAACTTTTGCAAATGTTTCGACTTTATAACAAAACAATAAGTGCTACACTTTTTGGTGAAATAAGTATTGAGGCATAATGCAAATCAACACTAATATAATATTTGTTTGTAACAACATTGATGAATTTTTGGAAACTTTACTTCCTACATTGCCTAAGCATTTTGTTAGGATTATACGAAATGAAGATTCTGCAAAAGATGAGTTTTTGATAGCTCACTCTCAGATAGCTATCAAAGAAGCTTATCTAGCATCAAATGAAACAAAATATATACTACTTTGTGGTACATCTTTTAGGAAAGAAGCTCAAAATTCTCTTCTTAAAATACTAGAAGAATCACCAAAAAATATCATATTTATTATGGTTACAACATCAAAAACATCACTTTTACCTACCATTATGTCAAGAATGTCTTACAAATACCTCAAAACTAAAAAAACTTTACCAGATTTTGAGCTTGATTTAAGAAAAATTACAATAAAAGACATTTATGATTTTCTAAAACAAAATCAAAGAATCTCAAAGGTTGAAACAAAAATTTTAATTGAATCAATTTTCAATAAAGCAACAAAAGAAAAGATTAGATTCACAGAAAAAGAACTAGATACTTTTTCAAATGCTTCAAAATTGGTTGAATTAAACTCAAGACCTGTAAATATTTTATCTGTAATTTTATTGACCATACTACATAAGAGAAATAAGTAAGACAATGAACTTTTATAAAATCAACTCCACAAACCATTTGGAACTTTTTTCTAAAATTGGGTGTGATGAGGTTGGTGCTAAGATAATGGCAAAAAAAGCCAAAATCCATATGCTTTATATCAAAGATATACATTTTGGTGGAGCTAATATACTCAAACAAGATGCTTTATCTATTGGTGCTGAATTAGTTGTTCCAAAAGGTGCAATAATTGGGGAAAACCAATATGTTGATGCTATTTTGATAGGAACAACAAAACACTTTGAAATATTATCCAAAAAAGAACTATCACAACCTTTTGGACTCAAAACCCTAGCCAAAGAACTTACAAGTTTTATAAAAACCAACAAACATAGCACAAAAATAATGGGTGTATTAAATGCCAATGATGATAGCTTCTTCTCAAACAGTAGATTTAACAAATCTGATGCCATATCACGCATTGAACAAATGATAAGCGATGGTGCTGATATTATTGATATTGGAGCAGTTTCAAGCAGACCTGGAAGCATAATGGTAAGCTTGGATGAAGAACTAGCTAGAATAAAAGATATTTTATCAGTGATAAAAGAACAAAAGCTATGTGATAAAGCAATTTTCAGCATAGACTCTTATACTTTGGATGTTGTAAAATTATCACTTGATAGTGGATTTACAATAGTAAATGACATAACAGGACTTTCCAATCCAAAAATTGCCCAGATTACTAGTGAATATAATGCTAGCGTTGTGATTATGCATATGCAAAAAGACCCTCAAACTATGCAAGAAAATCCACAATACGATGATGTAATGTGTGAGGTAAATGATTTTTTTGCTAGAAGAATAGAAGTTGCCAAAGAACATGGGGTAAAAGATATTATTTTGGATGTGGGTATAGGATTTGGAAAAAACTTAGAGCACAATCTAACCCTTATCAAAAATCTTGAACATTTTAGTCACTTTGGATACGAGATACTCTTAGGAGCTAGTAGAAAATCTATGATAAACCACATAGTGCCATCATCTATAGAGGAAAGACTAAGTGGTACTCTGACTATTCATCTTGAGGGAATCAAAAATGGTGCAAGTATTATCAGATGTCATGATGTAAAAGAGCATTACCAAGCAATAAAAGTTTTGCAAAAATTCAATGAAATATGATATAATTCAATAAAACTAAAACTTAAGGACGACCTATGTTTGATGATGAATTTGATGATGATACACTAGATGATGATGAACTTGATGGTTTCTTTGATAGTGATGATGAATTTGATGATGAAGAAGATGAACTTTATGGTATAAATGGCTTCGATGACGAAGAAGATGAGCAAGATGAAGATTTTTATGAAGATGATGAGTTTTAATAAAGTCTACAAAGCAAAGACTACCAGTATCTAGGCAGTCTTTGGTAGTTGATTATTCTTCAAAAATGACGATATCGTAAAGGCTTTTTTTGATAACAAGAGCTTTGCTAGATGGAACTACTCCAAATTTATTGGCATCTTTTAATTTCTTTTTATAAAACTGTAATTCTTCTTTTAAAGATTTTATTTCTTCTTTAAGTTGCAATATGATATCAACGCCAGCTAGATTGACACCCACATCTCTAGTAAGAGCCAGAACTATCTTGATATTTTCTATATCAAGCTGTGAATAAAGTCTGATTCGTCCATTTGTACGAGAAGGTTTTATAAGTCCTTCTCTTTCATATTGTCTGAGGGTTTGTGGATGAATATTTAGAATTTCAGCGACTGCACTAATCAAATATACAGGTTCATTATAGCTATTTTGCATATCTTACTCCTTTGGCAGTTTGGCTTCCATAAGCTCTAAAAGATCTTTATCTATATTTTCTATTTTAGGTAAAATTATATTTGCCTTCAAATATAAATCTCCTCTTTCCCCTCTACTTTTGTCTAAAACACCTAGTTCTTTGACTCTAAATCTTTGACCTTGTTTGGTATTTTGTGGGACTTTTAGCGAAATAGTTTTATGTAAAGTTTCAATATCTACCTTACCACCAAAAAGTGCATCCTTTAAACTCACATCAAAACTTTTTATAAGGTCATTTCCATCAAGAGTATAATCATCACTTGGAGAAATATTTATTTTTAAAATCAAATCCCCTACTCTAGAACCAATTTTGCGACCTTTGTCTTTGGCTCTTATTTTTTGACCATCTTTTATACCTTCAGGAATCTTAATATCAAAAGATGTTCCATCTTTAAGGCTAATATGTTGTTTACCACCAAGGACTGCTGTAGCAAAAGGGATTGTGATACTAGCTTGAGTATCCAAATCTTCTTCTTCATAACCTCCAGCTCTGTTAAAACCTCCAAAATTAAAACTATTTGGATTACCACTAAAACCTCTTGATGAAAAGCCACCGCCTCCACCGAATACAGACCTTAGTATCTCATCCAAATCAACACCTTGTCCACCTCCTTGTCCTCTTGCAAAGTCATGGAAGTTTTGACCACCAAACATATTATCACCATATTGATCATATTGAGATTTCTTTTGTGGGTCACTTAGTACTTCATAAGCAGCATTTATCTCTTTAAATTTTTCTTCAGCCGATGGGTCTTTATTTACATCAGGATGATATTTTCGTGCCAATTTCCGATAAGCTTTTTTGATTTCATCAGGTGACGCATTTTCATTAATTTCCAATGTTTCATATAAACTTTTTGCCATAATCAACAACTCCTAAATAAACTATTATAATTTAGTGGCATTATAACATAAACTTGAGTCTATGTCAATCAACCTTGCATAAAATCAATGATTATTAATAAAAATATTTATCATCATACCGTAAGAATCTATTAAGTAATTATGGACTACAATGAGGAAAATCTGTAGAATTTAAGGAATTTAAATTGAAAAAAATATTAGTAAGTACATGTGCATGTTTAGCAATAACAACGCTAGCAGTAGCTGAGTATAAAATTGAACCTATTGTAACAAAAAGTTATACAAAAAGTAATAGTTCTATGGAAAATTACTCTACCACTGGTATTAGAGTATCAAAAGAACTAGTTGATGCGTTATCGTTAAGATTAGGTTTTGAATATAGTGATGATGCTGAATATAAAGGTAGTAACAATACTACTGATATAAGTAGATATGTATTAGATGCTGTTTATGACTTCAAAAATAATAGCAAATTAACTCCTTATATCTTCGCTGGTGGGGGATATGAAAGAGTTAATAACAAAATGAACAATTTTGATTCACAAACAATTTGGAATGGTGGTTTAGGACTAAGTTATTCTTTAACTGACACAGTTAGTTTATTTACAGAAGGTAGATATACTCACAAGGTAGAAACTGAAGATAAAGATAAAACAATAGGTTTTGGTATTAGTATGAAATTTGGTGGTGAAAAACCAGCACCTATACAAATACAAGAACCAGTAAAAGTTGAACAAAAAGAGATAGTTAAACAGCCTGAGCCTAAACAACCAATTGCTCCACTTGATGGAGATAGAGATGGTGTAATTGATGGGTTAGATAAGTGTCCACAAACACCAAAAGGTTTAGCTGTAGATAATGATGGGTGTGCATTAAAATTCAACTTCCAAGTTAACTTTGATTTTGATCAAGAGAACATTAAACCAGAATATATGGCTAAAGTAGAAGAATTTGCAATAGTTATGCAAGAGAATCCGTTACTAAATGCAATTATAGAAGGTCACACAGACTCAATAGGAACTGAAAAATACAACAATGAACTATCTACAAATAGAGCAAATGCAGTACGAAACGCATTAATAAAAAAAGGTATCGATGCTAATAGATTAAAAGCTATTGGTATGGGTGAGTCTCAACCTGTAGCTGAAAATAAAACAAAAGATGGAAGAGCCCAAAACAGAAGAGTTGAAGCTAATACTGATATTAAGTAGTTTTTTTATATAGTGTGGTGTGGGTTAAACTCCACACTGCCTTATAGCTTCATACAAAACAATAGAAACTGAATTTGCAATATTAAGTGATCTAGCTTCAGAGACCATAGGTATTCGTATATTATTTGCATTATTTAATTCAATAATCTCTTTTGGAAGACCTGCATCTTCTCTGCCAAAATAAAAATAATCATTTTCTTCATAAGATAAATCAAAATATGAGTTAGTAGTCTTTGTCGTAGCAAAAAAGTGTCTATTGTCTAATGGATTTTTAGCCCAAAAGTCATCAATATTTTCATATTCATAAACCTTTAGCTCAGTCCAATAATCAAGCCCAGCACGGCGAAGTGCCTTTTCTGTAATTTCAAAACCATAAGGCTTGATTAGATGCAAGCTAGCATTTGCAGCATAGCAAAGTCTGCCAATAGTTCCAGTATTTTGTGGAATTCTAGGCTCATGCAATACTATATTAAAATGTTTCATAATTATAAAATCACTGTTTTATTACTATAAACAAATACTCTATCTTCAAGAAGCAAATCAAGAGCAGTTGAAAGAACAACTTTTTCTACATTTCTACCAGCTTTTCTCATATCTTGCCAGGTAAAATTATGATCAACTCTCACCACATCTTGAGCAATAATTGGACCTTCATCAAGGTCATTTGTCACATAATGTGCTGTTGCCCCTATGATTTTAACACCTCTTTCATGAGCTTGTTTATATGGATTTGCCCCTATAAAAGCTGGTAAGAATGAGTGGTGAATATTAAGAAGTTTTCCTTCATAACGACCCACTATCCAAGATGTCAAGATTCTCATATATTTAGCCAAAACTATAATATCAGGATTGTACATATCTATAATTTTAGACAACTCTTCTTCATGAGCTTGACGGTCTAGATTGGTTGCATCACAATGATGATAAGGAACTTCAAATTTTTCTACTAAACCTTGTAATAAATCATGATTTGAAATAACAGCTTGAATATTTGCATTCAATTCATCTTCATAGTTTTTGATAAGTAAGTCACCCAAAACATGAGATTCTTTTGTAGCAAGGATTACAATATTTTTCTTTTGTTGTTTTGTAAACTTAATAGTCGCAGATATTGGTAATACAGATTTAATATCATTTAAAAATTTTTCTTTATCTAAAATACCACTTATTACAGTTCTCATAAAAAATTTACCAACTTCTTCGTCAACAAACTCAGAGTTTTGTTCAATATTTAGGTTGTGCTTAAAAATAACTTCAGAGATATGATAAACAAGACCTTTTTGGTCTTTTGTATCTATAAGTAGTACATATTGATCACTCAAAATAATTCCTTAGTTAAAAATTGAAAATATGGGTATTATTATATACTAATTATTCTTAAGTGATAGTGTATTGGAAATTAGTGTATTTGTATATTAGTAATTAGTGTATTAGAAAGATGGTTTTCCCAATAACCAATAACCAATAACCAATAACCAATAACCAATTACCAATTACCATTCCTCTCTATCGCTTCATAAATAACATCAAATGCCCATTTTATCTCATCTTTTTTGATAATAAACGGTGGCATAAAATATACTACATTTCCAAGTGGTCGGATAAAAAGCCCTTTTTTGAGACAATATTGATTTATTTTTAGCCCTATTCTATCGCTTGAATTATACCCATCAAGCTCAATAGCTGCAATCATCCCTGTTTGTCGTATATCTTTTACATTTGATAAAGTTTTAAATCTTTGTAACTCTTTTGAAATTTGTTTAATTTTTCTTTGATTTTTAGCGATAATATCAAACTTTTCAAGGTATTTAATAGTGGCAAGTGCAGCAGTACAACAAAGTGGGTTTCCTGTATAGCTATGTGAATGTAAAAAATTCTTGCCACTACTATAATCACAATAAAACGAATCATAAATCTTATCACTTATCATCACTGCACAAAGGGGAAGATACCCACCAGTTAGCCCTTTGCTAAGAAGCATAATATCTGGACTAATATCAGCACTTTCACACGCAAAAAGATTTCCAGTTCGCCCAAATCCTACAGCTATTTCATCAGCTATGAAAAATATCCCATATTTCTCACATATTTCTTTTGCTTTTGATAGATAAAGGCGATGATACATATTCATTCCACCAGCACACTGTACTAATGGCTCTACAATAAAAGCACAAATCTCTTTATGTCTAGATTCTAGTAAAATTTCCAAATCTTTTATGGCATTTAATGCTTCATCTTCACTTTGGTCTTTGGGACTAAGAACATGTAATGAATTGATTAAAATATCACTATAGACTTCTTTATAAAGCCCTGTATCACTTATAGCCAAAGCCCCTAGTGTTTCTCCATGATAAGAGTTTTTGAGTGATACAAAATATGGTCTATTTTCATTAATATTTTTGAAATAATGATAACTTAGCTTTAAGGCCACCTCAATACCACTTGAGCCATTATCAGCATAAAAAACTTTATTTAGCCCATCTGGCGTTATTTTTACAAGCTTTTTTGATAACTGCACTGCACTTTTATGAGTAAATCCAGCAAAAATTACATGCTCTAGCGTATCAAGCTGTTTTTTGATTTTTTTTGTAATATACGGGTTGCAATGACCTAGATTATTGACCCACCAACTACTAATCCCATCAAGATAAACATTGCCTTCAAAATCTTCTATATACATCCCTCTTCCTTTTTTTATAGGAATAAGTGGAATATTTTCATGATCTTTCATCTGAGTACAAGGATGCCAGATATATTTTAAATCTTCAGTTTCTACTGTTTTATTTGTCATTCTTCCCCCTTGGAACCCCAGTCTATGACTGGGCTTGTCTTTTTCTTCACAACTCACTACTCACGACTTACTATTGATGACAACAACCCCCGCAAATCTACCACAACCAGAATCATTTCTATATGAAAAATATGGTTGATTGGAACATTTAGTACAAATAGTTGAAATATTTATATTTTCTTCTATTATACCACTTTTTATAAGTTGCATTTTGTTAATCCCTTGCAAATCTATAAATCTTCCTTTTGTAAACTCACTACCAAAATTATTGGCTACAAATTCTGCCATGTTTGCATCTACTTCATAGCAACACTTTTGTATGCTTGGACTAAGATTTACTTTGATATCTTTTGGATTTGAACCAAATGTATCTATCATTTTTGATACCATTTGTGATGAAATACCCAAAAATGTCCCATTTCTTCCTGCATGAGCCACTCCTATGATATCAAGTACACTATCATAAAACATCACACCTATGCAATCAGCCACTTGCACCATCAAAGGAAGATTTGGCTCTTTTGTCACAATTCCATCACATTCCAATATCTGACTTGGTGAACTACTATCAACCACTTCTATACGATTGCCATGAATTTGATTCATGTATTTTAACTCATTTATATCAAAATCATATTTTAATGCAATATTTTGCCTATTATTATCAACACTTAGCTTATCATTAGTGGTATAATAAGCCATATTACCGTCATATATGGTGGTATAAAAAGCCTTAATATTTTTACCTAAATCTATCTTCATAAAAATGCCTAATAGTTTTTTGGCTATAATACCAAAAAACATATTAAGGGCTTTAATGACTAATAAATTTGACCTACTAGCTCATACTTGGGATAAAAAAAGTACAAGGGTTGATATAGCTCAAACTTTTGTAAAAACCATAAAAGAAAAAATACCGAATATAAAAGATTTTGATTTACTTGATTATGGATGTGGCACTGGACTTGTATCTTTTGGATTTGTAGATGATGTCAAAAGTATAACAGGGATGGATTTTAGTGATGGTATGCTTGAAGTTTATAACCAAAAAATAAATGAATACTCGTTGGAAAATATAAAATGTGAAAAACACAATATAAACGACAACCACCTACCCCAAAATAGCTTTGATATTATTGCAACATCTATGACGCTTCATCATATCAAAGATACAAATGATTTTATCTCAAAATCAAATATAGCCCTCAAAGACAAAGGATACCTAGCAATAAGTGATTTAGACAAAGAAGATGGCACTTTCCATGGTGAGAATCTAGAAGGAGTTGAACATTTTGGATTTGATAAAACAAAACTAAGCACTATTTTAAAGCAAAATGGATTTGAAATAGTATTCTATGAAAATGTCTATATAGCAAAAGAAAGTTACCCAATCTTTTGTGCGATAGCACAAAAAAACTAATAATTAACAACTAACAACTAATAATTATCGTGTTGCTATGCAACATTTTTTATATAATTAGTCACGGAAGTGACTCCTAAATTATTAGTTATTCATTATTAGTTATTACTTACTTAAGTATGTCATGAAGAGTATTTGCCTTTGCCATATATTTATGTATAGCATCATAATCTTCATTTTGTAGCATCTCTTTTAACATAGCAAGTTTTGATTCATAAATGTTGAGTGCATCAAGTAGATTTTCTCTATTTTGTCTAAAAATATCACACCACATATTTGGTGAACTTTTTGCAATACGACTCATATCTCTAAATCCACCAGCTGCTAAAGTGATAATAGCATTTGGATTTTCATGACACATTACAGTTTTGGCTAGTGCATATGATACTGCATGAGGAAGATGACTCATATAACACGCATGAATATCGTGCTCTTTTGCATCCATTTGTATGATACGCATTCCAATTGACTTAAAAATATTTGTAACTTTTTCTAAATGGTAACTACTATTTTGCCACACATCACATAAAACTACTATTTTATCCTCATAAAGACTATCAATAGCAGCTTCTGGTCCAAATTTTTCTGTCCCTGTCATAGGATGAGCTGCAACAAAACTTGATCTAATTTCGATTGGTAAGTTGTTTACAATAAGTTCTTTTGTACTTCCAAAATCAACTATGGTTGTATTTTGGGATATATCAACCAAATTTTTTGAAAAAGCAATAATTCCATCTACGGGAATACATAAAACTATCAAATCACATTTTTTAAGACATTCTAAATCACAAATCTCATCAACAAGCCCAAGTTCTAAGGCAGTTTTTTGATGATTGATATTATGGTCATAACCAAATATTTTATTAGCTAACTTATATTTTTTCAATACTTTAGCAAATGAGCCACCCATAAGCCCTATACCAACAATTCCTACTGTCACTTGCAAATTCCTTTTGTTTTATCTTTTTTATAATTATACTTTAAACTAACTTTAGGTAGACTCTTATTCAAAATTTACTAATAAGGTTAACAGTGAAAAAAATTTCAACAGCTTTATTGCCACTAATAATAACAACAACATTAAGTGCCACACAAATCAAAGATATCAAGTTTGAGAACCTAGCTAGAATTTCTGATAGAATTGCCTTAGAAACATTAAACTTTAAAGTTGGTGATGATTTAAATATACAAAAAATTGATGAATCAATCAATAAATTCTTTCAATTTGGATATTTTGATGATATCTTAGTACATGAAGAACAAGGTATAGTTACTTTTAATTTCAAAGAAAAGCCTTCAATTGCTAGCTTAAATGTAACTGGATATAAATCCAGAGATGAAGATAAAAAAATGCTTTATACAATAATGGGTATAAATAAAGGAAGTATTTATACAAAACAAAGACTTGACAATGCAAAACAAGCACTTTTAACTGAATTAGAACGAGAAGGATATTTAAACTCTGTTGTGGAAGTAACCATTGAAACTATAAATGAATATTCAATTGCTGTTCAATTTGAAGTCAATAAAGGTGATTATATTATACTTCAAGAAGTCAATTATCAAGGTGCTCAAAATATAAAAAGAAGTGAATTTGAAGATGTGACTGCAAATAAACAAAAAGATAGTGTATCTTGGTTCTTTGGTAGAAATGATGGCAAACTTAATATTGAACAACTAGAATACGAAAATCATAGGATAAAAGATCTTTATTTTCAAAGAGGTTTTCTTGATGCAAATGTAAAATCTCCATTTTTAAAAGTTGATTTTAACTCTAATAGTGGAAAACTGGATTTCTTTATAGACGAGGGGATTCAATATACTGTAAATTCTATCAAAATATATCTAGATGCTAGTATATTAGATCCTGAAACATTATACAAAGAGTTAAAACTACAAGAAAACAAAGTTTTTAATATTGAAAGACTTAGAACTGATGTAGAATTTATCAAAACATCTATTGGTGATTTGGGATATGCATTTGCTGATGTTGATTATGATTTAGTAAAAAATATAGAAAACAAAACTGTTGATATAGCTATAAGCGTAGTACCAAATCAAAAAGTTTATATTAATGATGTATATATTTCTGGAAATACAAGAACTTTAGATAGAGTAATAAGAAGAGATGTGTTTTTAGCACCAAAAGACCTTTATAGTTCAACTGATTATTCAGACTCTATAAATGCGTTAAAAAGAACTGGACACTTCGAAGATGTAACAATCGAGCAAATTAGAGTTTCTGAAGATAAAATGGACTTGACGGTAAAAGTAGTAGAAGCTCCAACTGGTATGCTTGTTCTTGGTGGTGGATATGGAAGCTATGATGGCTTTTTATTAAATGCTGCAGTTAATGATAGTAATATATTTGGAAGTGGTAAAGATTTACAGTTTTCAACAGAATGGTCAAAAAAGAAATTTGATTTAGAATTATCTTTATTTAACCCTGCTATTTTTGATAGTAAATTTAGTGGACTAGCAAGTGTTTATAGTAGAGAGAGAGACTATGAATCAACTGATATAGATGAAACAACTAAAAGTTATGGTACTATATGGGGTCTAGGACATAAGCTGACAAGAAATTTAACTGTTGGTTCAAATTTAAAGCTTGATAAAACAAAATTAACTGACAATTTAGATATTACTAAAAATGATAACTACACTACAATTTCTCTTATTCCATATATGAAATACAATTCTACAGATGATTATTTTATGCCAAGAAAAGGGATAGAAGCCAATTCTAGTTTAGAATATGCTGGACTTGCAGGTGATGCAGAATTTTTAAAACTTCAAAATACATTAAAATATTTTTATGGGATGAAAGATTGGCTTGATTATGATGTAATTTTTAGAAATAAATTAAGCTTAAACTACCTAAATGACCTTGGTAAAGTACCTAGAAACTCAGGATTTTCTCTTGGTGGTATAGGGTCTGTGCGAGGATATGAAGATTATGCTTTTTATAGGGATTCTACAGATACTGAAGGGTATTATGATATGATGGCTTCAAATAATGCTGAACTTACTTTTCCTCTTTTCCCAAAAGCACAGATGAGATGGGGTGTGTTTTTAGATTATGGTATGATAGGAAAAGGAAATGTAAGTGAAATCAAAAGAGCTGGTACTGGAGCATTTTTGGAATGGAACTCACCAGTTGGTCCACTACAATTTGTATTTGCAAAACCACTTATGAAAGAAGCTGGAGACAAAACATCTTCATTTGAGTTTTCTTTGGGGCAAAGATTTTAACTAAAATGTTAAATTTTAAATTTTAAATTTTGGATATTAAATAAAAATGAAACGACTTACAAACAAAGAAGCACTAGATTTGATACAAAATAGTTCACTTTTAGAGCTTGGGAAGATGGCATATGTAAGAAAACTTGAGCTTCATCCGAAAAAAATAACTACATTTATAGTAGATAGAAATATAAACTATACTAATGTTTGCTGGGTTGATTGTAAGTTTTGTGCATTTTATAGGCATGGTAGAGATGGTGATGCGTATATATTAACATACGAAGAAATTGACCAAAAAATTGATGAACTTTTGGCAATTGGCGGAACACAAATTTTATTTCAAGGTGGAGTGCATCCAAAACTTAAAATTGAGTGGTATGAGGATTTATTAGAACATATTAGTTCCAAATATCCAACCATCACAATTCATGGCTTTAGTGCAATTGAGATAGATTATATAGCTAAAATTTCTAAACTAAGCTACAATGAAGTTCTAGTAAGATTACAAAAAAAAGGGCTTAGTTCTATTCCAGGAGCTGGGGCAGAGATTTTGAGTGATAGAGTAAGAGATATAATAGCACCAAACAAGCTAGATACAAAAGACTGGCTTGAAGTGCATAGAGCGGCACATAAGATTGGGATGAAATCAACTGCTACTATGATGTTTGGTACAATTGAGAGTGACGAAGAAATTATTGAGCATTGGGAAAAAATAAGAGATTTACAAGATGAAACAGGTGGCTTTAGAGCTTTTATTCTTTGGTCTTTTCAAAGTGCTAATACAAAACTTAAAGTTGAAAATCCAGATATTGGTTCTCAATCATCTAATAGATATTTGAGACTTTTGAGTGTTGCAAGACTTTATCTTGACAACTTTCAAAACATCCAATCATCTTGGGTAACACAAGGAAGTTATATAGGACAACTAGCCCTACTCTTTGGAGCAAATGATTTGGGTAGTACTATGATGGAAGAAAATGTAGTAAGTGCAGCTGGAGCAAAAAACGAAATGAATCAAGAAGAGATGATAAGATTGATAAATGATATTGGAGAGTATCCAGCAAAAAGAGATACTGCATACAATATATTACAAAGGTTTTATAAAGAATGAAACTATATATCAAAATACTTTTTCTTACAATATTTTTACAAGGGAGCTTGATGAGTGCTATTATAAAGAAAATAGAAGTTAATAACCATGAAATAACTACTATTTTTGAAAAGGGGACATTGCCAGTTATAAATTTTCAATTAGTTTTTCAAAACAGTGGATACATAAAAGATTTGGATAAAGCTGGCTTAGCAAATATTGCTTCAAGCATATTAAATGAAGGTACAAAAAAGCTAGGTTCTACAAAGTTTGCCGATTTACTTGAAAGTAAAGCTATTACAATTCACACTACAAGTGGATTTGAAACTTTTGTTATAGAAGTTAGTGCATTAAAAAGTGAATCAAAATTTGCTTTTGAGTACTTGGCTATGCTTTTAAATGACCCAAATATTACAAAAAACTCTTTAGAAAAACTACAAAATATTATGGTAAGTTCTTTGAAAAGAAAAGAAAGTGATTTTGACTTTGTGGCAAAAAATGAATTAAGAAAGCTTATTTTTAAGGGTACTCCTTTAGAAAATTCAAGTTTGGGTGATATAAAAAGTGTAGAAAGTATAAAGTTGGACGATGTAAAGAAGTTTTTAAATGATACTATAACTTTATCAAATCTTATACTAGTAGTTGGTGGAGATATAGAACTTGATGAATTTGAAAACTCAATCAAACCAATATTGACATCATTTAAAACTGGAAAAGTAAAAGAATTAAACAATATAGTGGCAAAAAATACAAAAGAATATAAAGAGATAAATAAAGAAACAGAACAAGCATATATTTATTTTGGTTCTCCTTTTAATATTGACCCAAAAGATTCAAATGTATATAAAGCAAAGGTTGCTTCATTTATACTAGGTTCTAGTGGATTTGGAAGTAGATTTTTGGAAGAAATTAGGGTAAAAAGAGGTTTGGCATATTCTGCACATGGATCAATTTCAATAAACAAATCTCACTCATATTTTACAGGCTATCTTCAAACCAAAATAGATAATTCAGATGAAGCTATAGCTTTGGTCAAATCTTTGGTTAGTGACTTTGTAAACGATGGGGCAACGGGGGAAGAACTAACGAGTGCTAAAATGTTTTTACTAGGAAGTGAGCCGCTTAGAACAGAAACACTAAGCCAAAGGCTTGGTCGTGCTTTTACACTCTATTATAGAGGTTTACCATTGAATTACAACGAACTTGAACTCCAAGCAATACAAGATTTGACATTGGAAGATTTGAATGAATTTATAAAATCCCATAAAGAGATAAATGATTTATCATTTGCAATAGTAACCAACAAAGGAAAATAATGTTAAGATTTGCACCAAGCCCTACTGGCGATATGCATATAGGCAATTTAAGAGTTGCACTTTTTAATTATATATTATCTAAACAACTAGGTGTTGATTTGATAGTTAGAATAGAAGACACTGACAAAGAGCGTAATATTGAGGGTAAAGATAAAGAAATCCTCGAAATGCTAGCTCTTTTTAGTATTGATTATAAAATGGCTCATTATCAAAGTGACAACCTAAAATATCATCAACAAATAGCTATGCAGCTTTTAGTGGATAAAAAAGCTTTTGCTTGTTTTTGCTCAGATGAAAGACTAGAGCTTCAAAGAGAATCAGCAAAAGATTCAAATAAACCATACAGATATGATAGCTTTTGTGAAAAACTAAGCGATGAAGAAGTAATCAATAATGAAAACTCATTTACTATCAGAATTAAAAAACCAGATAGTGTAGTAAAATTCAAAGATGAGCTTAGAGGTGAATTTGATTATGAGCCTTTTGATGTGGATTCTTTTATCATTATGAGAAAAGACAAAACTCCAACATATAATTTTGCTTGTGCGGTTGATGATATGTTGTATGATATATCTTTTGTTATAAGAGGTGAAGACCATTTATCAAATACTCCAAAACAAAAACATATAAGACAATCGCTGGGATACACAAAAGAGATACAATACCTACACTTACCAATTATACTAAATGCCCAAACAGGTAAGAAAATGAGTAAAAGGGATAACGCATCAAGCATAAAATGGCTTCTTGATGAGGGCTTTTTACCTATTTCTATAGCAAATTATTTGGTTCTTTTAGGCTCAAAAACGCCAAAAGAGATATTTACTATTGAAGAAGCTATTGAATGGTTTGATATCAAAAATATTTCTACAAATGCACCGAAATTTGATATTGACAAGTTAAGATTTATCAATAAAGAACATTTAAAAATTATTGATGAGATGAGATTATCGAAAATTTTAGGTTTTGCTGATGCCGATATAGGAAAACTCGCTAAAATATACTTAGAAGAAGCTAGTACTATAAAAGAGTTAAAACCAAAAATTGATGCTATTTTTGAATCAAAACATACAACTGAGGATTTTGCAAGTGAAGTAGAACATATCAAAAATGTTTCTAAAACTGCACCATTTTTTGATAATTATGATGATTTCAAGAACTATATATCAAATCAATGTGGACTAAAAGGAAAATCTCTTTTTATGCCACTTAGATTTTGTCTAACAGGTGCTTGGCATGGTCCAAATTTGAGTGATATATACCCATGTATCAAGAATTATTTAGGGGAAATTATTAGATAATGTTGAATTATAAATTTTGAATGTTAAATTAAAGTGTCTCAAAGCTACTTCAACATTCAAAATTCAACATTCAAAATTTAAAAACGGAGGTTTTCATGATTGAGGCATTAATAAGTTCGATAGCAATAGTTATATTAGGAATTATATCTTTATACAAGTGGGTAGTTATAATATCTGCCATATTAAGCTGGGTAAATCCAGATCCAAACAATCCTGTTGTTCAGATGCTTTATCGTCTAACAGAACCAGCATACAGATTGATTAGAAAGTATATTCCTACAGTTTTTGGAGGGCTTGATGTTGCTCCACTTATTTTGATTTTTGCTTTAATATTCCTTGAAACATTTCTTGGAAGATTATTTGGCGGAATGATGATGTAATGATAAAAAAAATCTTTTGTTTAGGTTTATTTGCTTCTATACTCAATGCTGATGTAATAAAAAAAGAGATTACTCTTGATTTTTTGCAAAATAACCCAAGAAGCCAAACAAAGGATTTTTATATTTGGCAATATTTAGACCAAAATATCAATTCAGATGAAGCAATGTTGGCTCTTAGCGAAGCTCAAAGGGTTGATAATAAGTTATTTTTTAGATTTGCGAAGAAATTTGGGCATGATGAGACATACGCAGTTGCACAATGTATGCAAGCTGATACAAAGTCTTTAATTGAACAAAATGATGATTGTATAGAGTTAGGGCTTAGTTATTCTCAAGCTCTTAGTCTTTCTTATGATGAATTAAAAACCATAGCAATAAAACTCCAAGAAAACTATCCCATAAAAAGTAAAGCACTTGAAATACTCAACTCAAATCTACCTTTTGTTAAATTAGTAAGTACTTCATCGGAAGTTTTTTTTGAAGTTTTTAATAAAACTCCTACAAATTTTAGATATGAAAAACTAAACTATAGATTACCACAAGTTTTGATTGATAAGATACAAGATAAAAATGAATTTAACCAAACGATTAAACTAATAGTCACTGATACTAAACTCAAAAATCTCCAAAACTCTCTTATTGGGATAGATGATACTAAATTAAATTTTCAAAGTTCATTTTATCTTGCATTAAATGTTTTATTAAATAAAAGAGATGATGAACTAGCTCTCAAATATCTTGATAATGCTTCAAAAAAAGCTTATTTCAAGATTGATAAGGATATGGTTGTTTTTTGGCAATATTTGGTTACCAAGAATGATGAACTGCTCCAAAGTTTAGCATCAAGTTGGGATATTAATATTTATTCTCTTTATGCACAAGAAAAATTAAATATTCAACCTCAAAATATTGATTTTGATACAAAAATTGAAAGTGATATTACAATGCCAGTAATCACACAATTTGACTGGGTTAAGATTTTACTTTCATTATCTACAGTAGACGAAGAAATGTTGAATACTTTTGAGAATACATTATCTAATAATGAATTGCCACATTTAGTATTTTTAAAACACAGATATCATCAATACCAAAAAAGTTTTTTTATAACACCATATGAAAAATATTTAGAAAGCAACACATCAAATAGGAAAAGCTTAATATATGCCTTAGCAAGACAAGAAAGTGGATTTATACCAACTTCTATTTCATCTTCATTTGCATTAGGTGCTATGCAAATTATGCCTTTTTTAGTTAATTCTTTGTCAAAAGAGTTTAGTGAAGATATATTTTTGGAAGATATGTTTAATATTGAAATAAACCTAAAATACGCAAACAAACATCTAGATTACTTAGAATCTAAATTAAACCACCCACTATATGTTTTCTATGCATATAATGGAGGGATTGGATACACAAATAGAGAAATAATTCCTCTTTTTAAAGAGAATTTACCATATCAACCGTTTATGGCTATGGAGTTAATTTCTTTTGATGAAACCAAACAATATGGTAAAAAAGTTTTAGCTAATTATTATATATATAACAATCGAATAAGTAGCGAGCCAAAACCTATTAATTTTTTACTTGAAACCATAAAATAGCATAGTTTAAATCACTAGTTTCAAGGTCTAATTTTATAAATTCTTGATTATCCTTTGGAATTTTGATTCTATAATACTTAGCCCAATGGTTTTTTAGAGGAATATTATTATAAATCATTTCAGTTTCTTCTAATGGTAATAATTCAACAGTTTCACAGCCATAAAAAATCACATAATCATCACTCTTTTGTGTAGAATTTTGGTCTGGTATATATACACTAACTAAAAAATTATGATTTTCATCATCATATGATTTATCAACATAATTTAAATATGTTCCTATAAATATTAATTTTGTTTGTAAAGATTTAACAATATCACTTTTTTTTGTATGCTGTAAAGCAACAGAATATATTTTGTTTTCAGTAATAAAAACTGACTCTTTTTTTGCACATCCAGATATAAAAATCAAAACACCAATACTCATAATTAAATTTCTAATATTCATTTTTCAACACTCCTAATATAGCCTTCTTTCAAAATTATACGAATCTTTATATCTAAAAGCACTTAAATTTTCTAAAATAGCAATAAGTACAATATAGTTTATAAATGAACTACCCCCATAACTAAAAAGAGGTAAAGGCAACCCCACAACAGGTGCAAAACCAATAACCATCAAAATATTTACACTCATATTCAAAAATATCAAAAAGCCAAGTCCAGTGGAAAAAACTTTTAATAAATAATCCTCACTATAGTGATAATTATAAAAAAATAATTGAACTATCAATAAAAAATAAATTAATATTAATCCAAATCCACCAATAAATCCATATCTTTCTATCAAATAAGCAAAAATAAAATCACTTGTAGCAATAGGTAGAAATTTCAGCTGTGTTTGTGTAGCATCATCTACACTTTTTCCAAAAAATCCACCAGAACCTATAGCAATAATAGATTGTTTCACATGGTAACTTGGTTCTTCACTAATAAAATCTGTAATTCTTTTTTTTTGATAATCTTTGATTAAATAAGTATAGAACAAAGGTGCAACTAAAATTATACCTAAAACTATAGCAATCCAAATCTTTGGTCGCACTCCAACTACAAATAAAATACCAAATCCAACAAGTAACAATATAACAGCAGTACCCAAATCTGGCTCTTTTGCTATTAAAATAGTTGGTAATAGAATATAAAAAGAAATTTTTAGAAAATCTTTTATATCATAGCCATCTTTTGGTGGTGGTTTAATCATTATCAAATAACCAAGCATCAATAAAAATATAGGTTTTATAAGTTCAGAAGGTTGTATTGTAAGACCTAACATAGGAAATTCTAACCATCTTTTAGCACCAAGTTTTGTAACTCCAAAAAATTCTACCATTAATAAAAGTATTATTCCAATCCAATATAAAACTGGAATTATTTTTATCCACTTTCTAATAGGAATATAAAAAACAAATACAAAACCAATCAAGGCAATAGCATAATATATTAACTGTTTATTAGCTAACCTATCGTTAATTTCATTAATTAAATGATATGATAACAGTATAATTGGTATGACTAATATAATAATCACAAAATCAAAATGAGATATTATTCGTTTATCAAAAAATTGCATATGAAAGATTATCAAAAAATGGATAAAAAACAAGTACTATTAGCCCAAAGTGAAACAAGATTAGATCTTTTTTTAGCACAAAACTTAGAATATTCAAGAAATCAAATTGAACACCTTATAAAAAAAGGGTTTGTTTGCGTAAATGAAAAAACAATTATCAAAAATGGATATAAACTCAAATTAAATGATATTGTATCTTATGAGTTACAAAATGAAGAAGAAAAAAAAGAAGAAAACAACACAAACAATATTCACCCAGTAGATTTTGATATCGAAATACTATATGAAGATGATGATATAATTGTTTTGAACAAACCTTCAAATTTAACGGTTCATGATGCTCCAAGTGTCAATGAACCTACCCTTGTAGATTGGCTGAAATCAAAAAACTATTCCTTATCGACAATAAGTGGTGAACTTCGTCATGGTATTGTACATAGACTAGATAAAGGCACAAGTGGTGTAATGGTTGTAGCAAAAAACAATTTTGCACACACAAATCTCAGTGAACAACTAGTTGATAAAACAATGGGGAGATACTATCTTGCCCTTATTGATTTACCATTAAAAGACAATATAATTGTAGAACAACCAATAGGTAGAAACCATAAAGATAGACTTAAAATGGGGATAGTAGAAGATGGGAGATATGCAAAGTCTGCATTTTACAAAATAGAAAATTCAGTAAATAACAAATATGAATTAATAACTGCCAAACTCTTCACTGGGAGAACACATCAAATAAGAGTACATTTAAATAATCTTAATAGACATATTTTAGGTGATGTTTTATATGGTTTTAAGGGCAATTTGGATACTTTTTCAAGAGTATATTTACATGCATATATTTTATACCTATATCATCCTACCAAAAATAGATATATGTGTTTTATGGCAAAACTACCAGATGATATGCAAAGTTTTATAGATAAAAATTTCAACACAAAGGACATTAATGAAAAGATTACTCAAGATAATATCTTCAGTTGTTTTAATACTGACAATCAGCGGTTGTTCACTCAAAGATAGTATTAATTCTGCACAAGTTCCAACTACTTTTGATCAAAGTATAGCACAAATGGATATATCTTTAATAAAATTTATACCAGATATGACAGAAATAGCTTTTGAATGGGCGAGACATGAAAACCCAGAAGTAGTTGCATACAATCTTTATAGATCAAACCTAAAAATTGATGGAGACAAACTAAAAAAAATAGCTACTATTAAAAATAGATTTGTTACTCATTATGTAGATCATAAGCTTGACCCAAATACTCAATATATTTATGCCATGACTGCAGTTAAGGCTGATGGAAAAGAATCTCAACCTAGTCAAAGTGTAACTGTACAAACATTACCACTTTTTGATTCAGTTAGTTATATTACAGCAATTAGTAATATGCCAAAACAGATAAAAATACTTTGGAGACCACATCAAAGTGAAAGAGTTAAAGAATATATTATCCAAAGAACAGATAATAGTAGTTCTACATGGAAAGAAATTGCAAAAATTAGTGGTAGATTAAATGTTGAATATATTGATGATAAACTAGGTAGTAATGAAATCTATATGTATAGACTTTATGCCATAACTTTTGATAATGTACAATCAAAACCTAGTGAAATAGTAAGAGCAAATACAAAACCTCTTCCTGAAGATATTAAAAATTTGTATGCAACAAAAGATTTACCTAGAAGAATAGATTTAAACTGGGAAAAGTCAAATACAGAAGATGTTGTAGCGTATAAAATATATGTTTCAAGTCATGTTGATTTATTATATTCAGAACTTATCATATTACCATCTTCCAATTTAAGCTATTCTCATAATGTAAATGATGATGGAGAGGTTAAATTTTATAAAGTGAGTTCAATTGATAAAGATAACCTTGAGTCAGCAATGAATATAACACCAACTATGGGTGCAACTTTAGGCAAACCTGTAAAACCAATCATTACTCTTGCACAAATCCAGGGTGAACGAGCTATAATAAATTGGATTGCTGGGGACAATAGAGCGTTATCTTATAATATTTACAAAACAACTTCAACTGGCTTTTTCTCTAAAAAAGTAGAAAAGATTGAAAACATTCAGGGATTAAGATTTGAGGATAAAGATATTGTAAGAGGTGTTGAGTATAAATACTCTATTCAAGCCGTAGATGCAAATGGTTTACATTCAGAACAAACAAATGACACATCTTTAATTTTGCCTAAATTACCAGAGGTGAGATAAAGTATGCCCCATATAGTTTTTGAGGACAAGAAAGAAATTCAATTTCCAAAAAAAGTTGATGATATTGAATTTATTTTTGAAGCGGTATCCAAACACGAGTCTAAGATTTTGACAAAAGTTGGTGAGCTTGAATTTTTATTAAGTAAAAAAGAAAAATCATCAAAAGATGGAAGATGTTTGCATATACTAAAATCAGATAAAGCTACACGACCATCGAAAGCATATGTTATCAAAAAAGCATTAACTGCTTTTGTTGATACATATGGAGTTGAACCAACTTTTTCGAATATCAACAACCTAAAAGACTATACAAAGCAAAGTAATACATATCTTAAAGAAATAGATTATTTTACTAATGATTTCAACACAACTAAAGAAGTTTGGGTTGAAATTGGTTTTGGTAGCGGAAGACATTTATTACATCAAGCCAAGAAAAATCCTGATATACTGATAATTGGTCTTGAAATCCATACACCATCAATTGAGCAAGTACTAAGACAAATTGAACTTCAAGAAATAGAAAATGTTTTGATTCTTAATTATGATGCAAGATTGTTTTTGGAATTTCTAAACTCAAATAGTGTTGGTAAGATTTTTGTACATTTTCCAGTTCCTTGGGAAAAAAAGCCACATAGAAGAGTCTACAGTAAGGAATTTGTTGATGAAGCACTAAGGGTTTTGGCTCTTAATGGTACACTAGAACTAAGAAGTGATAGCAAGGAATATTTTGACTTTTCATTGGGAATTTTGACAGATTTAACACAATGCCATATTGAAATTGATATCAATAAAGATTTGGAGATAAGTAGCAAGTATGAAGATAGATGGAAAAAACTTGGAAAAAATATTTATGATTTAACACTGACTAACAATATATTATCACCAAGTTCGCAAAATGAGAGTTCTTTTGAATTTGACTCAATAGATATAAATGGACTCCAAGAAAAACTCCCGACAAAATCATTGGTAAAAGATGACTATTTTGTACATTTTGAAAAGCTTTACACAATTACTGCAAACTCAGTATTAGTTGAAGTAACATTTGGAAGTTTTAACAAACCATTGAGTAAATTTATTTTGATAGAAAATTCTAAAGCAAGATACCTACAAGGTAATCCTCTTATCACAAAAGCAAATACGAAAGCACACAAAACAATAAATGAGATTTTGAAGAATGATTAAAGCAAAAGATATTTATCTTTCTTATGATAAAGATAGATTTATCATCAAAAAAGGAAATTTTCATATCAAAAATAAAGAATTTGTTTTTATTGGTGGTACAAGTGGTATGGGTAAATCTACCCTTTTGAAATCTTTTTATGGAGACATACTACTACGCCATGGCGATTTGGAAATAAATGGTATCAATTTAAAAGATATATCAAGCTCTAATTTGAAAAAAATAAGAAGAGATATTGGAATTGTTTTTCAAGATTATAAATTAATCAAAGAATGGACTATCGAACAAAATATTATGCTTCCTCTACTTATCAATGGATACTCACAAGAAGTTTCGTATGCTCAAGCTATAAAGCTTTTGAATCATGTTAAGCTATCTCATCGTGTAGGATATTATCCAGCAGAATTAAGTGGTGGAGAACAACAGCGTATTGCAGTAGCAAGAGCTATAGCACATAATCCCAAAATAATCCTAGCAGATGAGCCAACTGGAAATTTGGATGATTATTCAGCTGAAGTTGTATGGAATCTACTAAAAGGTGCAAATGAACAATTAGGAATTACTGTAGTGGTTGTAACCCACAGAGTCCCTAAGAATTTTGGACTGAATTTTAGACAGCTTTCTATTGAAGATGGGGTGATTTATGAAGTTTCTTAAAAATTTAATTTCATTTTGTATTCCTCTTATTACAATGCTTTTTGCACTTACGATATTTACTATAGTCTCAAGTGCGGTTGATACATATAAAGAAAAAATAAGAAGTGATTATTCAATAGTAATTATTACAAAGACACCTTTAGTTCAAGATACTATAGATGTACTTGGTGGTATTAAAGTTGATAAAATTGTTCCAATGAATAGAGAAAAAATACTAGCAAGTTTCAAAAATAGATTAACACAAAATTCTATGAAGTTTTTGGATCAAAGATTGCCATATTTTTATCAAGTATATTTGACTGAATTTCCTAGTACCTATCAACTTGAAATAATTTTGGATGAATTAAAAAACAAACCATCAATTTATCAAATTGAGACTTTTTCAAAAAATCATAATCAAATATACTCTTTGTTGGCTCTTAGTCAAAAGATTGTTTTTATTTTATACATTATAATAGTGCTTTTTGCTATATTTATCATATCAAAACAGGTTAAAATTTGGTTTTATGAACATAAAGAAAGAATTGCAATTATGAAACTTCATGGTGCTTCGGTGTTGTATAGTGCAAAACCTATCATATTATTGACATTTTTTAGTTCCGTCTTATCATCACTTGTTGTTGTAGTCTTTATAGTAATTTTTAGTGAAAATAGTTCTTTGATTTTTTCTGAAGAATTAAAAGATATCACAACTATTCATTTCAATATTTTTTATGAATCTATAAAGCTTTTGGTTGTATCTTTGTTTATCTCTTTTATATCAATTTTTGGTGTTTTAACAAAACTGAAAATTAAACCAAATTAGTAGAACCTATGATAAAAAGTTTTTTTATATTATTTGGTATTTTATCTTGCTTGCACAGTAATTCTATTAAAGATATTGAAGCTGAAATCAATCAAAACAAAAATGTACTAAATAAAAATCAGAATATAGAAAGTGAAACAAATATAAAAATACAACTTCTTGCTAAAGAAATAGATATCCAAAATAATACACTCACAAAAGTAACAAATGAAGTAAAAGAACTAGAACAAATAATAGCAAATGACCAAAAAAAACTTGAAAGTGCTCAAAACGATATCCAACTTTTAAGGAAAAGTGCATCTACTATACTACAAGATAAAAAAAACCAAGAAGAAGCTATAGTATCAACAATTATCAATGAATTTGCAGTTTCACTTGGTATACAGCATTCATCAAACAAAACTCTTGATGAAATCATAGATAGAGAAATGTATTCATTACTTCTTGAAAATTCAATTGGAGAGATTAAAAATCTTGATGTTAGGTATCTACAAATTACTCAAAATCAAGATGAAAACCAAAAAGAGATAAATAAACTTCAATCTTTTATAGACCAAAACGAGAAAAAAAGAAAAGATTTAGGTGTGTTGCTAAGAAAACAAGAACAAAATCTTGCTGATTTACAAAAAAAACATAAAGAATATCAAACACAATTAAAAAATATCATAGATAAACAAAATGAACTGGCTTCTTTGTTGCAAAATCTAAATATTCTAAAAAAAGAAGAATCAAAGAAAGAACAAGAAAGACTAGCTGCTGCTAGAAAAGCCGAAGAAGATAGAAAAAAAAGAGTTGCTGAGTCATCAACAACTACTCAAGCCTCTACACCTATACAATCACCACATCTAGAAAGTATTGATATAGAAGTGAGACAACTTGGCTCTTCTGTGAGAGGTGTGGAAACTACAAGATATAAAGGTGTAAAAACAATTCCACCACTATCATCTTATTCATTGGTTAGAAAATTTGGTAAATATCATGACCCTGTGTACAAAATAGAACTTTTTAATGATTCTATCACATTAACGCCAAAAACAGTTGACAATAAAGTATATAGTGTTTTAAATGGCAAGGTTGTGTATATTAAAAAATCTCAAAACTCAACAGATAATACAATAATTATAGAACACACAAATGGCTTGCATACAGTCTATTCAAATCTAGACCAGATTTCTCCAACCATTGAGCAAAACAAGCTTGTAAAACAAGGCTATGCAATAGGTAGAGTTCGAGACTCTTTAGTATTTCAAGCTATTATCAATAGTGCATTTGTAAATCCTACAGAATTATTTGTAAAATAAGGACTATTATGGCTAAAATTAAAGGAAATACTTTTGAGTGTCAGCATTGTGGTTTTCAGTCACAAAAATGGCTTGGGAAATGTCCAAACTGTGGTGGATGGGATAGCTTTTTGGAGCTTAGTCCTGCACAACTTGAAACAATAAAACAAACATCAAAACTCATCTCAACTACTTCAAAAGCCCTTCCTATAACACAAATAGAACAAGATAATATCACGAGATTTAGCTCTTTTAATAGTGAATTTGACCTTGTTTTGGGTGATGGTATAGTACCTGGAAGCTTGACATTAATAGGTGGAAGTCCAGGAGTTGGGAAATCTACCCTACTTCTCAAAGTTGCAGGTAATATTGCTCAAAATGGGAAAAAAGTTCTTTATGTAAGTGGCGAAGAATCATCTGGACAAATCAAAATGAGAGCAAACCGTCTTGATGCAAATAGTGATAATTTATATCTCTTAAGTGAAATAAAATTAGAAGATATTCAAGATGAATTTTTGAGACAAAACTATGAAGTAGCTATCATTGACTCTATACAAACTATTTATTCAAGCTCTATAACATCTTCTCCTGGAAGTGTATCACAAGTGCGTGAGATTACTTTTGAGCTTATGAGAAAAGCAAAAGAGACAAATCTAGCTATTTTTATAATAGGTCACATCACAAAAGATGGTGCAATAGCAGGACCTAGAGTCTTGGAGCATATGGTGGATACTGTTTTATACTTTGAAGGGGAAACCAGCAAAGAAATCAGAATGCTTAGAGGATTCAAAAACCGCTTTGGAAGTACCAGTGAAATAGGGATTTTTGAAATGACAGAGAGTGGATTGCTTAGTGCAAAAGAAATAGCTTCAAAATTTTTCGACAAAACCAAACCACAAGCTGGTTCAGCCTTGAGTGTAGCAATGGAAGGAAGTCGTGCTATCATACTAGAAATTCAAGCTCTAGTATGTGAATCAACATTCCCAAATCCAAAAAGAAGTGCCACAGGATTTGACTCCAACCGTCTTACTATGCTCTTAGCATTGCTTGAAAAGAAACTTGACTTGCCATTTAATAGATATGATGTATTTGTAAATATAAGCGGGGGAATAAAAATAAAAGAGAGTTCAGCAGACTTAGCTGTAATTGCAGCGATTATTAGCTCTTTTAGAAATCGCCCTATTTCAAAAGAATCTGTTTTTATCGGCGAAGTCAGCCTTACTGGTGAAATTAAAGATGTATTTTCAATGGAAAACAGACTAAAAGAAGCATCAGCTCAAGGTATCACAAAAGCTATAATTGCTACAAAACCAAGCATAAAAATAGATATGAAATGTTTTGTAGTAGATGAAGTTGCTAAAATGATTGAACTTTTTTGAAAAATATACAATAATCTAAATAACTTTAATCTTATTTTTAGATTCTTAATGATAAAATAATTCCTTATATTATCACTAGGATTCTTCATGCATAATTTATGTCTTAATAACACAATAAATAACCTAATAATCAATACTTTGATTATTAAAATCTAAATCATACATGCTTAGTATTAATTTTTTCAAAAATATTCTAATGTTAATGAAATATACAAGTCATCTAAAAAATAAAGTCAAGCAAAAAAATTTGGAAGTATATTTCAAAAAATATTTGTATACAGACATAAGTCAACTAAAAAGACTTTGGCTTATTCCTGAAAGACAATATGAGGATAACATATGACAAAACTTTTTAAAAACATTGTAATAGTAATATTAGTTATATTTGTAATCCAAATTAGTTCTTCATATTATATTAATTATCAAAAACATATAATTTTGGCACCTTCACATCTAAAGGAAGCAAATAAAGATTATATTATCGCTAAAGTTATTGGTGATTATTATGCTTTTTTTATAAAAACTTTTAGATTACAGACTGACAATATTTTTCTCTATCCGCTAAGAGAACCAATGATGTATTTTTATAAACAGGGTTTAAACAAATTAGACTCCAATGAACCAATAAGGGTTTCTTGGTTTAATGAGTTTGAACTAATTATGTACAATCACTCCAATAATGGAAAATATGGGTCATTGGCAAGAGATTATAGTCACGGCTATGCCAAGAAATTTATTGATGATATTTATTTTAATATTGAATTATTCAATCAAGGCAAAGAAACACTAAATATATATCACTCATCAGGATATCAAAATGAACTTACCACAACACTCTTACAAAATTTCCTCCATTTTATTCAAGTGTATATTAATGATTATCATCTCAACCAAAATGGATTTCCATTAAACAAAGAAAATCTTGAAAAAGTTTCAAATTCTGTTGATTTGTATGAAAGATTTAAAGCTATAGATAAACATAGTGATGAGTTTATTGAATATTATAAGATACATTACCCTAAAGAATACGATGCCGTTATAAACCCTAAAAGAGGCTGGCATAGTGACTATAGAGATTATTATTTGAATATGCTAAAAATATCATCCTATATCTTATTCTATAAAATAAATCAAGATATATTTGATTGTAATGTTGATAATAATTATTTAATTAAAATAGATAATGCAAAAACAACATTAAGAAACTTTGTATTTGAACATAAAGTTTCTACCGATAACAAAGAGTTATTAGAAAGAGTTATAAGATATTTACATATAAAAAATCTATTGAATATAGATTTGCAGATATCTGATAATCCTATAAATTTAGAAATAAAATGCATCTACAAAGAAAGAGAGAATTAATATGTTATTTTATAAAGAATGTGAGATTTGTGGAACTAGAATAAATAAATTTCAAAACTGGTGGAATATTTATATGCTCAAATCAGGCATAAAACTAAAGTGTCAGAACTGTAGAACAGAATATAAAACTAGTAAATTAATTAGTATTATAGGTTCTTTTTATTCATTTCTTGCTTGGATTATACCTATCATATTATTAGTAAGTTTTATAGATAGTTTTAAACTAAATTTAGGGATAGAAGTTTGGTTTTATGCATTTATTTTATATAGTCTAATAGAGTTAATTGTGATGGTATTTTTACCATTATTTAAAATAGAGAAAACTAAAAAGGTGTTGAATTGATACAAAAAGAACAATATATAAAACTTGAATTGGCTATGGTAGGAGACAAATAAATGAATAATACATTCTTATTTGAAATAAAAAATGAAGTATATTTAAATTCTGATATAAATCAAGAAAAAATACTTTGGTTTATTCCTGAAAAAAAGATACAGGGGAAATAATATGTACCTAACGCAAGACGAACAAGAACAATACTCAAATTCTTTAAAATTTGAAACTAAGTATTCTGGCTTGACTCTAAAATATTATATATTAAGGTATTTGTATGATAATAATTAATGATTTTACGATAAAAAACAATGAAAATAAATATAACTTAGCAAATAGATACAAACCAAATATTAGTAAAAATTTTATAAAAAAAATACTTTGTATTATATTGTTCATATTTGTTGGTTTAAATATTTTTGTTTATACCATAGAATATAAACATTATGTAGCAAATGCACCACAACATCTCAAAGAAGCAAGAAAAGAATTTTTACATGCTTATATGTTTCATATGTATTATGGTTACACTGTAAATTATATACATTTGGATTATCAAAACAAAATACTAAAAATTTTTAAAGTACCAAGGGACTTTTTTTATAAAAGAGCATTAATTAAACTACCAGACAATGAAGCCGAAAAAGCATTATGGTTTAATCTTTTTGAAGTTCTACCTTATAATCTTTCAGTTAGAGGCAAATATGGTTCTATGGCAAAACATTATGGCGTAGATTTTGCAAATAATTTTGTAGAACAATTATATAATAACCTACACATATTATCAACTCAAAAGATTGATTCATCATACACAAAATACATTAGTAGAGATATTATAGAAGCATATTTGGGGATGATGACAATATTTAAATCTGAGGCACATTTAGATTTAGAAGGTTTTATCTTTGGTGACAATAATATGAAAAAATATAGCACAGATAAAGATTTGCATGATAAATTTGTAGAAATTTATTATTGGCAAGAGAAATTCTTCTCATTTTACAAGGATAACTATCCTCAAGAGTACCAATATCTATTTTCGGAAGATAAAGGATGGTATAGTCCATACATCACTTTTTATGATAATTTGTTGACCCTATCATCCTTTATTTTGTTTTATAAAATTAAAAATAATCAATTTGAGTGTGAAAAAGATAAAAAATACTTACATCAAATTGATAATGCTAGAAGTACTTTACTAAAATATGCAACAAAACACAATGTATCAAATACGAATATTATAAATCTAAAATATAAGATTTCTTATTTAAGCATTAAAAACAATGCTAAAGGTAGTTTATTTTACACTGGAGATAATCCGTTAAAATTAGAAATAAATTGTAGATATAAATAAAGAGTAAAAAATGAGTATATTAAAATTTCTTGTATCATTAAAAATCTTTCAAGACAGACTCCAAAAACTTGAAAATGAAAGTTTAAATAAAGGCGGTAAGACAAATGGCATTGAACATGGAATTGAATATAAAGCAAATTTTGCAAATGCACTCGTATATACTGCAACAAACACCTTATCGAATAATATGCTTGAAAAATTTTTAAAAGATTATACTGATATGTTGGGCATGGCAAATGGTTTAGCTGATTTTACTGGTAATAGTGTAGGAAACAAATTTAAGAATTTTTTATATAATGATTTAAATGAATTCAATAATGGGTATTATGTAAGTGAAAACTTATTGAATAACAATATAACCAGTTATTCATCAGCAAACTTCAACTCCTCTAAAATCAACCAACGCATAAACGCAAGAATAAACTTCATAGGACTAGATGAGCTATGTGAATCTGGAACAAGTAATCTAAGTGACATAAGTAATCTAAGTGACTTCAGCATCTATAAACTAAATGGA
>JALNYH010000030.1 GCA_023229945.1 Arcobacteraceae bacterium | reverse complement strand
GTCACATCCCTCTTGAATCTTGATAAATGCCCTACTCTTTCCTACAAATTCACTTACAATTGTTTTATCAATATGCTCTAAATTACCAGGTTCAAATACTCTTGATTCACTTTTTAAAATCTCATTTATCTCTTCTTTCAATGAATGCCCAAAAAGTGAGTCAATCTTGCCCTCATTGAAAAGCCCCTCACCTTTTGTCCACACTCCACACCCAGTAAAGAATACTTTTGGATTATTTGGAAGCTTTTTTAAGCCATTTACATAGTTTTTTGCACTACTATCTGCACTATTTGTCACAGTACAAGAATTGATTACTACAATATCCGCTTCATTTTCGCTACTAGCTACTTCAAAGTCTTTTATATGACTTATCATCACCTGAGTATCAAAAATATTAGTCCTACACCCAAATGTCTTAAAATATACTTTTGGCTTATTTGCTAAAAATTTCAATCAAATAATCCTTGTGCTACACCTTGAGCTTGAGGATTAGAGTGACTTAGAGGATTTTCAGCTTGATTTTCAAGAAGCTGATATCTCAAAGTTTGTGTAGGGTAAGCTATTTTTATATCTTCCAAGCCCTTGAAAGCATCAATAATCTCACCACTAATAGTACTTCTAAGAGCTAGTGTTGCATATGAATTTGTAAGATACCAAACTGATATTTTCATACCATAAGGCTCTATAAAGTTGAAAACTCTTGGTTCTACATTTGTACCACGAAGTGAATATCTATCACGAAGTTTACTCATTTGTTTTCTTGTAATATCAGTGTAACCTTTTGAGTATTGTTTTGCAATTTCTCGCACTATATTAGTTGCTTTTTTGTGGTCACTATCAAAAGTGATAACTATATCGATACCATCCCAAACTGTTTTGAGTCCTGCGTGAGTATAGTTTGAAATCATTTCCGTAAAGATATAGTTATTTGGTACAAAAAATATTCTCCCAGCTCGTCTATTGGTCATATAAGTTGTAAGTGTAATATCTTCACGAACTGCTATTTTAAAAAGTGAAATATCCAAAACATCACCTACAAGCTCTTGTCTATCTTTATGCACTCTTATTCTATCACCTACATTGATAGCACCACTTGTGATTATGACAAACCACCCAAATATAGACATAAACCAATCTTTCAAAGCAATAGCAATACCAGCTGAAGCAAAACCTAAAATAGTTACCAAATAAGTAACATTATCAATATAAGAAAAAAGAAGTACAATTACTATAAAAACAACTAATACAAAATTAATAATCTTATTTATCATATAATATCTATCATCTTCACTAAGATATTTTCTAATACCTAACTTCATCAAAAATGAAATCACAAAAAACAAACCAATCAAAAGTATAATTTTCAAAGTCTTTTGTGCTTGAGCAGCTATTTTGTTATTTGTTTCTGATATTATTTGCTCAACTCGTCTTGTATAAACTTCACTCGTTGTAGTCACAACATCAAGTACCATTTCAAAATCTCTTTTTGCTGATTCTATAGATAATAATTCATTTTGAATAGATGAAGAACTTTGTATACCATCAATTAAAAGTAAAATTTCCAACTCTTGTTCTATCAAATTCAAAGTATTGTCAATATCATATATCAAAGAATTGTATTTTTTACTATTGTCATCAAGTTTTTTTATATATGTCAATGCTTCAAATATTAAAAAAGGATTAGTAACAGCAGGTATTGCTTCTATATCCTCAGGTTTTATAAGTTTTCCAATAGGAGATTCTTTATATTCTTCTATTAATTCAAGCTCATTTTGTTTGATTTTAATTTTATTACTAACTTGTCTTTGTAGCTCTCTAGCTTCACTGCTTTTTTGTTGATGCAAGTCTTTCAACTCTTTTTCTAATTTTTCAATATCACTTGCAATATTTCTATATGTTAAATAACTTCCATATCGTTTATATAAACTATTTTCTTCTAACAAAATATGATTAGCAATAAGTTTTTGGTTATACTCTCTAGTTTTGTCATTTATCTCAGTTTGAATTAAATCACTATTTGCAAATAGCCAAGAACCACAAAAAACTATAATCAAAACAATAAATTTTTTCATAATTACCCTTTAAATTTGCTAAGAGCTTCTAAAACTTTTTCTTTTTCTATATCATCTCTAATCTGACAATCCCCAATCCCAAAAGCTAATATAAACTTAATTTTATCATTTATACTTTTTTTATCTAAAAAGAAATGGTCATAAAATTCATTTACATCTTCAATCTTGTAGCTAGTTGGTATATCATAACTCTCAAGTAATACCTTGATTCTATAAGCTTCATTTTGTGACATATTGCCCAAATCAACCGCCAAAACATTAGCCATTATCATACCAATCCCCACAGCTTCCCCATGAAGATATGTATCATAATTAGTCTCATTTTCCACCACATGCCCAAATGTATGCCCATAATTAAGTGCTGCTCTGATACCTTGCTCTTTTTCATCACTACTTACAACTTTAGCTTTTGTTTGTACAGAATAAGCTATAGCTTTTTTGATATTTTCTTCATTATCAAGTCTATTATTTTCTAACCACTCAAAAAACTCTTTATTAAAAGTCACCGCCATTTTTACGATTTCAGCCACTCCTGCACCAAATTCTCTTTTTGGCAAAGTTGTCAAAAAATATGGGTCAATCAATACAGCTTTTGGCTGATGAAATGCTCCTATTAAGTTTTTGCCAAATTTATTGTTTATTCCAGTTTTTCCACCTACACTTGCATCTACTTGCGATAGTAATGTAGTAGGAACTTGAACAAAATCAATCCCTCTTTGATAAATAGATGCTGCAAAACCAGTCATATCACCTATCACTCCCCCACCAAAAGCTATAAGAAGTGATTTTCTATCAAGTCTATGAGTGAAACAATGCTCTAAAATCTGCTCTATTGTAGACATAGTTTTATATTGCTCACCATCAGGTATGGTAACCACACTTATATCTTTTGCACTTAGCTTTGATAAAAGATAATCCAAATGATACCCACTAACAGTTGGATTAGTAACAATTACTATTTTTTGGTATTTAAGATTTAAAAAACTACCATCAAAACTAATATTTGGCAACTTGTCTATTAAAATATCATAACTATTGTCAACTAAATCTATATGAACTGTCATTGTGTCTCTTTAAAAATTGATTTATGTGATTGATTATACCAAATAATAGGTAAAACTAAACTCTATTAGATTAGTATTTTAAACCAAAAAATTAAAATTAAAACATTATCTATTTTGTAATCATTTTTATTGTAAAATCACAAAAATTAATGAAGGATTATTATGTCAGAACAAGAATTTTCATCAAAATTCTCAAGATTTTTTAAAGACAAATTATATATTGAGCTCATAATTGCTACAGTTTTATTTTCAATAGCATTGATTACAAATAGTTTATTAGAATTTATTATATATATGCTTTATTTTATCATATTTTTAGAGATTGTAAGAGCTGTCATGAGCTTTATCAGAGAACAAAGGGTTCGCATTGGTATTTTGATAGATGTTTTTATTATACTAGCTCTTAGAGAGTTTATAGTCAATGTTGTAAAAATAAACAAAGAAGAGTTAAACTCATTTGAAGCACTATTTAATAGCCCGACAAACTTTCATATTCTTATATTCTCTGGTGTTATTTTGTTTTTATTTGTACTAAGATACATAGCAAAAAAAACTTCCCCAGATAATAACGAAGTTAAATTATAAAATTGAACTGCTGATTATTTCTCGGCAGTTCAACTGTGGCTTTGTAGTTTATACAATGCCAATTTGAGTTGTTCGGAAATGCCCAACAACTGAGTTTTGAATAAGGGATATAAACAAGAAAACCAACTCTTGTGCAAAGCACTCTCTGTGAGAAAGTCGGCGTTCCTACTCACTACTCACTAAAAACTAAAGCCTAAATCTCTCTTTATCAAAAAAAGTACTATCTTGAATATTTTCAAAGGCACTTTTCATAGATACGAAAATCTCTGGGTTTTCTTCTTCCAACTTCGCAAGAAGTTTTTTGGTATGTTCTCTAGCGTGTGGCATTTTTATATCAAACCTCATTGCAGGACATGCTTCGTCACCTATTACATTGAAGCCATTTGATTTGGCAAAGGCGTCGAGTTGTCTTTCACGACAAAAAATCAAAGGTCTTATGACATACAGTCCATTTTCAGCTTTATAAATAGGTGGCATACTTCTCATTGCACCATTATAAAAGAAATTCATAAAAAACGATTCCATAGCATCATCAAGATGGTGTCCAAGGGCTAGTTTGTTGTATCCATTTTCAAGGGCTGTTGTATATAAATAACCTCTTCTCATCCTTGAGAAAAAAGAACAAAAAGAGCTGTTTTTTCTGATTTTGTCTTTTGAAAGGTCAAATATTTCAGTATCAACTATCATATGTTCTATATCATATTTTTTGCAATGCTCACTCAAAAACTCCACTCTCTCACCCATACCATAGGTAATAGTAACAGCAGTAAACTCAAAATTAAAAGGAGCTACTCTTTGGATATGTTTTAGAGTATGTATAAGTGTTGTAGAGTCTTTTCCTCCACTAAAACCGACTAATACCCTATCGCCTTCTTGTATAAGTCCATAATGTGCATTTGTACGCCCTGCGAGTTTGCTGATTTTTTTACTAAGTTCTGCTTTCATTATCTGTGGTCTGTTAGTTTCATATGAGATTCTAAATCTGTTGGTTTATTTACCATGTGCTTTGAAAACATTTCACAATAATCCCAGAATTCTTGTTTGGCAACATCGCTTACATTTAACTCTTCCAACAACTCTTTCATACATCCAAGCCATTCAACTCTAGCTTTTTCAGGTATTGAAAAAGGTTTGTGCATCTCTACCATATCTACATTACCCATTTCATTGCTATATTCTTTTTCACCACCACAAGCTTCAACAAAAAACTTTGTATTATGTTTTTTTACCTTATCAAGGATAGCCTTGTCTTGTGGGAAAAAATTTGCAATATCACTTTCTACTACTATATCATAAAATCTATCCATCATATCCTCAAAACCACTTCTACCTAGTTCTTGCAATATCTTTCTAGGTTCTTTAAAACTTGGCCTTTCGCCAAAAACTGTACTTGTCACTTTATAATCTACCACGATTTAACCCTCTTTTTGCTATTTTTTAGTTAAGATTATACACAAATATTTTTTAAGGATTGGTAATGGTAATAAATTACTCCAAAATTAATGATATTAAGAAATAAAATACCAATATACAAAAAATGGATAATCTAGTAAGAATTGGAAAAGGATTTTCAAAAAGTGAAGCTATATAAATTTTTTACCTTATATTTAATATTAATAATTTTTCAAAAACTAAATGCACTAATATTACCAGATGATAATACGCTAAAAAAACAAATTGGTCAGATGTTAATCATTGGTTTTGATAGTGAGTATGTAGATAAAAACTCTCAAATTATCAAAGATATCAATCAATATAATTTAGCTGGTGTTATTTTATTTGACAAGGATTATAAAGATAGAAATAAAGTCAAAAATATAAGCTCACCAGAGCAACTTAATAATCTAACTTCATCATTAAAATCGCTTTCAAATAACTCTATTTTAATATCTATAGATCAAGAAGGCGGAAAAGTAGCAAGACTAAAAACAACAAATGGATTTGATAACACATTATCAGCTAAAACTATATCATCTTTAGATACTCAAGAAGCTAGCAAAATCTATCAATCAATGGCAAAAACATTAAAAAACAATGGAATTAACTGCAATTTTGCCCCAGTTGTGGATTTGGCTATAAATCCACAAAACAAAGTGATTTACCAACTTGAGCGAACTTATGGTATAAATCCTCAAGAAGTGATAAAATATTCAAAAATATTTATAGAAGCTCTCCACAGTAAAAATATTCTAAGTGTTATCAAACATTTCCCAGGACATGGTTCATCACTTGAAGATTCACATTATGGCTTTGTTGATATATCAAATACTTGGAATGAAATTGAATTAATCCCGTATAAAGAGCTAATAAAATCAAATCTAATTGAGATGATAATGACTGCTCATGTATTTAATAAATATCTTGATAGTAAATATCCTGCAACACTTTCTTACAATATAAATACCAAGCTACTAAGAGAAGAAATGGGTTATAAAGGTGTAGTAATAAGTGATGATTTACAAATGAAAGCGATTATGGAACATTATTCACTAGAAGATATTGTTACTCTTGCTATAAATTCAGGAGTAGATATATTACTTTTTGGCAACCAACTATCACACCAAAACACAGATGAAATTATAAATGTAATTTTAGATCAGGTCAAACAAGATAAAATAAAATATGCAAGAATTGTAGAATCAAATCAAAGGGTAAAAAAGCTTTTTAAAAACATAGGTGACTAAAAGCCACCTATACTTTTAGCTGAGATATTTTCTAACTGCTTTATAAAGTGAATTTATATCAGTTTTACCAACAAACTCATCCACACCAATATTTTTCATTTTACCAGTAACAGCTTCAGTTGTCATACTTGAATTTACAATAATAGGAATACTTGAATATAAACTTGAGCTTTTCATAAAAGAAGCTACTTGATAACCATCTTTATGAGGCATTTCAATATCAGTTACAACTAAACCAATCTCAGATGGGCTTAATTCTTCCAATCTTGCCATCAAAAGTTCACCATCATTATATATTTCATAATTTGCTTTTAATTTTTTGAAGAATTTTGTTAAAACTTCTCTTGCTACTGCACTATCTTCTGCTGCAAGTATGATTTTATTTGTAGATAAAGGAGTATCCACATATTTACTTACTGCATCATCTCCACTATCAGTCCATCCAATATCACGAAGAAGTTGTTCTGCATTAAATACAGTACAAAGCTCATCTTTATTATTTACTTTTACATATGTTGTATATGTTATTTTTGAATTTTGTTCTTCTGAATGTCTTAACTCACCTGTAGTTTTTTCTACAATGTCAAGCATTTCTTTTATTAAAAAACCAACTTTTTTATGATTGAACTCACAAAAAATGATAAGTTTATATTCACTTGTCTCCAAAGGCTTTCCACCAAGCCAAGCATCAAGATTGATAAGTGTTACAGGCTCACCCCTGATTGTAGCAATACCAGCTATAATTGGAGTAGTTGTTGGAGTATCATTTATAGTTACTTCCTCAGTTATAATAAAAGCTTTAATTTTTGCTATATTTATAGCATATATATTTCTATGTCCTGTATAAAATACAGCTAACTGTTGAACATTTCTTAAGTGACCTTGAGTCATATTTTCGACATTATTCATTTTTTCCCTTTTTGATTGCAAAGTTCTACCATAGTTGGTGTTATTTTATCTTAGATTTGCTTATACTAAACTTTAAAAAGCGTGAATCGTAATTCGTGAATTGTGAATTGTGAATTGTAATTTGTGAAAACTCTACCATCTACCATCTACCATCTACCATCTACCATCTACCATCTACCATCTACTATCTACTATCTTTTGTATTGCCAACGAAGCCATAGTAAGTCCAAAACTTCCAGTAACTCCTACAAAACTACCAAGTTCCTTGCATAGTGGCTCTTCTGATGAAAAAATGATTTTAAACTCTCTTTTAAAACCATTTTTTTTCAGAGTATCTCTAATCTTTCTCACAAATGGGTCATTATAAGTTTTCCAAATAGAAATATACTCTATTTTCATAGGATTTATCCTTTTTGCACTTCCACCACTACATATTAGCTTTTTATACTCTTTTTGGATAAGTGCTACTTTTGGTATAATATCATCAAAAGCATCCAAAATTAAATCATAAGGGCTAAAATCAAAGTTTTCAATCCATTTTTTAGTTATCTTTATATCTATTGTATTTACATTTGGATAAAGTCTTTTAAAAACATCTACTTTTTTTTCACCTACAAACTCACTCCCAATTTGTCTATTTTGGTTGGTTATATCAAAAGTATCAAAATCTACTATCGTAATATCTTTGATACCAGTTCTAAAAAGTGCATCAAGAGCAAAACTACCTACTCCTCCGACACCTAATATTATAATTTTAGCATTTTGGAGTTTTTCATAATCACTTCCAAAAAGTTTTTCACATCTATCGTATCTATTATTGATTAAAGGTTCATGGGGTATTGTATCCATAATATTTTCCATTGCATAATTTTGGTTTAACTTATTTGTGATATAATTATACTCAAACAAATATAAGTTATAAGTTGCAAGCCGTTAATATAGATGATTCACGACTCACGATTTACGACCCACGAACAATAAAGAGGATAAAATGGATAAAGAACCTATGACAAAAACAGGTTATGAGCAAATTACAGGGGAATTGCATTTTTTGCAATCAGTTGAACGACCTGCAACGCTTATAGCCATAGAAGAAGCTAGACAACTAGGCGATTTAAAAGAAAATGCAGAATATCATGCAGCTAGAGAAAAATTAAAAATTATAGATGCAAAAATGGCCGAATTGAATAATACTATCACAAAAGCGATTATCATAGACCCTACTACATTACCTCATGATAGAGTAAGCTTTGGCTCAACTGTACTTATTGTTGATATTGCAAGTGGTGAAGAAATCACTTACACAATAGTTGGTTCAACAGAAAGCGACCCTGCAAATGGATTGATATCTTTTAATTCTCCTTTGGCAAAACAACTTCTTGGCAAAGTAGAAGGAGATGAGCTAAAAGCAACACTTCCAGGTGGATTAAAAGAATTTGAAATTGAAAGAGTATATTATAAGGAAATTAAGTGATTAGAGTTGGTATTATAGGAGCTTCTGGATATACTGGGCTTGAACTTGTAAAGATTTTATCTATTCATCCAAAATTTAAAATTACATATATCGCAAATACTGAAGGTGGAACTACTTTATCCGCACTTCACCCTAGCCTAAAAGGAATTTGTGATTTAGAGGTAAAAAAAAGTAATGCAAAAGATATAATTGATAGTTGTGACTTAGCATTTTTAGCTCTTCCTCATCAAGCTTCTATGCACTTAGCAAAAGAACTAATTGCTGGTGGATTAAAAGTAGTAGATTTATCAGCTGATTATAGACTTGAACTTGATGTGTATGAAAAACATTATTGTACACACATAGACCCAGACAATATCAAAGATGCTGTTTATGGATTACCAGAGTTTTATGCTGATGATATATCAAAAGCATCACTTGTAGCAAATCCTGGTTGTTATCCAACTGCCACACTTTTAGGGCTTATTCCTTTTGTAAAATATATTGATGTTAATAGCTCAATATTTGTTGATGCAAAAAGTGGAGTTAGTGGAGCTGGTAAAAAACTAAGCGAAACTACACATTATTGTACAATAAATGAAAACCTATTTGCATACAACCCTTTCAAACATAGACATTCTCCTGAAATAAAAGAAAAAATACAAAAAGTAGCAAATAAAAATCTAAATATCAATTTTGTACCTCATTTATTGCCATCAACTAGAGGTATGCTTTGTTCTATTTATGTATCACTAAATCAAGAAATAAATGCCAAAGATATACTAGAAGAGTTTTATAAAGATTCAAAATTTGTAAGAATTTTTGATAAACCTGTAGATATCAAGTCATCAGCTGGGACAAACTTTTGTGATATTTTTGCTGCAACAAACGGCAAAGATTTATTTGTAAGTAGCTCTATTGACAACCTATTAAGAGGTGCATCATCACAAGCTGTCGTAAATGCAAATTTGATGTATGGTTTTGAAGAAGATTTAGGGATTCCTAAATTTGCTTATGTACCTTAACATAGTTGGTAGTTAGTAGTGAATAGTCAATGTTGTGGAACCCCAGATTTATCTGGGCTTGTCTTGATTCGTGAAGGAGCTATCTTCATAGCCGACTCGCACTACAATTCAGATAGAAATGAGCTAGTTACTATTTTGGAAAAAATACATAATGGTGAGATTGTTACAAATCAACTTTTTCTTATGGGTGATATTTTTGACTTTTTGTGTGGGGAGTCTGAGTATTTCATCAAAATAAATCAAAAACCAATACAACTCATAAATGAACTATCCCACAAAATAGATATTTTCTACTTTGAGGGAAATCATGATTTTAATTTATCTTCCATATTTCCAAAACTCAAAGTCTATCCAAGACAAAATCAACCTATTGAATTTAAATTAAACGATAAAATATGCTATTTAAGCCATGGAGATATATTTACAAATTTCAACTATAATGTTTTTTGTAAAATTATTAGAAATAGTATTCTACTAAGAATTATTAACTTTTTTGATTTCAAAAATTTAATTTCCAAAAGCATTGAAACTCAATTAAATAACAAAATGATATGCAGAAAAATCGACAACTTCGATACAATTATAAAGAAAAGAATCGATTCATACCCTAAATGTGAATATATTATAGAGGGACATTTTCATCAAAACACCAATACAATATATAAAAATATTGAATATTTCAACTTACCTTCAGCTTTTTGTTCAAAAAAATATGCTAAAATGTCTCAAAATTGTAATATTTTGGAAGTAATTGATATATGATAAAACAAATTTTAACAAATAAAGTACTATTTGCATCTTTGGCGATAGTACTTTTTGCTTTTGCTGCTATTGTCCATAGTAGTAAAATTAATGAATATATAAAATATACAAAGTCATTTCAAGAAAAAATCGAGAAACTTAAATATTGTGACGAAAAACTCAATGTAACAATACTTCAAGGAACTATTTTACTCGATAAAGATTATGATAATATCGATGACCTTGTTGATAGAATTGATAAAGTCTATAATGCTTTACTTGAAATGAACTTAACAGCAACTAAACTTTTATATCTTGAACAATATAAAGAATTAATTGCAGAAAAAGAAAATTATGGGCGACAAGCTATCACATCTGCTATTAATATGCATGATGCTATTTCACAAGTTCCAACACTACAATTCAATCTTAGAGAAGAGATAAATTTCAATGATATAAATCAAAAAAAATTTTTATTCCAAAGCAATGTTATTTTACTTGAAATTTTAAATCATGACAATAACTCAAATTTAAATTTTTCAAATGATATTAAAGAAAAAATACTATATTTAAATCAACTGAAACTTAATAATTCTAAATTAGACGCGTTTAGGGAATCTTATCTTTCACTATTTAATGATTATCTAATAAATCAAAATAAGTTTGTTAATTCTTTAAATACTGTATTTGAACTCAAAAGTCAGTATTCAATAGAAGCAATTGAAAATGAATTTAATAAGAGTGCAAAAAATAAATTATCAAATCTAAATAGTATTTCTATAGTTTTAGTTGTAATTTTTGTGATTACAGTTGTTTCAATTTTATTTTTATTGTCAAAAGCAAAAAAGGATAACAAAAGATTAAATTCTATCACAAAAACATTAGAATTTAATTCAAAATACGATACATTAACAGGACTAATGAACAGAAATAGTTTTAATGAAATTTTAAGGAGCAACCAATCTTCGGTATTTATCTTATTGAATATTGATAATTTTAAAGATTTAAATGACTTTTATGGCTTTGATGTTGGAGATGTAATATTATATAAAATTGCAAATAGATTAAAACTTTTTATAACAGAATTTTTCCCAAAAGATACAAAAATATTTAGACTTGGTGGTGATGATTTTGGTATTTTGGTAGGAACAAAAAGCAATACAATAGCTTTTAATTCTTTGGTATTAAATTTTTTAAATAAAATCAGTGAAACAAACTTTAATACCAAAGGGTTTAAAATAAGAATTACAATAAGTGCGAGTATTACCAAAAAAGAGCCTTATTTACAAACTGCTGATGCAGCGATGAAATTACTTAAACAAAAAAAGAATGACAAATATATCGTGTATAGTGATGAGTTAAAGATTTTTGAAAATTCAGATAAGAATTTTGAATACACACACAAAGTTATACAAGCACTTGAATTAAATGGGATAAGACCATATTTTCAGCCAATAATTTGTGCAAAAACAAAACAAATTGTCAAATATGAAGCTTTAGTTAGACTAATCGAGCCTGATGGTACAGTTTTAACTCCAGATTTATTCCTTGATATTTCAAAGCAAATTAGAGAGTACAAATATATCACTCAAACTATGTTTTTAAAAAGTTTTAATATATTTTTAGATAGAGAAGAATCTCTGAGTTTAAATATAGGATATGATGATATTATTGACCTAGATACAGAAACCTTTATAGAAAATCAATTCATCATATTCCCAGAACTAGGTCCAAAAGTTACTTTTGAGATATTAGAAACAGATAGTATTGATGATTATGATAAGGTTTATGATTTTATTAAGAAGTTTAAATCTTATGGATGTACATTTGCAATTGATGATTTTGGAAGTGGTTATTCAAATTTCGAACAAGTTCTTAAAATGAAAGCTGATTATCTAAAAATTGATGGTTCGTTAATTAAAGATATTGTACATGACCCTGATGCTAGAGTTGTTGTTGAAACTATTGTAGAATTTGCAAAAAAAACTGGCTTAAAAACTGTTGCTGAATTTGTATCTGATGAAGATATCGACAAAGCTCTTGATGAAATTGGAGTTGATTTCAAGCAAGGTTTTTATTATGGTAAGCCAGAACCTCTTTCCAAAAATCACACAAATACCCCTCTTCAACCATGCTAAGAGCTAACATTCTATTGCATATTTAATCGCATCTATACCGTATTTGTCCCTTATCTCAAGTAAACTTTGTGATAATTTTGCTTGAGTATTATCTGAGGAAAGTGTCAATAAAGATAAAGTCTTTTGATTATTATTTGAAAGAAAACTAGAAGCATGAATTGATATTTTATGAATTTTATAGTTTTTGTGAGTATCTAAAGATATGAAAATCTCTTTACATAGCTGAATCAAAAAAACCTCACTAAAAACCCTATCTATTGTGACTGATTTTGATGCTTTTAGACTATACTCATATTTTATTTTGAAATGAAATGTTGTTGGATTAAGGTTCAATTTCAATATAGTATAAGAAAGATACCTTGCCAATATGGCGACTCTTCTTAGTAGTTCATCTCGATTTGATAATGCAGCAAAATTTCTACTGATTCCAATCCCTTTACGAGTTTGAGATGGTATTACTTTTTCATTATCAATTCCACAAATTCTTTTGTACAGCTGTACACCAGTTTTACCATAAGCATAGAATATATTGGGATATTGTTTTGCTTGTGACAATGTTTTTATAGATGCTAAGCTAAGCTTCTTAGAGATTACTCTCCCAATACCTGGAAAATCATTTATATCAATATCAGCTATATATTCATCAACATCTTCTCTATTAAGTACTTTTATTCCATATGGCTTAATTGTATCAGTGACAAGCTTAGCTATCCATTTTGACTCACTAGAAGCTATACTAATAGGTAAATCAAACTTTTCTAATATCTCAGCTTGAAGCTCTTTGATAAAATCATACACATCTTCATCATTTATCCATCCATCCAAATCTCCAAAAAATTCATCTATAGAATACTGCTCAATCAAAGGTATTCTCTTATCCAAAAATTCTTTCAGTTTATGAGACAAACTTTGATAATACAAATGATCACTTGGAATAATTATCACATCTTTACACATATTTATTGCATCACCCAAATAAGTACCAGTTTTTATACCATATGGTTTACACTCATAACTTTTTGCTATCACAATACCATGAATACTCCCATCACTATCAAGAAACTCATTTTGCCAATTTGACAAAAATGTATCTTTATTATAATCATTACTAAATTGTAAAATAGAATTAAATGCTCCAGATTCACCTATCAATAAACCATCTTTTTTAGAGGTTGAAAATATTTTTCTATCACTCCCTTTTGCCACAACTACACATTTATTTTTTAAGAATTTGTATCTAGCTCTCTCCGCTGATACAAAAAAACAGTCCAAATCTAGATGTATTTTCACTTTTGTCCTTTTATTTTCAATAAATCTTGACATAATTATAATATATTTGCTATAATGTTCTCAATTAATTGATATTTTGTCAATTTATAAGGAAATATTTTGCAATTTAATGAAATCATTGATAAATTAAAAGATATTATTAGCTCAGAACTTGGAGATAAAAGAGTATTTGACAAAGATGTAGCATCATCTTTACAGATATCTAATGAAAGTTTATCCCATTTAAAAAAGCGAAATTCTATCCCATATGAGCAAATTGCTTATTTTTGTGCAAAAAGAAATATATCTATCAATTGGGTATTGTTTGATCAACTTCCAAAGTCATTAGAAGAAGAGACAAGTAAATATACAAAAATAAAATATTTCAAAGAAATAAATGCAAGTGCTGGTGGTGGAGCTATAAACTTTGATGAAGATTATGAATATATTGCATTTGATTCACTAATATTGCAAAATTTATATAAATCTAACAAAATAGATTCATCAAATATTCTAGCTATCAATGTCACAGGTGATTCTATGTCACCAACACTAAATGACAAAGAGATAATTTTATTTGATACAACAAAACAAGATATACCAAAAGGTGGGATTTTCGTGATATCTACTTTAGCTGGACTTTTTGTAAAAAGAATTTCAAAAAAACTAGATGGCAATCTTGAGCTAATAAGCGATAACAAAAACTATAATAGTGAGATTATTAAACCTTATGAATTAGAAAATGTAAATATATTGGGTAAATTAATAGGAAAAGTAGGGAGCATATAATGGAATTAATTTTATTTGGAACGATATCAGTTCTTGGATTTGTTGCTATTGCAATTAGTTTTGCATATTTTGATGAAAGAAACAAACAAAGAGGCAAACTCAGATTTGACAATACTTGGTTGAATGTTACTATATCACATAGAAAGGTTCACCTTCACAATGAATAACCCATTTAAAGTAGTAAGCGATTATGAGCCTTGTGGAGACCAACCAACTGCCATAGAGCTTTTGAGTAATTCTATCAAAGAACACAACCAATACCAAACACTAATTGGAGTAACTGGAAGTGGTAAAACTTATACTATGGCAAAAGTTATAGAAAAAGTTCAAATGCCTACCATTATAATGACCCACAACAAAACTCTAGCAGCTCAATTATATAGTGAGTTTAGAAGTTTTTTCCCAAACAATCATGTAGAATATTTTATCTCATATTATGATTATTACCAACCTGAAGCTTATATCCCAAGACAAGATTTATTTATCGAAAAAGACTCATCTATAAATGAAGAATTAGAACGACTAAGACTAAGTACAACCGCTTCACTTCTAAGCTTTGATGATGTTATAGTTATTGCATCAGTTTCAGCCAATTATGGTCTTGGTTCACCTGAAGAATATAGCCAAATGGTACAAAAACTAGAAATTGGTCAAGAGTATAGTCAAAAACAATTTTTATTAAAACTTGTAGAGATGGGATACAAAAGAAATGATAAGTTTTTTGATAGGAGTGATTTTAGGGTAAATGGTGATGTTATAGATATATTTCCAGCATATTTTGAAGATTCTTATATCAAAATAGAGTTTTTTGGAGATGAAATAGAATCAATCTCAACACTAGATTACATAACAAACCAAAAACAAGAAGATTTAAAAACCTTTACACTATATAGCGTAAACCCTTTTGTAGTATCAAATGATAGATTAGCTATTGCAATAGATGGCATAGAAAAAGAGTTAGCCCAAAGATTGGAGTTTTACCAGTCCGAAGATAGAAGAGTAGAATACCAAAGACTAAAACAAAGAACAGAGTTTGATTTAGAGATGCTTGAAGCTACAGGGATGTGCAAAGGTATTGAAAATTATTCAAGACATTTGACAGGTTTAAAAGAGGGAGAAACTCCATACTCTTTGCTTGATTATTTTTCTCAAAAACACAAAGATTTCTTACTAATAGTAGATGAGTCTCATGTATCACTACCTCAATTTCGTGGTATGTATGCAGGTGATAGGAGTAGAAAAGATGTATTGGTAGAATATGGTTTCAGACTCCCTTCAGCTCTAGATAATAGACCTTTAAGATTTGAAGAGTTCATTGGTAAAGCCCCTTATTTTCTTTTTGTAAGTGCCACTCCAAAAGAATTGGAGCTTGAACTATCAGCTACCAAAGCAGAACAAATAATCCGTCCAACAGGACTTCTTGACCCAGTTATTGAGATAAAAGATAGCACACACCAAGTAGAAGCCCTTTTTGATGAAATCAAAAAAACAACAGCCAAAAATCAAAGAGTATTAGTAACTGTTCTTACGAAGAAAATGGCTGAAGAATTGGCAAAATACTATTCAGATTTGGGCATAAAAGTCAAATATATGCACTCAGAAATTGATGCTATTGAGAGAAATCAAATTATTAGAGCATTAAGAGTTGGTGATTTTGATGTACTTATTGGGATAAACCTACTTCGAGAAGGTCTAGACATCCCTGAGACTTCCCTAGTAGCGATACTGGATGCAGATAAAGAAGGATTTTTAAGAAGTGAAACCGCACTTATCCAAACCATGGGAAGAGCTGCAAGAAATAGTGAAGGAAGAGTTATATTATTTGCCAAGAAGATAACCAACTCAATGCAAAAAGCTATTGATGTCACAACAGCTAGAAGAGAAGTCCAAATAGCATACAACACAAAACACAACATCACCCCAACGACAACCACAAGAAAACTTGATGAAAACCTAAAAGTAGAAGAATACGATGACATAGCTCTAAAGCGTGATAAATTATCCAAAATTCCTCCACTTGAAAAAAAGAAAATTTTAGACGAATTAAACAAAAGAATGAAAGAAGCTGCAAAAAACCTAGACTTTGAAGAAGCTATACGACTAAGAGATAAAATAGAAAAGATTAAAGAAGCATAGTTTTGTGATTAGTGAGTAGTAAGTCGTGATTAATAAGTCGTGAGTCGTGATTTGAAAATACATTAGATTCTCACGATTCACGATTCACGATTTCTTAAGTTTATTTTAGCTATAATCCAATAAATTTATATAACTAAAAAAGAGGCATAACTTATGAGACAAAGAGTACTTGTCAAGTTTTCAGGTGAAGCATTAGCAGGTGAAGGTGAGTATGGTATAGATACCAAAACACTACATTTTATTGCTAATGAAATAAAAGAATTAGTAGATAACAATATAGAAGTTGGTATTGTAATTGGTGGTGGGAATATCGTAAGAGGTGTTAGTGCTGCTGCTGATGGTGTTATAAAAAGAACAAGTGCTGATTATATGGGTATGCTAGCTACTGTAATCAATGGCGTTGCAATGCAAGAAGCATTAGAGCATATTGGTATTAGCACAAGATTACAATCAGCTATAAAAATGGAGCAAATTGCAGAATCTTTTATTGTTAAGCGTGCTAGAAGACATTTAGAAAAGGGTAGAGTTGTGATTTTTAGTGCTGGTACTGGAAATCCATTTTTTACTACTGATACTGCAGCGACTTTGCGTGCAACAGAGATAGAAGCATCAATGCTTATAAAAGCAACAAAAGTTGATGGTGTATATGATAAAGATCCAAATAAATATGATAATGCAATTAAACTTGACACATTAACTTATGATATGGCTTTACAAGACAATATCAAAGTAATGGATGATACTGCTATAGCTTTAGCAAAAGATAACAAGCTTCCAATAGTTGTTATGAATATGTTTGAAAAAGGTAATTTACTTAGAATCTTGAATAAAGATTATAGTAAATGTTCGATAGTTAAATAATCATAGGTTATAGGTATTAGATTGTAGGTTGTAGCAAGAGAAACTACCATCTACCATCTACCATCTACCATCTACAAACTAAAAATGAAGGAATCAGAATGAAAAGATTAGAAGAAACAATGGCAAAAGCTCTTAAGAGAGTAAATAACGATAGATATATATTAGCTCTTGCAGTTGGTCAAAGAGCAGATGAGCTTAGTCGTGGAGCAAAACCACTTTTAGAAGATGGCGTAAAAAATATGAAATATACAGATATTGCTATTAATGAAATAGCTAATGGTCTTTTACATATTGATGGTGTTGTTGCTAAATAACAACTAACAATTACTTTTTATGAATAACTTTTCTCAAGAACTTAAACTTATAAATACAATAGATGGTGCGATAAAAGCCTTAGCATCATCTATACAAATAACACCAAATATCCAAAAAGCAATAGACTTTTGTATCATAGCACACGAAGGTCAAACACGAAAAAGTGGTGAGCCCTACTCTGTACATCCTATTTTAGTAGCTACAATAACAGCTTATTTTAGTAATGATGAAAATATGGTTACTGCTGCTCTTTTGCATGATATTGTAGAAGATACTGATTGTACGATAGAAGAGATAGAAAGTTTTTATGGTCAAGAGGTCGCAAATATTGTTGATGGACTTACTAAGATTGTTGAGATAAGAGAACATGAGCTTACAAGCTCTACTTCACATGAAAAACTTTTAAGTTCAGCACTTTCATTTAGAAAAATGCTCATAGCTTCTATTGAAGATGTAAGGGTATTAGTAGTCAAACTTTGTGATAGACTGCATAATATGCTAACCCTAGATGCCCTATCCCCAGAAAAACAAATAAGAATTGCCGAAGAAACTTTAGTAGTTTATGCTCCAATTGCACATCGTTTAGGTATTTCTACACTCAAAAATGATCTTGAAGATTTAGCATTTATGTATATTTATCCTGATGAATATAAAGCAATAGATAACTATCTTGAAGAATACCAAAATAAAATCCAACTAAAACTCAATGATTTTGTATCTACAACAAAATCTATGCTTGAATATTATGGATTTAGTAGTGATAATCTCAAAATATTTAGTAGAATAAAACACCATTATTCAATATTTCTAAAGATGCAAAGAAAAGGTGTAACTATTGATGAGATATTAGACCTTCTTGCAATTAGAATCCTAATAGACGAACCAATTCAATGTTATGATGTTTTGGGACATATTCATATGAAATTCAAGCCTTTAATAGCTAGATTTAAAGATTATGTATCCACACCAAAAGAAAATGGTTACCAAACTATTCATACTACTGTATTTTATGATTCAAATATCTATGAAGTTCAAATAAGAACTTTTGATATGAATAAAATAGCAGAATATGGCGTAGCAGCTCACTGGAAATATAAAAGTGGTCTCAATAATGCTCATGCTCCAAATCTTAAATGGCTTCACTCTTTAGAGTTTGAAAATGAAAATATTGAAGAGTTTTATTCTGATGCAAAGCAAGATTTATATAGTGAAGAAATAGTAGTATATTCACCAAAAGGAAATACTTTTGCTCTTCCAAGAGGAGCTACTGCTCTTGATTTTGCTTATCTTATTCATACTGATGTGGGAAATACTGCAATTGAGAGTTATATCAACAATGTAAAAGTGCCACTTTTAACTGAGCTAAAAAGTTCTGATATCATTTCTATCAAAACTACAGATCATCAAATACCAAGATGTAGTTGGCTAAGTATGGTTCAAACTACTCGTGCAAAAAAAGCCATTAAACTACTTTGTGGTACAAGGTTAAAAGAAATAGACGAAGCAAGTGGAAAAAATATTATCAATACAATATTTTCAAGATACAAAAAAGATATTTTATCAGAACTTAGTAACAATATAAAATTTCATAAGATTCCTCATATTTTGGACTATGTAAAAGAAATTAAGAAAAAAGCTACTGAACAAATTGTAAGTAAATTAGGGTTTGTTGCAAGATTTAAAATCCAAAATTTAACTATTAAAAAATATAAGATAAATAAAGTTCTTGTATATTCAAATTTCAGTATCAACAATTTACTTTTTGAGCACTGTTGTCATCCGAAATTTGGTGATGACATAGTAGCTTTCAAAGAAAAAAATAGTGCTGTAATTCACCATAAAATGTGTAATAAAGCATATAAAAAAATACTAAGCGGTGATGATATGCTATTTTGTAAATGGGAAGAGAACAATCTACACAACTACAAAATGGTAGTAAGTATCCCAAATATAAAAGGTGAATTAGCAAAACTACTTACTTATCTCTCAACTCATGATATAAATATAGCATTTATAGAATATGGAAGAGATAAAATAAGCCATACAAGATTTTGTGAAATAGAATTTGAAACAACCAATGCAAATAAAGAACAACTAAAAACACTTATTGAAAAAAGGGTTAAGATAATAGACTTTTTTTCAAAAGCAGACGCATACAAATAAGTAAAATATAAAATCTAAAAGGTAAAAAGTATAATGGAAGATAAAATAAAAATTGCACTTGATGAGATAAGCAGAGGAACTGCTGAGATTATTGATATGGAAGCTATTAAAAAGCTCCTTTCTAAATTTTATACTACTGGAGAGAGATTTGAGGTAAAGGCTGGGTTTGACCCAACTGCACCAGATCTTCATCTAGGTCACACTGTATTGCTTCAAAAACTAGCTACTTTTCAACAATTTGGTGGAAATGTACTGTTTTTAATTGGTGATTTTACAGCAACTATTGGTGACCCTACAGGCAAAAGTGAAACAAGAAAAGTTTTGACAAAAGAGCAAGTGCTAGAAAATGCACAAAGTTATAAAGACCAAGTATTTAAGATTTTAAATCCAGACTATACAAAAGTAGTGTTCAATAGCTCATGGCTAGATACTTTGGGTGCAGGTGGGCTTATAGCACTTTCAAGAAACTTTACAGTTGCTAGGATGATAGAAAGGGATGATTTTACAAATAGATACAAATCAAATACACCTATAGCAATAAGTGAGTTTTTATATCCCCTACTTCAAGGATATGATAGTGTACACCTAAAATCTGATGTTGAACTTGGAGGAACTGACCAAAAATTCAACCTTTTAATGGGAAGAACACTACAAAAAGCTTACAATATAGGTAAAGAACAAGCTGTACTTATGATGCCAATTTTAGAAGGACTTGACGGTGTACAAAAAATGTCAAAATCCCTTGGCAACTACATAGGTGTAACAGATGATGCAAATAATATGTTTGGGAAAATATTATCTATTAGTGATACTTTGATGTGGAGATATTACGAACTTTTATCTTCAAAATCATTAAATGACATCAATCAATTAAAATTAAATGTAGAAAATGGTACAATACACCCTAAAGCAGTAAAAGATAATCTTGCTCTTGAAATTGTTGATAGATTTCATGGTGCAGGAGCTGGTGAAAAGGCGAAGGAAGAGTTCATTAAAATTTTTTCTAATAAAGATATTCCTACAGAGATACCTGAATTTACTTTTAGCGATGGTATTTGGATATGTCAAGCTTTAGTTGAATCTAATTTGGTTGCATCAACATCCCAAGCAAGAAGAGATATAGGTGCTGGTGGTGTGAAAATCAATCAAGAAAAATTAACTGATGATAAACTCAACTTAAATATAGGTGAGTACATAGTTCAAAAAGGCAAGAAAAGTTTTGCTAAATTTATAATAGGATAAGCTTTGGAAAGTTTAAAAATAGGTAAATACACATTAGAAATCCCAATCATACAAGGTGGTATGGGCGTAGGAATAAGTTGGGATAAATTAGCAGGTACTGTTTCAAAAGAAGGTGGACTTGGTGTTATTAGTGCAGTTGGAACTGGATATTATGAAAATTTTAAGTATGTATCCAAACTAGCCAACAATAGACCAGTAAGTAGTGCTAACTTTTATTCAAAGGATGCTTTAAAAGCTATTATTGATAATGCTAGAAAAATATGTGGAGATAAACCATTAGCTGCAAATATACTTTATGCTATTAATGATTATTCAAAAGTTGTAAAAGATGCTTGTGAAGCTGGTATAGATATTATTATCACTGGTGCTGGACTTCCTACTAATATGCCAGAATTTACAAAAGATTATCCAGATGTTGCACTAATTCCTATAGTATCATCAGCAAAAGCACTTAAAATTATCTGTAAAAGATGGGCAAGATATGACAAAGTTCCTGATGCTGTAATTGTTGAAGGACCATTAAGTGGTGGGCATCAAGGCTTTAGCTATGATGAGTGTCTAAAAGAGGAAAATAGTCTTGAGAATATTGTTCCTCCTGTTATTGAAGAAGCTAAAAATTGGGGTAATATTCCTGTAATCGCTGCTGGTGGTATTTGGGATAAAAATGATATTGATAAGTTCTTAAATTTAGGATGTGCAGGTGTTCAAATGGGTACAAGATTTATTGGTACTGTTGAATGTGATGCTCATGATAATTTAAAACAAATCTTACTTGATTCTAAAGAAGAAGATATACAACTTATGAAATCTCCTGTAGGTTACCCTGCTCGTGGTGTCATAACAAACTTACAAAAATCAATGCTCAATGGCACTGCACCTAAAGTTGCTTGTATAAGTAACTGTGTTTTCCCCTGTAAAAGCGGTGAAGAAGCAAAAGCAGTTGGATTTTGTATAGCAGATAGACTAAGTGATGCTTATCTTGGTAATATAGATACTGGATTATTTTTTACAGGTTCAAATGGATATAAACTAGATGAAATCATTACCGTAAAAGAATTAATGAATAAACTTGTAAACGGGGAATAATTATTTGAAGTTAACTAGAGTTATTGTATTTCTTTTAATCTCTTTATCTATTTTATATAGCTCTAGTTATGAAAACCTTACA
>JALNYH010000029.1 GCA_023229945.1 Arcobacteraceae bacterium | reverse complement strand
TCCTCAAGTTGATATTCCCAATCTTGATATACTAAGTAATATATACGGAAAGAATATTGCAAAAGATTTACCTAAGAACTCTTTTATAGATATACTAACTCCTCCAACTTCTCCTACTAATGCTGAGCCTATGGGTAAGGATGGGTTTAAGGTAAGGGGAGATAAGCCTAAGCTTGATATAGGAAATACTCTTTACTTTGTGTTTTATGATACCAATGCAAAACACACCAAATATCTAAAAAGTTCAGCAACTAAAGTATATAATGAACTAAAACAAGAGATAAATAAAAAACCAGATAAACAGTACCATATAGTATATTTACAAGAGATAAAATCACCAGATGAACTAAAAAACTTTGTACAAAGTAAAATTGAACAAAATGGTGGTAAGGAAAAGGTACTGCTAGGAAGTATAGAAGCAATAAGACAAATACCTCAATCTACTTCCATATATCAATATGTAAAAAATACTTTAAATATAAAGCCAAACCAAGAACACCTAAAACCAAAGCCCTACTTCCAAGGCAATATAGACCAACAATCCATAAATACCCATAATGAAAATATACTAAGAAATGAAAAACTACATAAAACTATAGCTAGTAAAGAACATCAGAAGTATGTTATGTTGGATGTGGCGGGGGATTTGGAATGGGCTTCGGATAAACTTGGGTTAGCTGGAGCTGCTTCTTTGACAACGGCTAGATTATTTCCTCCAGCAGCTCCAATAACAGTTCCTATAGGAAAAGGACTAACTATATTATCCGAAGGTGCAATGTACGGTAAACATCTATTTAAATACTTTGCAGATGAGTTTAAAAAAGAAGAACTTCTTGTGGATGTAGTACTAGCTAAAACTATCTATTGTAAAAAAAATGAATTAGCAGAATATGCTTATGATAAAGGCTTTAGTGAAATGGCTAAATACTTATATGAGGACAAATAAGAATGAAAAAAGCATTTAAAATTATATTTAAAGAAATAGGAAGAATTTTAGGAGTGATGGCAATCCCTACATTTGCACTTTATGTTGGATTGCTTGGAAGAGAAGGCATACAAATTCATCATAGGATGAAAGCTGAAAATGCAGAAAGTTATATAATTACAGCAATACTTTTATACATTGCTGTTACAATAGCAATTATCTACAGTTGGTACCACGAATACTACCTACCCTACAAAAAAAGAAAAGAACAACAATCCAATCCACAAGAACACCAAGAAGGAACATTACAAGCCAACAAAGAAGAACCTACTTCTTCTACCATAGAGCCAACTTCAAATGAAAAAAAAGAATTAACATATTGGGATAGGATAGTAAAACCTTGTAAAAATATAATGACCATAGTAATAGTACTTATATTTATAAGATTTACGATTCCAAATGAAAATTGGTTTTTAAATATTGTATTTTTAGGCTTTTTGGGATATATGATATGGTGTATGAATAAAGCAAATAAAGATACTAATTCAAGATAAAAGGATTTGACACAACAAACCATCCAGCTCTTTCAACGAGTCAATTTTATATGTACTTTTGGAAAAGTCATGAGTACTTGTGAAATCATTTTTGACAGTTACACACTCTATCCCTGCACTCACAGCAGCACTTAAACCTCTCTGGGAATCTTCTATTATGAGTGCTTCAGATTTATCACAGCCAAATATTTCTACTGCTTTTAGGTATGGTTCTGGATGTGGTTTGGCGTGGGTGTAGTCTTCTTCGCAAAGAATAAAATCCATATATTTTGTGATATTTGTTTTAGAGTGGATTAGTTCAAAATCAACTCTTCTGGAAGTGGTGACTATTGCCATTGAATAATCTTTGCTAAGTCTCTCCAAAAGCTCTTCTACGCCATCAATAGCTAAATCTTTTGTACGGAGGAACTCTTGATAGTATTTGTTTCTTTTTTCTCTTGCTTTTTGAATAATTTCTTCAGAAATGCCACTTTTTAAAGGCTCTTCCCAAACAGTAGTACCATGTGCCATCATTTGCATATATTTCTCAAAAGGCAACTCAAAACCTAGCTCAAATAAAGCTCTGACATTGGCTTCGTAGTACCACATTTCTGTTTCTACCAAAACTCCATCATTATCAAACAATAGATATTTTTTCAACCCCAACCTCTCTAATAGTTTTTGTCTTTGAAAATATAAAGTGCCCAATAAAAAGGATATAAAAAGGGTACAAAATGATTCCAACAATAGGAACTAGTGCTACCAAAAACAATACAAAAGTTTTGACTTTTAGACTTCCCCAATTGAGAGCTTTGATTTGTTGATATTCTTGTGTTGAGTTGATAATGCTACTTACATCAAAAACCAAAGTTTTATGAAAAAAATAATACATAGGTAAAAATATCACAAGATTTAAAATAGGGATAAAATAAAAAGGTAATAACAATATAAATAAGACCACAGTTATCAGAACTGTTTTAATATAAAACCATATAGACGAACCTATACTAATGCCATCAAGCCTTATATCTTCATAATATTTTGATTGTAAATCTTTGATAATAACTATACTAAAAAAACCTATAACAAAAGAATAAATCATAAAAAATATATAATAAATAATTAACCCAAATCCCATCAAAAATAAGAAATTTAAAACAAAAGAAAAAATAGCATGTTTTATCAAAAAGTCTATAATGAAATTTTCTTTTAATCCCTCAAGAAAAAGCCAATTTTCTGATTGTATAACCAATAAAATTTCATCTTTCAAGCCACCAAAACCATCAAAAGCAAAATACAAACCAAACAAAACTATAAAAACAGTAATTATCAAACTTGTCACACTAGTCATAATGATTTTGGGTGATAAAAAGTCCTTAAATGACCTAATTAATAGCTCTGAATTCATTATTTAGCCAATCTCCTTAACCCTGCCTACATTGCCATCGATTAAACGCACTTTTATCCCATGTGGATGAGAGGGGGAAGATGTAAGAATATCTTTTACAACTCCATCCGTTAGCTTTCCACTTCTTTGGTCTTGTTTCAAAACAATTTTCACTTTTGCACCTATTTTGACACTTGAGCGTAAATTTCCACTCATTTAAGTGCTATTCCATTTTCATCAACTGTTATTTTGCCACTTTCACTCAAACTTGTAAGTGCTTTTTTAAATATTTTACGACTTAGTCCAAACATCAAATTTATCTCTTCAGGAGTACTTTTATAGTGATATTTCATCTTGCCATTGTTAGCAGTTAGTACTTCCATAACTTTTTGGCTTGCTAAATTTTCATTTGCTTCACCTGTTGGTCTAAGTGCAATATCTAGCTTTCCGTCTTCTCTTATAAGCTTGATATAACCACTCTTTTTATCACCAGTTCTCAATGGGCCAAAGACTTCACTATGAAAGATAAGTCCATCATATTGATTTTCTACAATTACTTTGAACCCAAGTTCTGTTTCTTTATATACAATAAACTTAACTTCTTGATTTTTTGATAAGTTTTGTGTATCTTTGTTGATATATTGTGTATATTTATGATTTCCTACTACTCTATCTGTATCATCATCTTTACACACTCTCAAAACTGTTTTCATACCTACTTTGAATGGTATTTTTTGCATAGATTTAGGAACAAACAAATCTTTAGGTAATCCCCAGTCAACAAAAGCACCAAAATGTGCAACATCTACAACTTCAAAATAACCAAACTCCCCAACTATTGCTTGTGGGAATGTAGTAACTGCTACTATTCTATCTTCAGAATCATGATACAAAAATACATCAACCTCACCGCCAATCTTCATAGATGGTGTGATATATTGATTTGGTAATAAAACCTCATTTTCATCTTGTGCTCTAAGATAAAATCCATTATCTGTTTGTCTAAATATTTCAAGTCTATTTTTTTCGCCAATTACGAGTTTTTGATTCAATATCAACCCTTTTTTTTCTTAACTATATCATAATCTTGAATAAAAAGAGATAAGTTCTGTTGGTTAAATATAGACTAAACCATATCCATATCAATACTAGCACTATTTGAGCTAATCTGATACAAGGCATTTAAAAGTGCTTTTGGGCTTGAACTACGAAGTAATATTTGATACCTATATTTATTGGAAACCTTAAAAACTGGCTGTTCTCCATAACCAATTACTTGAATATTATCAATTTTCAAAAGTTTTTCAAGTTCATATTGCATATGTTCAAATGCAATTTTGTGATTTGTATGAGAAAAGATAATTTTCGCTAATTTCACAAATGGAGGATAAAGCTCTTTTCTATATTCTATCTCTTCTTTCAAAAACCCCTCATAGTCTATATCATTACAATAATATTCAAAAAACTCTTGATTTTGTGTCTGTATGATTACTTCACCAAAACCTTTTCTTCCACTTCTTCCTGCAATTTGTAGCAAAAGTGAGAGTGCATTTTCTCTTGCTTTATAGTTATTTGAAGAAAGAATTGAATCTATTCCCAAAATTACTGCCAGTTTGACATTGTGATAATCATGACCTTTACTAAGCATCTGAGTACCTACCAAAATATCAATCTTTTCATCATTAAAATCACTAAGAGTTGCTTTTAGTTTTTTTTGTGTTGTTATCTCATCCCTGTCAAATCTTGATATTTGAGAATCTGGAAATATATTTTTTAGCTGTGTTTCAACTTCTGCCGTACCAAGACGGAAATTTTTGATAATCCCTATTTTACAAGATGGGCAATGTTCTGGAATCATTTGAGTGTATCCACAATAATGGCACTTTAAAGCCTTTAGATTCTTATGTAAACTCATACTTACACTACAATAAGGACATTCTACACTTTTACCACAAGTATCACATATTTGGTATTTAAAGTTTGCTCTTGTAGGCAAAAATACTATAACTTGATTTTTATTTTCTAATGTTTGCTTTATCTTATCCACGATTAAGTTACTAAGACTTAGTTTCGTAGTATCAAAAATGAAATTCTTATTTGTTTCAAAATATGTTTTAGATAGCCTAATATACGGTATTTTATGATAAGAGGTCATAGATGGAGTTGCACTTCCTAAAACTACTGTTTTATCAAAAGTTTTACCTATATAAATAGCTAAGTCTTTTGCATTATATCTTGGACTTTGATCACTCTTATATGACTCATCATGCTCTTCATCAACAACAATCAATCCAAGATTTGTATATGGCAAAAACAGTGCTGACCTAGCCCCTGCAATTATTTTGATATTTCCTTTGAGCAAACCATCAAGAATAGCTTCTTTGTTCTTTTTGCTAATCTTAGAATGCCACAAAGCAACACTATCTCCAAAAACAGCATGAAGTCTTTTTTCCATTTGAGGTGTCAAAGAAATTTCTGGCATCATAAGCAATGCTGATTGACCTAATAAAACAGCATCTTTGATAAGTTTTATATAAATCTCTGTTTTTCCACTACCAGTATCAGCAAATAAAACAGCCTGTTTGGTTTCTTTTATAAATTCATAAGCTTTTTCTTGTTCTGGATTTAATTCTATATTGTCATTTATCGTTATATCACAATTTATATATGATATTTTTTTGTCAAATGGTGTAAATAAAGCAAATACAATACCAAGATGTGAGATATAATAGCTTGATATAAAGGTAGCCATTTTTATGATTTCTTGACTAAAGTAATAATCACTAATTCCCAAAATATCGCTACACTCAAATTTTTGAGGCTTTTGTACCTCACATACAACTACCCCTTTAGTTAATTTGGTTCTATTTTTCAATGCAATCTCTACAATAGTCCCAATGTCAAGAGCTTCTTGATATTTATAAGTAAGGTTTTGTAGCTTTGTCCCTAAAATTGCTATTTCATAATAATACATCTAAACCTACTGTGATAATTGCTGACATAAAGTTTCTCCATAATTACACTCAAAAAGATTTTTAGTAGCCGCGTATTCAAAATCAACAAATTCATTTGAAGAAAGATAGGCTCTATATGCAGTAGATGAAAGCTTCACCCAGTCACCACTTTTTGCACTTGATATTGAACTTGAAAAAATAGGATAAGATAAAAGTTTTATATTATTTACACCAATAAATAGTTTTTCATTTTGTGTATTAATAGAGGCATCATCCAAAGAACTAATACTAAATCCACTATTTCCTTGGAGTATGCTTTGTGTTTTTGCATCTTGAAGTGAAGTTCTAATAAGAGCAATATCAGATTTTATCTTCACAGTATTAGCTATATTGGCACTTGAGCTAAATTTGGATACCCCAACGATAGCCAAAAAAGAGAGTACTATCAAAACAACTATAACTTCAAATGTACTAAAAGCTTTTGAATACACCATAACTAAAGTTTTGGAATTTTTGATGATATTTTATAGATGTCATTTTTTAGATTTAAACACTCTTGGGATTTTCGTACATAAGCTGCCAATAACTCTTGGATATTAAGATTTTCATCTTTTTTTAGATACATTGTCATCTCTTTTTCCAAAGATTCATCAATCTCTAAAGAATATGCCAAATGATTAATATGAAATACTATCTTTTTTTTCACTTATTGCCTTTGAAAATGCCAATGTTCTATCTATATTTAAGAGCATATCTTCATTGTTTCTTAATAATTCATCATTCATATCTTTTAATTGCTCTACTTGAACCTTTAAAGATTGATTTTCAAACTTAAGTTCTTCATAACTTTGTAATAATTTATCAATTTGATTATTTAGTGTCTCTACTATTTCCATAATAGTATTTTACCAAAAAAACTTAAATTGTAGGTATAATGATTGTAAATTTAGCACCATTTTGTGAATTTGATACAATAATATTACCATTATGATGTTTGTATATCATCTCTTTACACATATATAAACTCACTCCCACACCTTGTTTTTGATGTTTTGTAGTAAAATATGGGTCAAAAATTTTCTCAATATATTGCTCAGGAATTCCACCTGCATTATCCTCAATCTCAATTTGTATATCGCTATCTTTTTTGTATGTTGTAATTTTTATCTTTTTATTATAATCTATTTGTTTATTCTCAAATGCTTCTATTGCATTATTGAGTAGATTTAACAATACTTGAAATATCTCATTTTGGTAACCATATATTAATAAGTTTTGTTCCAAACTAGTATCAAGTGTAATATTTTTTTCATCCAATGTGGCTACAATAATAGTTGAAAGTTTTGATATAGTTTCATTTATATCAAAATTAGTTTTGTTTTCACTGTGTTCTTCAATAAAAAATTTACGGAAATCATCAATAGTAGAAGAGAGTTTTTTAGTTTGTGTCATAATCGTATCTATAGAGTTTATAAAATCTTTATCATCAAGCATACCAAATTCTTTTTGTATCTTCAAACCAGATGCAGTAGTACTTATGGCACTCAGTGGCTGTCTCCAGTGATGAGCTATATTACTCAACATCTCACCCATTTGTAAGAATTTTGATTGATTGTATATCTCTTTTTCTCTTTTACTATTCTTTTCCACTTCAAATTGTATTCTTTTTTCTAAATCATTATTTAAACTCTCCAAATCTTCTAATGTAGAATTTATAGTATCTTGCATTTCATTAAATTCATCTGCCAATAGTTTAAATTCGTCATTTGTATCTATTACTATTTTTTGATTATATTTTTTATTTTTTCTGATTTCACTAATAGATTTTTTTAAGATTTTAAGATTTTTGATGACAAAACTATCAAGGGAAAGTTTGAAAACTATTGATACAAAAATCAGCACCACAAGAAATTGTAAAGTAAATGCCATAAAATTATTCCAAAGCTTATCATTCATAATTCTTTCGTCAAAAATAATCTTTACATTAGCGATATGTTCATCCATAAAATAAACCTGAAAAGTACTTGTTTGATTATCATGGATATCTACCCCATTATGTTTTGCGATACTTATAATCGCTCCATCAATATCTGTTATAATGATTGAAGATACATATGGGTCTTGCACTTCTATATCTATAATATTTTTAACCAAATCATAGTGAAGATTCCAAATAGGTGAAGCAATACCTAGCTTTAACCTTTTTTCTAAAAGTTGTGCTTTTTGGGTTCGTTCTAAATTATATGTATCATGACTACTGTAGTAATTGATAGGAACTCTAACCAAAAAGACTAGAATAAGTGCAAAAATAAGAATTAAGATTAATTTTCTTGAAATACTATACTTTACCATTTAATTACCTCTGTGACAAAAATTATATCACAAATAAGATAAAAAGTATACTAAAAGAATTATAAGTTTTGATTATGTTATTTTAAACAAAAAAGTTACAAATATAAACAAAGAAGAGTAACCTCTCCTTTGTTTATTAACTATGTACTAAATATTTAAGCTCATCAGCACCAAACTCATGGAAGTTTAGGTATTTGTAGATTTTAGATTTTTTATCATCTGTTATTTTTTTAGTTACTATATCATAGTATTCTTTTGCTGTTGGAATTTTTCCAAGCATTGCACAAACAGCAGCAAGTTCAGCACTTCCTAGATAACACTGTGCGTCTTTACCCATTCTGTTATCAAAATTTCTTGTACTTGTACTAAATATTACGGCTTTGTCAGCAACTCTTGCTTGGTTACCCATACATAAGCTACATCCTGGTACTTCAAGTCTTGCACCTGCTGTTCCAAATACTGAGTAATAACCCTCTTCAGTAAGTTGTTTTTGATCCATTTTTGTTGGAGGACATACCCATAATCTTGTAGGTACTGCACCCTCTCCTCTTAAAACTTCACCTAAAGCTCTAAACAAACCAATATTTGTCATACAACTTCCAACAAATACTTCATCTATATTTTTTGGTCTTTTTGGATCATTTAATATTTCACTTAAAGTTGCAACATCATCTGGATCGTTTGGACAAGCTAAAATTGGCTCTGTAATTTCATTTAAATCGATTTCAATTACAGTTTTATATTCAGCATCTTTGTCAGCTTCCATTAACGATGGATTAGCCAACCACTCTTTCATTTTTTCTGCTCTTCTAGCTAATGTTCTAGCATCTTGGTAACCTTCAGCTATCATTTGCTCTATAAGCTTAACATTTGAGCTTAAATACTCTTTTACTGGCTCAATTCCTAGTTTTACAGTACATGCTGCTGCACTTCGTTCAGCCGAAGCATCACTTAGCTCAAATGCTTGTTCTACTTTAAGGTCATCTAACCCTTCAATTTCCAAAATAGTTCCATCAAAAATATTCTTTTTACCTTTTTTCTCAACTGTTAAAAGTCTTGCTTTGATAGCATAATAAGGAATTGCATTTACAAGGTCTCTAAGAGTAATACCTGCTTGCATTTTACCTTTGAATCTAACAAGTACAGATTCTGGCATATTAAGTGGCATAGCGCCAGTAACTCCAGCAAATGCGACAAGTCCAGACCCAGCTGGGAAAGAGATACCTATTGGGAATCTTGTATGGCTATCTCCTCCCGTTCCTACAGTATCAGGTAAACACAATCTATTCAACCATGAGTGAATAACACCATCACCTGGTCTAAGGATTACTCCACCTCTACTTGTGATAAACTCTGGTAAAGTATGTTGTAATTTAATATCAGCTGGTTTTGGATAAGCAGCTGTATGACAGAATGATTGCATAACCATATCTGCACTAAAGCTTAGAGCTGAAAGCTCTTTTACTTCATCTCTTGTCATTGGTCCTGTTGTATCTTGGCTTCCAACTGTTGTACAAATTGGCTCTACATACATACCAGCTCTAACTCCAGCAACACCACAAGCTTTACCTACCATTTTTTGTGCTAGTGTATAACCTTTGCCACTATCAGTTGGCTGCTCTGGTCTTGCAAATATTGTATCTTCAGCCATACCAAGAACAGCTCTAGCTTTTGTAGTCAAACCTCTACCTATGATAAGTGGGATTCTTCCACCTGCTCTTACCTCATCAGCTATTGTATTTGGCTCAGCTTTAAATTCACTTACTACTGCACCATCTTTATAGATTTTACCTTCATAAAATTTAACAACAATAACATCACCAGTTTCTATACCTGATACATCAGCTTTGATTGGTAAACAACCACTATCTTCTGCAGTATTGAAGAAAATTGGAGCAATAATAGAACCAATCACTACACCACCAGTTCTTTTATTTGGAACACCTGGGATATCTACACCCATATGCCATTGAACGGAGTTAATCCCTGATTTTCTACTACTTCCAGTACCTACAACATCTCCAACATAAGCTATTGAGTGACCTTTATCTTTCAAAGATTTGATAGTATTAAGTGGGTCATTCATTCTTGCACCAAGCATAGAATTTGCATGTAATGGAATATCACTTCTTGTGAAAGCTTCACCAGCTGGACTTAAATCATCTGTATTTGTCTCACCTGGAACTTTATATACAGTTAGTGTCATTTCTTCAGCAACTGCTGGTTTATTTGTAAACCACTCAGCATTTGCCCAAGATGTAATAACTTCTTTTGCAAAGCTATTTCCAGCATCCATCAAATCTTTTACATCATTAAACGCATCATATACTAGTAATGTATTTTTCAATTCATTCGCAGCAGATTGTGCTATATCACCACCAATTTTAAGTGCATCTACAAGTGGGGTCACATTATATCCACCCATCATTTTACCAAGTATTTCAATAGCTTTTATTTTTGAAATCGCTTTACAAGTTGCCTTACTTTGAACTATATCATTCAAAAATGCAGCTTTTACATAAGCAGCATCATCAACACCTGGATTGATTCTATTTTCTAAAAGGTCCATTAAATAATCAGCTTCTATTATATTGTCAGCTTTCAATAATTCTACTAAATCAGCAGTTTGTTTAACTGTTAGTGGAAGTGGTGGAACACCAAGAGTTTCTCGTTCGCTTGTGTGAACCTTATATTCTTCTATTAAAGCCATTAAAATCTCCTTGTATTTTATAGGTAAAAAGTAAAAAGTAAAAGATAAAAACTACCATTTACAACCTACACTCTACCAACTGTTTTTTTGTAAAGTAATGATAGCAAAAAATGATTTTTTTAAAAAGATATTTAATATCAGTAGAAGAAAAAAGTGCAACTAATGAGTTGTTTAGTTACACTTTTATTCTAGATTAGATTTTTCTGTAGAGATATGAAACAAATAGAATAATTCCTAAGATTACAGCAACACCATAATATTTATATTCCTCTGCATAAGTAAGTACAATTTCACCCAACATATATGAAATACTACCTATTACAACAGCCCATAATATAGAAGCAAAAATATTATAAAAAGCAAATCTAGCCTGACTATATTTGGTAAGTCCAATAGCAAGAGGCACTAAAGTCTTTACACCATAAAGATATTTCTGAATAAATATTGCAATGTAACCATATTTTCTCATAAGTAAATGTGTATATGCTACTTTTCTACCATATTTTTGCATTATATCTTTTGCAAAGTGCTTATTAGTTCTCGCCATATAAAATAAAAACTGATCACCTATAAAGTTGGCAACAGCTGCAACTGCAATAGTCACATAAATATTAAGCTCACCACTGAAGCTAAGAACCCCAGCAGCCACAAGTGCTACAAAACCACCACCAAAGGAATATAAAAATAGTATTAAATATCCCCAGTCCCTTATTAAATCTTCCATAATTGCCTTTTATTTTTTATAATATTCATCATCATTAGATTCTCTTGAAAAATATCCTTCAAAAAAATTCCTATCAATCAGACTTTTATCTATTCTTTCATCAAATTGTATTGATTTATCAAGTAAATAACACTCATCGCATATACTTACTACAAAACTACCATCATAATCTATTATTAATAAATCACTACTCACATCATAAGTATGAACAAAATAAAACTCTTTACCATCTTTTGCATACAAAAAGATATTGTACTTATCCTTTGTAAAACTTTTTATTAATTGTAATTTCTTAATATTTAAATTCAGGAAATTTTGATAAAAACTACTTGATAATCCATTCCACTGACACCAAGAGTGTAGTTTTATATACTCTATATGTGTATTTTTGTCATCTATGGTAAAACCATTAAATACACAAGAATCAAATCTATATACTTTTCTTGGATTTTGTAGTTTTAGAATATTGGTTGTATCTTTATCATTTAAATATATTGCATTATGTGAAAACTGCATATAAGGAGTATAATTACAACCACTCAAGAATAAAACCAAGCCTAAAGTTGCTAGTGAGAGTTTTACTTTGTTCATTATTTTACCTTGTTTTGTGTGGTACTGAGCGACTTAGGTACTGAGTTTTAATATCTTAGAATATCTCAGTACCTTAGTACCCCAGTAGCTAAGCAACTTCCTAAAACACTTTAGCCATAACGCTATTTAGTCTTTTTACGAAACCAATAGGGTCTTTTATCTCAATACCTTCACTTATTTTTGCATTATCTAACAGTAACCAAGAAATATCAGCTATCAAGCTATCATCAGCACAACCATTTAGTTTTTTGATTATATCATGTTCTGGGTTGATTTCAAGTATTGGTGCAGCTTCTGGCATCTCTTGCCCCATAGCTCTAAACATATGAGCCATAGAAGCCATAGGGTCATTGCCATCTTTTACTACACAGCTTGGGCTATCACTTAATCTGTTTGTTACTTTTACATCTTTTACAGCGTCACCTAAGTTTGATTTGATTTTTTCTACGATTGATTTGTATTTCTCTTCAATCTCTTTTTTCTCTTCTTCACTTTGCTCTGATGCTGGTGCTTCACAAGATGTGATATCTTTGAATTGCCATTCTTGATATGCACCAAAAGCAGGAGTGATAATATCATCTATCTCTTTATCATCAAGAATAAGTACTTCAATATCAGCTTTTTTGTAGCTTTCAAGTAGTGGTGAGCTTCTCAAAATCTTCTCATTTTCACCAACTATATAATAAATAGCTTTCTGCTCTGTAGAAGCTCTATCTTTATACTCAGCAAATGATGTCATACCATCTGCTTTTGTTGATTTGTATCTTAAAAGCTCTAAAATAGCCTCTTTATTTGTAAAGTCTTGATAAGCACCCTCTTTTAATGCTTTTCCAAACTCTTTATAAAACTGTCCATATTTTTCTTTGTCTTCACTAAGTTTTTTGAACTCGCTAAGTATTTTTTTGACACTTGATTGTTTGATATTTGCTAGGATTCTATTTTCTTGTAGGATTTCTCTACTTACATTTAGAGGTAAATCCTCACTATCTATGATACCTCTTACAAATCTTAGGTATGTAGGAAGAAGTTCTTTATCATCATCAGTGATAAATACTCTTTTTACATAAAGTTTTACACCGCTTTGATAATCTACTCTATACATATCAAATGGAGCTTTTTGAGGTACATAAAATAGCGTTGTATAGTTATTTACCCCTTCTGCTTTTGTATGTACATGAAGTAAAGAATCAGAGCTATCATGTGAAATTGACTTATAAAACTCATTATATTCTTCTGGTTTTACTTTTGATTTAGGAAGTGTCCAAAGAGCCGTAGCTGCATTTATTTGCTCTTTTTTACTTTCAAGAGTTTTTTCTTTTGTTTCTTCGTTTTCTACTTCTTCTTTGTAGTTTAAGAATATTGGATAAGCTATGTGATTTGAATATTTCTTGATTATTGTTTCAATTCTATGTTTACTTGCAAAGTCTTCTACTTCATCATCTTTTAGTTTGATATATATTACAGTTCCTTGGGAATCTTTAGTAACTGGCTTGATTTCAAATTCACCTCTACCATCACTATTCCATTTGTAAGCTTGTTCACTTCCAGCTTTTTTGGTAATCACATCTACGAAGTCTGCTACCATAAATACTGAATAAAACCCTACCCCAAATTGACCTATTAGATTGCTATCTTTTTTTGCATCACCTGTAAGCTTTTCTACAAATGACTTAGTTCCACTTTTTGCAATAGTTCCAATATTAGCCACTAAATCAGCCTCATCCATACCTATACCATTATCAGCTATTGTCAAAGATTTATCATCTTTATCAAAACTAATACTTATTTGTGGAGTCCACTCCAAACTTTTCAAAGACTCATCTGTCAAAGTTAAATATTTTAGTTTATCAATAGCATCACTACTATTTGATACAAGCTCTCTTATGAAAATCTCTTTATTTGAGTAAAGCGAGTGTGTCATAAGATATAAAAGTTGCCCTACTTCTGTTTGAAATTGTTGTTTTGCCATGTAAGCACTCCTTGTTTTTTTTGTTGTAATTCAGTTTTGAGCATATCTATTGAATATACTCTTCGGAGACTGGATAAATCGCTAAAGCGATGTATGCCATATAAGCACTCCTTGTTTTAAAGTAACTGAGAAACTAAGTGACTGAGAAACTAAGTTTTAATTGCTAAGTCTCTCAGTTTCTCAGTCTCTTGTGCAAAATTTTATCACAAACTTTATAAAAGTTCACTAAAGTTTTTTAAATAATTAGCACTTTAGCTATGCAAGTGCCAGTTTATTTAACTTCTCCACTACTGATGTACATGAATAGCCACTTGCTGTTTTTAGGTTTTGCTCACCAATGAGCTTCAAATCACTTTCACTTTGTAGTATTCTTTCTATTTTGAAAAGCACTGTCATATCGTTGTGTGAATGCATTAAAGAGTAGTTATCAAGTATTTCACTTGCGTCATTGTCTATAGAAGTAAATACAATATTTGCATAAGACATAGCTTTTAATATATTTGTATTAAATGTTTTTTTTTGTGTAGGAGAGATAAACACATCACTAGCACTTAATACCATATCAATATTATCCTCTTCTATCAACAAAAACCTATGTTTTGTTTTGAGTCTTGCTACAAATAGTCTTATTGTGTCTAAAGATTTAGTATCACCTATAATACAAGCTTTTACAAATTTGAAATTGAGGCTATTTATCATAGAAATAAACTCTTTGATTCCACCATTTTTAAAGTCACTATCATAGAATGTTACAAATTTTGTCTCAGTTCTTAGACCATAAATATCACCCATTTCTTGTTTGGCTTGAGGTTTTGAAAAGGAGTTTGATATATCAATACAAGGGTATATTAGCTCTATATTTTTGTTTTCATACCTTGTTTTTAAAATACCATATATTCTTTTGGAGTTTGCTATTATTGTTTTTGCATTTTTGCATAAAGTATCTTTGTTTTTATCTGATGAATTATAAAAATATATATCTGGATATGTTTTTTTGGAAAAAAACTTTTTAAGCCCTTTTTGTTCTTTAAATTCTTGTAAATTTTCAATAGTATCTATAAAATCCATCTTTGTTGATGAGGAATAAGTCATAATCTCTCCAATACATCACTTGCAGTAATTTTTTTCATACATTCATGATGACCAAGTGGGCATACTCTTTTCATACAAGGAGCACATTCTATATCGTGCCTTACTATTATTTCATTTGGGTTATTCCATTGGTGGGTTTCCATATGTTTGGTAGGTCCAAATATAGCAACTGTTTTGACTTTAAAAGCTGCTGCTAGGTGCATAGGACCGCTGTCATTGGTGATAAATAAATCAAGATTTTTGATATATTCTATAAGTTCTGTTACGGTAGTTTTTCCTGCAAGATTGGTATAATTTGTGACACCAAGCTCTTGTAGATATTTTTCTATCTCTCCAGCTTGTTCTACCTCTGTAGGGCCACCAAAAATAAGGATATCATACTCTTTGCTTAGTTCTTTGGCTACTAGTGCAAATTCTTTTGGGTACCATCTTTTGGCACTTCCGTATGTTGCACCTGGGTTTAGACCTAGTTTTTTAGGTGGTAGGTGGTAGGTGTTAGGTGTTAGAGAAGAACTAGTATAGATTTTTAAATCACCTGCTTGATAGTTTGTTTTTAGTGTGTGGTTTACAAAGTCGTTGTATCTAAGAACTAAGTGGATTTGCTCTGAAGTGAGTCTTTTATATCCGTATTTTGCTTTTGAATTTACGAAAAACTGCAAAATTCTTGCACTAAAAGACCTTCTAAAAGAAAAAAACACATCAACACTACCAAATGATTTGGCAAGATTGTAGATATTTAGATACCTAAAACCACCTTTTTTGGTATCATCTACTATGATTTGTGATATTTTTGGGTGAAATTCAAAGATTTTTACCGATACGCTTGAGCCAAGCACGATATACTTATAATCATCTCCAAAATGTTGTATTATATTTTCTATAGCAGGTGTTGCCATGACAGCATCCCCTAGCCATGTTGGTATTTGCAAAACTATTTTTTTATCCATTTTGAACCATCTTTTTAAACTCATAAAATGCTTTTGTTTTGATTATCTTACCATCACGATTATCTACTAGCCCATATCCTGGAGCTATAAGCTGATGCCAAAATACTTTTGATATTTTTCCACTTTTTCTAGCTATATCGTAGTATTCTACCATATATTTAGCATACTCATCATATCCTACACACTCTTTTTCACTTGTCGGAGCATATGGAGCCGTATTAGACAATGGCCAGTTGACTTCAGTGATATATATATCATCGCTTTTTGTTTTGGGACTTAATCTTGTCAGAGCATATAGTAAATCTATTTTATTTGAAGTATCAAATATCCCCATTTGGGTGCTATAAGGACTTCCTCTTCTATCCACATAAAGTAAACTTGATAGCTTATCAAATGATATATCATAGCCATTAAAAAGAGCTCGTACGGTGTAATAGTACTCAAAATCTATCACACTAGGACCTATTAATTTGATATTCTTAAAACTGCTATCTCTGATATCTTGTACATACTTATAGAACTTTAAGTACTCTCCAATACTAAAAAATCCCCACTTGGTACGATTGATGGCATTGCCTATTTGAAACTCATTTGTAACAGTCTTAAATGTATTAAATATTATACTAATATCTTCTTGCAAAAGCTCAGAATCATCAATATGCTCTCTATCTTGCAAAATATTGATAACTATCTGTTTATTGCCATTTTGTATAAATTTAAGTGTAAAATCGTAGTATTTTTGTATATTTTGTATATCACTTAAAGGGAGTCTGATTAACAGATTTTTCACTCCAAGCTCTTCAATAAGCTCCACTTGAACATCACCTTTGTCAAGATTGACACCGATACCATATATATCGTTTCCTTTTGGCTTGGATGGTTTAAAAACTTTCATCAAAGTCGTGGCAATAGGAAATACAAAAGCGGTACTAATTACAAGTTTTAGATAATCCAAACTATGCTTTTTTTTCATCTGTTTTTTATATGCTTTATCTCGTATAACATGAGGTTGGTCTGAATAACTATCCCAAATAAAAGGTGATTTCAAGATAATATCTCCAACATTGTACTTTTTATTTTTTCTAAAGTTTGTATTGAATATGAGGCGTTTATCATAAAGTTGTGCTGTTTTGTAGTATCACTCATTGTTGCCCACCTCTTAGAACTTGCAAATAAATTATCCCCAAAAAATGAGAGTGTTTTTATATTTACAGCACCTGCAAGGTGCATAGGTCCAGTTGAAGTGCTTACAAAAAGCTCACAACCACTTAAAAACTGGCAAAATTCTATCAAACTCATCTTAGATTGTAAAATAGTAGCTTCAAAATCAAGATGAGTGCTTATATACTCTTTTGATATAGTATCATCTGGTCCAAAAGTAAAAATCACTTCTATATTTGGTAATTTTGAAGCCTCACAAGCTAGTACTAAATAGTCATCTAATCTTAAATTTCCATCGCTACTACCACCAAAACCGGGGTGAAAAACTACTTTTTTGAGTGTTGAGTATTGAGTGCTGAGTGCTGAGCCCAGAAGAGGTTTTGAAAACTCTTCTTTTAAATCAGGAAATAAAACTTTTCCCAAGTCCATATTATACTGCCACTCTGTTTTTTCTACCCTACTTCTTCTTTGGGTAATTTTCTTATTAAAAAATATTTGTGCTATTTTTGTTGCTGGGGCAACTCTAGTTTTTATACCACTTAAAAAAAGTAAAAACCCAAGCCTTGTATCTATAAATGCACTTATACTTGCATCAAATCTTTGTTCTTTAATTCTCTTTAAAGTTCCCAAAAAATCATCTTTATCATACAAAATTACATCATCAATAAAATCTATATTTTTAGCAAAATTGAAATTCACTTTTGATACAAGAGCTGTGATAGAAATTGATGGATTTTGCTCTTTTATAGCTTTAAAAAGTGGAAGGGTAACGCAAAAATCTCCTATTTTATCATGCCTAGTAATTAGTATTTTCATTTTTTTAACTCTTTATTAGCTTCATAAAGTTTGATATATTTATAAAAATTGGTTACCATATGAGAATATGCTATTATTAGCCCAACATAGCCATCTCTAAAGCCTTGTTTAAATATATATGTACGGATAAAGGAATACATCCCATTAAAAAATGCTTTTGTAGGACTTGAGTTTTTCTTTCCTACATTATTCAAAGCAAAAAGCGTAGAATATCTATCAGCTTTGATTACAAACTCCGATATACTATGATAGCTGTAATGCTCCACATTGCCTTTTAAAACTTCTATTTTCAAACCATCAGTTACAATATCCTCATGAACATCATTGTCATTATAAGATGTTGTAGCTCTATTATAAAGTCGTTTTATTTTTTGATTATTCCATCCGCAATGTTTTACTTGAATGTTTTTATAAAATGCTTTAAAATTGAGCTTATATACACAATTTTTGTCTAAAGTTTTTGATTTTAGTTCAGATAAAAGCTCGCTATCAATAACCTCATCACTATCTATTATCAAAATCCAATCATTTTTTGCATAGCTTGCAGCTTTGTTCTTACTCCAGCCAAATCCTCTGAATTCACCTTCTATTAGGTCTACATTAGGAAAACTTTTGGCTATCTTTATAGTTTCATCAACAGAGCCATTATCATAGACCACCACATCATCAAAGCTTTCTAGGCTTTTTAGTGTATTATGAATTGTTTTTTCATTGTTTTTTGCTAATACTACTGCACTTATATTCATTTGTTACCCAATCTTTTGATAAAACCTTTAAATTTGTAATTAAGCAATTTCTTAAACCCGAAAATCTCATCAATAGTTTTTAGTCCATCCCCATCAACTCTATAAATCACACCATTTATCCCACTAAAATCTTTGTGCAAGGCATTACCTATTCTAAAGGAGTATTTATAGTATTTTTTGGTATGTTTCAAAACCTCTTGATTATATTTGCCAAAAGGAAAAACAAAACTCTCTACTACAGTATCTAGTTTATTTTCTAATAGCTCTTTTGAATGTTTTAACTCAACTTCTAAATCAACCCCACTAGCCGTCAAATCAATATGAGAGTGTGAATGTGAGCCTATTTGAACCAGACCACTATCAAGCATCTCTTTTAGCTCTTTAAATGTACAAAAAGTCCCTTGTGCGAAATTAGCAAATAAATCATTGTGTTCAAATCCCATTCTATTTTGTGCTTCATTTTCACATTCATTTAATATATACTTACTTGGAACTGCCAATAATGCTTTTAAGTTATACTTTTTTAGTAATGGATATATTAAAAAATAAAAATCAGCATACGCATCATCAAATGTCAAACATACACATCTGCTTTTTATCTCTTCACCTGGAAGAATTGTAGTGAAGTTTTGTTTGATATATTTTAGGTGTTCTTCAAAAATAGCTAAATCATTACTACATCTATTACTATTTACATGATGATACATAATACTAATCAACAACTTTTATCCCTTTTAATCTTTTTTTAAAATTGATCCTAGCTTTATGGGCATGAGAATATTTCAAAGCATCTTCTATAGCTCTTTTTTCATTCATTCCAGCACTCGCAGCATATGATTGAACAATAGTTATCAAGTCATCATCACTTGCCCAAAGTTTAGCAAAGTTTTTAAGTCTTTCATCATAATAAAGTTCTTTAAACTCCATTCTATTAATATCAACAATACTAAAAATATAGCTATTAAAACTTTTTTTAATTAAGATATTACCAGGAGAATAATCATTATGCAAAATCCCATTATTATGCAAGTCAAATGTAAACTCACCAAACTCCTTGAGTATTTCTTCTTTGTTATCAAACCCAATATCCAATAAAGGCTCTCTGATAGTAAAATCATATTCAAATTTTATAGATACAAAAAAGCTCTCTTTAATCAATCCATTCTCAAAAAACTCAATATATCCTAAAGGCGTGGGTGTATTTATACCCAATGTAATAAGCTTTATTGCATTATCATATGATTTTTTTGCTTTTGATGGTTTATAATGAGTATATACAAATCTATTTATAATATGTGGAATTTTGAAAGACTTGACCACAAGGCTCAATCCTTCATAATCTATTACCTTTAACTCATTTCGTGCTTTATGAATAGTATTTGAATTTTGATTAAAATAATCCTTTATATTCATTAAAAAAGTCTCAAAGTTACCGAACTCACTATTTAAAACTAGTTTACTATTATTCACAATATTATTACCTCTTTATTTCAATACAAATATTTTAACAAAATAGTAGTTAATTTGGGTTTAATTCATTTTAAAGTAAAATTCAAGTAAATTTATATAAAAGATGTATATGAAAAATATTCTAGAAATTTGTCTTTCCCCAGATCTTGGTGGACTTGAGCTACATATGAAAAACTTATCTATATATCTTGATGCTTTTACCGTAATAAATCAAAAATCAAAATTATCTCAATTGTTTCATACTAGTAAAAACAAATGCTCTAAGATATCAAGATATGATTTTTTTACTTTATCAAAGATAATTGATAACAATAATATTGATATAGTACATTTACATTGGACAAAAGATATTCCAGTGGTTGTATTAGCAAAACTTTTATCAAAAAGAAAACCAAAAATAGTTCAAACTAGACATATGCATATGACAAGATTTAAAAGTGACTTTTATCATAAATTTTTATATAAAAATATAGATGCAATAATAGCCGTAACAAATCTAGTAAAAGAACAACTTGAAAAATTTATTCCTACAGAAATAGCACCAAAAATAGAAATATGTTATATTGGTGCAAACACTCCAAAAACTTTATCTTTTAAAGAAAAAGAAGAATTCAAAAATTCACTAAATCTCAAAGATGAATTTATAGTTTGTATTGTTGGAAGAATAGAAGAAGCAAAAGGACAACATATCGTCTTAGAAGCACTAGAAAAGCTAAGAAACAAAGGGATAAAGGCTAAAGCCTTAGTTGTAGGACATTATATGGATGAAACATATTTCAATCAACTAAAAGATAAATATTTATCTGATATTTTCACGGGCTTTGTAAACAACCCAACTGATTATATGCAAATTGCCGATTGTGTAGTATTAGCAACCAAAAAAGAGACTTTTGGTCTTGTTCTTGTAGAAGCTATGAAATGTGGTATTTGTGTACTAGGAAGTAACCAAGGTGGTCCGATTGAAATCATAGATGATGGAGAAAATGGACTTTTATTTGAGAGTATGAATAGTAATAGATTGTATGAAAAATTACAATTAATTATTCATGACAATGAATTAAAAGAAAAACTTGCCATTAATGGTAAAATAAAAGCCGATAAAGTTTTTGATAGCAAACAACAATTTAAAAAAATAAAAAATATTTTGGAGAGTATATGAAAGTTAGTCTAATTGTAGCAGTTTATAAAGATATAGAAGCACTAAAACTTATAATTCAAGCTTTAGAAAATCAAACTTATAAAAATTTTGAAGTAATCATAGCCGAAGATGGTGAATACCCACCAATGAAAGAGTATATTAACACAATAAAAACATTACAAGTCAAACACACAACACAAGAAGATTTAGGTGTAAGAAAAGCAAGAAGTCAAAATAATGGCATATTGGCCTCAAGTGGAGAATATTTAATTTTTATAGATGGTGATTGCATCCCTTATACTACTTTTGTCGAAGGTCATTTATCTTTATCTCAAAAAGGTATAGTTTTGAGTGGAAGAAGAGTCAATCTCAATCAAGAGCTTACAAGAAAAGTTAAAAATTCAGAATTATCAACACTAGATATAGAAAAAAATATCTTCCAATACATTCATTTGATTTTTGACAAAGAAGCACGATACAGACAAGGAATATATCTAAAGCCAAATTCTTTTATATATAAACTTTTATCACTTAGACAACCTTCTGCGTCAATTCTTGGATGTAACTTTTCTTGTTTCAAAAAAGATTTAATAGATATTAACGGTTTTGATGAGAGTTATGGAGAAACTGCAATTCCTGATGATATGGATTTAGACTGGAGATTTAGAGCATATGGACTCAAATTAAAATCTTGTAAAAATGTAGCAAATATGTTTCATTTATGGCATAAAATACATGACAGAGGAGATGCTAAACCTTATTTAGAAATTATGTATGATAGAGAAAAAAACAACCAATTCTTGTGTTGTTGTGGACTAAATATACATGAATAAATTGTTGATATATATTAATAATTTCTTTCAAGTCAAAAACTATTTTCACACTATTAAAAATAACTATATCAGACTTAACACTATTCTTAGACAATCTCGTATAAATATCAAAGGAATAAATAATCACATAGTAATTGAAAATGGTGATATAAAGAGATTAAAAATAGGTATAAATGGTACTAACAACATACTAAATATTCATTCTAATTCAATTCTTAGAGATTTAAATATTATTATAGAAGGTGAGAATTTAGAAATAGTAATTAAAGAAAACTGTGAAATAGGAAGTGCTGATTTGGTATGCTGTGGTAAAAAAACATCTATTTCCATAGGGGAAAATTGCCTTTTAGCAAACAATATTGAAATTAGAAATTGTGATGGTCATTCTATTTTAGAAAATAATCAAATTATAAATCATAGCAAATCAATTGATATCTCTAACAATGTTTGGATTTGTCAAAATGTTAAAATACTAAAAGGTGTGAAAATTGATAGCAATAGCGTAGTAGCTCTTAATTCTTTAGTTACACATGGTGATTATCCAGCAAATGTTATATTGGCTGGAAGTCCTGCAAAAATCATTAAAACTAATATATCTTGGAGTAAAGAAAGAACAGATTAATTATAAACTATTAATTAGTTTATAAATATTGAAGTATTTACCAAAATGCTTCCATTCGTCATGAACTCTACCATGATTTTCAAATTGTTTTATCCATATATTACTAGACAAAGTATCAAATGATTTAGATGTAAATAAAACTTTATTTTTAAATGGTAGTTTTTCAAACCTATATGCCATTTCTTCTTCAAACAAATCTCCATCACTAAATTTGAAAATTAATTTGTCTGTATTTATTCTTTTACATCTATTGAGCCATTTATTTTTGGCTTC
>JALNYH010000028.1 GCA_023229945.1 Arcobacteraceae bacterium | reverse complement strand
TAATAAATTTAATCTCAAAAATGGGTTGATTATATCATATGATACCGAAGATGAGATAGAGGTAGGTGGTATCGTAATACAAATCATCCCATTTTATAAAATTTTTCTTGATATGGATAATTTTACGAGAGCTTAACATCCTTTAAAATCACCGTCAATTCATTATTTAAGCCATTGATTTTTGAGATAACATCTGTTCTTGTTTTTTCATCAAGACTAAATCTTGAGTCGATAAATTCGTATATTTTGAAAGTATCTGTAAATATTGTACTCATTAGGTCTTTTTTGATTGTTTCTTCTATTCTTCCCATATTTTATCCTTTGGTTAAGATATGCAAAATCTATACCAAATAGGTACACTTCTTGCATATTGTACATCAAAGGAGTAGAATGAAATTTACTAACTACAATATAATTTTTTATGAAAAGCTAGGATGTGCTGGTAACAAAAAGCAAAAAGAAATCTTAAGTCTAAATGGTCTTGCATTTCATACCAAAAATATCCTTGATACCCCATGGACAAAAGAGACTCTTGTGTTGTTTTTTGATGGACTTGATAAAAGTGAGATTATCAACCAATTCTCCCCTCAAATCAAAAACAAAGAGATAGATATAAGTAGCTATTCAAAAGATGAGCTTATAGGTATGATGTGTAGTAATCCGATACTTATCAAACGCCCTTTGCTGCAAATTGGCAAACATTATATATGTGGGTTTGATATTCCAAAAATCAATGCACTTCTTGATATAGAAATATGTGAGCATATCTCTTTAGCCACTTGCCAAAAAAGTGATAAATGCACAGTTTAAATTTTTAAGGTTTTATGTGATAGTATGGCTTATTATGAGTACTAGAGGCAGGTATTTGTTTTTCTGCCAATATATGACAACATATTTCATAAGAGAGGTGGGTTACTTACTTGATGTTTGATAATATAAAATCGCATAACATACTTCTATATGTCCTTATTGTAGTGTTTGTTGCTGTTTGGATTTGGTCAGGCATCGCACCGTATGATAGGGGAGATTGGATACTTGAAAATATTTTAGTTTTTATTGTTGTTATTCTTATGCTTGGGATTATCAAAAAATTTAGATTTTCTACAATATCTTATATCATGATAGTTGTATTTCTTATTATTCATTCTATAGGCTCTCACTATACTTATGCTTTAGTGCCTTATGAAGCGTGGCTTGATGCTTGTTGTAGCTGGAGTCTCAATGAAGCTATGGGATGGGAGCGAAACCATTTTGATAGGCTTGTGCATTTTTTATTTGGTTTACTTTGTGCTTATCCAATACAAGAAATCTTTGCAAGAGTTTTATCTCTTGGCAAACAATGGTGTTGGTTCTTTGCTGTGCAAAGCATCATGGCATTGTCTCTTATATATGAGCTTATAGAGTGGGGTGTGGCAATTGTTTTTGGTGGAGAGCTTGGGATGCACTATCTTGGCACTCAAGGCGATATTTGGGATGCACATAGTGATATGCTATTTGCTACTATAGGGGCTTTTTTGGCTTGGTTTATAGGTTATTTGAGAGAAAAAAAGTGAATGATGTTGTTGGTATGGATTTCACAAACAACAACATCTTGTATTCTTTGGCTATAGTTTAGAAATCTTTTCTATATTCAAAACTGTCAATAACTGCTCTTCTTTTATATCTTTTGGTGGTATGACTATACTTTGAGATAGCATGCCAGCACCTATGAGGTGGTCATCAAGTTTTGATATTTTGCTTTTTGGAACAGATACAATTTCTCCTAGTTTATCTGCTAATATCCCTATAGTATGGTCGTGTGAAGAGTTTTTGTATCGTATGATAATAATATCTTTGGTATCTTTCATAAATATACTGTTTTTGAGAAAATATGTAATATCAAGGACACTTACTATATTTTCTTTGTACAAAACAGTCCCTTTGAAGTGATGATTGGAATCTATTGAAATAGGTGATTGTAAAGAGTCAATATCAAGTGATTCAACTACATCTTTTGCCTCTACACCTATCCATTTATGCCCTATATAAAATGTGGCAATATCTGTATTTTCTACTTCATTTTCCCCATAGTTATATAGGTGTTGAAGTTTATTGTTTGCTTGATTGAAGTTTTGGTTTGCATCCCCACCATAGATAAATACAAATGACAAAATATCATTTTGATAGCTGTCATCTTTGCTTTTATACTCACGATAACCTTTGGAGCAACTACATCCTACTATATAGTAAATATCACCAATTTTTACAATTTTAGAAAGTGTTTGATTATTTTTTAGTTCAAAAAAATCACTATCAATATTGAGTTTTGAACCAATAGCAAAATCACTATTTGTAGATGAGATTATTTTTTGGTTTTTCTTCTCTACAAACATTGCAAACATATGTGAATCTTGGATATTTTTTGGTAAAGAGTCTCTAAGCATAGCATCAAATTGACTTGTAGAATCAAATACTATTGCAATGCCACCTACTGCTTCATCTTTTGAGTCATGTAATATCGGAGCATTATAGATGTATGAGTAGTTATTGTTGTAAAGATAAGTATTTTCAAACTCACTCACACAGTATTTGGATGTTTCTTTGATTGATAATGTTTTATTAGTCCACTCTTGAGATAGTTTTGTGCCTATGAGTGAATTGTCTTTGTTGGATACTGCTAGTATAGTTTTGTTTTTATCATAAATCAATATATTTGAATATACAGTATAAAGCGAGTTGATGTATTCCAAAATATCTCTTAAATCTTCTATGTTTTCATTGTGAGTGAGTGCTTTTTTGAGTATTGGAGTAAGAGCCCACCATCTACAGTCATTGGCTCTTTCGTAAAGATTTCTATCCATTATATCTATACTAAGAGTTGCCAAAAATCCAACATCATCAAGCAATGCTTCCATAATAGTAAAATTCAAGTTTTTGATAGATTGCTCAAATAAGATTTTTGTTTTTTCCCCTGTAAATCTTATCTCTTTGAGGATTGATCGTGCAAAAGATGAAGCTTGGGATGCTTGGTTGTTTTGGTTTGAAGAGGTTAGTTTGATATTTCCATTCCAAACAGTTCTATTTAGCTCTTCTTGGATTTTATCAGCTTTATTTGATATCTCAAGAAGTTCTTTTTCAAACAGATATTCATTGTGCATAATAATTGACAATATATCTTGATTGATTTGTAGTTCTTTTGATGAGTTTTTGAAAGCACACTCAAGTGGAATCATGATATGCCCAAGCCATCCTAGACCATAAAAGCCTTCATAGCCGTTTGTCTTACAAGTTTTTGCGATATAGTCTCGTCCTGCAAATGATATGATTTTAAATTCACTTGAAGTATCTGTATTGAAATAAACCCCTGTTGGGATATGGTAAGAATCACTTGAAGCTATCACCTTGCCATCTATATCAAGAAGCATAATAACAGCTTTTGAGTTGGGCTTGGAAAGGTTTTTGAAGATTGTTTCCATCTCGTTTTCAAATTTGAAGCTAAGTGCCAAAAATCCAATTATTGATTTGTCATAATCTTCTACTTTGTAGCTATATACAAGTGAATTTGGTTTATTTGGTATAAAATCATGATATTTAAAAGTTTCTACGAAGTTGTTTTGTGTAGTTTTACACATACTCACTATGTCATCATTGCTGTATTCACAGGTATCTTGACTAAGCCTACATACGACTTTGCCTTCTTTATCAAATAAGATGATATCATCATAAACAGAGTATTTTGCAGTATATTCTTTGAATCTAAGTTTGAGTAATTGGTATGAATTGATATCTGAGTTTTTATTTTTTAGAAAATTAATAATTTCATCATCAGTTGATAAAAAACCAATATCAGCAGTTCTTTCAAAAAGATTTCTTATCACAATATCAACTGTAACTTGAGCTATTGAAGTCATTTCACTCACTGTTTTATTGATTGTTTTTGTAGATAATTGGGTTATTAGTTCATCTGTTAAATTATTGAAACTATTTTGAGTTTTACTCATATCTGTAGTAGTATTGCCAAGTTGACCCAAAAGGGTAAGTTGTGACCAAGTTTTGTTGAGTTCTTCTAAATCAGCTTTAAACCTATTGATATGTTTCATATTGTCAATAAGTTCAGAAGTATCAATATAATTTACAGACATTACAAACTCCATAGTTTTAGTGAAAACATATGCAATTTTAATTCCGTAGGAAGAAGTAATAATAAGAAATGGTTATTATCAAGGCAAATGCCTTGATAAATTATACAGCTATATTAGCCCCAGATTCTCTCAAATTCATAGAAATATCCTCTTTGAAAGGCATTTCTTTTTGGTCTGGTGTCATAATAACTTCTTTTTTCTTATTGATTCTGATTTTGTATTTTCCATTTTCATGACCATCAAGATAGTAGCTATTGAACTCTACAGTATAAGGCATATCCCATACAATAGCACCTTCAGTAGGACAGGCTTCTGCACATCTTGGAGCATCTGCATGACCAACACACTCTACACAACTTTCTGGTTTTACATAATAATAATCTTCTTCAGTTGGGTTTGTATCGTTATCTACAATAGCCTCAACAGGACATTCACTCAAACACGCATCGCAGCTTATGCACTCGTCAGTTATTCTTACAGCCATACTATTCTCCTTAAAACCAGATAATATGATAACACTTTTTGTAAATTACGGCGTGAAAAATTCAAAAAATCGTCGTCATTTACTACAGTAAACTCCTAGATTCTTTAAATTTTTGCCTTGTCCTTTATCAAAAATTCTTATCATCTTATCTGGTTTGCTTTTGTTGAAATTAAATATAATACAAAAAACAATTATATGTCTTTTGATATTTAAAAATATCTATGCAATTTCTATACCACAGCACTAGCTATTTTCATCTCTTTATTATCATTTTGCTTTACTTTTTCATCAAATACAAGCAACGCATCGCTAGTTCCCTCTACGAACTCTTTGGTTATGGTGCATTTTGTAAGATTTTCCAAGCTTGGTAATTCGTAGCTAAGTGGAAGCATAATTTGCTCTACTATTCCTCTAAGTCCTCTAGCACCCACACCCCTATCAAGTGCCATTTGGGCAATAAGTTCTATCGCATCATCAGCAAATTCAAGCTCACATCCATCAAACTCAAAAAGTGCCATATATTGGCTAAGAAGTGCATTTTTTGGCTCTTTTAGGATTCTTACCAAATCTTCTAAAGTGAGTTCTTCAAGCTTTGCAATTACAGGAATTCTTCCAATAAACTCAGGAATTAGTCCATAGTTTATCAAATCTTTTGGAGTGATTGGCTTTTGTTTTTTTTCTTCATCTTTGGTCAAAAAACCCATTTTGTATGATTTTTCTTCTTTTTTTTCTAATCCCACAAAAGCACCACCACATATAAAAAGCACTTGGCTTGTGTTGAAAAGTATATTATCACTTGTAGATGATTTCTTCCCTTTTTGGGGTACATATACATCAGCACCTTCTAGGATTTTGAGAAGTGCTTGCTGTACCCCTTCACCACTCACATCTCTGCCACTACTTGCACTTCCAGCCATTTTGGCTATTTTGTCTATTTCATCTATATAAACTATCCCTTTTTGGGCTTTTTCTATATCAAAATCACTAGCACTCAAGAGTCTTGAAAGAATAGATTCTACATCTTCACCCACATATCCAGCTTCTGTGAGACTTGTAGCATCTGCTATTGCAAAAGGGACATTTATGATTTTTGCCAAAGATTTGGCTAGAAGAGTTTTACCACTTCCACTGGGACCTATAAGCATTATATTGCTTTTTTCAAGTTCTACACCTCTAAAAGTTGGCTTATCTATCCTTTTGTAGTGGTTGTATATCGCTACACTTATAGCTTTTTTGGCCTCATCTTGCCCTATGACATAACTATCAAGATACTCTTTGATTTGTTTTGGTACGGATAATCCTAGAGAAAATTCTTCTTTTTGTTTTTTGATACTTTGTTTTTCTAGTACACTATGGCACATCTCAACGCATTTGTCACAAATACTAACTTCATCTACACTAAAAAGCTTATCTACAGAGTCTATAGGACTTCCACAAAAGTCACATTTTCTATCACTACTCATAACAAACTCTCTTCCAAAAGGGATAGTTTTTGATTTATAAAGAATTTCCCCTCTTTTTTTGAAATTTCTTCTTTAGGATATATCACAAATCCACCATTGCCATCTAGGATAATCTCACTAGCAACCATTCTAAAAGTATCTTTACTAAAATCCACTCCCACAAAAAGGTATTCTTTATCTTTTCTATAGTTTTTCAAATAAGGAGGTACACCAAATCCACCCATAGCTTCTGTTAGCCAATCCACAAAATCAGCATCACTAACTATCAAAGTTTTTTTAGGGCTAAGTGAGCCCATAGGCTTAAATAAAATAGGTTTTGTATCATCAAGATTATCTTTATTACTCAGTTTGTATTCCATGCCATCATAATCATAAATCTCAAATCTATCATCATAACCCATAGTTCTACTTATCCCCAAAATCAAAAAGTGTGGAGTTCCCTCGTATGCTTTTTGTAAGCTATCATCAATATTTGTATCTATTATATATTTTGGTTTTATTTGAGAAACTAAATCGTATATTTTTGGAGTAGGGTATGGACTAGAATATATATTTTCCACTAAATTTTCAAGATAAGGACGCCCCTTTTTCTGCTCAATATTCATACAAGCACGACTGTATTCATACATCAGTCTTTGAGGAAGGGGTTTGCCATCATTTATACTCAATATAAAGCTATCACTATCATAAGGAAGAGGTTTGTTTTCAGCGTTTACCAAGCCCTTAAACACACCAATTCCTATAAAAAGTACAATCTCACCTGATTTGATTTTTTCTTTGATAGTTTGCATTGTATAGCCTTTTAATAAGACTATACAAGAAGTGTTCCTTGGTAGTATATTGTTTGTAATTAATAAAAAAGAAATTTTTTGATAATTTAATAATTCTTTTATACAAATTGGAATATAATATGAAAAACATATACAAATATCAGGGTAACAATTACATGAATCAACAAAATTTCAGAAAAGTCTTTACTGTTTATTTTATAATATTTGGTGTATTGGTTACACTCTTTGCATCGTTTGTAAGTTATCAAATACAAATAATAAACATTGAAGAAACATTAGAAAAACAAGCACAAGAGATATTGTTTATTCAGAGAAATAATATTTTACAACCAGCCATAAAACAAATGGATAATATAGCTATTACACTTGCTAATAATCCTGTTTTAAGTGACTATATATTAAATCCAGATGAACTAAAGAGAAAAAACTTAGAAGAGATATTTTTTGCAGTTTCTGGAACCAACAATCAAATTATGCAAGTAAGATTTATAGATAAAAATGGGATAGAAAATATTAGAGTGGATAGACAAACTGAAGAGAGTTTGCCTTTTGTTGTGAGTAGAGAAAAATTACAAGATAAAAGTAATAGAGATTATTTTCAAATAGTTTCAAAAATGAATTCACAAGAATTATGGCATTCAAAAATTGATTTGAATATAGAAAATGGGAAAATAGAAGTTCCTTATCGTCCTACATTTAGAATAGCAATGCCAATATTTAAAAATCAAACTTTTGAAGGTATGGTTATACTAAATCTATTAACAAATAATTTAATTAAATCAATACAATCATCTACTGTTTTTAAACATTATATTATTGATAAGGATGGTTTTTTTATTGTTCATCATGATAATCAATTTTCTTGGAATAAATATACAGGAGTGAATAGAAGCTTAACTGATGATTTTCCAAATGATGCTTCTTTGATTTTAACTGGTGGTTTAATTGGAAAAGAATTTTTTGCTTATCCATTGGATGATGTGTTCCAAAATGACGATAATGCAATTTTGGTTTTGAAACCTAAACAAGAGTATAAAACATATCTTATTCACGAGAAAATAAAATCTTCTGTAGTGGTGGTGATACTTAGTATAATATTAAGTATTTTGATGGCATTGTATGCTTCATCAGTTCCATCAAAATTGCAAAAGGCTTTATTTGTAGCAAATGATGAGTTAAAAAGATTTGCAAAAATTATAGATAAATATGTTATCACTGCAACTACAAAAACAAATACAACAATTACTCATATAAGTAGTGCATTTTCTAAATCAAGTGGATATACTAAAGATGAACTTATGGGTGAAAAGATTAATGTTGTTCGTCATCCAGATACAGATAAGAAGATTTTTGAAGATATTTGGAAAACACTTGAAAATGGTGAAGAATGGTGCGGAGAAATAAAAAATAAGAAAAAAGATGGTGAAGAATATTGGCTTGAGCAAAATATCATACCTATAAAAGATGAAAAAGAAGACACAGTTGCTTATATGTCTATTGGGGTTGATATAAGTGCCAAAAAACAGTTGGAAATATTATCATCTACAGATATGTTGACAGGGATTTTTAATAGAAGAAAAATAGAAGAACTTTTAAATATTGAGATATCACGAGCAAAAAGACATAAAAGAGCTTTATCTGTCATTATTCTTGATATTGACCATTTCAAACATACAAATGATACATTTGGGCATCATGCTGGTGACATAGTTTTGCAAAAAACTGTTCAAGTTATAAATCAGGCATTAAGACAAAGTGATATGTTTGGGCGTTATGGAGGAGAAGAGTTTTTGATAATATGCCCTGAAACCAATAAAGATGAAGCAGTTATTGTTGCAGAAAAAGTAAGACATGCTATCGAAGAGTTTACCTTTGAGATAGTTGGCAAAAAAACAATAAGCTTGGGGATAGCAGAATTTAAAGATGATGATACCTTAGAAGTATTAGTAAAAAATGCTGATGTGGCATTATATAGTTCTAAGGAAAATGGTAGAAATCAAGTAACAGTTTATTTCAACTAGTTACTCGATAATCTCAACATAAAAGCTTTTTTATTGTCTCTTTGACCTATAAAATCAATGATTAGTTAATGACAACCTTGCCCAGTATATGAGCTAAATGCACGATTTAGCTCAATGGAAAGTTTTTCAAAATCAAAATCATCTTCCAGATTTGGTAATGTATTTTCATAGTATATCGCCCCATCTTTGCCTATGATAAAGACAGACTTACAAAGCTCATTTTCTAAGCTTCCACTTACTATCAACGAACCATACATCGTACCAAATTCTTTGTATTTATCATACATAAAATTCACTTTTTTTGGAATAAAGTCTATTTTTATATCATTTGCAAAAACCAAATAACAATCAATATCTACTACAATATTTGCCAAAAAACTATCAAGTTTTTGTATTTGTGTTTCTATATTGTCAATATTTGGCAATGTGATAATAAGTACAACTGTTTTTGACGGTTTAAATCCACCTATTATAGTAGTGTCACCACTAGTAGAGCAAACTTTGACTTTCTCACTTTTGTATCCCACTTCTACTATTTCATCAATAAGCTCTAGTGCTTCCTCTTTATATTTGATACGCATATTAGCCCCTTTTTAGTGCAGGAAGTAGTAGTGACATTTCATCATCTGTAATACCTTCTGGTGTACCCATAAGTACAATCCGCTCTATTGTATTTTGAAGCTCTCTTATATTTCCAGGCCATGGATATGCACAAAGAGCATCCATAGCTTGAGGAGTAATGACAACTTCTCTTTTGTGGTTTTGAATAGCTGTTGTTAGGAAGAAATTAACAAGCAGTTTTATATCATCACCACGAGCACGAAGAGGTGGAAGATTGATTGGGATTACATTTAGACGATAGTACAAATCTTCCCGGAATTTCCCTTCTTCTACCATTTGTTCTAGGTTTCTATTTGTCGCTGCTACAAGTCTTACATTGACTTTGATAGTTTTGCTTCCACCCACTCTCTCAAACTCTCGCTCTTGCAAGACACGAAGGAGTTTTACTTGTAGGTTTAGACTTATATCACCTATCTCATCAAGAAAAAGTGTCCCTTTATCAGCTAGCTCAAATCTCCCTTTTCTCATCTCTTTTGCATCTGTAAAAGCACCTTTTTCGTGACCAAAAAGCTCACTTTCAAGTAGTGTTTCCGTGATTGCCGCACAGTTTATTTTGACAAAAGGCTCATTGGCTCTTTGGCTTCTTTTGTGGATAGCTGCTGCTATTAGCTCTTTTCCTGTACCTGTTTCCCCTCGTACCAAAACAGTTACATTTGTAGATGCTATTTTTTCTATGACTTTATAAACATCTTGCATTTTAGGGCTTTCACCTACTATATCGCCGAAATTATGTACTTTTGCATCCCATTCCATTTTGTAGTAAAGTTTGAGATCTTTTAGTTTTTCTCGCTCACTCTCTATGATTTTGTATGAGTGGATAGCTTGAGCAAAAATAGAACTTACAATTGTTAGTATTCTTACAGTATCATCAAGCCCTATTTGAGTACTTTTTACCAAGCTTACACCCAAAACGCCGATTACTTTATCATTGATAAGCATAGGTACAGCAATATATGATACAGTATTTGTATCTTTGTTTCCACTTTTATTGAGAAATATCAAATCAGTATGAACATTTTCGACAATAACTGGTTCTTTATTTTTAGCTGCTAGTCCAGTAGCCCCTTCACCTATTTTGTACTTTGCTAGATTTTCTTGAAGTTTGTTGAAATCAATAGAGCTAAAAACTTCCAAAGTTTTATCTTCTAAAGTATAGATTACACTTTTGTGTAAACTTAGTCTAGTTTTGAGAACTTTTAGTGCTTTTTGTAGTGAATTTTCTAAATCAATATTGTTTGATACTAAAAGTGAAATTTCGTATAATGTTGCTAGTTCTTCTTTGATAAGACAAAGATTATCACAATTTTCTATATAATCCAAAGTAAGTCCTTCTTATAATTCTTATAATAAAATATTACTATTTTTTAGACATTTTTTATACATTTAGCTGTATATTTTTTATACAGCTTTTGCCATAACAGCTTTAAGCCAAAGTGGTGGATTAGTATTTATTAGGTTTGATAGTATATCTAAGAATTTCTCTATAGTTTCGTTTTCATTTATACTTTTGAGTGGGTAAATATTTGCACTTTTGACCATAGTAGATGCTTTTGGACCTATTTGAGCAACACATACTATATTTGCTTTTTGGATAGATTCTATTTTGTATGTGAGTTTATCAATTTCATCTTGAAGCTCTTTTGAACTATCAAGAATTTCTACAAACTCAAACTTGCCATTTTGCAGTTCATAAAGGTAGAAATTTTTGCACCATCCAAAATGTTCGTTTATATGTATCCCATCGGTACTTGCAAATGCTATTTTCATAGTGTATAAACCTCTATATTTTTGTCAATCACTTCATAAAGTGTATTTATAATCATCTGATATGTACCAGTAGCAGCCAAAGAACACCCAGAACAATTGCCAGTATAAATAAATTTCAATTCAATCACATCATTATCTATAAACTCGATTAGCTCTATTCCTCCGCCATCTTTTGTAAGAATTGGTCTAATAAAACGATTTAGTGCATCTTCTATTACAAAAAGTTTTGCATCATAATCTTTTGCTCTAAAGTGTTGATTCGTGGTATCTGATTTGCTCTCAAGTTTTACACCACCAAGAAGTGTAGATGCCATTGGATTGCCATTTTCTTTTGCTTGAAGCATAAAGAAAAATGCCTCTTTGAGCTTTTCTTTATCACTTTTGTCTGCCAAAAGTGTCAAAGCATACCTAAATGAAGCATTACCATGCCCCAAAAGTCCAGCTTGTTTGAAATACTCAAGTGACTTTTCATTGTCTTGAAGCTTTGGATTTTGGTATATTAGCCCAAGATTGTATAGCCCTACAGCATTTGAGCGATTTTCTTCACTCTCCCAAATCCCAAGAGCTGTTTGTAAATCCCCATTTTTAAATGCCAACAACGCTTCTTTATGACTACTCATTCTTTATCCTTTGGAACCCCGACTTCAGTCGGGCTTGTTTTTTAAATACCGAATGAATTCGGCTTTCCTTTTTTTTTAAAGTGACTGAGGTACTAAGTCTCTAAAACCTACCCTCTACCACCTACAAACTAGCACCTACAACCTTATTTCTAATTCGCACCCAAAACAGTTAGTTTGGTCATAACAGCTCTTACAAGCAGGTGCAACCTCACCAATAGTATCAAACAAAAACTTTTTCCATCTAATATCGGAGGGTTTTATATCCGCTAACGGTTTGAAATGTTTTGTCATAAGCCTATTCATCTCAGCTCGGCTTGAAAGTCCTAAATCCTCATACAAATGGTTTGGCATGATGGATTTTTTTGCTATATCTTTTGCAAACTCCACCGCTTCATCCGTATCAGCAAAGCTTAGTAATAAAGCTTCTATTTGAAATTTTAATATACTATAATCATTTGCACTCATGATAGACTCTTTTATTTTTTACATCCACATTGACAGTTGTTTGAGCTTTCTCCTGATACAAGAAGCTCCACATAGTTGGTCTCATCAAGCATAGTAAGTGAACTGTTTTTGAATCCTAGAAATATCTCTTCAAGGGTCAATTTCTCTCCAAAACAGGTATAAACACTCACCAAAGCTTCATCACACCCTTTGTAAACACCTTCACCCATATGATAAAATACCGTCGCATTAGCACCAATCTTTTTCAAAAAACCACCAATCTTTGGACCTTTTGAAATCTCTTCATTTTCTACTACCTTAAAAGCCCCACTTTGCTCATCAAGTAGAGCAAAAAATGGAGCATTACCGTAAAGCTTTGAGATTGTAGTACAGTTTTGTGAGTCTAATGGTATTGCTATCATATGAAATCCTTTGTGTTGATTTATAGAAGTTAATGCAAATATCATTCCTCGGAGATTAAGCGATTTTTAAACTGGAGTGCATTTTTATAAATATTTTTATGATATAATTGTCAAATATTAAAATAAAGGAGTAGTATTATGTCTGTAAAAGAAGAAGCACTTTCCTTAAATCCTTTGGATAAAATACAACTTATTGATGAGCTTTTGTTAAGCTTGGATACACCAAATAAAGAACTTGACGAAATATGGGTAGAAGAATCAGAAAGAAGAATTGAAGCGTATGAAATAGGAAAAACAAAAGCTTCTGATGTCCATACGGTTCTTGCAAAATACAATAGATGAAACTTACCATTTTAGATGAAGCAGCTACTGAATTAGACGAAGCGTTTTGCTATTATGAATACGAGCAAATAGGTCTTGGTAATAGATTTATAGACTCATTTAAAAAGAGTTTAGAATTAATAGAATTTTACCCTTATGGTTGGCACCCACTATCCAAAAAAGTCAGACGATGTTTAATAAAAAGCTTTCCTTATGGAATAATTTATCACATAATGGAAGAAGAGATAGTAATAGTTGCTGTAGCAAACTTGCATAGAAAACCTAATTATTGGATAGATAGATTTAAATAATATACATAATAAACTTTCCTTGGTACGAAATATGTATAAGTACCAATATGAAAACAAAATATTTAAGCAGAGCAGGATATCTCAAATCAGTTTTGAAACTAAGTCATTTTGATACTCTAAAATTTGCAAAACAAGCTATGCTTTGGTGGGATGACTATTATAGTTGGGATGCTTTCCCTCCACTTTGTCTAATCAAAAACAAAAAAGTAGTATGCTATCTTTTCTATTCCGTATCCAAAAACAAAGATTATCTTACAATCCACAACATTCTTACCCCAAAAAAGTCCAGAAACAAAGGATATGCAAAAGAAATTTTGAGAGTTTTGTTTGATGAGAGGTTGATAAAACAACACATAAAAAGGGTAAAAATGCTCTGTGTATCAAGTTCTGTTTCATTTTATATGAAGCTTGGTGTGGATTTTTGGGGAGTGAATAAATTGGGGCAATATTACACAAATTTCCCAATGCCAAAAAACATAAAAGATATCCCAAATATGATGAAAAACAACTATCTATCAACCCTAAATCAAGATGAACTAAAATCTATTTTTGACAAACTAAAACACAGTGACAAAGATTTCAACGAAAAAGAAAAAGAGATATACCAAAACAATAAATCAATTATGCAAGATAGATATAGGTTCGATGAACTCAAGGAAATGGTTGAGTGATAAAATATGTCAGATATTGAGTCTGTCATACTGAAGTTGATTCAGTATCAAGATGACTGAAATACCGTTTCAAAATGACTAAAATACCGTCACTCTGAACTTGATTCAGAGTCTCTTCTATGAATTAATCAGAAAATCTAATTATTATCATTTGTATATGAGTATTAAATATATAAAAATGATAGCAAACGACAAGTATTATAAAATCGTAAAAGACTTGGATTTGGAGATATTTAGACCTTAACTATAACTATTTTTTACTAAATTTCATAGTTAAATCTTTATAGTTTTTTAGTGTTCCTTCCAGTTCTTTCAAAAATATCTCAGGTGCATAAATAAGTAAATCTTGTATAGTATGAAATTTATCTCTGTTAAGTTCTTGTTTTTTATCTGAGTCGTTACACAAATTTGATTTAAGATATTCTTTTTCCTCGCTTGAGATAGTATTTATAATATGTTTTAAATATATTTTTCTTGTTCTTATACTATCATCAAAAAACAACTGTTCAGGCACTCCAAGAACTTCTGCTATATATGGTATAAGTTCTATTTTTATACCTATTCGTCCATTTAAATAAGCATATATCGTATTTTCTGATGGTATTTCACCAGTATTCTTTAGTTTTGGTTCCAATGCTATTAATCTTTTAGCAAACTCTTTTTTTGATATTTTATTAATTTTAAGATATTGATTAATTCTTTCAAAAGTTCCCATCATTGTATTTATCCTATTTTTTTGTATTTATGATACAAAATAAAAGAATACTTATGGTACAATTCAAAATATAATAATTGTATCATAGATACATTTTAATACTATTGATATTGGATATTAGATGAATAAAAAAACAAAAATATATTTTATGGCTTCATTAGTCTCTTTATTTATATTGGCTATATTTGTTTATAGCATGATAAAATTTGTTTTATAATGTGATTTTGAAAATGAATACAATTGACCATATTCAAGAAGATGAAATAGATTTAAAAGAGTTATTCAAAGTAATTTGGAATTACAAAGTTTTTATAGTAGTTTTTACAGCTATAGTTACACTTTTATCAATAGTTTACACATTGACTATTACACCAATATATGAAGTAAAATCTGTTGTTAGGATAGGATTTATAGGTGAAGACTTAGTTGAACAACCAAAAATACTAGAACAAAAATTAAGACTTGTGTTTGATGTAGAGAATAATCACAAATCATTACAAGAAAAGGCTTGGGTATCAGATATAAGTATTATTAAAGGGGTAGATGATTTTTTGCAAATTAGTACACAGTCATATTCCAATGATTTGGCTCTTGAACAAAATAAAGAAGTTGTAGCTTTTTTACAAAATGAATACAAATATCAGATAGATGAGTTTGCATTAAAAACACAAACAAATATAAAAAATTTTGAAAAACAAATTGATTATATTAATAATGTAACAAAAGTTAATATACTAAGAGCTATTGACAAAATTAATAATCAAGATATTGTCAAAATAGATGAAAAAATTAGATTACTTAAAGAACAAGATTTGTTTAAAATAAATGAAAGAATCAGACTATTAAAAGAGCAAGATATTTTTAGGATTAATGAAAAAATAAGAGTATTAAAAGAGCAGGATTTGCTAAAAATAGATGAAAAAATAAATTTTATTAAAACAATAGAGATACACACTATTGATAATAAAATTAAATTTAATGAGACTAAGTTGAAAGAATATGAAAACTTGTTGGTGGATATATCAAAAACTAAATCTATTGATAATACACAAGCTATGTTGATGCAAATGCAGATATTAAACACTCAAAATCTAATATTAAATCTACAAAATCAAATTGAAAATCTTATTAAAGAGAAAGAAAATATAATTTTATTAACCCTTAGAGATTTAGAAATTGAAAAGAAGAATTTGATTGATATAACACTTATAGATTTAGAAAATAAGCGAAAAAATTTAATAGAAATTTCTCTTGGAGACTTGGAAATTGAAAAGAAAAACTTGATAGATATAACACTGAGGGATTTAGAACTACAAAAAACAAATCTTATCAATGATGAAATTCAGAACTTAAATATAAAACTCAATATAGATTTAGAACAAAAAATCAATGACTTACAAAATCAAATATCTTTTGAAGAGCTTAATTTTACAAATAATAGAGCTGTAAATAGTGAACTTGTTGGAAATTATATCATAAAAGATAATGCTATTAAACCTCAAAAAAGCTTGATAATAGTTGTTGCATTTATAATAGGATTTATATTGTCAATATTTATGGTGTTTATATACAATTTTGTTAGAGAAAAAAAGTAAAAGATTATTACTTAAAAAAATGAGACAGGTACAATTAGATAAATAGAAGAAGCATTTAAATAAAATTCCAAACCCACCTTCTCATAAACACCACTTTATCTTCTCTATCCCACGACTAGCCAAAAACTCATTTGTCTTTGAAAAAGGTTTTGAGCCGAAAAATCCACGGTATGATGAAAGTGGAGAAGGGTGGGGCGATGTGATGATGTGGTGTTTTGAGGTATCTATCAGTTTTGATTTGGCTATGGCTGGGCTTCCCCATAGTATAAAAACTATATTCTCTTTTTTTTCGCTAATCCTTTTTATAACACTATCTATAAATACTTCCCATCCTTTTTTTGCATGAGAGTGTGCATGAGCTTCTCTTACGCTCAAGACCGTGTTGATCAAAAATACCCCTTGTTTTGCCCATGAAGAGAGATTGCCACTTTTTGGGGTAGGGCATCTCATATCAGAGCTTAGTTCTTGGAAGATATTTCTAAGTGATGGTGGAAAAGCCACTCCATCAAGTACCGAAAAAGCTAGTCCATGGGCTTGGTTTGCTCCGTGGTACGGGTCTTGACCTATTATCACTACTTTTACATCATCAAAGGGCGTATAAGAAAAAGCATTGAATATATCTGAACTTTTTGGATATATAGTGTAGTTTTGTCTCTCTTCAATCAAAAATTTTTGAAGCTCTTTCAGGTAATCTTTAGTAAATTCATCTTTTAGTACTTCTTTCCATGATGGTTCTATTGGTAGATTTACTGTCATTTTTAGCCTTAAATTTTTTGTTAATTATACCAAAAACAACTTATGGAATATTTTTTGCAACTACCTCAAAAGTTAGATTAAGGATTTGGTATGTTAAGTGTAAACAAAGAAGCCCCAGCGGCAAAGGTTTATTTTGAAAATGGTGAAAAAGTAGTAGGGATGATAGCTGTCAATGTTCAACTTTTGGTTTATGCCAATAGTATAGATGAGATACAAAATATGCTCTTAGAGTGTGAAACAGCTTTCAAAAAAGAAGCCAAACTAACTTTTATCACAGTATGCAATAATAGTTTGCAAGATATTGAAAGCTTCGTGTCTGAAAATTCTTTGATAAAAACAGAAATTTACCAAGACACCCAAAGCCAATTTCAAACAAGATTTAAGATTCCAGATGATGGTCTGGGCGTGTTTTTGGTTGATAAAGAGGGGATTTTGGAATATGTGTATTATGGTGATAGCTCATCTATAGATACAAAAAGCATAATCAAAAGTGCAATAGAGCTAGCAAACAGAAAACAAAAAGGTCATACCCACGAAAATTGGATGATGTAGTTTTGGTTGAAATGTTGAGTTATGAATGTTGAATTATGAGTTATATAAAGATGTGCACTTGGTTTTTTCATGTACAACTTACGATTTACTACTCACAATTTACGAATAACAAGGAGAAAAAATGTCAGTAAGAATAACAGATTTATGTATCAATTGTGATGCGTGTATAGATGAGTGTCCAGCAAGTGCGATAGTAAGTGCTAGTGATTCGCCTCTTGTTGATGGTGAATATACTTATGTAAAACCAGAAAAATGTATAGAGTGTGTGGATTGTACTGTTCCAAAATGTGCAGATGCTTGTCCAACGGAAGGTGCTATTGTGTGGGATATGCCTTATACGGCTGAGTATGATGAATATTATGTTTCAAGAAATGACGGCGTGACATATACCATAAGAGAGCATCCAAAAAAAGGACTCTTATCCCCACTAGCTCAACCACGCCCATTTCGTGAGTCTGTAGGCTTAGATATGAGACAAGGTGACACACCCGTAGTGTAAGGAACACTATATGCAAAAGTTAGATTATAGTTAGTAGATGGTAGTTGGTAGAAAAGAACTCAGTAGCTTAGTACCTCAGTACCTCAGTACCTCAGTCACTTTAAAAAAAGGATTTATTATGAGTTGTTCATGTACACCAGGGTTTGACCCAAACGAAATAAAACAAGATGTTCTAAATAAAATAAACAACCATCCATGTTATAGCCAAGAGGCTCACCAACACTATGCAAGGATACATGTTCCTGTAGCTCCTGCGTGTAATATTCAATGTAATTATTGCAACAGAAAATATGACTGCTCAAATGAGTCAAGACCAGGGGTGACAAGTGGAAGACTCAAACCTATGGAAGCTTTGAAAAAAGTCCTATATGTGGGTGGTGATATCAAACAACTCTCTGTTGTAGGTATAGCAGGACCTGGGGACGCTTTGGCAAATCCTGCAAAAACATTTGAGACATTTGCTTTGATGCAAGAACACGCACCTGATTTGAAACTTTGTCTTTCTACAAACGGGCTAAGACTACCAGAATATATAGATGAGATAAAAAAATACAATGTGGATCATGTCACAGTCACTATAAATACGGTAGATGAGAGCGGTGAAATAGGCTCACTTATATACCCTTGGGTACACTGGGAACACAAGAAAATAAGAGGTGCAGAGGGTGCGAAACTACTCCTTAGTAAACAACTTGAAGGGATAAAACTTCTAGTAGAAAACGGTATTCTGGTCAAAGCAAACTCCGTTTTGATACCTGGAGTGAACGACCAAGACCTTCCGAATGTAGCAAAAAAACTAAAAGAGATGAATGTATTTTTGCACAATATCATGCCACTTATTTCATCGCCTGAATTTGGTACGAAGTTTGGACTAGATGGCGTTCCAAGTGCTACTGATGAGCAAGTAATGGCTGCTCAAGATGCTTGTGGTATGGATATGACTTTGATGAGACATTGTCGCCAATGTCGTGCTGATGCTGTGGGGCTTATTGGTGAGGATAGGGGAGATGAGTTTACCAAAGAGGTATTTATGGATTACGAACTCCCAAAACTAAAAGAGATTTATGACCTTGACGGTAGAAAAAAAGCATTTGAGCGGATTGAGCTTTGGAGAGGAGCTTTGAGTGAAGCAAATCAAAAAATCAAAAAAGAACAAGCAACTAAATCAGAGCTTAGTTCATCTGGAATTACAAAACTTGTAGCAGTGACAAGCAAAGGTGAGGGTGTGATAAATACTCACTTTGGAAGTGCAAATGAATTTTTGATATATGAAGCTGGAGATTTGGGGATTAAGTTTGTTATGCACCGCCGTGTAGCATCTGCTTATTGCCAAGGAAGCGAAGGGTGTGATGGAAGCTATCCTATCGAAGAGATAAAAGAGTCTTTGAAAGATTGTGATTTGCTTTTGACCGAAAAAATAGGAAGCTGTCCTATGGGTGAACTACAAAGTATCAACCTAATCTGTGATGAGTCTTATGCCTTGCAACCTACAGAAAAATCTGTGTTTGAAGCGGTTAAGAAGCATTTTTATGAAAATGAACAAACAAACAAACTTTTGTCAGTTTGTAATTAATAATTAACAATGAATAATGAATAACTTATGTATCGCTAAAGCGATGGTATTTAATAAAAGTGGCAAAGCCACTCTATAATTATTAGTTATTAATTATTCGTTATTCATTAAGCCAAAGGCGTAACATGGTTAACAAAAAACTTATAAACGAACTTCTAAACGAAAGTGCATGTTCATCAAACTCTACCAAAAAAACAAGTTGCAACCGCCCAAAACCAGGAGCTAGTAGCGGAGGGTGTGCTTTTGAGGGGGCTCAAATAGCACTTTTTCCTTATGCCGATGTGGTACATCTTGTACACGGTCCTGCTACTTGTATCGGGGCTAGTTGGGAGACTAGAGCTACCAAAACAAGCTATGAGGGTGAGGACAATACTCAAATGGGGTATTGCACCACTATCAATATGAATGATGTAATATTCGGCGGTCACAAAAAGCTAGAAGAATCCATAAAATTTATCTACGAACACAAAAAACCAAAAGCTATTTTTGTCTATGAAACTTGCGTAACTGCAATGATAGGCGATGATATGGATAGTGTTTGCTCACACGCTACTGAGGAGCTGGGCATTCCCGTGATAGTAGTTCACTCCCCAGGGTTTGTAGGGAGCAAAAATCTAGGCTCAAGACTAGGCGGTGAAGCAGTCCTTCATCAGCTTATAGGTACAAAAGAGCCAGAAACTATTCATACATACGGCATCAACCTAATAGGTGAATACAATGTCACAGGTGATATGTGGCAATATACCCATTTACTAGAAGAAATAGGTATCAAAATAGTATCAACTCTTGCAGGTGATGGAAGACTAGAAGATATACAAACAGCCCACACCGCCAAATTAAATGTCTTGGTATGTGCCAAATCTCTTGTGACAATGGCAAGAAAAATGGAAGAAAAATACAATATCCCTTATGTGTCCGTCTCGTTTTATGGTAAAAGAGATACTAGTAATGCTATCATGACTATAGTAGAAGCTTTCCAAGATGAAAGCTTGATAGCCAAAGCAAAAGAAGTCATCCAAAGAGAAGAAGCCAAACTTGAAGCCAAATTAGAGCCTTTTCGTGATATTTTAAAAGGCAAAAAAGCTATTTTAAACACAGGTGGCAACAAATCATGGTCGATAGCTTCCGCACTCCAAGATATAGGGCTTGAAGTAGTAGCTACAAGCATAGCAAAAACCACGCTAGAAGATATAGAAATAGCAAAAAAATATGTCCCAATACTTATGAAAGTACCAGCAAATGAGCAATCAAAACTAATAGACGAACACAAAGTCGATATTCTACTAGCTGGTGGAAGAAGCCTATATACAGCTATCAAGAAAAAAATATCTTTCGTGGATGTAAATCAAGAAAAAAAGATAAGCTACGGAGCATATGACGGACTCACCAACCTAGCGACAGATGTAGTCAATAGCCTACAAAATAGAGTCTTCAAAGTAGTCGCTACGAAAGCACCATGGGAAGCTAATTGATTTTATCAAGTTGGTTTGAGGGATGAACTATAAATGCCACTTAGGCACGGGTTTATGGAAACAAAAGCCTTGAAAATATAGGCATCCCAAGTCTATGAGTTTTTGGTAGGTTTCTTCATTTTCTATACCCTCAGCTATCACTTCAAAGCCAAATTGCTTTGCTATTGTGAGTATAGAAACTACTATTGTTTCATCATTTTTATGATGTAATATATCACATATAAATGATTTATCAATTTTTAGTTCATCAATAGGCAATTTTTTCAAGTATGATAAAGATGAATATCCTGTACCAAAGTCATCAATTGAAATAGTTAAGCCCAAGATTTTAAGTTGATTTATTTTAAGTAGTGCATTTTGAGCATCTTTCAATAGCAAACTTTCTGTTATTTCTAGTCTTATTTTACTGGCTTCAATATCATATAATTTTACGATATCATAAATGATGTCATAAAAATCATCTCTTTCAAATTGTTTGAGGCTTATATTGACAGATACTCTCCAGTTTGATTTGATATCATCCTTTTCCCATTCTTTGATAAGTGAGGCAACTTCGTTTAGAAGATAAATACTAAATTTTACAATCAAGCCACTTTCTTCTGCAAGAGGTATGAATTCAACAGGAGATATCACACCTAATTCGTCATCATTCCATCTTGCAAGTGCTTCTACCCCTACAATATTTTTATCTTGATTCACTTGGGCTTGATAATGTATGGCTATTTTTTTATTTTCTATTGCATCTCTAAGTTTTGCAAGTAAAATTGCTTTTCTTTCTAAAGATGATTGAAGTGTTTGGTCAAAAAAACTAAATGAATCTCTACCATTGTCTTTTACATGATACATTGCACTATCTGCTCTTTTCATAAGCTCATCTACGGCTATTGTATGATTAAATAATGATATACCTATACTAGCACTCAGTAAATATTCACTATTTTCCACAAAAAAAGGTTGTTTGATAGTTTGTAATATTTTTTCAGCTACTATAGAAACATCATGTACTGCTATTTCGTATTTATCTGTTTGTGTATCTATCAAAACAATAAACTCATCTCCTCCAAATCTAGCAACAGTATCACATTGTCTTGTTATCTTTAATAACCTCAAAGCACACTGTTGTAAGATTTTATCTCCTAGCATATGTCCTCTTATATCATTAATTATTTTGAAATGATCCAAATCAATAAACATCAATGCACAATAGTGACTATCTCTTTTACATTTGTAAACGAGCTGACTTATCCTATCTTCAAGAAGGGTTCGATTTGGTAAAGCAGTTAGTGAATCATAGTAGGCTAATTGGGATATTTCTGCCTCTTTTACCTTCATTTCCGTAATATCAATAAGGGCAGACACTCTTATATTTGTATCACCCAGTTTTATATCTTTTCCTCTTAGGAGAGCTGGAAACTTTGAACCATCTTTTCTTACCATTATTGCTTCATAAGGTTCTTGATTTTTATTTTTTATAAATTCTTTGACTTGTTCAATAGATTCATGTGATATAAAATCAAAGGCATTTTTACCAATCATCTCTTCTTGTGTATATCCAAGCAATTCTGGTGCAACTTTGTTTACTTTTATACACTCTTTTTGAGAGTTGTATATGATTAGTCCTTCTATTGTTGCATTTGATAAAGCTTCAAAAGTTTCTATTGTTTTTGATTGTTGTTCTTGTATTTGAAATTCTAGCTCTTTTTGACTTGTGATATCAATACCAATTTGTATCTTAATATACCCATTTTGCATACTATTTTGAATGATTCTTTCACTAAATAAGTATGTTTTATTATTTATAGTGTTTTTGTGTTCCCATTTACGAGTAGAATCAATACTTTGTATATAATTTTTACTAGATAACAAACAATTATCACAAGTTTGTGTTTTACTAGATTGAAGTACTTTATAACATTCTTTTCCCATAACATCGCCAAATTCTTGTTTGCATTTTTCATTTGCATAGATAATTTTAGAATTATCTATATCTATAGCACATATGAGAGCATCTATCCCATTGATAATAAAATCAAACGAACCTATTGATTCTATACTATTATTAGTTTGTAAATGCACACTTAAGCCTTAATTCCATATTTTAATTTTTGTATGTAATTATATCATAAATAGGATTAATAATAATCGTTATCATTCTAAAATGATTCCCATTCATTTTCTTTTTGAGATACTGAGTTAATTTTAGAAATACTTGTTGTTGTATCTGTTTTCTTTTTTGAGCTTTGAATCTTTAACCCAGAGCTTTTCTTCACTTCTGGTACTTTGAGATGATGTGTTGGATTATTGACAGGTTTACCTTGTACCTCATTTTTGCCTAAAAATTCTTTTGCATTGGCTTCATTTACTACAAGCTTAGCTATTTCATCAGTTAATACTGCAACATCATGTGTTTGAGATGCTACCATTGCATTTTGTTGTGTTTGTTGGTCAAGTTGAGTTACTGCATCATTTATTTGTTCTATTCCTTCTAATTGCTCTTTAGAAGCATGTTCTATATCTGATATCAAAGTAATAGTATGAGAAATATTTTGATTTAGTTCACTATATCCTTTTATCATATCAT
>JALNYH010000002.1 GCA_023229945.1 Arcobacteraceae bacterium | reverse complement strand
ATACAACAAAGAAATATCACCTCAAATTGCAAGAAATAATCCAAAAGCAAGAGTTCAAAGAGCTGTGTTTGACAATGATAGTTCTAGGGCTGTTGTTGGGTTGGTGACAAGTTGAAATCAAAGTATTAAAATTCAAAACTCAATTTATTCTCTTTACATACTTTTAAGATATTTTAGATATACTAATGCTTAAAATTCACGGGAATAAATTATAGTTCCCTTATAGGATGATAAAAAAATGGATAAATCAAAATATATTTGGATGGATGGTGCATTTACCCCTTGGGATGATGCTAAAGTACATGTTCTTACACACACGCTTCATTATGGCAATGGTGCTATTGAAGGGACAAAAGCTTACAAAACTGTAGATGGAAGATGTGCTATTTTCAAACTTAATGAACACACAAAAAGACTTCTTAATTCATCAAAAATGACACTTATGAATGTACCTTTTAGTTTAGAAGAGTTAAATCAAGCTCAAGTTGAACTTTTGCAACAAAATGAGCTTTTTGATGGTGCTTATATCAGACCTTTAGTATATCTAGGATATGGTGTAATGGGATTGTATCACAAAGATTGTCCTGTAAATGTAAGCATTAGTGCTTGGAAATGGGGTGCATATTTGGGTGAAGAGGGACTAAAAAAAGGTGTTAGAGTAAAAATATCATCTTTTACAAGAACTCCAAACACATCAGGTATGGGAAAAGCAAAAGCAGTTGCAAACTATCTAAATAGTCAAATGGCAAAATACGAAGCAGTAGAAGCTGGATATGATGAAGCATTACTTAGAGATGATCAGGGCTTCATAGCTGAGGCTAGTGGGGCATGTTTCTTTATCGTTAGAGATGGTGTTTTGATATCTCCTCCAAGTGATAATACTTTAGAGTCTATCACTCAAGCTACAGTTATTGATTTGGCTCTTGATATGGGGATAGAAGTAGTAAGAAGAAGAGTTACAAGAGATGAAGTATATATTGCTGATGAAGCATTCTTTACAGGAACAGCAGCAGAAGTTACTCCAATTCGTGAAGTTGACGCAAGAGTTATTGGATGTGGCTCTCGTGGACCAATTACAGAAAAACTGCAAAGTGCATATTTTGATGCAGTTGCTGGGAAAAACCCAAAATATACAAAATATTTGACATACATTAATTAAGGAAGCTAATGAGGTACTTAGGTACTGAGCTACTGATAAACAAAAACTCAGTACCTCAGTCACTCAGCACTCAGTAGCTCTCAAACAAAAAGGAAACTAAATGCCAATAGACAACGATTATTTTAAAAACAGACAACAAAACAACGGTGGTGGGAACAACAGCGGTGGAGGAAATGGTGGTGGATATACACCTCCTTTTGAGCCACCTGAAATGTTCAAAAACTTTGGTAAAAAAGCAGGATTTATATATGGTGCTATTATTATAGTACTTATTTTGGTACTTGCAAAACCATTTGCTATAGTAAATTCAGGTGAAGTTGGTATCAAAATCACAACTGGTAAATACAATGATGAGCCTTTGAGACCAGGATTTCACTTATTTATTCCTGTGATTCAAAAAGTTATCTTAGTAGATACAAAAGTTAGACTTATGCACTATACAGCTGTAGAAGATGTAGGGTCATTTGATGCAGGTATTAGAGTAAACAATGCTATCAATATCCTAGATTCAAGAGGTCTTCCAGTATCTATAGATTTGACTGTACAATATAGACTTCTTCCAGATGGTGCACCATCTACTATTGCAAACTGGGGTCTAAGCTGGGAAGAAAAGATTATCAATCCTGTGGTTAGAGATATCGTAAGAAGTGTTGTTGGTAGCTTTACAGCTGAAGAACTTCCAGTAAAAAGAAATGAAATTGCAAACTTGATAGAGCTTGGAATCAGAGAAAAAATTGATGCACTTACTGATAAACCAGTTGAGCTTCAATCTGTTCAATTAAGAGAGATTATCCTTCCTGCAAAAATCAAAGAGCAAATTGAAAGAGTTCAAATAGCAAATCAAGAAGCAGAAAGAACAAGATATGAGGTTGAAAGAGCTAGACAAGAAGCTCAAAAAGTAGCAGCATTAGCTGAGGGTGAAGCTCAAGCAAAAAGAATTTCATCTCAAGGTATTGCAGATGCTATATTAATAGAAGCAAAAGCACAAGCTGAGTCAAATAATTTGATTTCAAAATCTTTGACAAAAGATTTATTACAATTAGAACAAGTTAAAGTTCAAGGTAAATTTAACGATGCTCTTAGAGAAAACAAAGATGCTAAGATATTCTTAACACCTGGTGGAAGTACACCAAATATTTGGGTTGATACAAAAGATAATCAAAGAACATCTTCAATAAGCGGTAACTAATCAATGGATATCAGCAAACTTGATTGGGAAAAAGGTGACGGGCTAATCCCTGTCATTACCCAAGATATAAATACTCTTGAAGTTTTGATGTTAGGCTATACCAACAAAGAAGCATTAGAACTTACACTCTCCACAAACGAAGCACATTATTACAGTAGAAGCAAACAACGCCTTTGGAAAAAAGGTGAGACAAGCGGACATATCCAAAAAGTAAAAGAAGTATTGATTGATTGTGATGAAGATACGATTTTACTTAAAGTTGAGCAAGTGGGTGTTGCTTGTCATACTGGTAGAAAAAACTGCTTTTTTAGGACTATAGAAGGGGCTGAAATTGCAAAACCTCTAGTGGATACCTCGTCAAGTTATGGTGTGATAGATACTCTTTATCATACGATTTGTGAGAGAAAAACGGCTGATTCATCATCATCTTATACCGCAAAACTTCTTCATGGCTCTGAAAACTCAATGCTTAAGAAAATAGTAGAAGAAGCTGGAGAGTTTACTTTTGCATACAAAGACAACAACACAGATGAGCTAATTTATGAAGCTGCTGACATCACATATCATGTACTTGTAGCACTTGCTGCTAAAAATATCTCACCTGATAGGGTTAAGCAAGAGTTAGCTAGAAGATTTGGGCTAAGTGGGATAGAAGAGAAGAATAGAAGAGAAATTAATAACTAATAATGAATAATTAATAATTGTTGTATCGTAAACGATGATTTTTATCGTTGCGAAGCAACACTTTAGTTATTAGCTGTTAATTGTTAGTTATTCATTATATAAGGGAAAATATTTGGACAAAAATACAAAAACAAAATGTGGATTCGTAGCAGTCGTAGGAAGACCAAATGCTGGTAAAAGCTCACTTTTAAATTGGGTGATTGGTGAAAAGATAGCTATGGTTTCGCACAAAGCAAATGCTACAAGAAAAAGATCAAATATCATTGCAATGCACGGTGATGATCAAGTAATATTTGTAGATACCCCAGGTATCCATGAGAGTGAAAAACTTATCAACCAATTTATGCTTGATGAAGCTCTTAAAGCCATAGGAGACTGTGATTTGATAGTGTTTTTGGCACCAGTTACAGATAAGATTGTACATTATGAAAGTTTCTTAGAAAAAAATAGAAAAAATACTCCTCATATAGTACTTCTTACCAAAATAGATATGGTTACTAATGAAGAAATTTTGGCAAAAAGCTCAGAATATGCAAAATATAGTGACAAATATATAGCTATGATGCCAATTACTATCAAAAAACAATCAGATTTAAAATATCTTCTTGATTTGATAGTCAAACATTTACCAGTATCTCCTCCTCTTTTTGATACAGAGATACTTACGACTGACCATTTAAGAGATATTTATAAAGAGTTTATTCGTGAAGCTTTGTTTGAAAATATAAGCGATGAGATACCTTATGAAGCAGATGTAAAAATAGATAAAGTAGAAGAAAAGCCACATGTAGATGTAATCAGAGCTACAATAATAGTAGAAAAAGATTCTCAAAAAGGGATGATTATAGGCAAAAATGCTACAGCTATCAAAAGAATAGGAAAAGCAGCTCGTGAAAAAATCGAAAAACTAAGTGGTAAAAAAGCTTTTTTAGAACTCTTTGTATCCGTCAAGCGTGGATGGAGTAAAAACAGAGAAGGACTAAAAGGTATGGGGTATGATTTAGACGCAAACTAAGGTTTGCATCTATTACCTCCACTTCAAGTAAAATCTCTCTACAAAAAACAATCAACTTTTCTTTTTTATCTCAATAATATTGTAAATATCAGCTTTTTTTGATATAATTAATAAATAAATTTATTATCAATGGAGCTTAATATCAATATCATATCATCAAAGAACTATAAAATATTGACAAAAAATATCAATTCTGAAATAGATAAAAGCCATCAAAAAGAGTTTATCAAGACAATTGCTGGTGATTTTGGGTACAAAATAACATCCAAAACACTATGTAAACTTTTGTATAATTTTCATCTTGGTCAATATGAAATCATCATTTTTGAGTCACCAAAAGAGGATTTTGTATTGGAAGATGAGCTTTTTTTGAAGGCTTTTGAACTCTTTGATATACCAAAAAGTGGATATAGAGTATTTATTTATCAAAACTCTATATTTATTTTTCAAGATGGAGATTCGATATTTTTTAAGACTTTTGAAAATGACTTCAATATTGATGAATTAAGTGATTTTATCACAAGGCACTATGGTATTGAACAGTTTGAATTTACATATATCAAACAAAAGCAATATGATTTATTGGCTCAAGAAGAGATGCCAAAATCAACCCATACATATATCACTTTGCACAACACCTATGAAATGAGAATTTTATTTGTATCTATGTTGGTTGTATTGCTTGCAATTGGGTATGTTTTATATTTACTATTTAGTGATGATGTACCTAGCGAACAAAATATGATAGTAGAAGAACCCCAAATTGCCAATATAGAGACAATAGAAAAAGAGTCATATTCTAAAACTCTTAACACCCTTTTTACAAATTTAAATGAAGTAAATATCATCTTAGAAAGTCTATCTATAGAAAACAGTACACTAAAAGCTACTTTAGTGAGTGAAAATAAAGAAAAACTTTTCACTTTTGCTTCCAAATATAATAATAACTTAACAATTAAAAAGATTATTTATGATACTCTTACAAACAAACATATTATGGAGATAGAATTTGCAATACAAGGTGGCGGAGTATTATAACTCTTTAAAAACATATCAAAAAGTAGAGCTTTATTTGCTTCCTGTTTTTTTATTTGGATATTTGCTTTATTTGTATTTGACTTTAGCACCACAAACCCAAATACAAGACAATTCTGATATCATCACTCCATCACACTCCCAACCACAAATTAACTCAAAAGAACTAACAAATCAAAATCTTGAAATCATCAAGAAAATAGATACAAAAGCTAGAAGATATAGTTTCAATATTCACTCATTTGATATAATTGATGGCAAAGTCCAAATCAGCTCTTTGGGTGGATTCAAGGGGATGATGAATTTTCTTTATGAAGTAGATAAGGACTATACAATAGAAAGTTTGAGTATGAATTTGGGAGAAAATCTTAGAAGTATATCTCTTCAAATCACTTTATTGCCATTTCAAAATCAACAAAATTTCAATTACAAAGAGCTTTTGAGAGAACTAGACAAGATAAGCTCCCCTTTCAAAGAAAAAAATATAGCCACTAAGCAAAATCCACATTTTCAAATCAAAGCAATATTAGAAGATAGCGTATTGATAGATAAAGAGTTTGTTAAGGTTGGCAATATATACAAAGGTTACAAACTTATCAAGATAGAATCTTCTGGGGCAGTATTTAGTTTTAATGATGAGATTATAAAGGTAAAATTTTGAAAACATTAAAAGAATATGATATAAATTATGATATATCAAAAATGTACGATATAGATGAATTGAGAGAGTTTTGTATATTGCCATTAGAACAAAATGAGCTTTATATTATCGTAGCAGTTACGGATTTGGGCTATAATGAAAAGATAAGAAAGTTTTTCAAAAAACCAATAAAGCCATTTTTATCTACCAAAAATGATATTTTGTTTGAGCTAGATAATTTATCCATAAAACAAAAACTTTTTGAGCTTTCAAAAGATATTCTAATACAAACATCAGAAAATATTATCAAAATCTTTGTTGATAAGATATTGAATTTTGCAGTTATTAGCAGTGCTAGTGATATTCATATAGAGACATTATCTGATGCTTTGATTTTTAGATTTAGAGTCGATGGAGTGCTTGTACAATTTTTTAGATTTAGTATCAATATATATCCAATGATTAGCACAATTATGAAACTTTATGCAAATTTGGATATTACCAAACGACGACTTCCACAAAATGGAAGATTTTCTTTAAAAGAGTTTGAAAACTATGATTTTAGAATATCTACGATGCCTACCATCAGCGGTGAGTCTATCGTGATTAGGTTGTTGGAAAAGAATTTTGATAAGTTTTATCTTGATAGGGTTGGTTTTAGTGATAGCTCATTATCTATCATAAAAGATAAAATGACACTTACCCAAGGGATGATTTTGGTCACTGGACCTACTGGAAGCGGAAAAACAACCACACTTTATTCTATGATAAAAGAGCTAAAAAACACAAATAAAAAGATTATCACCATAGAAGACCCAGTAGAGTATAAAATAGACAATATCACCCAGATATCTGTTAATTATGAGCTAGAGCTTACATATGGCGAGATATTGAAGAACATTCTAAGACAAGACCCAGATATTTTGCTAATAGGTGAGATAAGAGATGCTCAATCACTTAGAAGCGCAATAGCAGCAGCTATGACTGGACATCTTGTATTAGCAACTGTACATACAAATGATGCAATAAGTACAATTCATAGATTGATTGATTTAGAAAGTGAGAGTTTTTTGATAGCATCAGTTTTGAAATGTATTATTGCTCAAAGATTAGTGCGGATATTATGTACAAATTGCAAAGATAGTGAGATAAGAGGGTGCAAAGAGTGCAATCAAACAGGATATAAATCAAGAACAATTATAAGTGAAGTCCTTGATATAAATGATGAATTATCTCACCTCATATCACAAAAAGCATCTACTTTTGATATGAAACAATCAGCTTTAAAAAATGGATTTATTAGTATTAGTGAAGATGGAATGGATAAAGTATCACAAAATCTTACCACACAAGAAGAGCTATTCTTGGCAATCAAAAGTTAGAAGCATTTAATATGAAATATAAAATCACCTACATAAAAGATGGCAAAATAAAAAGTGATACAATAAATGCTTCATCCAAGGAAAATATTGATTTCTCATATGAAATACTAAGTATCAAAGAAATATCTGATTTTAGCTTGCCTAGTATTGGCAAAAACAACTGTGATAGTTTATTCAAAGAGTTGTCTATAATTGTTAGTTCTAGTCTCACTTTAGCTCAAACTATACATTTACTTTTGACAAATACCAAAAACAGCTATCATAAAGAGATTTTAACTGATATGAAACAAAGTATCAACAACGGACAAAATATAGATATAGCGTTGCAAAAACACCAAAAAAACATAGGTATTTTGCCAATACTTTTTTTTCGTATAGGGTATTTGAGTGGAGATATGAAAAAAGCACTTCAAAATCTTGTTTTAATCTTAGAGATATCAAACCAAAGTAAAAAGAGAGTTATCGAAGCTATTAGGTATCCAGTTGTTGTGATGATTTTCTTGATTTTGGCTATGGTTTTGATTTTTAATTTTGTTGTTCCTCAATTTGAGATTTTGTATGGACAATTCAACACTGATTTACCTTTTTTGACAAAATTACTTTTATACACAAAAGGGTTTTTTGGTGATTATGGGATGGCTTTGGTAGGGATATTTGTTATTTTTGCTTTAATAATCAACTATAAGCTAAAAACATCTTTGGATTTTAAACAAAAAATAGATAAAATACTTTTTTATAACATACCACTTATTAGTAAGATAATATCACTTTGGCAAATCCATCGATTTTTTCTCACGATGGATAGTTTCTTGGATTCAAAGTACAGCTTTGCACAATCTCTTCAAAATGGACAATTAATTGCTACAAATACTTATGTATTAGAGCAATTAAAAGTTATTGAAGCACATATTCAAAGTGGTGGTATGATAAATGTCGCTTTTGAGAAATCAGAGCTTTTTGATGATATTACAAATAGACTGATTTATAGTGGTGAAATAAGTAATACTTTGCCACAAGTTATCAAAGAGATACAAACAATTTATTATGCAAGATTAGAAGATGAAATCAAAACATTTTCTTCTATTATCGAGCCATTGTTTTTGCTATTTATTGCAATCAATATATTATGGCTTGTACTTGCTTTGATGTTGCCTATTTGGGAAATGGGAAATGTAATTAGGTAAAATCTAATATCTAAAATCTAAAAAGTTTTTGGAATTTGGTTTTTATGTATTTATCTCAGTTACTCAGTTTCTCAGTCGCTTAGCTACTTTAAAATAAGGATTAATTTTGAATAAAACATTAGACGAACAACAAAAGTTTGAAGATGCTATCAAATATATATTAGAATATGTTGGAGAAGATGTAAGTCGTGAGGGGCTTATCAAGACACCTTCAAGGGTGAGAAAAGCATATGAATTTATGTGTGAAGGATATGCGCAAGACCCACAAGAGATACTAAACTCCGCTATGTTTAGCACTACAAATGATGAGATGGTAGTGGTCAAAGATATAGAGTTTTATTCTATGTGTGAGCATCATATTTTGCCTATCATTGGAAAAGCTCATATTGCTTATATCCCAGATGGCAAAGTAGTAGGACTTAGCAAAATCCCAAGAGTAGTAAATGTATTTGCAAGACGACTTCAAATCCAAGAGCAAATGACAGAGCAAATAGCAGATGCCATAAGCCGTGCAATCAACCCAAAAGGTGTAGCAGTAGTCCTTGATGCAAGGCATATGTGTATGGAGATGAGAGGAGTCCAAAAAATCAACTCAACCACAGTCACATCAGCACTTCGTGGACTATTCAAAGAAAACAAAAAAACAAAAGATGAGTTTATGAGTATCATTTCATCATCTTTTAACAAGTAAAAAGGTACAATCCCTTTTTACTTCATATATGCGTCCATAGCTCAACTGGATAGAGCGTCTGACTTCGGATCAGAAGGCTGAGGGTTCGATTCCTTCTGGGCGCACCACTTTTAAACTCCAAGTCAATCTATAAACCACCACAAAATAAGCTCTTTTAAGTAATAGTTAATGCCAATTCAAACATAAAGTTGGATTGTTAAGTAAGTTTTTGGATATTGTCATTTTTAAATTGTGATAATAAATAGAGTTATTTTAAGTAAAATTGTGTATAATTTAAAAACAATACCCCAGCCAGCATCGTTGAGAGGCAATCCCTACTTGTATCTTCGGGTGAAACATGGGGCTTATTGAAGTAATTATAGCATTATAAACTTAAAAAAAAGATATTATATATAATTAAAGAAGAAAAATGAAAAATAGTTTTTATGACAATATTCAAAAAAGTGTATCACAAAATAGATTATCCACATATAGAAATCATGGTTCAGGAATATCAAATAAATCTGTTATAATTAACTATGTACTGAATGCTAAAATATCTGAGAATTTTTATTTTTTATTGCAGAATTTAGAAGTTTCATTGAGAAATGCAATTTATGATAGTTTTAAAAAGCACTATATAGGTAATGATTTTTTTTATATTAGTGAAAGTGATTCAAGAAATAGGTATTACCCACGAAGAGAAAAACATTCAAGAGAATGTTGGAAAATGCTTTGTGGTGTCAAATATTCATTAAGAAATATAACTAGTCTTAACGACGGCAAAATAATTTCTGAGCTTAATTTTGGTTTTTGGACTGAATTATTACTTTCTAATGACCAAAAATATACCAATATGTGGAGAAAGATATTTTCAGATGTATTTCCTAATTATCAAATAATAAACTCTGTGGATAGAGATAAAACAATAGTTGCACGCAAAATTGACCAAATTAGAAAATTTAGGAATAGAATTTTTCATTACGAGCCAGTTTTTAATCAGATTAATTTAGAGGAAATCCATCAAAATATTGTTGATTTGATTGGTTGGATTAATAAAGATATGCAAGAGCTTAGTTTGACTTTTGATGAGTTTCATTTAATTTCTAAAGAAAAAAATCATATATCTAAACAGTTTAGGAATAACTCTTTAAGTAAAAAAAGAAAAATACTGAAAATGAAATATCGTAGAATACGATAGACAAAAGAATAAGTTAGCTTATTCCCCCCTAATCTTAGGCATAGAATAAAACCCCATCATACAAAAAACAGTACCAATTCCCATAAATATCATATACAACTGCAATATAAAATTACCTTTCGAAAATATAGGCTGACTTAGTGCCACAATGAAAAAAATCAAAGATATGAAAAGATAGATGTTTCTTGTTCTCAACGATTTGCCGTTTGTTGTACTTAGTTTGTTTAGTGCTTTTTTGGTAAAGTGTGTTTCAAAGCCATTTTTGTTTGTGATTATCAAAAAAGCCAAGAGTATAAGTGGTACTAAGATAAATGCAAATACATTTGGATAGATAAAATATAGACTCATTGAAGTACCTTATTTTTTATTTTGTAAGAATATGATTAGTATAAGTGATATGATAGCAAAAAATAAAGGTATAAATAAATGGTTTGAATCAATAGCAAATGAAGTCGCTATCAATACTATAAAAAGAGTTTTTAATAGTACAATAATTTGATTTTGGGATGAGTTTTCTACTTGAAATCTTGTAATATAAGAAAATAAAAACCCGTGTGTGATGGGTTTGCAAAATCTTTCACAAAGAGCAAATATAGATAAAACTATTATAAAGTACAAAAAATCCATCATTCAACACTTTGTATAAAAATTTCTATTTTAGTTTTTGTTGCACGGTCTATTTTTGAGCTACTAGGCTTGTATTTGTACTCTTTTAACATATCAAAAATATCTTCAAAAAGCCTTTGTTCTCTATCGCTTAGCTCTAGTTCTCTTGCAAGTGAGGTAAATTTATAAGCACTATTTTTGCCATCATTGAAATCTAGTTTTTTAAGCTCTTTTATAATAGAAGCTCTTTTTGAATATGTTGGACTAAAAAGTCTTACAAGCAAAATACTAGCAACCATCAAAATTATAAATGAAATAAGGTAATAAATCATTTCAAAAGCTCACAAAGAGGTTTATTGTCGTTTTCATTTGTATAAAATTTTGCGTATTTGATGCCTAGTTTGTTTAGATGCAAGAAAAATTTATAATCATTTTCTTTTATTGCGTCTTTATAATTTTGCGTTTGAGTTGGGCTTATATTGGAATACAAATATATTGGTTTTGTATTGTCTATCAAATTTATATTGCCACTAATATCTGGATTTTCTTCAAATCTATCTCTTATGATACACACTCTTGTATCTTTTTGTTTGAGAGGTGATAAATCAATATCCCCAATATCCAAAAAATCACCAATTAGTATAATAATAGAGTTTGGTTTGGTTATGCTGTTGAGTTTGGTAATGATAGATTTGTAGTCAATTTCTTTTTCTAAGCAAGGAGTTTCCAAAAAGCCTTTTGACATCTGAGAAATAGTAAAAAAGTGTTTGCTTCTTTTTGTACAAAGCTCAAGCTTATCGCTACCCAAAAAACTACTAAAACTATCACCATTATTATATGCCAAAAACCCAAAAGTAGAAGCCAAAAGGGCGAGTTTTTCATTTTTGAACTCATCTGTACCAAAATACAAACTCCCACTTATAAACCCAACTATGATTATATCTAGCTCTGTTGTTCTTTGAAAAAGTTTTATCATTGGTTTTTGATGCTTGGCTGATTGGAGTGAGTCTATATATTTGACATCATCACCCATTTCGTATTCTCTTATTTCACTAAATTCTATCCCATCACCAATATGTGAAGAGTTATGAATCCCAAAAGAGCTACTATGACTTAGTTTTTTGGCTTTTATCAAAATACTTTTTAAGCTTGGTGAATTCAAGGTATCGGAACTTTTTGTATAATTTTATCTATCACCATATCTGTTGTAATATTTTGAGACATTGCCGAAAAATTTAATACAATTCTATGCCTTAAGACACTTTTGATAATAGATGCTATATGGTCAGGATTTACATAGTTATCCCCTTTGAGATACGCATAAGCCTTTGAAGCTTTGAAAAGGTCAATACTAGCTCTAGGACTTGCCCCAAATTCGATAAATTCAGCTATTTCTTCAAGTCCAGAATATTCAAGTGGATTTCTTGATGCAAAAATAAGCTCTATCATATATTTTTGTACTACATCATCAATATATACCTTGCTCACTTCTTCAACTATTTGTTTTATATCAGTTGCATCCAATATTTTATTGGTTTGGATTGTGTGTTGGTGAGAGTTTTGTTGAGCAATTTTTAGCTCTTCTTCTTTTGAATTGTATCCTACGGTAACTTTTAGCATAAATCTATCAAGTTGAGCTTGTGGAAGCTCGTAAGAACCCATCTGATCAATAGGATTTTGAGTAGCCAAAACCAAAAAAGGCTCGTCTAGTTTGATTGATTCACCGCCTATGGTGACTTGTTTTTCTTGCATCACTTCCAAAAGAGCTGATTGGACTTTGGCAGGAGCTCTGTTTATCTCATCAGCTAGAAGCAAATTTGTAAATATTGGTCCTTTTTTCATACCAAATTCGTGTGTTTTTGGGTTGTAAATCTGAGCACCTATAATATCTGATGGTAGTAAATCAGGGGTAAATTGAATCCTAGAAAAAGAGAGTTCAAGTGCTTTTGCCAAAGTTTTGATAGTAGTAGTCTTAGCAAGTCCTGGCACACTTTCGAGTATTATATGACCATTACAAAAAAGCCCTATCAAAAGAGCATCTATCATTTGTTCTTGCCCTATAATTGTATGTGAGAGTTCATTTTTTAGTTGTTTTATTTTAGTCAAGTACATTTATCACTTCCTATATTATGCGAAGTGATGATTGTAACATATGTTAAGTTAGGAGTGACTGAATATTGACTTACTGCTTTTTCATATTTAAATTATGATTTTCTCTTTTAGTAGACGATTTTATTGATTCTAGCTAAATCAATATTAGTAGTGGGCAATAATATAAGGACTCAAATTTGCATAGATAGGTTTATACATTATATGTTTAAGAAACATTTTGCTAAAATAGTGCAAATTTATTTATGGAGTAATTATATTATGGAGTTTAATGCAACAAAAACAAATAGTGCTAATGCAAGTGTAGTAGCAACAATTACAGCTGAGGTAATAGCAGCAAATAGCGATAAAATGGCTAAGCAATTATCAAAAACTATGAATATAGCTGGATTTAGAAAAGGTAAAGTACCTGTAAATGTAGTAAAACAAATGCATGGTGAAAGAATAGTTGAAGATGCACAAGCTGAGGCTTTGAGAACACTTTTTGCAGAGGCTATCAAAGAACTAAAAGTAAATCCACAAGATGTTATCGGTGAGCCAGCTGTTAGCAAATATGATAAAAAAGAAGATGGAAGTATTGAGGTTGAAGTTAAGTTTTCTATCAAACCAGAGATTAATTTAGGTGATTATAAAGCACTTATCCCTGCTGTTGAAGACAAAGATGTAACTGATGCTGAAGTAGATGCAAGAATATCTGAAATGGCTTCAAAATCAGCTCCATTAGAAAAACTAGCAAGAAAAAGAGCTTTAAAAGATGGTGATTATGCGGTTATCGATTTTGAAGGTTTTGTTGATGGTGTAGCTTTTGATGGTGGAAAAGCAGAAAACTTTGTATTAAATATCGGAAGTGGTAACTTCATCCCAGGATTTGAAGAGCAATTAATCGGTATGAAATATGATGAAACAAAAGAAATAACTGTAACTTTCCCAGCACAATACCAAGCAGCAAATCTTGCAGGTAAAGACGCTATGTTTAAAGTAACTTTACATGAGATTCAACAAAAAGGTGAAGCTGAGATAAATGATGAATTAGCAAAAAAACTGATTCCAAATGAAAAAGAAGCAACAGTTGATATGCTAAAAGCAAAAGTAAAAGAGCAAATGAAATCTGAACTTATGAGTAAATACTATAATGAAGATTTAAAACCTGCATATTTAGAAACTTTAGTAAAATCAATATCTTTTGACCTACCAACTTCAGTAGTAGAGCAAGAAATCAATGTAGCACTAAACAACGAAATAAGAGCTATGAGTGAAGAAGCTTTAAATGAACTAAAAGCTGATGCTAAGAAAATCGAAGAAATGAGAGCAAAAGTATCTCCAGATGCTGAAAATAGTGTAAAAGCTACATTTATTATAGATGCTTTAGCTCGTGCTGAAAAAGTAGAAGTAAGTGATCAAGAAGTAACACAAACATTATATTACGAAGCTATGATGATGGGGCAAAACCCACAAGAAGTAGTGAAATTCTATAGCGAAAAAGGTTATTTACCAGCTATAAAAATGTCTATGATTGAAGATAAAGTTATTACAAAATTACTTGATAGTAAATTGAACAAATAGTTATTAGTTATTGGTAATTAGTTATTAGTAAGAAAATACCACTAATATACCAATATACCAATTACCAAACAAAGGATAAAGATTGAGTTATATTCCATATGTTGTAGAAAAAACAGGCAGAGGTGAAAGAAGCTATGATATCTATTCTAGACTTTTAAAAGATAGAATAGTTATGCTTAGTGGTGAAGTAAATGACGCTGTTGCATCTAGTATTGTTGCACAGTTTTTGTTTCTTGAAGCAGAAGACCCTGAAAAAGATATCTACTTTTATATCAATTCTCCAGGTGGAGTTATTACAAGTGGTATGAGTATATTTGATACTATGAACTATATCAAACCTGATGTTTGCACTATTTGTATAGGTCAAGCTGCATCTATGGGTGCATTTTTACTAAGTAGCGGAGCTAAAGGCAAAAGATATTCTCTACCAAATAGTAGAATTATGATTCACCAACCATTAGGTGGTGCGCAAGGTCAAGCTACAGATATTCAAATCCAAGCAAAAGAGATACAAAGATTTAAAGATATTTTAAATGAACTTCTTGCATCTCAAACAGGTCAAAGTATAGAGGTAATCGAAAAAGATACTGATAGAGATTTCTTTATGAGTGCAACTGAAGCCAAAAAATATGGTTTAGTTGATGAGGTTATTACGAGTCATAAGTAATGATTAGAGAAATTATAACTTATCCAAACAAGATACTTCGTCAAGTATCAAATGATGTTGTAAGCTTTGATGAAGAGCTTCATTTGTTGCTTGATGATATGTGGGATACTATGATAGGAAGCAATGGAGTAGGGCTTGCAGCTATACAAATAGCTGTACCCCTCAATATCCTAATCATATCATTGCCAGATATCAATGATGAGCATAACAAAGAAGATTTGATAGAAGCTATCAACCCTCGTATTACTCATAAAGATGGCGAACTTTTGTTTATCGAAGGGTGTCTTAGTGTTCCAGGATTTCACGAAGAAGTAAAAAGAGCTGAGCATATCATAGTAGAATATTATGATAGATTTGGTACACACAAAACTATGGAATGTGAAGGTTTTTTGGCAGTTGCGTGGCAACATGAAATGGATCATCTAAAAGGGCATCTTTTTATAGAAAAGTTATCTATTCTAAAAAGAAAGAAGTTCGAAAAAGACTACAAAAGAGACTTAAAAGAACAAAAAGCCAAAAATAAATAATAACTAATTATATTCTTTTGTTTAAGAACTTTTAATATATAATTGCTTTATCAAAAATAAGGTGATGATTGTATGAAAGTTCTTAAATGTGCTACAATAAATGGATTTGATTCGAGTTTGGTTGAAGTAGAGGGTACATTTACCAAAGGATTACCATCTTTTAGTATAGTAGGACTTGGCAACTCAGCAATTCAAGAGTCAAAAGAGAGAGTAAAATCAGCCCTTCTTACCAATAACTATGAATTCCCACCACTAAAAATCACCATCAACTTATCCCCAAGTGACCTACAAAAAGGCGGTAGTCATTTTGATTTACCTATATCACTTCTTATTGCTCTCCAAGATGAAAAAGTAGATATTGAAGATTATTTTGTATTTGGTGAGCTAGGACTAGATGGAAAGCTCAAAGATAGTACTATGATTTTTGTATTAGCTCTAAGCCTCAAAGAACAAGGAATCTTGAAAAAAGCACTAATTCCCAAAGAATCTATAGATAAACTATCCAAAATCCCAGATATTGAGCTATTTGCAGTAGATAGCCTAAAAGATGCTGTAGAATTTTTTAAAGCTCTTGATAAGACACCATATAAAGTAGAAAAAAAAGCTTTGGAATATCAAGTTTTGCATATTGGTGATAAAGAGTATTTTTATGATACCAATTATGAACTAGACTTTTTTGAAATCAGAGGTCAAATCATAGCCAAAAAAGCAGCCCTTATAGCCTCATGTGGCAACCACAACCTTATGCTAGAAGGAAGCCCAGGATGTGGCAAAAGTATGATTGCCAAAAGACTTCAATACATCCTTCCACCGCTTAGCCTTGAAGATATTTTACAAAAAGCCAAGATAGATTCACTAGATGGCAAAGAGCCAGATTTTTTACCCAAAAGAGTCCTTAGAAGCCCCCATCATAGCGGTACAAAATCTTCAATTTTTGGAGGTGGAAGCAATAGTGCCAAAATCGGGGAAATTGCTCTTGCACATAATGGTATGTTGTTTTTTGATGAGCTACCTCACTTTGGAAGAAATATCCTAGAAGCTCTACGAGAACCACTTGAAGATTACAAAATACTTATTTCAAGGGTCAATTCAAAAGTAGAATACCCAACAAAATTCTTATTTGTAGCAGCACTCAACCCTTGCCCTTGTGGAAATCTACTAAGTCAAACCAAAGATTGCAGATGTAGTGATATAGAAATCCAAAGATACAAAAACCGCCTATCTGACCCACTACTTGATAGGATAGATTTGTATGTGAAGATGAGCGAAGTCAAAAGCGATGACAAATCAACCTTGTCCTCATCTTCCATGCACCAAACAGTACTAAAAGCGTACACAAGACAGCTTATGCGTGGACAAAAAGAGCAAAACGGAAAGCTTAGTGATATAGAAATCAAAAAATATTGCCAACTAGACACCCAATCCGATGAAATCCTAAACAAAGCCCTAGATAGCTTCAACCTCACCCTAAGAGCAAAAAACAAAGTCCTAAAAGTAGCAAGAACAATAGCCGATATAAATGATTGTGACCATATCCAAAAAGAACATATTTTGGAAGCCCTTAGCTTTCGCAGAAGATTTTAGGATTTTATTTAATTGACTTACTTACAAGAGTTTGATATAATAAAAGAAATTAAATTGGAGGGCAAGAATATGCAATTAGCTGTTGATGTTACTATGCCAAATATTTTGCAACTTATATCTCAGATGAATTTAAAAGAGATTGAAACCATAAAAAATAAGATTATAGAAAAAGAGTTATATTTTAAAAAATTCAAAAAAGATGATATAAAAGAAGTTATGTCAGACTTTAAAGAGGTTGGCTATAGTGATGATTTTTTAGCTGATTTGGAAAATGGACTCAAAAAAAGCTCTATTTATAATGAAAGTTAAAGATTTAAGAGATGATATATCTGAGTATATCAAAAAACACAATATAGAAAAAAAGTATGAAAAAGCAAAAAAACTTTTTGAAAATGACCCATTTTATCCATCTCTTAATACTGAACTTTTAGAGCCAAAGGATAGGTTGATTTATTCCTTTAGACTAGATAAGAAATATAGAGCTATTTTCATATATGTAGATACAAATACTGTAGAAATAGTAGCAATAACTAATCATTACAAATAAATTCAGCATTCCATCTTGCGGAACCCCAGTCTGTGACTGGGCTTGTCTAGAAGCTTTTTACTATCAACCATCAACTATAAACTATAAACTAATAACCACAATCGTTCCCATTCCACACCAAAAACACAAAACAAACCCAAAAAATTAGTTTAAAATTATTACTTTTAGATTTTTATGATAAAATACAAAAAAGAAAATCAAAAAGGGATTAGTTGTGAAAAATTTAAAAATTGCTGGGGTAGTATTAAAGCCAAATTCTCCTCAAATAAAAGATGATTTTGAAGCAATTAAAGAACTTTTTGAAAGCAATGGAATCTCAGTTTTGCTAGAAAGTTCAAGTGCTAAGATGATAGGTCACAATGGCTTCGAGCTTGATGAATTAGCTGTGATTTGTGACTTTTTAGTCTCTTTGGGTGGTGATGGTACTCTTATATCACTTGTAAGACGAAGTTTCAAGCACAATCTTCCTATCCTTGGAGTTCATCTAGGTACTTTGGGATTCTTGACAGATATTACAGCACCAGAGCTTGAAGGCTTTATGGATGAGCTTGTAAATAACAACTACTCGATAGATGAAAGAATGATGATAAGCTCATCTATCAAAGATATGTCAATAGTTGCTTTCAATGATATAGTAATCACCAAAAAAGACCTCACTGGGATGGTGAGTGTAGATGCCAAAGTAAACGGAAAAGTATTCAATAGCTATTATGGTGACGGGCTTATAGTATCTTCTCCTACAGGCTCAACTGGATACAACCTCTCTTGCGGAGGCCCTGTAGTATATCCTTTGACAGAAGCTTTTATAGTCACCCCCATATCAGCCCACTCCCTCACCCAACGCCCACTAGTGCTACCTGTAAATTTCGAGATAGAGCTAGTAATCAAAGATGCCAATGGTGCAGTAGCTATCATAGATGGACAAGATATTTATGAACTAAAACAAAATGAATCATTCAAAATCACAATAGCCCAAACCAAAGCCAAACTAATCCACAGTTTCAGAAGAAGCTACTTCGACATCCTAAGCCAAAAGTTGAAATGGGGGGAGAATCGGTAAAAAATGTGAACTGCTTCACATTTTTCCGATTCGCACGGCGATGACTATGTGCGAACGAAGTGAGTACAGTCACACGCCAGAATCGTTGAACTGCTTCACATTTTTCCGATTCGCACGGCGATGCTTTTGTGTGAGTGAAACAAGCACAAGCATACGCCAGAACAATTCAAAAACTTTCTCTTTAGCGACGGCTTAAGAAGTTTTTGATACAATATAAGTCAAAAAACTGTCATTCCGTGCTTGACACGGAATCTAAAATATATAAACATAGGCAATATAACTAAATGATTACAAGATTTTATTTACAAAACTATTTGTCTTTTGAGGAAGTTGAGCTTGAGTTCAAGAAGGGTTTGATTGTATTTAGTGGTATAAGTGGTGCGGGTAAATCTGTACTTATGGAGTCTATTTTGTCACTTTTTGGTATCAAAGACGCAAAAGCTGCTCTCTTGGAAGGGGTGATAGAAAATATTGGCTTTGATATAGAAGAGTTTGATATTTCAAGTAGTGATGAAGTAGTATTCAAAAAAATCCAAAAAGATAAAAGTAGATATTTCCTAAACAACCAAACACTTTCCAAAAAGTCTCTACAAGATATTTCACAAAATTTCATCAGATATATACACATCAAAGACAATAGCGACTTTAGTAACGAAAACTTACTTCAAGTACTTGATTTTTCATTGTCAGATGATATGGAGTTTGTATCAGCCAAAGAAGAATTTACAGCCAAATTCAAAGAGCTTACACTCTCTCAAACAGAACTCAAAAAACTAATTCTAGATGAAAAAAACATAGAAGAACTCAAAGAATTCATAGCTTACGAAATCAAAAAAATAGATGACATTAGCCCAAAAGTAGATGAATACGAAGAGCTTAGTACCATCAAAAAGCAACTATCCCAAAAAGAAAAAATAGAACTAGCAATCCAAAAAGCAACCCCTATTTTTGAATACACCCACGCAGTAAATCAAGTATTAGACTTGCTTGAAATTGATAGTGCATTTTTTGATGATGCGATAAACGAACTAAATAATATATTTGAAAAATCAAACGACTCACTTCATCTTCTAGAAGAGACAAACATAGAAGAAGTCCTCACAAGGATAGAACAACTCTCAGCTTTGCAAAAGAAATTTGGCTCTATCGAAGAGGCTCTTATATATAAAGAGCAAAAAAAAGAAGAATTAAACAAATACGAAAATATCTCTTTTGAAAAATCATCACTAGAAAAAAAAGTCAAACTTTTATCATCACAAATAGACTCTCTTACATCAATTCTCACTCAAAAAAGAAAAAAAGCATCCAAAATCATAGAAACTAGGGTAAATCACTACCTACAATACCTCTATCTTTCAAATGCGAGTTTTGAAGTGGCAGATACTCCACTAAGTAGTAGTGGCTGTGATATGGTAAATGTGAGCTTAAAAGATGCAAATCTAGAAAACATAAGTAGCGGTGAGTTCAACCGTCTAAGACTAGCTCTGATGGCAGTAAAAAGTGAATATGCCCTAAGTGATAGCGGAGTGCTTTTCTTAGATGAAATAGATGCCAACCTAAGCGGAAAAGAAAGCGGAGCAATAGCAAAAGTACTAGAACAAATCTCCAAAAAATATCAAGTTTTCGCCATATCCCACCAAGCCCAACTAACATCAAGTGCCTCCCAACACTTCCTAGTAGAAAAGCAAAACGGCATATCAAAAGTATACGAAATAAATGATTCTCAAAGAGTAGATGAAATAGCAAGAATGATAAGCGGCGAACACATCACCCAAGAAGCAATAGATTTTGCAAGAAATCTTTTGAAGTAAGTTTTTATTAGTTAATGGTTGATAGTTGATGGTGGATGGTGTAATTTCCGTCATGCTGATACTGAATCAAGTTCAGCATGACAGATTCAGCATCTTCTTCAGATTCCGTCTCATGCACGGAATGACACCATCTTCCCTACCATCTACCATCTACCACCTACCATCTACAACCTACAACCTACCATCTACAACCTACCATCTACCACCTACAACCTACAACCTACCACCTACAACCTACAACCTACAACCTACCACCTAATTCATTATTGACATTAACCCTCTCTCCTATATTAATCCCTTAATTTATTCTAATTTTTATATTCTAGCTTTTAATTTTTAGTTACTTTCTTCGTTTGGATGTGTAAATGTAATAAAAAAAGTGATATTTTCCCACAAAATCATCAATTTTACCCTAACTTTAAGAATCGTTTAAAGAAACATATTATAAAATGTTGCTAACGGTGTGGTTGGGTATTTACTCATAGCCCGTCATACTTGATAAATTTCGAAATTTAGGAGAACAGATGAGAAAATTCGCGAAAATTAGTTTAGCTGCTGCAGTTGCAGTTGCAGGTTTAAGTTCAGTTGCAAGTGCTAAGCCACTTGAAGAGGCAATCAAAGGTGTTGATGCTACAGGTTATGTAACATACCAATACAATGACAGAAATGACACTATGACTGGTGGAAATAGTGCTCAAGGGAATACTTATAAAGCTGGTATAGCTTTAACTGTTTCTGCTACTGATGATGTAAAAGTAAAAGTTGCTGGTTCAGGAAGAGGTGAAACAACTGATGGTACTGGTGATGTAAATCCAAATACAACATTAAATCATGCTAACTTTATCTACACAGGTGTAGAAAATCTTACTGTAATAGCTGGTAAACAACCTCTTAATACACCATGGACACAAGGTAGTTCTACTATAGATTCTACTCAAGGTGCTACAGGTATATTAGCACTTTATAATGCAGGTTTTGCTACATTAGCTGCTGCACATTTTGTAAACAACGGTATCAATGGTACTTCAAATGATCTTGGATTAGATGTTAAAGCAAATGATATTACTGCTGTTGCTGCTATAATCCCAATGGGTGAAATTGCAAGTGCTCAAATTTGGTATGCAAATCTTGGTAAAACAAGTGAAGCATCTTCTTCATTAAAAAATGGTGCTGATGCATTACATGTAACTGCTGATATCAATCTTATGGATGTAGCACAATTATCAGTTGCTCACTCTACTTTTGATACAGAAGGTGTTGTAGCTGGTACAGGTAAATTAACAAAAGCTGTTCTTTCTGGTGCTGCTGGTCCAGTTAATTTAGCTGCTGGTTATGGTAAAACAGGTAAAAATGGTGGTGGTATCGTTGCATTTGATAACGATGGTAGTGCAAACTTCCTAGGATGGGATGTAGGACTAAACGGAACTGCTGATGCTAAAGCTTATTTATTAACTGCAAATATGGATGTATTACCAGCTCTTAATGTTGGTTTAACTCATGTTTCTGCTAAAGTTGGTGGTAATACTGGTAAATGGAAAGAAACTTATGCAACAGCTACTTATACATTCGCAGCTAACTTATATGCTACAGTAATGTTAGGTACTGAGAAAAACAATATCGGTGGAACAACTTCACAAGATGATGACAAAGGTAGATTAGAAATTGGTTTCAAATTCTAATATCAATCTTTGATTGTTTTTTAGACCGTCAGTGGATTTCCACTGGCGGTTTTTTAATGCCTTTTTTTTCCGTCATGCAGTGCTTGACTCCCAGTCATTCCGTGCTTGACACGGAATCTGAAGAAGATGCTGAATCAAGTTCAGCATGACGAGGTCTGAATCAAGTTCAGCATGACGAGTTCTGAATCAAGTTTGCAGATGACAGATTCTGAGTCAAGCCCAGAATGACGGGAATCTAGTCTTACTAATACACCAATAACCATTTTCTTCCACACTCATAATAAATTACATTATACATATTATATTTACATCAAGTAACTAAACTGTAACTTTTTCATATTACAATTTCCCTATCAAAGTACTTATATATAATGTCGCGGTTGTATATAAAATACTACTTTGTACCTAAATTTCGTGATTTGCAAAATACAAATAGGAGAACAAATAATGACAAAATTCGTAAAAATCAGTTTAGCTGCAGCAGTTGCAGTTGCTGGATTAAATTCAGTTGCAAGTGCTAAGCCACTTGAAGAAGCAATCAAGGGTGTTGATGCAACAGGTTATGTAACATACCAATACAATGATCAAAATGATATCGCATCAAGTTCACAATCAAATATCTATAAAGCTGGTATGGTATTGACTATTCCTGCTACAGATGACATAAAAGTAAAACTTACAGGTACAGTAAGAGGACTTACTCAAGATAATGGTGGTGATGCAAATCCTTCAACAACACTAGAACATGCAAACTTCGTATATAGCGGTGTAAATAATTTAACTGTTATAGCTGGTAAACAAGCACTTAATACTCCATGGACACAAGGTAGTTCTAATATAGACCTTACTCAAAGTGGTACTGGTGTACTTGCAATGTATAATGCAGGTTTTGCAACAATTGCTGCTGGTCATTTTGTAAATAATAGTATCAAAAATGGTAATCAAGCTGCTGGTGGAACTGAAGCAAAAGTTAATATTACTGCAAATGACCTAACAGTTGCTGCTCTTATAGTGCCTATCGCTGAAGTTGCAACTGCACAAGTTTGGTATGCAAATATAGGTAAAACAAGTGAAACAAGTACATTAAATCAAGGTGGAGATGCATTAAGTGCTTCTATAGAAACAAAAATAATGGATTTGGCAAAACTAAATGTTACTCATTCTGAACTAAAAGCAAAAGATTATGCTTCAAATAAAAAGCAAAAACTTACAAAAGCTACTTTAAGTGGAAAAGCTGGTCCTGTTGGACTTACTGCTGCTTATGTAAAAACTGGTAAAGATGGTGGTTTAGTTGCATTTGATAGTGATGGAAGTGCTGGATTCAAAGGTTTTAGTGCGGATTTAAATGGTGCTCAAGATGCAAAAGCTTGGTTACTTTCAGCTAAAATGGACATAATGTCAAATCTAAATTTAGCTCTTACACATATTTCAGCTGAAGTAGATAATACTTCAATTACTACAGATAATCAAGATATCACTGAAACTTATGGACAACTAACATATCAATTTGCTAAAAACTTATCTGCTTATGTAAGATATGGTGTATATGAAGTTGAAAATAATGTTGGAACAAAAACAACTGATAGAGATAGAGGAAGATTACAAATTTCTTATAAATTCTAATAAGAATTCGTAACCTTTTTGATAACCGTCGGTTGGGCTTCCAATCGGCGGTTTTTTTTTCTCTGTCATTCCGTGCTTGACGCGGAATCTAAAGAAGATGCTGAATCAAGTTCAGCATGACGGATTAAAGTTCAGCATGACACGGAATCAAGTTCATGATGACAAAAATTACAGTCTTACTAATACACCAATCACTAATCACCAATCATAACATGTGTCCAATCTGCTATTTTTTGGTCTTCGTGGATTATATGGTTTACTAGCCAGATATCTATATACTCTATCAATTTTCTTTCAAAGATTTCTGAGCTTAGAGTGGGGATTTCTTTTACAAAATAGTTCATTTGTTCTATGATAGAATCGTGAAGTTTTAGGTGCAATTCGTAAAATGGATAGTCAATAGTTTGCATATATTCTTCTTCATTTTTGAAGTGAACTTTCATATAGTTGTATAGTTCTACTACTTGGGCTTTGGCGTGTTGTTTGACATCTGGACCTTTATAGTTGACTGCTTCTATGGCTATTTCGAAAAGTTGTTTGTGTTCTTTGTCAATTTGTTCTTGGTTTATAGAATATATTTCTTTCCATCGAAAAATAGCTTTGAGTTCATCTCTTGTTCGTCTGAAATGGTGGACTTTTTTGTCTTCTATTATGATATGGTTTACTATATTTACCATGACAAAATCAAGAAGTTCTTCATGTATTTGAATAGGAGTTAAAGTAGGAAGTTTAGCTATAAAATTATCAAGATTTTTTAGTATTTGTTTATGAAAAGATATATGTTTGTCTAAATCATAATAATTTATTGATTTCATATAATTTTGTTCATTGATAAAGTGTGTTTTTGTATAAATGAGTAGTTTTTTGATAAGGTCTTTTATTTGATTTATATCATCACCAACAGTTAGTATTTCATTTGCTATACTAAAAAGATTTTTATGCTCTGCATCTACTTTTTCATGACCTATTTTATAATCATCGTTCCAATTCATAGTTTCAAACATTTTTAACCTGTTTTTATAATTTATTTTTTGGAATAGAGAAATAGTACCCTTGAGAATACTCAATACCTAAAGAATTGATAATATAAAATATCGTTTCATTTTCCACAAATTCTGCTATTACTTTGAGGTCAAGTTTTTTTGCAAATTCTACTATGGTGGATACTACCATATATGAGTTTTCATCTTTGTCTATGTTTTTTATCAAAGAGCCATCAATTTTGAGGTAATTTGCTTTTAGGTTGATAAGATATTCAAAGTTGCTATATCCCGTACCAAAGTCATCTATTGCTATTTTGCAACCTAATTTTTTGATATCTGTGATAAAAGAGATTACTTCTGAAAAGTTGTTTATCCCCTCTGATTCTACTATCTCTATCACCAATCTATCACCACAGTTATAAGTTTTGAGTGTATCAAATAGCACTTTTTTTGTATCTTTTGATAATATATCTTGTAATGTAAAATTTATAGAAAACTCAAAGTCATTGTGTGCAAATGTTTCTATTGTTTTTTTGATCATTATTTGGGTAAGTTTGTCGTATAGTTTTGCTTTTTTTGCATGGTCTAGGAAGAAAAATGGGCTGATTACTTTGCCATTTTTGTCTATCATTCTGATAAGTGATTCGTATTTGACAATGCGTTGTGTATCATTATCTACAATTCCTTGAAAAAATGGGACAATTCTATCATCTTCTATGGCATTTTGTATTTCGTTGATTGTTTCTATGTTGTTTTTGATATTGTTTGTTTGTAGGTTTTCTTGGTTGTAAAAAGCAATATTTTGATTTTGTGTTTTGGAAGCTTTAAGAGCCATATGAGATAATTTGTATAAAATATCACTTTGCCCATATGCCACACCACACGCAAAAGATATACTTGTATTGATACCATCTACATTGATTTGATAGTTTTCCAATTTGTTTACCATATCAATGATGGTTTTTTGTAAATTATGATGTTCGTAGTTTTGGTTTTTATAAAGAATAGCAAATTCATCACCACTTATTCTATGAATATCACCATTTTTGACTTTGGTTGTGAGTTTTTTGGAAAATAACTTTAGTACTTTATCTCCAATCTCATATCCGAAATAGTTATTGATATCTGAAAATCTATCAATATTGATTAAAATCAAAGTATGATGTTCAATGCTATCTTTTAGTTTAGAAAGTAGGGCAACTCTATTTTCTAAGCCAGTCAAATCATCATGGAATTGTTCTTTTATGATTTTGTCTTTTTGTACAAGCTCAGTTACATCAATCCTTGAAGCAATATATTCAACAATATTTTCATTTTCATCAAGTATAGGGATAATCACACTTTTTACATAGTATTCAGTTTTATTTTTGGCAAGGTTTTTAAAAGTACCTCTCCATGTTTGTTTGTTTTTGATTGTATCCCACATTTGAGTAAAAAATTCTCTTGAATTGTCTGGATGTCTTAGTATATTGTGATTGTGTCCTAGTAATTCTTCTTTACTATAGCCAGAAACTCTACAAAACTCATCATTTACATAAGTAATAATACCTTTTTTATCAGTTTTTGAAACAATAGAATTGATATCTAGAACCATTTTATATTGGTTTAGAAAGTTGATGTTCCCATCTAATTCATTTTGGGTTGAATTGACTAGATGAGTGAGTGCTTTTAGTGTTGAGTGTTTGGATTGATAAGTTTTTGTATGCAAAATTTTATTAGTTTTATCACACTCACTTAAAGATAGTGTGGTAGTGGTAATATTTAAAAGCTGTTGCTTTGTTTCACTATGAAAAAACTCACCATAAGTAAAAAATCCAACACTCGGTGCAATATCTTCAATAAGACCAAATTCATAGTTGAGATTTTCTTTTAGAAAAAGTTTTCTTACCGTACATGAATATATATATGTAGCCTCCACTGGATTTGAGGCAATGGCATTTTGTAAAACTGGGGCTTGATTGATGATTTCTTCTAGATTTCCTATAGAAAATCTTACTTTATCACCTACATTAAAATGCCCTGCATAAACTAAAGAGCCATTGTCTCCTTGAGCAACTATTGCTCTTGCTACATTTATCCCATCAACGACTTTGAGAAAGGGAAATTCTATAGCACTTGATGGGATATGTTCTACTGTATCTTCACCCAAGTACTGACGATATATCTCAATAGCAGCAATTCCATCTATTTCATATACAATATTGTTTGTTGCTTTTGTGATAGTCATTTCTTTACCAATAGGTGTCCACTCTTGTATATAGTTATTTGATACCTGTAAAGTATCACTATTTAATAAAACCAATACTATGCCACTATGAAAAATTTGGTTATCTTTAATAATATAAACTTGTTTGAATTGGTTGTTGTCAGCTGCATTCCCACCACTTATAATAATATCTTGGTTGATAGAGGAAAAGCCTTCTAGAAAAGATTCAGCATCACCTTGTAGGGATTCTGCAAATGCTATAATAGCCTTTGTATTGGGTTGTATGATATCTTGTGCTACTTTTTCACCTGAGACAAAATCACATTTTTCAAAATGGTAAACTTCTGGCTTTGTATTATCAAACATTGAAAAAGATATCACTATAGAATCTTGGCTCATAATTCCATTTATAATCTCTCCCGCTGTAGAAGCACCTATGATTTTTGCATTTGGTAGGTTTGTATGTAGGGAGTCTAAAATAGTTTGAATTAAATTTGTATTATCTGTTCCACTAAAAATTTGTATTAATAAAGAGTTATATGAGTGTATATGATTTTGTATATAAGTTTCTAAAATATCGATATTCATAAATGTATGGTTTAGTAACTTCATATACTCTCTTTTTGAATTTTAAATATTATAACATAAACAAAATTAAATAAAGAAAAAGTACTGAAAATAAGGATTTTAAATCATTTAGTGTATGGTCAAAATTATTAATATATTCTTAAGTTAATAATGGTTATCATTCATATTCTTAAATATATATAGATAGAGGGTAGTATGACTTTAGAACAATCAAAAATTGGTGATAAACTGAGTATAATAAAATTAAATGGTGATGATAGTTTTCGACAAAGGGTATATTCTTTTGGGCTTATTGAAAGCACAAAATTAGAAATTATAAATATTTCACTTGCAAAACAAACTATTCAAATACAAAATGAAGACGGAACACTAATAGCATTGAGATTTAGTGAAGCTAAAAATATCGAGGTAACTAAATGACTCCTATAAAAATTGTTCTCGCTGGACAACCAAATGTTGGTAAGAGTATGCTTATCAATTCTATCTCAAAATCAAATCTAAAAGTTGGTAATTTTTCAGGTGTGACAGTAGAAAAAACAGAAGTTTGTTTTGAACATGATTGTCATATCTTTGAGCTTGTGGATTTGCCTGGTACTTATTCAATAGATGGCTTTTCAAAAGAAGAGATAGTAGCAAAAGATTATCTATTAAATAACGATTATGATGTAATAGTAAATGTAATTGATTCTACCCACTTACAAAGAAATCTACTTCTTACAATGGAACTAGCAAGACTAAATAAAAAAATGGTAATAGCACTAAATATGGATGATGAAGCCCAAAAAGAGGGAATTTATATAAATGAAGAATATTTTAGTACATTACTTGGGATAAAAACAGTCAAAGTATCAGCACATAAGAAACATGGCATCGAAGAACTCCTTCAAGCTATACACGATGTGTATGAGGAAGAAAAAGTACCACATAAGATAATATATCATGATACTATAGAACAAGAACTATTTAAAATTTCTTTATTCTTAAATGAAAAAGGCTTTAGATATAAAGATTTGTCTTCAAGAGAGATTGCCATAAGACTGCTTAGTGAAGATAAAGAGCTTTTCAAAACTGTACATGACAACCCAATATATCTTGAACTTCAACCTTTGATGCTAGAGTGTGTAAACAATATTCATACATATTATGAAACAAAAAATATCAAAGAGATATTGAAAAGAGAAGATTTTGCCATAGCAAAAGGGATAAAAACAGAAGTTGTATCTCAAAAAGAGGAAAAATCTCAGAATTTGACACAAAAAATAGATAGTATCTTGATAAATAAATTTGCTGGTATTCCTATATTTTTGTTTTTTATGTGGGCATTGTTTCAAGTTACATTTGAATTAGGCTCAGTTCCTATGGATTATATAGATGCGTTTTTTGGCTCTTTGAGTGAGGGTGTGAGTACATTTTTGGGTGAAGGTTTGATAAAAGATGTGATAGCTGATGGGATAATACCTGGTGTTGGTGCTGTGGTGTTGTTCTTGCCAAATATTGTGATACTTTATATTGGAATTGCACTTCTTGAGACTACTGGATATATGAGTAGGGTGGCGTTTTTGCTTGATGGGTTTTTCCATAAATTTGGACTTCATGGTAAAAGTTTTATACCTTTGGTGACAGGATTTGGCTGTAGTGTACCAGCTTACATGGCTGCACGGACACTAAAAAGTGAGAAAGATAGGCTGATAACTCTTTTTGTGATTGGATTTATGAGCTGTGGGGCAAGGCTTCCTGTGTATGTACTTTTTATTGGTACTTTTTTTGCTTCTTCAAATGCTGGGAATATGTTGTTTGCTATTTATATATCTGGGGCAATGCTAGGACTTGTAATGGCAAAACTACTCAGACTTACTGCATTTAAAGGGGCAGATGAGCCTTTTGTGATGGAAATGCCAAAGTATAGATTACCAACACTCAAACTTTTGTGGTTTACAGTGTCAAATAATGCGTATTTATATCTCAAAAAAGCTGGTACATTTATTCTAGCTGCATCTGTACTTATTTGGATAGCTAGTACATACCCAAAAAACTATGAGATGATAGAAGAGTATGAAAATAAAATAGAGTTAGTACGAGATGAGGGTGAAATAGCTACTTTGGAGATAGAACTAGCTCAAAAATCACTAGAACAAAGTTATCTTGGGATTATAGGTAAAAGTACAGAGTTTTTGTTTGCTCCACTTGGATTTGATTGGAAGCTTACTGTGGCTCTTGAAGCTGGACTTGCTGCAAAAGAGGTGATTGTAGCAACTTTGGGGATTTTGTACAATGTTGGGTCTGATGTGGATGAAGAAAGTAGTTCTTTGCAAAGTGTTTTGGCTGAAGCTATACCACTTCCTACTGCTGTAGCATTTATAGTATTTGTTATGATATATTTACCTTGTCTTGCAGCTAGTGTGGTTTTTGCAAAGGAAGCTGGTGGATATAAGTATCTTGCTTATTTATTTGTCTTTACAACTTCAACTGCTTGGATTTTGGCATTTGTAGCATATAATATAACATTATTTTTATTATAAGTAGAGCTTGCTTTTTAATGTAGTTTTGAGTACAATACAATAGGTTTTAAAAAATCGAGGTGTTGTATTGAAAATAGCTAGGAGTTTTTTAAATAGATTTACTATTGTTTTAAGTGGCATAATCTTCTATATTTTTTTGGTTGGGGTATTTTATTATCAAACCAAAAGTTATGCAATTGAGAAATCTCAAGAAAAGATTGAAGATTTATTACTTAATGTTGAAGCATTAAGAAGTTTTAATTCAAATTTTCAAAAAGAAGAAATATACAAACTTCAAGGTGAGGGATATATTTATGATGAATATTTCTCACCTAAGTTACTTTCATCTACTTATATATCAAAAGAAGTCAATAAAATATATAATGAACTAAGACTAAAGCAAAACAAAGCTCCTATAATAATCAGATTTGCATCATCAAACCCACGAAATCCAGATAATCTTGCATCTAAACGAGAAAACGAGATATTAGATAAGTTTAATAACCAAACAATAGATAAATATCAAGAAATCATCAAACTAGATGGAGAAGAAGCAATATATTTTGCGATTCCCACAAAAGTAACAACAGCAGAATGTATCAAATGCCATAGTGACCCATCTCTTGCACCTGCAGATTTGCTTAAACTATATGGAGATAGTGCAGGATTTTATGAACACAATGGAAATATAAGAGCTTTACTATCTACTGTGTATCCAATTTCTGAAGAACTTGAGGTTGGTAAGTTTTATTTTTATATAATATCTTTAGCGACACTTGGTGTATTTATAATAATAGGATTATTGAGTTATAGGTTTTTGGGTATTATTGATGAAAAGCAAGATGAACTTGAAGATATTAATAAATACCTTGAAGATAAAATACAAGAACAAACTCAAGAATTAGAACAAAAAAGTGAATATCTAAATCTAATATTTAATTCATCACCAAATATAATACTTGTAAGTGATGGTGAGCATTTAGTTTTTGCCAATGATACATTTTTTGAAATTTTTAATAAATGTGACAATATTGATGACTTTAAAAAGTATTATAATTCATTTGGTGAGTTTATACAAACTCATGATAAAAAATTCGTTAATAATAAGTTTGATGTATTCGATTATTTGGATAAAAATCACAAATTAGAGTTTGATATAAATCACAAAATATACTATTTTAGTATGACTACTACAAAAATCCATTTTAATAATAATCAATTATTTTTGCATATCTTAGCAGATATAACTGAACTAGAAATTACTAAAAAAACATTGGAAGAGTTATCTATAAAAGATGAATTAACTTCACTTTATAATAGAAGATTTTTTAATATGACTTATGAAAAAGAGTTAAAAAGAGCTACTAGGAATAGTGATTATTTTTCATTTGCAGTTATAGATATTGATTATTTCAAGAATTATAATGATATCTTGGGTCATATAAGTGGTGATGAGGTATTAAGAGAAGTTTCAAAGGTTATGAGAGAACTTTTCAATAGAAGTAGTGATTATGTTTTCAGAATGGGTGGTGAAGAATTTGGTATCATTATGATTGGATTAGATCCATCTGTCGCTTATGCATATTTACAAAAACTACAACTTAAAATCAAAGAATTATATATACCCCATCCAAAAAGTGATATTTCAAAATATTTGACTATATCAATAGGACTTTTTGTATCAACAGTTAGTGTTGATGGTGAAATTGATTTTTATAAAGAGGCTGATAAGTTGCTGTATAAGGCGAAAGAAGTTCGAGATTGTATTGTTAGTAATTTTAGGGATTAGTTTTTAGTTGATTGTTGATGTGATATTGTCATTCCGTGCTTGACACGGAATCTGAAATATCTTTGAATACTAGACTCCGAATCAAGTTCGGAGTGACGAGGTCGTCAACTCTTACGAAACGCCAGTCTCGGACTGGTGAAATCTTCAAGACAAGCCCAGCTGAAGCAGGGGTTCCGAAAGATGGAACGCCTGCTTGACTCACAGAGAGTGCTTTGTGATTCTTGCTTATTTTGATTTTAAGACTTGTCTAGATATTTGTTTTATTGTAATGTTTGTAGGTATTCATAAACACCTTGTACTTCTTCTTCGCTAATATTTGCAAATGGAGACATCAAGAAGCCCATACCTCTATCGTATGTACCACCTTTGTATCCTCTGATAGAATTTGTCATATCTTCTAGTGTTAAAGTATTAAGAGCTCTTGATTTACCATATGCTCTTTTTTGTCCTTGGTCACCATGACAGACTGTACATCTAGTAGTAAAAAGATTTTGTCCTATATCTTTGAGTTCAGCTTTTGTCATAGCTTGTTTTTCTGTTACAGTGAAAAGCGTAAAGCCTTTTGACTCTTCAGAAGATGAGCCACTTTTTACATTTGCTAGTTCACCATGATATTTTTCTATAAGTGCTTTTAGTTCAGCCCCCATTTCACCTTCTAATTTAAAACATACACAATCACTTGATGTACTTGAAGCATAAAGTGAAGTTGCAAGTAGTGTAGCCGTTGCCATTTTTAAAAATCTCATTTGTTCTCCTATATTTTTGGGTTGAATGGTGAAGAACGAAGGTTGAAAGGTTATTCAACATTCAAAATTCAACATTCAAAATTTAATTTAGTCTTCTATTCGTATCATAGCAGGTTTTTCTTTAATAAAATCTAGACTTTCAATTTTTTCTAACGCCTGAATTATATTTTCTTCTTTTGCCCTATGAGTTGCTAGTAAAAGATTTGAAAATCCATTAGTTAGAGGTTTTTGTAAAATCTTCTCAATAGATATACCAAATTGAGAAAGAATAGAAGCAACACTTGCTAATACTCCAGTTTTATCTTCAACTTTTAATCTGATATAGTAATTTGTTTCAATATCACCTTTGCTCGCCAGTGTCAATCCACTTTCTAGTGGTTTGTTGAAGCCTAGCATTGGTGAGCCTTTGCCTCGTCTTGCAATATCTACTATATTTGCTATTACAGCACTAGCAGTCGCATCTCCACCAGCACCAGCACCATAATACATAGTCTCACCTACCTTATCACCAACTACACTAATACCATTCATTACACCATCAACTTTTGCTATCATTTGTGTGTTTGGTATTAGTACAGGGTGTACTCGAAGCTCTACAAGTTTGCCTCTTTTTTTGGCAATTGCTAGAAGTTTGATAGAGTAATTGAACTCTTTTGCAAAATCAATATCACAAGTGGTGATGTTTTGGATTCCCTCTATCAATATATCTTCTGGTTTTGCATCTATGCCATAAGCAATGCTAGCAAGAATAAGAAGCTTATGAGCTGCATCAAATCCACCTATATCAAAAGTAGGATTAGATTCTGCATAGCCTAACTCTTGTGCTTCTTTAAGTACATCATCAAAGCTTGCACCTTCATTTATCATCTTAGTCAAGATAAAGTTACAAGTTCCATTTATAATACCTTTGATAGATAAGATATGGTTTGCACTAAGTCCCTCACGAAGTGCATTGATAATAGGAATACCACCAGCAACACTTGCTTCAAACTCAAAAGGTACATCACTAGCAAAAGCTTCCAATTCATATCTATGATATGCAAGGAGTGCTTTATTTGCTGTTACTACAGCTTTACCTTTGCTTAGGGCTGATTTGACTATTTCATAAGGTTTTTCAACCCCACCCATAAGCTCTACTATCAAATCTATACTATCATCATTAAGTACTTCATTTACATCATCGGTAAGTGGAATATTCACATCTCTAAGTTTTGATAAATTATTAACTACACCTTTTACTGGAACAATCTCTACCCCAGCTCTAGCTTTGATTATATCTTTATTATCTCTTAATATGTTGATAACACTGCTTCCAACAGTTCCAACTCCAATGATTGCAATTTTTAACATATTTTTCCTTCTTACGATTTTAAATACTTCTTGATATTTTTTGCAGCTTGTCTTATTCTTTTTTCATTTTCAATTAGTGCAATTCTTACATAATCATCACCATAGTGACCAAACCCAATTCCTGGGCTTACTGCAACTTTAGCTTGTGTTAGAAGTTCTTTTGAAAATTCTAGTGATTTTAGGTGTGCTTTTGACGCTGGGATTTTTGCCCAGATAAACATACTAGCTTTTGGAGAGTTTAGCTCCCATCCAGCTTCACGGAAAGCTTCTACCATCACATCTCTTCTTTTTTGGTAAGTCATTCTTATCTCTTCAACACACTCTTGCGGTCCATCAAGTGCTACAGTTGCTGCTACTTGAATAGGTGTAAACATACCATAATCAAGCCATGATTTGATTCTTTTTAGCGCATTTACAAGTTTTGGATTTCCTACTACAAACCCAACTCTCCATCCTGCCATATTGTAGCTTTTGCTTAGTGTGTAGCTCTCAACTGCAACATCTTTTGCACCCTCTACACTTAATATAGAAGGAGTTTTATAATCATCAAAAGCCAAATCAGCATATGCGATATCGCTTATTACATAAAATCGCTCTTTTTTAGCCATAGCAACTAATCTTACATAGAAATCAGGTGTTACACAAGCACTTGTTGGGTTGTGTGGGAAGTTTACTACAACAAACTTTATTTTAGGTACAGATTCATTGATAGTTTTTTGTAAAGTTTGGAAAAATAAATCTTCATCAACTTCATATTTGTCATTGAATACTAATTCCATTTTACGCACAGCTGCACCTGCTAGCATAAAGGCATATGAGTGGATAGGATAAGTAGGATCTGGAACAACAGCTACATCACCAGCATTTACTATAGCAGCAACTAAGTTTACATAACCTTCTTTACTTCCAATAGTAGCAACTGCTTCTGTTTTATAATCCAAATCTACATCATACTTTCTTTTGTACCAGTTACAAATAGCAAGTCTTAGTTTATCAATACCAGCTGAAGCTGAATATCTATGAGCTTTAGGCTTTTGAGCAACTTCTATAAGCTTATCAACTATATGTTTTGGAGTAGCACCATCTGGGTTTCCCATAGAAAAATCGATAATATCTTCACCATTTCTTCTTGCTTCCATTTTAAGTTCGTTTACTACTGCAAAGACATAATTAGGAAGTCTCTTTAACTTTTCAAATTCAATTTCATTAAACACTTTTTACCCCTTTATAACTAGAGTTAATCCTCTTTTAATATTTACTAGATTATATAAATCACCAATTTGAATGTATTTTGTACCCTTTGGAATTGCCGATTTTAAGCCACTATATATAGTTTTTTGGGATACTGTATATATAGGATTAAAATTTTCATCATAAAAAACAATATAAGGAAACCAAGTATCAAGTTTTTTACTTGTAATATTTATTTCTTTAGCTTCACTGATTTGAATCATATATGGTTTGAGTGGTTTTTGTAGTGAAACTTTTTCGTTTGTAGATATTTTAATAATATCATTTACACTAGCATTTCTCATATCAATCTTATATGTCCATCTATCAGGGTTATGTTGAATTATATCTTTTACTCTTATATTTCTTTTTTGTAATTCAAGGCTCAATAAAATAGGGTCAACAATATATTCTGTATTTAACACCACATCAAGTTTCATCATATTTAGTTGTGAATCTTTTTCTATACCTTTTGTGAAATAGTAATGATACCCCATAGCACTTAAAATATTGTTTATAATATACAAATTTCCCAAAGCTATATGAGTAGTCTCAAATTCTAGTATAAAATCTTTTGGACTATTAAAATGCAATTTTAGTAATCCATTATTTTTGAGTTCTTCTAAAACAGCAACTATGTCTAGTTCGCCTCCTGAATAAAATTTGTTTGTATCTTTGAATAATACATTGATGATATTTTTGTTTTTGTTATATTCGTTTAAACCTATAAAGTTAATAATCTTGTTTTCAATTAAGGATGAATTTGCAAAAGCAAATAGACATAAAAATAAAAACAGAATCTTCTTCATTTTAGTTACTTATCCCTTTTAATTGATGTACTAGTATAGCTGTTGCTACAGAAACATTTAAAGAATCAAATCCTCTAGACATCTTAATAGATACTTTATGGTCTAGTTTTTTGATTACTTTGTTGTTAAGTCCGCTACCTTCGTTGCCAACTACTAATGCAATTTTAGGCAAATTTTGTTTAAACTCTTTTATGTTTTCGCCATCCATATCTGCACCAATGATAGAAAAATTCTCAAATTTGAGTTGATTTATCAAATCACTTATATCAAAATGGCTTAGAAGTGGCATATCAAGAGCAGTTCCTGAGCTTGTTCTGATGATTTGTTCTAGTTTTAAATCTCTAATCCCTGTCACTACAATTGCATCAACACCTAGAGCATATGAGCTTCTGACAATTGCACCAATATTTCCCATATCAGTAAGCCCATCAAGAACAACTAAAAACTTGCTTTTTTTGATATCACTTAAAGTTGCAAAGTTTGGTTGAGATATTTTTAGAAAAAATCCTTGGTGATTGCCACCATGTGCCAAACCTTGAGCTTTTTTATTGTCAAGCTTTATTATTGGTTTATTCAATTTTGCAAATTTTGTAAATAGCTTTGAATCTACCTCTTTAGCAAACATAACTTCTTCTACCAAGTCTGCATGATTTTCCAACACGAAAAGTACTATTTGTTTACCATATATTATCATTTGTTTACCAGTTTATTTTAAATTATTGTATTTTATCTAAATATACCTCATAAGCAACTTTTGGAGTTATACCTTTTAGTTTTGCTATGAGTTTTGCTTTTTGTTTTGGTGGAAGGCTTAAATCTTTGATATCATCAAAATCAAGTAAATTTCCAACGCTAGGCTTGCCATCAATTATAACTACCCATTCCCCTTTTTGCTCTTTTGAACCAAGAGTTTTTAGTAGGTTTTGTGGGGTATCTTTGAATACTTTTTGGTATAGTTTTGATAACTCTTTTGCCATAAAAATTTCTCTTGTATCATCTAGTTTTGAAATCTCTTTTAGGAGTTGGACAACTCTTTTTGGAGATTCGTAAAGTATTGTTACAAAAGGTAAATTTAGTATTTTTTTGAGTTCATCTAATCTATTTTGTTCTTTGTGTGGCAAAAATCCAAAAAATAAAAATTCTTTATGTTCAAATCCACTCATAGCATATGCTGTAACGGCTGCGTTTGCACCTGGAAGTACATCATATGGTATTTGGTTTTTGATACAATATTCTACAATCTTAGCCCCTGGGTCACTAATACAAGGCATTCCTGCATCACTAACGAAAACTATGTTTTGATTTGTATCTATGGTTTTGAGTTTTTCTACAAACTCAGCTTCATTGTGAGAGTGTACTGATATGAATTCTTTGGGATTGAACGATTTGTCAAATCTTTGATTTATGAGGTTTAAGAGTTTTTTGGTGACTCTAGTATCTTCGCACAAAAAAACTTCTGCACCTTCTAGAGCCTTGATAGTACGATAAGAGATATCGTCAAGGTTGCCTATTGGAGTAGGTACAAAAGTTATCACTTTTTTGTGTGATTATTTCATGCTGTATTTAGATTTGAACTTCTCAACTCTACCAGCAGCATCTACCATTCTTTGCTCACCAGTAAAAAATGGATGGCAAGAAGAACAAATATCTACTCTTATTGTTTCTGTATTAGATTTTGATTCAAATGTGTTACCACACGCACAACTTACTGTACAAGTTTTGTAATCTGGGTGAATGTCTTTTTTCATTGTTTTTCCTTAGGACTGTTTTTGTTCGCTATTATGTAATGTTTTTACATTTTAAAGTTTGAGATTATACCAAAAAATACTTAAAAATTTCTTTTTTTAATGCACTAATCTCATTTTTTTGATGAGGAGGGAGCTGAGTTTTGTTGAAAGTTCTCTGTTTTTTGGCTAATTGAGCGGTATGTGTAGATATAAGTTGGGTTAAATCTTTTTTTGCTATTTTGCCATCAAGATAATCTAAAACTTCAATAATTCCTATAGATTTCATCGAATTCACATTTCTTGGATATTTTTTTTCTAAAGTGATTACTTCATCTATTAGTCCATTTTGAACCATTTTTTCAGTTCGTATTGATATCCTTTGTCTCAAAATCTCAACATCCCAAGAGATTTCAAATATCTCAATATTGTCTTTTATGATTGGTTGTTTTTGGTATGAGGCAAAAAATTCTGAAGGAGTTTGATTGGATGATAGTAAAATATTATATGCTTTTTCTATTCTATATGTATCATTTTTATCGATTTTGAGCATATAAGTGGGGTCAAGTTCTGTGAGTTTTGCATATGCTTCATCGTGAGGAATATCTATAGTTTTGGGTACTAGGGCATCATTTTGGCTTAGTCCATCTATGAGAGTCTTGAGATAAAAGCTACTTCCGCCTGTAATTATAAGGTTTTTTTGATGATTTTGTGCAAAGGAGAGGGCTTCTTGATAACAATCTATAAAATCTATCACACCAAATTGATATGATGGATAAACTACATCTATACCAAAATGTTTGATTCCACACATTTCATTTTTGGTTGGTTTTGCTGAGGCTATATCTATCTCTTTGTAAACACTTAGTGAGTCTAGGGATAATATAATAGAATTTGTTTGTAATGCTACTTCTATGCTCAAATCACTTTTACCTGAAGCTGTAGTACCTATTATTGCTATTTGTTTCATGATGGTATTTTAGTAAAGAATTGATTAATACAAAGTAAATAAGATGTTAAATATATGAGCGTTTTGGTTTTGGAGCATTTCCTAATGGATATTTTTTGACTAACTTATAAAAATCAGCCCTTGTGATATCTTGAAGATACTTTGGTTCTATTGAATGAATTGCTATTATATCTATAATATTATTATCCATTATCCATCCTTGGTCTGTATCTTGGATTTTATCTTTTTTAAAAAGATCAATTAGTTCTAATCGTGAGATGACTTTTTCTTGCAACACTTTTACTCCACAATGATTAATATTAGATTAAAATGAATTTATTTAATATTATACACTATTTTTATACAATATTTTCCTTAGAATTAGATAATTTTAGTATTTTATAAACAAAATAACCTAAAAATATACATAAAACGATTTTTTATACTAAAATAAAAAAATTAATTGATTCTAATTGATTAACAATAGTTTAATAAACTTTAGTTAGAATTATAGAAAACATAAGGAGTTGTTATGAGTAAGTTGAATAGCGAACCAAGTTTGGATAAAATTGATGATTATAATGGAAAAGAGTCTAAAGAAAAAAATAGAACTGTAAAGCTAGTAATAGTTGGTATTTTGGTAGTAGGTGCTATATATGCAGGTGCGAAGTACTATTTTAGTGATGTTAATGACTATATAGGAACTGAACAAAGTCCTGGGATTAATACTAGTAAGAATTAGGTGGTAGGTGGTAGGTGGTAGGTGGTAGGTGGTAGGTGGTAGGTGGTAGGTGGTAGGTGGTAGGTGGTAACGGAAAATTATTTCTTCGTTATCTTCTCTACCACCTACAAACTAACAACTACAACCTAAGAACTAAGACCTAAAAAGACTCCCATTCATCATTACTTGATGATTTACTTGGTGTTATTGTCTTTATAGAAGTTTGTGGTTTACTTGCACTTTGAGCATATGTTTTTTGCGGTGTGCTACTTTTATGTTGTATTGGTTTTTGGCTCGTATTTGTAACTTTAAGTTTTTGTGTTATGTGAGCTGTTGTTTGTGCAGCTATTTCTGCTTTTCCTACGAATTCTTTACGATTTGCTTCTATTACCATTCTTTTTGATAGCTCATCAGCTTCAATAGCGATATCTTTTACAAGAGCTGCAATAGATGCATTTTGTTGTGTTTGTTGGTCTAGATTTGTCACTGCATCATTAATTTGTGTGATACCAGATTCTTGTTCTTTACTTGCATTTGCAATTTCAGAGATTGTTTGTGTTGATTTGTTGATATTAGCTAGTAATTCTTCATATCCTTTTATCATCTCAGTACTTATTGCTTTTCCTTGGTTTGCTTTGCTTGTAGCATTTTCTACAATTGCTTTGATTTCTTTTGCAGCTTCTGCACTTCTTGTCGCTAGATTTCTCACCTCTGCAGCAACAACCGCAAATCCTTTTCCAGCTTCTCCTGCAGTTGCAGCTTCAACTGCAGCATTAAGAGATAGGATATTTGTTTGGAATGCTATTTGGTCTATTACTGTGATAGCTTCAGTGATAAGATTTACTTGGTTTGTAATATCATCCATAGCAGTAGTTGTACTTCTTGCTAACTCTTGCCCTTTTTGAGCTGATTGAGTAACTTTACTAGAGTATGAAGTCATCTCTGTTACATGTGAAGAGTTACTTACGACTGTAGCTGTAATTTCTTCTAAAGCTGCTGCTGTTTCTTCTAAGCTAGCTGCTGCTTCATTTGCACTACGGCTTAATATATCTACATTATCTAGTAGAACATCTGTGCTTTTATCTAATGTAATACCATCTATTAGATTTTGTTTCAGTAATGCTGATACTTCATCACCTAGTTGGTTTACACTTACCGCAACTTTGCCATAAGCATTTGGAAATCTTGGAGTAAAATCATGGGCTTTAAATTTATCTAATATATCTATAAGCATTGGTATACTTCTAGCTATTGAGTGCTCTAAGTCATATTGCATTTTTGATAGTATTTCTTTAAGCTCTTTGAGAGTTGGAGTTGAAGTATCTTTTTCTATTTTTGCAAGCATATTACCAGAACCTATTTCTTTGGAAAATCTACTTACATCTTTTACAAATTCATCATCTTGCTTTATGCTAGCTTCTATTTTCTTGATATTTGTATTGGTCATTGTAGCCATTTGACCAAATTCATCTTTACTATCTATATTAATAAGCTGACATGTTGATGTTTCTCTACTTAAAAATGAGCAAAATGACATTAACCCTTCTTTGAAAGAATTTAAGCTGTTTATAATAGATTGAGAGATAAATAAGATTACTACAGTAAGAGCAATTATAATAATAATAGATAAAACAATATTTGAAGTAGTAGTTGCTGTGATAGAACTATTGAATTCAGCTGTCATTTGAGTAGATTTTTCTTCATTTGCTTTTACCCAGTCTCTAAGAGCACTTCTAAATGGTCTCCAGTGTTTTGAAGTATTTTCTTTTATTTCGCTTTCGCTGATTTCTTCAGTTGCTTTTGCCTTTTTTAAAAGTCTTTGCATATCATTTGAAAAATTCTCATAAAGAGGTACAACATTGAACTTTGTAAGCCCCGCAGACATTGATGTATATTTGTTTTGTTGTAAAGATTCAACACTTTTTGATAAATCAGCTAATGCAACTTCAAGGTTTTTGATAGCAGTTGTATCAGATGGATTTATATATACATTTCTAAGTGCTTGACCACATTGTAAACCATCAGCCAATGAGCCGACAACTAAAAGCCTAATATCTGTAATAGTACTTGTACTTTCATATCCTTTTTTTAAACCATTAAGTCTAAAATAAGAAACAATAGCTAAAACTATTAATCCCGCTATGACCAAACTAAGTGCAATTGATAATTTGCCCTTAACACTAAAATTATTTAACATGATAATACCCCTTTGTTACAATTATTTAATACAATTTAACTTCATTATTTTAACATATAAATGATTAAAAACATATTAAAAAAAATTATATATACAAATTATATTTATTATAAGTTTTATAGATAAAATTTATCTATAAAATCTTTATTTATGTCTAATATTTTTCTTTCTATTAAGCTATCTATGACACTTTGTGTACAGTCAACATCATCAGGCCATCTTCTATTGAAATTATCAAGTTTGTTTTTGTTTGTTGCATCTATTGCGATTAGATGATTTTTGATATAAATATCACGGCTTGCATCTATATTATTTACTACTCTCCAAATGAGCATATAAGAGTTATTTATATCATTTTTGGCATCATCAACTATAACTAAAACTTTTATATTTTCATAAAAAAGTTTTAAATCCTCTATTAGGTATTTTTGGTTTCTTGTTTTTTTGGTTTTTATGACACATATTGGTGTTTTGGTATCAGTAAAGTATTGTTTAAGTGCTGTTACTTCATCACTAATTAGCTTTATTCTAGATAGAAGTTCATCATCACTAAGAAGAGTAATGCCTATGTGGTCTATCTCTTCACCTGTACAATCAATACCTAGTTTTCCACCACGAGCAAATTTTGGACTACTGTGATCTAGTGCATCAACTACACCTTGAGTAATAAGTATATTATCAGCTTGAAGTCTATTGAGAATATATTTTGTAATATCTGTGTGGTTTTTGAGATCTGGTGAGTTGTGATCCACAAAAATAGCGTGTTTTACAAAGCTCATTTGCCCTACACCCCAAAAAGCGTGCATTAGCTGAGTAGCATGTCCAGGGTAGCTTACATTCATTTTGGCTAAGATTAGGTTGTGAAATACCCCATTTTCTGGCATATAATAATCTATCAAATCAGGAGCTGTGGTCTTGAGTAATGGTAGGAAAATTCTCTCTGTAGCATATCCCATGTATTTGTCTTCAAGTGGTGGCTTACCTACAACAGTAGCTGCAAAAACTGGATTCTTTTTACTGGTAATTGCAGTTACTTCAAGTACTGGGTACTCTTCTTCTAGTGTATAATATCCTGTATGGTCTCCAAAAGGTCCTTCAATTTCGAGCCTTGTGGTATCTACAAATCCTTCTATTACAAAGTCCACATCACGAGGAATATATATATCATTGGTGATAGATTTGACAAGCTGAGCGTTTTCGCCTCTTATAAATCCATAAAGCATCAATTCAAATACACCTATAGGTAATGGTGCTTGACCACACCATATATACATAGGGTCTCCGCCAACGCCAATACTTACTGGCATTTTCACACCTGCTTTTTTGTACTGGTGGAAGAAGTGGTTTGAGTCTTTGTGGATTTGCCAATGAAGTCCTAGCTCGTTTTTGCTATATACTTGAAGTCTATACATCCCCACATTGTGCATCTTGCCATCTAAGCTTGTGGTATAAACTTGCCCCATAGTAATAAAAGGACCACCATCTTGCTCCCAAGTAGTAAGGACTGGCATATCATATAGATTGACATCATCGCCTAGTTTTATGATTTGTTGACATTCACCTTTGCCGCTTAGCCTTTTTGGAAATACAGATTTGAGATCAAAAAGCTTACCAAACATAGAAATCTTATCCATAAACCCAGATGGGGGCTTCATATGCAAAAGCTCTTGTATCCTAGAAGCAGTTTGCTCCACATCACCTATCAAAAGCTCCACAGCCCTAGGTGAACAAAATATATTCATCAGTACTGGTGTATCAAATTTGCGACCAGATTTTTTATCTACTACATTGGTAAAAAGTAGAGCCTTGGAATCTGGTTTTTTCACCTCTACATAAGCAATATGTGGAATTTCTAGATAGATATCTAACTCATCATCTATTACTCTTAATAGGTCGTTTTGTCTTAAAATTTGTATTGCGTCCATGTAAAAAGTTCCTTTTTAATTAATAACTAATAATGAATAATTAATAACTTAGGTATTCGCTCCGCTCATAAATCTTTTAATATCGTGGCAAAGCCACACCATAGTTATTGATTATTAGTTGTTAGTTATTAGCTTTTTTAATATTGCCATTCTAACTGCTACGCCGTTTGTTACTTGTCTAAGTACCTTGCATCTTGCATCTACTAGCATTTCATCTGTTATATCTATGTTTCTATTTACTGGACCTGGGTGAAGTAGTAGGATGTTTCTATCTCCAACTGATTCTTTTGTGATACAATAATCTCTTCCATATTCCCCAAGGGATAGATAATAAGCTTGAGAGTGACGCTCTAGCTGAGTTCTTAGGCTCATTATTATATCTACTTCATCTATCACTTCATGTAGGAATTGTGCTTTTTTAAATTGTGTATTATCAGGCATAAAGTGTTCAGGGGCTATCAAAATTGGCTCAATACCAAATCTTGGAAGAAGCTCTAAATTGCTACTTGCAACCCTTGAAGTTTTGATATCTCCAACAATTGCTAGTTTTTTCCCTTTTACATCACCATCAAAATGTTCTAGTATAGTATATAAATCAAGTAGTGCTTGTGTTGGGTGGGAATTTTTGCCATCACCTGCGTTTATTATGGGGCAAGATACAAAATCAATCAAGCTTTGAGGAAGTCCACATTCACTATGGCGGATTACTATGGCATCTGGTTTCATAGCGTTTAAGTTGGCTACTGTATCAAATATAGTTTCACCTTTTGAGCTAGAACTAGTCCCAACATCTAGGTTTATCACATCAGCACCAAGGCGTTTGGCTGCTATTTCAAATGAACTTCTTGTTCTTGTGGAGTTTTCAAAAAATAGTGTTACTATTAGTTTTCCCTTGAGAACAGAATTGGATTGTAAGTCACCAAAAAGCTTTGCATCTTCATATAAAGCGACTATTTCATCGTTTGTAAAATCTTTGGTTGTAATTAAATGTTGCATTTACATTGTCCTTAATTAACTAAATCTAAAGTTGTTTATTGTATCATTATATCACTTATAAAAAGGTACTTAGGTAATGAGTGCTGAGGTACTTAAGATAGTAAAAAAACTCAGTGTTCAGTACCTTAGTACTTATTAGCTTAATCAGGATAAAAAATGTTAGAAAATACAGACAAACAGTATGTTATGCAGACATATTCAAGAAATTATGTCAACTTTAAAAGAGGTGTAAATGCTACACTTTTTGATGATACAAACAAAAAGTATATAGATTTTACAAGTGGTATTGGCGTGGTTAGTGTGGGGCATGGTAATGAAAGAGTTGCAAATAAAATTTGTGACCAAGCAAGAAACATCACACATATTTCAAATCTTTTTTTGATAGAGCCTCAAGCTCTTCTTGCAAAAAAGATAAATGAGCTTAGTGGATATGATGTAGCTACATTTTTTGCAAACAGTGGAGCAGAAGCCAATGAAGGAGCTATTAAAATAGCTAGAAAATATGGGCAGACTAAGTTTGCAAATAAAAAGTACAAAATAATCACACTTGAACACTCTTTTCATGGAAGAACAATAACTACAGTCAAAGCAACTGGTCAAGCGAAATTTCATAGTGATTTTTTCGCTCCTTATCCTGATGGATTTCGATTTGATGCGTCTTTGGAAGCTGTTTATGGTGCTATTGATGATGAAACTGTTGCTGTTATGATTGAGCTTATTCAAGGTGAGGGTGGGGTGAGTCCATTTGCAAAAGAAGATATCCAAAAATTAGCAAAATTTCTAAAAGAAAAAGAGATACTTTTGATAGTAGATGAGGTGCAAACTGGTGTTTTTAGAAGTGGTGAGTTTTTGGCAAGTCAACTTTATGAAATAGAGCCAGATATCGTAACTCTTGCAAAAGGTCTTGGTGGTGGAGTGCCAATTGGTGCGGTACTTACAAAACACAAAGATATATTAAGTGCGGGTGATCATGGTAGTACTTTTGGTGGTAATTATCTAGTAACTGCAGCTGCTTTAGAAGTGCTTGATATTTTAGAAGATTATAAGGCAAGAGGATTGCTTGATGAGCATTTGATATATTTTGATATGAAGCTCAAAGAACTAAGAGGAAAATTTGCTGATATTATGCTAGATACTGTAGGGCTTGGGCTAATGAGAGGTATCAAAATAAAAGATGATGAGACACTAGCAAAAATTGTAACTAGTGCATTTAGTGAAGGTGTGCTTGTGCTAAAAAGTGGACGAAGTACTTTGAGATTTTTGCCACCTCTTACAATCACGAAAGATGAGATTGATGAAGGATTTGAAAGGTTGGAAAATGCAATCAAAAATATTAAGTAGTTTAGGTTTTCTAGCTATTGGTACTTTGATTTTTGCTAGTGATGATGCTATTTTATCACAAGATAGAGCTAGTATATATGAATTAAATGAAAAAAAGGTTATTGAAGATACATCAAAAATAAGTAAAGATTGGATAAATCCTATCACATATACATATACAAGAATGGATTATAAAGACTCAAAAAATGAGGATAGAACATCTGCGGTATCTATAAATCAACCTATTTTCAAAAGTGGTGGGATTTACAAGGCTATCAAATATGCAAGTAGTCTAAAAAGTGCAAATTTGACTGATGTAGAGATTGCAAGAAAATCAGCTATAAAAGAAGCTACTATTACACTATTTGAGATACACAAGATGGATTCTCAAATCAAAAAACAAGAGTTTTTGGTAAAAAATGGCGAACTAGATGTACAAAGAAAAAAAGAGCAGGTCTTGAGTGGGGTTTTGGATGCTAGTTATCTTGATAATGCACTATTGGAACTCAATACAAAAAAACTCGCTTTAGCTGATTTGAAATACAATAAAGTAGCTCTTATTCTAAAATTTGAAACCCTTAGTGATACTTCTTATATGGAGCTAGAACTACCTAAACTTGAGCTTTTGGCTGAAGAGCAATTTATGCAAGATAATAAAATGATTGCAAAGCAAGAATATACAGCAAATAAAGATTATCACTATAGTGGGATGATAATAGCAAAATATCTCCCAACTATAAATGCCTTGTACACATACACAAAATATCATACCAATCATCAATCAATGACAAATCCACTATTAGCGGGTACTGATACTCAAAGATATGGTATGAATGTGGTTATTCCACTTGATATAAAAGCTTTCAATGATACACAAAGTGCAAAAATAGAGTATTTAAAATCAAAAACACAAGCTAATATTGTAAAACTTGAAGAAAAGAACTTTTATAAAACAAAAATAGCTAGTATCAATCGTGTGAAGGAAAAACTATTGATTGCACAAGAAGAGCTTGATACTTATGCTTCATTGGTACAACAAATGGAAGAGCTTAGTCTAGCAGGCCTGAAAACTGACCTTGATTTGCAAACTATGCAAAACTCAAAAGCGGTAAAAGAGCAAGATATAAATATTTTTGAATATGAATTACAAATGGAGCTATTAGAACTATATGCAAGAATTTAGTAAGTATTTTGACTCTTGGCTATATGGTGAAGATGGATATTATAGCAATTATAAATCTATAGGTAAAAGTGGAGATTTTTATACAGCGGTAAGTACTAGTATGTTTTTTGGTGGCTCTATCGCCAAAAAGATAATCCAAGTGATAGAAAATGGTGAGCTTCCAAATGATACTACAATAGTAGAAGTGGGCGCACATCATGGGTATTTGCTAGGTGATATAATACAGTTTATTTATACTCTTAAACCAGAGCTTTTGGATACTTTGAAGTTTGCTATTGTGGAGAGATTTGAGCATTTAAGAGCGTCTCAAAAAGGATATTTTAAAGCTTCATTTGGTGATGTGATAGATTTGGTTCACTATAATGACATAAGTGAAGTAAAGCAAGATAGTGCTTTTGTGGTAGCAAATGAGATATTTGACGCCTTTTCTTGTGAGCTTATTTATACAAAAGATGGTGTGATACAAAAAGCTTTTGTAGATGATAATCATCATATAAAGTTTGAAGATTGTGAAGATAGTGAGATTTTGGAATTTTGTGCCAAATACAAGATGGAAAAAGGGGAATATCCATTATATTATAAAGAGTTTGCGAAGGTTTTGAGTGAAAATATAGGCAATTTTCATTTTTGTACATTTGATTATGGAGATGTTTATACTAGAAATGATTTTTCTGCTAGGATTTATCACAAACACAAGGTTTTCCCTATATTTGAAGAGGGCATTAATCTAAAAGAGCTTTATAAATCAAGTGATATTACTTATGATGTACCATTTACTTATCTTATGGATTGTTTCAAAGATTTGGGTTGTGAGGTAGAGTTCCACACTCAGCTTCAAGCTTTGGTAGAGTTTGGGATAATCGATTTGTTAGAGATTTTGAAAAACAATACTAGTGAAGAGCATTATCTAAAAGAGGTAAATAAGGTAAAAATCTTGCTAGAACCTACTGGTATGGGCGATAGGTTTAAGATGATTTATGTGAAAAAATCTTCTAATCTTTAAGACAAGCCCAATTATAGAGAAGCGGAATCCTACAGGCTTCAGCCGAGGACACAAGTAGGGGTTCCGATAGATAAAATTCCTTAATTACACATAAACCATGGGGTAATCAGACTTCAGAATAAAACTTTTTGAATTCTATTGCGTAATTTGGGTTTAAGTTTATTTAGGTAAGATAGGGTTATGTTATCAAATACTAAAACACTTATTATTCCTATTTCTTCACTTTTCTTTGCGATAGCGTTTTTGGCTATTGGGTATGGTATGATTCTCACATTTGTGGGGGTATATCTCAAAGATAGTGGTACGAGTGATTTTATCATAGGGCTTATTAATTCTGCTTTTTTTCTTGGGGCAATACTTTCTTCAATCTTTAGTCAAAAAATCATTTCAGCTGTTGGGCATATACGAAGTTTTGCTACATTTGCTTCATGTATGGTTATGGCTTTTTTGCTTCATGCTATTTTCTTCAATGAAGCTTTATGGGCTGTTTTGAGGCTTGTTAGTGGGTTTTCTTTTTATGGACTTTTGATTATTTTAGAAAGTTGGCTCAATGAAAAAAGTGATGAATCTCATAGAGGGAAAATTCTAGCTATTTATACAATTATATTTTATCTCTCTACTGCTTTGGGGCAACAGTTTTTGAATATTGAAGAGGATTTTAAATATGCTATTTTTATAATAGGCTCTATTTTGGTACTTATTTCTGTGGTTTTTATCTCAATGACAAAGATAAAAGAGCCTATTTTAAAGCCTTTTGAAAAGGTAAGCTTTCCTAAACTTTATTCAATTGTTCCACTTGCTCTTACTGGGAGTTTTATTGGTGGGTTTTTTGTGGGTGGATTTTTTACTATGATACCTGTTTATTTGATAGATAAATTTTCATCATATGAGGTGGTTTCACTTTTTATGACGGTGACACTTCTTGGAGGGCTTGTATCCCAGTGGCCAATAGGGATGCTTTCTGATAAGTATGGTAGAAGAAAACTTATTGCATTTAGCGGATTTTTCACATCTTTTGTGGCACTTTTATTTATATTATTGCCACAAAGTAGTATTGTTTTTTATATGCTTGGATTTTCTTTGGGGATGAGTATATTTTGTCTTTATGCTTTGTCACTTGCAAGGGCAAATGATGTGCTTGATACCAACAAAGATATAGTAGAAATAAGTAGGGCATTGCTTTTTAGCTATGGTTTAGGCTCTTTTGTAGCTCCTATTGCAATAGGGGTTGGACTAGAGTTTTATGGTGAGTTTATTTTTGCAATATTTGCAATTTTGGGCTTATTTTTGGGCTTTTATTCACTATCTAGAAAAAGAGTTGCTGATGATGATATGAGTGTATTTGTCAATGTTCCAGTAGCTTCAAGTGCAATATTGCCAGAATTTGACCCAAGACAAGATGAAGAGTGGGTCAAAGAACATCAATAAAAACTAATTAAATAGTATAAATATATTTTTGCAAAAAGTATGATACAATAAGTATATCACAATTGAAGGAGATAAAATGGCTATAGAACTACCAGCACTTCCATATGAGATGGATGCACTTGAACCTTATATTAGTGCTCAAACATTGGGCTTTCACCATGGGAAACACCATCAAGCTTATGTTACAAACGCAAACAATCTTACAAAAGACACACCTTTGGAAAATGCTTCTGTTGAGGAGTTGATTATTGGTTCGGTTAATAAAGCTGATAAAGTAGCTTTGTTTAATAATGCTGCACAAGTTTGGAACCATACATTTTATTGGAATTGTATGAAACCTTCTGGTGGAGGAACTCCAAATGGAACAATTGCTAAAAAGATTGATGAAGATTTTGGTGGTTTTGATGCTTTTGTACAAGAGTTCAAAACAGCTGCTACTACACAATTTGGTAGTGGATGGGCTTGGCTAGTACTTGATGGAGCAAAGCTAAAAGTAATAAAAACTGCAAATGCAGATACTCCTATGGCTCATGGGCTTAAAGCACTTTTGACAGTGGATGTATGGGAACATGCTTATTATTTAGACTATCAAAATAGACGACCTGATTATGTAGATACATTTTTGAAACATCTTGTAAATTGGGATTTTGTAAATTCTAATTTGTAATTGTTATAGATACAAAGGTATCGTAACAAAAGGTGACTTAGCATAATAAAGGTATGTCTAAAAACTCTCATTCCGTGCTTGATATGGAATCAGAAATATCAAAGAATCCTAGATTCTGATAAATAAATTTTACAAGGTATTTTAATGGTGTCAAGACACTTTATACTAATTGCTTTGATTGGAAGTTTTTTAGCTATAGGATATATTTTTCAAAGCTATTTGATGAGTATAACTATAGGTGCAATCTTAGCAATTGCTACTCGTCCTATTTATGAAGCTTTATATACTAAACTCAACTTCTCCTATAAAAGAGTTATAATATCTAGTTTTTTAACTTTGATACTTTTTTTGTTTGTATTTTTACCACTTATTTATTTTGTTGGTTTATCGTATCAGTTTATACCGAGTATTGGTGCAGATCAAGCAATGCAATATACACAGAACTTAGTGGCTTATCTTAAAAATCTTCCAAAACCTTTTGATGTTTTTCAAGAATCCATTAATGTACTACTTGGAGAATTTGATATTTATAATGTTAATATTGATGTAATCAAATCAATTTTAAATAATGTAGCACAGTTTTTTTGGAAAATTAATGGTATTGTATATCAATTCTTTTTAATTTTGTTTTTCTATTTTCTTTTTAATATTTATGGTTATAATATTTTTATTTTAACAACTAGACTTTTACCGATAGTAAAAAGATTTAAACGGATTTTATACTCTGAATTTAGCAATACCATATCATCAGTATTTTTTAGTACGGTATTTAGTATGGTCACTCAAGGTATTGCATTTGGATTATTTTTATACTTTACTACAGATTATGATGCTTTTTATGTTGGTATGTCTGTGGGGTTTGCAACTGCTATTCCTGTAATAGGAGCATATTTAGTTATTGTTCCACTTATAATTATTGAGCTGTTAAATCAAAATTATCTTTTTGCTGGTATTATTGTGCTATTTACTACAGTAGTTTTGTCTGGATTAATAGATAATATCTTACGACTTCTTTTTATGAAATATCTTAGTAAAAAGTTTTCACTGCATTATAAGCTGAATGAATTGTTTATTCTTTTAGCTATGTTAGCAGGTATAGGGGTTTTTGGAGGATGGGGAATCATCATAGGACCTGCTATTTTAAGTCTTTGTGTGGCATTTATACTTATTTATGTGAAATCAAAAATTAATTCCTCTGAATAATTGCCTTGTTAGATATTGAGTCTGTCATGCCGATACTGAATCAAGTTCAGCATGATGGATTCAGTATCAATATGACTGAAATATCGTTACTGTTAACTTGATTTAGAGTCTCTTTTACGATTTAATTCGTGAAGTTGCTGATTTTACTGCATCGCTTAAAGAATTCCAAGCATTGTCCATACCTTTTTTTAACCCTTCCCACGCATCATCAGTTGCACTTTTGAGTTCACTAATCTTGTTTGAAGCGTCATCTTTCATGCTTTTTAATTTTTCAATTTCTTTATAGTATTCTATCTTTGTATTAGCTTCTGCTTTGTCTGCTTTTGCTTTTAGCGTATCAATTTTAGCACTCCACTCATCAAGCTGTGCTTGTTGTTTTTGTTCATATGCTTTTTTAATTCCCATTTGATATCCTTTCAAATAATTTTTTTATCAGAAGTTATGTAAACCACTCCTACCTTGCTAATAGCCAAAGCTAAAAGATAGACTTCCATCACAATTCACTATACAATAAATAACTTAAACCCAACTTATACAATAGAATTCCAAGTGATTCAATGAAAACTGACAAATAAGCACTACTTTATAAGTTATATTGCATAATGTAGATTATTATGGTAGTATCTATATTCAAATACAAAATGTATTAATAGGAGTCAACTATGAAAAATGTAATCGATGGAATGAAAATCTTTGTACAAGGAAATTCAACTTTTCAGCCAATAGTTTTTATGCATGGATTTCCCTTCGACCATACTATCTGGGATGATGTAATAGAGAATTTAAAAGATAAATACTATTGTATTAGTTATGATATACGAGGGTTTGGAAGTTCTGAAGTTGGTTGTGGACAATACACAATGGAGAGTTATGTTGATGACCTTGAAGCTATTATCACACAACTTGATTTACACAATGTTATCTTGTGTGGTTTTTCTATGGGAGGGTATATCGCACTTAGAGCCAATGAGAGACTTCAAAACTTCAAAGCTCTTATTCTGGCAAACACTTCTACTACAAGTGATTCTGATGAAGCTAAAGTCAAAAGAGCAAATGCAATACAAAAGATAGATAAAGATGGAGTTGAACCTTTTTTGGATGGTTTCTTAAAAGTGGCATTTAGCTCAAGATACCAAAAAGAGCATCAAGAAAAAATCTTTCTTTTGAAAGAAAAAATCCTAAATTTTAGTCCTATTGGAATCAAAGGTGGACTTTTGGCTATGATAAGCCGAACTGATACAACAAAATCTCTAAAACAAACACCACCAACTTTACTTATTGAAGCCAGTGATGATGAGATTATACCTTCAAAAACAATGCAAAAATTAGCGAAGAAAATCAAAAATAGCCATTATATAGAGCTTAAAGAAAGCGGACATGTGAGTATGCTTCACAAACCAAAAAAGTTTGTAAAAGCTTTAAAATCGTTTTTGGAAGTTATATAAATAAGTTGTCAGAAATTGTATGAGTCTATCTCAAAAGCTAAATAAAACTATTATTTAGCTTTGATAGCTACAAAAAAATATTACAAATGTTTATTTTTTACTTTTATCTCATACATATCAGTTCTTCTATCTTTAAGATTGTTGACACTTCCAAAGCTATGTAACTCTTTGAGAAGGTCAAGATCCACATCGGCTACTAGTATCATCTCAGTATTTGGAGTAGATTCTGCTTTGACCCCATTGGTAGAAAAAGCAAAATCACACGGGGTGAAAACTGCTGATTGAGCGTATTGGATATCCATATTATGTACTTTTGGTAAGTTTCCAACACATCCAGCAATTGCTACATAACACTCATTTTCTATAGCTCTTGCTTGTGAACATATCCTTACTCTTGAGTAGCCATTTTGAGTATCGGTTAAAAATGGTACAAAAAGTATCTGCATCCCTTGGGCTGATAGTATTCTTCCAAGTTCTGGGAACTCTGAATCATAACATATAAGTACCCCTATTTTCCCACAGTCGGTATTAAATGTTTTTATCTCATTAGAGCCTTTGAGTCCCCATATTTTTTGTTCATCTGGGGTCACATGGATTTTGGCGTATTTTTCCACGCTTCCATCTCTTTTGCATAAAAATCCTACATTGTAGAGTTGTTCATCTATAAGTTCTGGCATACTTCCAGTGATGATGTTGATGTTGTATGAAACGGCAAGTTTGGAAAACTCTTGCTTGAACTGCTCAGTATATCCTGCAAGGGCTCTAATAGCCTCAGCTTCACTTAGGTGGTTGTATTTTGCCATAAGAGGTGCATTGAAAAACTCTGGAAAAAGTGCAAAGTCACTTCTATAGTTTGAGACAGCATCTATAAAGAACTCTGCTTGTTCTAGTACTTCTTCTATGTTGTTATAAGGTCTTACTTGCCATTGAATAAGTCCTAGTCGAATAACAGTTTTTTGGGTATTTGGATTTTTCTTTGGTTTTGAATAGTAGATATTGTTCCATGTCAAGAGTGCTGCATATTCATGACTTTGGGTATCCCCTTCAAGATAATGTTGAATTATTCTTCTTACATAAAAGTCATTTGATAATTGGAAGTTTAATACTGGGTCATGAATCTCTTTGGCTTTTACTTTTTGTATATACTCTTTTGGTGAAATATCTTTGGCATAATCTTGATAATTTGGCAATCTTCCACCAAATATAATCCCTTTTAAATTGAGCTCTTCACATAACTCTTTTCTATAGTCATAAAGTCTTCTTCCAAGTCTTAACCCTCGATATTTTTTGCTCACAAATACATCCACTCCATATAAAGTATCCCCCAAAGCATTGTGGGTATTAAATGTATAATTTCCTGTAATATCTTTGTAGGTGTGCATATCATCAAAAAGTGTGTAGTCCACGATAATACTCAAAGCAAATCCAGCTAGCTTTCCATCTATTTTGATTCCTACTTGACCTTTTGGGAACTTAGTTATCAGAGCTTTGAGTTGCCAAGATTCCCAAGTAGAATTTTGTAGATGTTTATACTCATCTTTCATCAAAGCACACACTGCACTATGATCTTTTTTGGTTAAAAAACAGAGTTCTATTTTATCTATTTGGTGTTTCATATATCTTGCCTTTTGTTTATTTTAATTTGAGAATTATTACTTATTATAGCTATAAAAAATTGTAGTTTGGTAACCTACATAGATTTGATTATTAATTTAGTATAACTTGGTTTTTCCCATTTTTTTTGGCTTTATAAAGTGCTTTATCTGCTAAAGATATAAGCTCTTTTTCATCAGTTGTACCTTTGTTGCTTTGGCTTACACCAATACTTACAGTAATAGAAAAATCATCAAACGCCAATGCCTTAATTTCTTTTCGTATTCTATTTGCAATTTCGTTGGCTTCTTTTATTTTTGTATTGGGCATAACTACGCATAACTCTTCTCCACCATATCGTGCTGCAAAATCCATTTCTCTAGTATTTTGATTTATAACTTTTCCAACATTTTTCAAGACTTCATCACCTTTTTGATGACCATATGTATCATTTACATGTTTGAAATCATCAATATCAATCATAGCAAAACTAACATTAGTCTTTGTTCTTTTTGAATTTTCTATCTCTTTTCTCAAAAATACATCCAAAATATCCCTTACATAAAGGTCTGTTAATCCATCTTTTGTAGTAGAGTCAGCCAGAAAATTACTTGTACTTTCTTCTATGATTGCAGGATGATTAAATAGTTTTTTTATATTTTGTAGATAATCAAGAGTTGAGACACTAATACCTACATCTCTATGAAGAGATTTTTCTAATATTTTCTTATGTTTTATGATATCTTTAAATAATATTATTGCTTGGTCTTCATCAAAAGATTTATGAGTAAGGGTTAGTAGTATCAAACTATAGAGTTTATTTTTATATACTTGTTCATATCGTTGAAACATTTTTTCATCTTTTAGCATTTGCTGTATATCAGACATATAAAGTTCTGATTTTTCTATATCCATTGTATTGCTAATTTGTGATTGTTTCACATAGTTCCTTTATTTTCCTATCAATAAATTTAGCTACTTATTGGTGGTTGAGTCATTTAGAAGCTCATCATGCTCATTCATATTCCAAGGCAAAGTTCCAGGTGATGTGTGTACAAATCTTAAATATTTCTCAAATTGTGTTATTATATCATTTATAATTGTACTTTCTTCAAATCCATATAAATCATAGTGTAAACCACCTCTTTTCAAAAATACTTCTGCATTGTAGTAAAATCTTTGTTCTTTATCTTGTGAGTTTTCTATGGCAAATTCTGGAAGTTCATATTCTCTTAATCTTACTTCATAAGTGAATTTGATATCATCATTTTTTGAAATCACAATAATTGCTCTTGTATACTCTTCATCATATTCTATTTCACTATTCCAGCTTGAGTTTTGAAGCTCTTTTTGTACTTTTAGCATACTGTTTTGCACATCATGTTTTATAAATTCTATAACGATATCTTTTTGAGGGAAGTTTATAAGTGTGTTTAGTCTATTTTTCCAATTATTAGAATCGGTTTTGCTTGAGTGTACATTGAGGTTTATACTATGGCTTAGACTAGCTTCCCTATGACCTTCTATAATAAGTGCTCTCCACATACCAACAGCAGCAATTAGCATAATAATAGCAAAAGGCAAAGCACTGGTAATAGAAGCTGTTTGAAGTGGTATTAATCCTCCAGCAAGAAGCAAAACTGAAGCAATAACACCTTGGATAACTACCCAAAAAACTCTTTGCCAAATAGGTGTATAAGTTGCTCCTCCAGAGGCTAATGAATCAACCACAAGCGCACCAGAATCAGATGAGGTTACAAAAAAGGTAATTATCAAAAATACTGTAATAAATGAGACAACTTCTGTAAAAGGAAGCCTTTCATATAGTTTGAAAAGTGCTATGGCTTTATCTGCTTGAACTTCATTAATAAGAGATTCATATCCTTGTACCATTACCATATGTAAAGCAGTATCACCAAAAATACTAAACCATAAAAATGTAAAAATAGTAGGTACTAACATAACCCCAACAACAAATTGTCTAATAGTCCTACCTCGACTTATTTTTGCGATAAATAGTCCAACAAAAGGTGACCAAGCTATAGTCCAACCAAATATAAACAATGTCCAATTTCCCATCCAGTCACTTGAGGTATAAGCTTGTAAACTAAATGTTCTTTCAACTATATTGCTAAGATAACTCCCAGTATTTTCTAAAAATGTCTCAAGAATAAATATTGTAGGACCTGCAATAAACACAAAAGCCATTAATGCAATGGCTAAAAGTATATTGACAATAGATAGCCTCTTGATTCCTTTATCCATACCTGCAACTACTGAAAATAATGCTACTATAGTAATGAGTGCAATAGTGATTATTTGGACTGTAGTACTCACTTCAATAGATGGCCAAAGATAGTTTAATCCTGCATTTATTTGAGATACTGAAAGACCTAATGTAGTAGCAATTCCAAAAACTGTACCAAGTATGGCAAAGGTATCTACTGTGTGTCCTATTGGTCCGTGGATTTTATCACCGATAAGTGGATAAAGAGTAGATCTCATAGACAAAGGAAGACCATGTCTAAAAGCAAAATAAGCTAATGTCAAACCAGTAAGCCCATATATCCCCCAAATATGAAAACCCCAGTGAAAATATGATATTTGCATAGCTTGTTTGGCTGCATCTACGGTCAAAGCTACCCCTTGTGGAGGTGTAGAGTAGTGAAGTATTGGTTCAGCAACACCAAAAAACAATAGTGCAATACCATATCCAGCAGAAAAAAGCATAGCAAACCAAGAACTAAAGCTATATTCTGGCTCAGAGTGGTCTGGTCCTAGCTTGATAGTACCCCAAGGTGATATGGCAACACCTACAACAAACATCAAAAAGAGTGCAACGGAGAGCATATAAAACCATCCAAAATCTCTGGTAATATATGCTAATACATCAGCAAATATTTCACCTGCAAGGATAGGGTTACTGATTGTTCCAATAACCATCAAGGATAGGACAATAACAGATGGAACAAAAACTGGTATAAGTATTGTGGAATTTGATTTTTTAAGTAGTTCTATGGACATAAATACTCCTCATAGTAGCTTCATGGTATCCAAAAAGAACTTAAATCACAAAAAATTTAATCTTATTCTTGATTTAAAGATATTTAAACTGATGGATAGATTTGGGAGTTTAGTCGTTGGTCACAAGAGCTAGATTATAAAACTCTAGTTCTTGAAGTAAGTCTAGAATTTTGACAACCCTTTCATATGGTACATCTTTACCTATTCTTAAAATTGTAGGTTGGGATTTGTCATCAATTAGAGATAGTTCATTTTTTAAAGATTCTATTGTAATTGTTGTGCCTCTGAAAGCAATTTCTGTTGTGCTCAGTTCTAAAAATATTTGCTTTTGTTCTATTTTTGTAGCTGATTCAGTGGCACTTGGAAGATCTAGCATAAGAGCTAGTTCATCTTTCTTGAACACTGTACTTACAATAAAAAATATTAATAATATAAAAACAACATCAACTAAAGGTGTGATGTCAAAGCTAATAGGTTCTCTTCTTTTCATATTCTATTGAGTACTTCTTCTTTTAAACTTATTTCTATACCATCAAGTAAGCCTATAAAGTAGTTGTAAGCAATATAGTGTGGGATAGCAACAATTAATCCTGTAACTGTAGTAATAAGTGCAATTGAGATGCCACTAGAAAATATAGTAGGATCACCAAGTCCTGAAATACTGATAGCATCAAAAGCAGACAATATACCAATAACCGTACCAAGAAGTCCTACCAAAGGTGCAATAGTTGCAATAATTTTGATACTATTTAACCCAAATTCTAATGTTTGAATTTTAGTATTGATTTTTGATTGAATATTTTGTATATTTGATTCTTGATTTGCAGCTTTTAGATTGTCAATGATTTCCAAAGCCAAAGCTTTTGTATTTGATTTTGAAATATATAAAACAATTGCTTTCCATATAATGACACTAAAACCAATAATATTTAAAATAATAAGAAAATAGGCGATTGCCCCACCTCTATCAATATATGATAATAAATCCATAAAAAAGCCCTTTGTAGTGAATAATTAATAACTAATAATTAACAATTTTGGTGTTGCTTTGCAACAATATAACTATCACGAAGTGATACAGCAGTTGTTAGTTATTCATTATTAGTTGTTAGTTAATTTAGATATAATTGTACTATGAATTCAATTAAACTAAACACACCTATGCAAAAGATGACATTTCATGATATGGATATTTTTATCAAGCGTGATGATTTGATAAATGAAGATTTTAGTGGTAATAAAGCTCGGAAATTTTACTATTTTTTGATAAATGAATTTCCAAATATCAAAAAACTTGTAAGTTATGGTTCAAACCAATCTAATGCTATGTATTCTATGAGTGTATTATCTCGTTTGAAGGGATGGGAATTTGAATATTATTGTGATCATATTTCATCTTTGATGCTTGAAAATCCTAGTGGTAATTATAAGTCTGCTTTAGATAATGGAGCTAAAATTATCAATCTCGAAGGTAAAACTAGACCAAATTTAGTATCAACTGATGAGATTTTGTATATTCCAGAAGGTGGATATGCACAAGAATCTGAGTATGGAATTAAGCTTTTGGCTGATGAGATAAATGAGTGGATTAGGTTACAAGATGATGACACTTTCAAAATATTTTTGCCAAGTGGGACTGGAACAACTGCACTTTTTTTGCAAAAACATTTGGAATATCCTGTTTATACATGTGCATGTGTAGGAGATGAAAAATACTTAAAACAAGAGTTTTTTGGGCTTGAAAGCAATGAACAAAATCATCCAATAATACTTCAAACTTACAAAAAGTATCACTTTGGGAAACTTTACAAAAACTTATATTACCTTTGGCTTGAATTAAAAAGCAAAACTATGATAGAATTTGATTTGCTGTATGACCCTATAGGATTTGATACTATTTTAAGCAATCTTAAAATATTTGAAGATTCAAAGATTATTTATATACATCAAGGTGGCATAAAAGGAAATTTGACTATGCTACAAAGATATAAGCATAAGTATGAATCTTAAGAGTTCATCAGAATTTTAAAAGGACACAATTATAATATGATGATTAGAATTTTTTTAGTAATAATTGTTTTTTTTAACTTTTTATTTTCAAATAGCCAAAAGCAAATCACAGTACAGTTGAATTGGAAATATCAATTTGAATTTGCTGGATATATTGCAGCTATTGAAAAAGGTTTTTATAAAGAAGCTGGACTTGATGTAGTTTTGAAAGAATATGATAATAATGTAGATGTAATTGGAGATGTATTGTCTTCAAATGTTGATTTGGGAGTTTATAGCTCTAGTTTGGTGGAAATGGGTTCAAAAAATCCAGATTTAGTTCTTTTGGCTAATTATTTCAAGCGTTCAGCTTTGGTTATAGTATCAAATCAACATATTATGACACCTACAGATTTAATAGGTACGAAGTTAATGGCTGGTGGATTTGAGATTGAGAATTCTACACTTTCAATACTTTTTAAAAAATTTGGCATAGCAAAAAAAGATATGGAACTCATCCCTCATACATTTAAAATAGATGAGTTTGTAGCTGGTGAAGTAGATGCAATGACAGCTTTTGTGTCTAATCAGCTGTACTTTTTGCAACAAAAAAATATATCTTACAATATCATAGACCCTACAAATTATGGTATTTTTGGTTTTGAACATAATTTATTTTCAAATAAAAAATTTGCACTCAAAAATCAAGAAAATATCAAAAAATTTATAGAAGCTACAAATTTAGGATGGGATTATGCACTAAATAATCCACTTGAAATTTCTCAGTTGATTTATCAAAAATATTCAAAATTAAAACCTATAGATGCACTAATGTTTGAAGCAAATCAAATCAAAAAATTGATGATGCCAAATATTTATCCTCTAGGAAGTATTGACCAAATAGCATTGGAAAAATATGTAAATGATTTGAAAGTTGAGAATTTAATTGATTCTGATTTTGATGTTAAGGAAATTTTATTTAATTATATTATTACAAAAGAGGCTCTTTTTAATAATGAACAGCTAGAATATTTAAAGCAAAAAAAATCAATCACAATGTGTGTAGACCCAGCTTGGATGCCTTATGAAAAACTTGAAAAAGGTAAACATATAGGTTTGGCTCATGAATATTTTGAGCTTTTTAGATCTAAACTTGATATTCCTATAGAGGTAGTACAAACCACTACTTGGGATGAGTCATTACAAAAAGCAAAAACTAGAGAGTGTGATATATTGTCTCTTGCTGTGAGTACTCCTCAAAGGCGTGAATATATGAATTTTACAAAACCATATATTTCTTATCCTTTGGTAATAGTTACAGCAATGGATAAATTGTTTGTTACAGATGTTGAAAGTATAATTACTCAAGAAAAAATAGGTGTTGTAAAAGGTTATGCACCTTATGATATTTATTCCAAAAAATTTCCTAATCATAAAATGGTTCAAGTTGATAATCTAAAAGTTGGATTAGAAATGGTAAGACGAGGTGAGTTGTATGGTTTTATTGATACCCTGCCAACTGCTGGATATGAGATACAAAGAAATTATATGAATGAGTTAAAAATTGCTGGAAAGTTTGAAGATATGTGGCAGTTAGGTATTGGTGTACGAAATGATGATATAGTACTTCTAGGGATATTTAATAAACTTATAGACTCCATATCAACAGAAGATGCAATGGCAATTTCTAATAAATGGTTTGCAGTTGTTTATGAAGAAAAAGTTGATTTTAAGAATTTTTGGCAGATTCTTGGTTTGATTTTTGTAGTAATGATTTTATTACTTTATCGTCAAATGCAGCTTAAAAGTTATAATACAATTCTAAATAAACAACAATTAGAACTTCAAATTGCAAAAGAAGAGGTCGAAAAATCATTAAATACTTTTAAATCTTTGATTGATTCTACTATGGAATCTATCATTATCTTTGATAAAGGTGTTTGTATAGATGTAAATATAATTGCGGTTGAGACTTTTGGATATGCTACAAAAAAAGATATGATAGGAAGAAGTTTACAAGATTTGGTATCGAGTGAATCTATTGCACATGTAAAAGAACATTTTGGAGAAGATGTTGTATTTCCATATGAAATTTTGGCACTTAAAAAAGATGGAAGTTCTTTCCCTGCATTGGTTCAAGGTAGATTTTTAGAACTTGCTGGAAAAAGAGTTAGAATTTCAACTGTTGTTGATTTATCAGAGCTTAAACAAAGAGATAATTTATTGTTTCAGCAATCAAAAATGGCTTCTATGGGAGAGATGATAGGAAATATTGCTCATCAATGGAGACAGCCTTTAAGCGTAATAAGTACGGTTGCAACGGGATTAAAATTTCAAATAGAATTTGATAAGTTAAACTATGATGAAGCTATAAAAGATTTGGATAATTTAAATGAGTCAGCTCAATATTTATCCAAAACAATAGATGATTTTAGAAATTTTTTCAAAACCAATAAAGAAAAAATTGAGTTTAATGTTTCTGAAATTATCAAAAAAGATATTAACCTTTTAGCATCAACATTTAAAAATCATTTTATAACACTTAGACTTGACTTAGATAATGATTTAGTAATCAATGGCTTTAGAAATGAGCTTACTCAAGCACTTTTAAATGTATTGAGTAATGCAAAAGATGCAATAGTTCAAAACTGTATAGATGAAGATGATAGGATAATTGTAATAAAAAGCTATAGAAAAAATGAGCAAATTGTCATTGAAATACAAGATAGTGCTGGAGGAATTCCTAGTAATATAATTGATAAAATCTTTGAACCATATTTTACCACAAAACACCAAGCACAAGGAACAGGAATAGGGCTTTATATGACTTATCAAATAATTGTAAAGAATTTTGGTGGTAGTATAAAAGTTCGTAATAAAAATTTTGACCATAATAACAAAAACTATAATGGAGCAAATTTTAAACTTTTTTTACCTTATGAATAATCTTATAATTGGGATGAACACTTATTTTTTATAACTAACACTTAATAATTGATATGATATAATATCTACAAATGAAAAAGAATAATATAATACTAATTGGATTCATGGGTGTAGGCAAAGGTACTATTGCTCGTGCTGTTGTCAAAAAAAGTGGGATTTTTGCTATTGATACGGATGATTTAATAGAATCAATGGAAAATGAAAAAATCAAAAAAATCTTTGAAAGAGAAGGTGAGTCTTATTTTAGAGAATTAGAACAAAAGTGTGCAAACTGGATAGAGACAAATGTGGATAATACATTGATTTCTACTGGTGGTGGCTTTTTTATGCGTCCAAATATCAAATATTTGGGGCATATTGTATATCTAAAATCCTCTTTTGAAGGTATTTTGAAACGAATCAAGAAATCTCCAAATGCAGCTGCAAAACTCAAAAAGAGACCATTGCTTAAAGATATGAAAAAAGCTAAAGCTTTGTTTGAGACAAGAACCCCACAATATCAATCAATCGCAGATTTGGTTGTAGATGTTGAAGATAAATCTATGGATGAAATAGTACAATTTATCCAAGAATCATTACCGCAAGTTTTAAAGTAATAGGAAAGCTTATGAAAATAATTGATACAAAAAGTCCAAATTTTGCTCAGGAATTTGAGATAATACAAGCCAGAGCTAAGTGTGATATAAAAAATGTTACAGCAATAGTTAGTGGAATTATTGATGAAATAATAGAAGAAAAAAATAGTGCATTAAAAAGACATATTGCCAAATTTGATGGATGGAATCCTCAAAGTGATAGTGATTTGGAAATTGCAACTGATGATATGAAAAAAGCTTATGATAATCTTGATGATGATTTGAGAAAAGCTCTTCACTTGGCATATGATAGAATAGAGAGCTTCCACAAAAAACAACTTCCAAAAAGTTGGATAGATTTTGAACCAAATGGTACAATTCTTGGACAAAAAGTGACCCCAGTTGACAGTGCGGGGCTTTATATTCCTGGTGGGAAAGCAGCATATCCTAGTAGTTTACTTATGAATGCAATCCCAGCACTTGTAGCAGGAGTAGAGCGAATAGTAGTATGTACTCCAACACCAAACAACGAACCAAATGAACTTTTACTTGCTGCTTGTCATCTTTGTAAAGTATCAAAAGTTTATAAAGTTGGAGGAGCTAGTGCAATAGCTGCTATGGCATATGGAACTGAGACTTTGAAAAAAGTGGATGTTATCACAGGTCCTGGAAATATTTTCGTAGCAACTGCCAAAAAATTAGTATTTGGTGAAGTAAATATAGATATGATAGCAGGCCCTAGTGAAATAGGAATCTTAGCAGATTCATCAGCAAAACCAAAATACTTAGCTATAGATTTGCTTTCTCAAGCAGAACACGATGAAATGGCAAGCTCTATTCTTATTACAACATGTTCAGAAATTGCAAATCAAACATCTATTGAAGTGGATAATTATCTAAAAGTGCTAAGCAGAACAGATATTGCAACAAAATCTATAAATGAGCGAGGTGCTATTATAGTAGCTAACGATATGGATGAAGCATTAGCACTGATGAATGAAATAGCACCAGAACACTTGGAAGTAATGACAAAAAATCCTTTTGAATTACTACCATTTATCAAACACGCTGGAGCTATTTTCCTTGGTGAAAATACACCTGAGCCAATAGGTGATTATCTAGCAGGACCAAATCACACACTTCCAACAGGAAGTACAGCTAAATTTTATAGCCCACTAAATGTAGAGCATTTTATGAAAAAAAGCTCCATTATTAGCTTTAGTAAAAAAGCTATTCAAGAAGTAGGGAATGAATGTGCATTGTTAGCTCATACAGAAGGGCTTACAGCTCATGAAGAGTCGGTTAGAGTAAGAATTCAATGAATAATTAATAATGAATAACTAATAACTGTGGAGTTGCTTCGCAATAATTAAAATTATCACGAAGTGATACCATAATTATTAGTTGTTAGTTATTAATTATAAAGGGGAAAAACAAATGAATAAGTACGAAGCATTATTTGAAGATGAAAATGATATTTTTGGTGGGACTCCACGAAGTAAATTTTGGGATATAGCACGACAGGCTAATGATGACTTGGTCGAAGATGCTTTTGATAAAATATTTGCTAAATTTGCAGCAATGGAATCAGTTTTGGCAAAGCACTATGATGATGAGACATTACAAAAAATGATTAAATCTTATACATTATCAAATAGTATAGAATTGGAAGAACATAAAAAAAGTTTATATATAGAGTTTACTGGTGAGATAGTTTGCAGGTTAGATAGCTAATCAACTAATAGTTAATAACTAATAATTAATAATTGTGGAATCACTTCGTGATAATTTTAATTGTTGCGGAGCAACTCCCAAGTTGTTAGTTATTAGTTGTTAGTTGTTAATTAAACGGAGTGATATGGAAGATTTATTAAAAGTAAAAGCAAAAATAAAAGAATTTACAGCTTCATGTGGGCATCAAAAAAGTTTAGAGCTTCTTGAGTTATTACCTACTGGGAAAATGCTTAGAAGTAAACTAATACTTAAAATTGCAGGTGTTAATGAAAACTCTATCAATTTATGTGCAATAGTGGAGATGATTCATGGTGCTTCATTGCTTCATGATGATGTGATAGATGAAGCTGATTCAAGACGGGGTAAACCTTCAATCAATGCACTTTATGACAATAAAACAGCTATTATGTTTGGAGATATATTATATTCTATTGCTTTTACAAAACTTACTTTTATGAATCCAAAAATAGCTTATAATATCTCAAATGCCGTGACACTACTTAGTATTGGTGAGATGATAGATGTGGATTTGGGAAAATCTTTTAATACTGATTATAACTTATATCTTGATATGATTTACAAAAAAACGGGTTCTTTGATAGAAGCTAGTGCTTCAAGTGCTGCTATTTTGGCTGGACTTGATGAGGCTAAATATGCTCTTTATGGAAGAAATCTTGGAATTGCTTTTCAAATGGTAGACGATATACTTGATATTACATCAGATGCAGCAACACTAGGCAAACCTGCAATGGCTGATTTTAAAGAAGGGAAAGTTACAATTCCATATTTGAAACTTTATGGAAAGCTAGATATTAACGAAAAAGAAAAATTACGCTCATTATATAAAAAAGATTTAAATGAGGCTGAAAACAATTGGATAAAAGAGCAATTGAAGGTCACTAACGCACTTCAAGACTCTATAGAACTTACTAGAAAATTGGGTTATGAAGCACTTGAGTCTATCAAAGATGAAAACAATTCATCTTTGATAGATATCATGAAACAAATGTGTGATAGGGAGTTTTAATGCATTATCTAATTATAAGCTTTACCCATAAAAATACAGATATTTCAACAAGAGAGAAGTTGGCTTTTGGAAGTGAATTAGAAAAAGAGAGTTTTTTAAAGAAAAGTGTTGATTGTATGTACATTAATGAAGCTGTTGTTTTATCGACCTGTAATAGGGTTGAAGTGATAGTCTCTACAAAAGATGCTACAAGGGCAAAAGATACAATTTTGAAAAACTTTTCTTCAAAAAGTGGCTTGAAGTTTGATGAATTGATGTCTATTGCCGATGCTTATGAAGATGAAAATGCAATTTTTCACCTTTTTAGTGTAGCTTCTTCAATTGATAGTTTGGTTGTTGGTGAGACACAAATTGCTGGACAGTTGAAAGATGCTTATAAATTTGCTCAAAGCAAAGGGTATTGTTCATTGAAACTTTCCCGTGCAATTAATTATTCATTCAAATGTGCAGGTGTGGTCAGAAATGAGACTACTTTAGGAACTGGGAGTGTATCTGTATCTTCTACGGCAGTTGCAAAAGCAAAACAGATTTTTACAAATCCTAGTGAAATAGAAGCTGTTGTAGTTGGTGCTGGAGAGATGAGTGAACTTTGTGTAAAGCATCTATTAAAAAGTGGCTTTAAAGTAATACTTATAAGTAGAGATATAAAAAAATCAACCATTTTGGCATCCAATATTGGTGGAGATATAGAAGTTCAGCCTTATAGTGAACTAGAAACTTTATTGAACACTAAACAACTTCTATTTACTGCTACAAGTGCCCCTTATCCTATTATCAAAAAAGAGATGGTATATCATTGTGATGAGCCAAGATATTGGTTTGATATTGCAATTCCTAGAGATATAGAGCAAATTGATATTGTAGGGGTTAGTATATTTAGTGTTGATGATTTAAAAGGAATTGTTGATGAGAATATGGCTTTTAGAGCTCAAAAAGCAAAAAAAGCTTATAAAATAGTTCAAGAAATGACAAAAACATATTTCCAATGGTTGAATACTTTGGGTGTAGAGCCTATTATTAAAGGGCTTTTTACAAAAGGTGATATAATCATTGATGATAAAATTAATGATGCTATCAAAAAAGGATATATAGAAAGTTCGCAAAAAGAAAATATTGATAAGCTTTGTCATAGTATACTTGCAAAATATCTTTTTGAAACTTCTAAGAACTTAAGAATTCTTGCGACAAAAGAAGAAAGTGATACGATTTTTGAGTCAGTTCAAAATATATTTAATATAAAAATTGACGAAGATACACAAGATACGAATTATAAGTGCAATAATAGCTAATTAGCTAATGAGGTACTAAGAGGTACTGAGCTAAAAAACTCAGCACTCAGCACCTCAGTACCTCAGAACTTAAAGGAATGATTTAATGAAATTTAGTAGAATGTTTATACCTACAACAAAAGAGACACCAAAAGATGCGTCATTGCCAAGTCATCAGTATTTGGTTCGTGGTGGATATGTAAATCAAGTTGGTGCTGGAATTTATAACTTTATGCCTCTTGGTAAAATAGTTCTTGATAAGATTAGAAGTGTTGTAAAAAGTGAGTTAGATGATGCAGGATGTAATGAAGTGCAACTTGGATTTGTGACACCTTTGGAGCTTTGGAAACAAAGTGGAAGAGCAACAAAGATGGGCTTAGAGATGCTTAGGATAAAAGATAGAAAAAATGGTGAGTTTGTCTTAAGTCCTACAAATGAAGAAGCTATGGTAGATATGGTAAAAAATAGAGTTACTAGCTATAAAGATTTGCCTATCAATCTATACCAAATAAATACAAAGTTCCGTGATGAAGCAAGACCTAGATTTGGACTTCTTCGTGGTAGAGAATTTTTGATGAAAGATGGATACTCTTTTCATGAGAGTGAAGAAGATATGATAAGAGAATTTCATCTGATGGAAGAAACCTACAAAAAAATATTTACAAGACTTGGACTTGATTTCAGGGTAGTTGATGCTGATAGTGGTGCTATTGGTGGTACTGGAAGCAAAGAATTCCATGTATTAGCACAAAGTGGAGAAGATACTATAGTAGTGTGTAAGTCATGTGAGTATGGGGCTAATATTGAAGCAGCTACGCGACAACCAAAAGAGGTAAAAGGTAAAAGGGAAAAGGGAAAAGAGAAGGTTTTGACTCCTGATGTGACATCTATAGAAGATGTATCTAAGTTTTTGGATGTAGAGCCTAGCCAGACTATCAAAGCAGTTATCAAAAAGGCTGTTTATGAAGAGACTCAAAAGGTAGTTGTGTTTTTTGTTAGAGGTGATGATGAGCTTGAAGAGACAAAAGCTACTAATGCAGTAAATGCTCTAGAACTTGTAGATGCTAGCGAAGATGATATCCAAGATGCTGGGCTTAAAGCTGGATATGTTGGAATGTTTGGTTTACCAAAAGATATAGTTTTTGTAGTAGATAATGAATTAAAAGATGAAGACAATCTAATTTGTGGTGCAAATGAAGAAAATTACCATTTAACTGGTGTAGATTTAAAAGATTTGTCAGATGTAAAATATGATGATTTGATAGCGGTTCAAGAGGGTGATAAGTGTAGTTGCTGTGGGGGTGAACTTATACATACAAAAGGGATAGAAGTAGGGCATATTTTTCAGCTTGGTACTAGATATTCGGCATCTATGAATGCAAATTTCTTAGATAGAAATGGAAAAACTCAGCCTTTTATTATGGGAACATATGGTATTGGTGTGAGTAGGTTGATTTCTGCTATCATAGAGCAACACCATGATGAAAAAGGGATACTTTGGACAAAAGAATCAACACCTTTTATGGTAGATGTAATAGTTAGTAATGCCAAAAATGAAGATGAATTAAATTTTGCAAATGAGATATATGAGACATTGAAAAAATATAAAGTTGAAGCTATATTAGATGATAGAGTTGATGCTAGATATGGCTTTAAAATGGGTGATTTTGAACTATTAGGTTTTCCTTATGGAGTAATTATTGGTAAAAAATTAGTTGATGGACTAGTAGAGATAGTAGATAGAAAAACATTAGAAAAATTTGAAATAAAAAAAGAAGAACTAGTTGGTAAAATACTGGAGATGATAGGCTAATGATATTGATTTATTTTTTTCTTTACCTTTTCTTGGAAGTAATGATTACTACTGCAATTGCAGGAAGTATTGGTGGACTTTGGACATTTTTTGAGATTATTTTGAGTGCGGTTGTGGGGATATTGATTTTTAAAAATTTTAGATATTCTATAGCCCAAAACTTACAAAAATTATCTCGTAGAGAAATCAGTGAAGAAGATTTTACAAAATTAAATCTTGCATCAGTTTTGGGAGCAATATTGCTTATAATTCCAGGATTCTTTACAGATATCTTAGGATTATTATTTCAGATTAGTTTTATAGCTAAAGTGATTTTTAGCAAATTTATAGTAAAAAGTAATAGTAGTTTTTATTCAAAACAACAAAAACAAAAAGGGGAAGATGATGTCATTGATGTTGAAATCATTGAGTATAACAGCGATACTCGCAAGTAGTTTATTTGCAAACGCAACAGTAGATAAAGTAGTAACAGAATTTCAAACAAATAGAATTTCTGCAAACCCACAAGTTAAATTAGAAAGTTTATCAATTTTCCTTAAAAAAGAGTTGCCAACTGGTTGGTATGGTTATGTTTTTGATATAAAAGCAATCGTAAATGGTCAAACCGTTGAAGCTAAAGATACAGTATTTACTAATGGTACTTTGGTCACTCCTGAGCTTTTAGATGTGAAAAATGGTAGAAGTTTTAAAGATGCTCTAACTCCTGCTATGGGGAGTGAGTATTATAACGAAGAACATTTAATCGCTGGAAATAAAAATGCAAAACATAAAGTTGTAATTTTTAGTGATCCATTATGTGCATTCTGTATAGATTATATACCTGTTGCAATAGATAAAGCTAAAGAAAATCCAGATTTAATAGCATTATATTATTACCATTTTCCACTTCTTAGAATACATCCTGCTGCTGATGTTGTATCTCGTGCTATGATTGTAGCAAAAGAAAAAGGGATAAAAGATATTGAATGGAAAATTTATCAAGCAAATTTATTGGAGTCTACTTCATCAAAAGAGTCAAATCAACAATTAATTCTTGATAATGTAAATAAAGTTTTAAAAACTTCTATTACACTAAAAGAAATTGATGCACCAAAAATTGTATCACAACTTGAAAAAGATATGAAAATGACTAATGAGATGATGGTACAAGGTACTCCTACAATTTTCGTAGATGGTCAAATGGATAGAAATAGAAAAGTTTTTGAAGGATTATAGTGGATAAATTAGTAATAACAACAAGAGCTAGTGCATTGGCTCTTTGGCAAGCGTATTTTGTAAGAGATGAGATTAAAAAGCATTACCCAAATCTAGAAGTAGAGCTACTTGAGATTACAAGTAAGGGTGATAAAATACTCGATCGTCCATTAGCGCTAATCGGTGGTAAAGGGCATTTTACAAAAGAACTTGAAGATGAAATGCTTGGTGGTAATGCACATTTAGCAGTCCACAGCTTAAAAGATGTACCATCATATATTCCTGATGGACTAGAACTTGTAGCTATTACTAAAAGAGCTGATCAAAGTGATATATTTCTTTCACACAAATTCAAATCCCTTGATGAGCTTCCTCAAGGTGCAGTTGTAGGGACTACGAGTCTTAGAAGAAGAATGCAACTTCTAAGTGTTAGACCTGATTTAAAAGTAAAAGATTTAAGAGGAAATGTAAACACAAGGCTTAGAAAGCTAAGTGAGGGTGAATATGATGCGATAATTTTAGCTTATATTGGGCTTGCAAGGCTAGATTTGATAAAAGATGTACCATTTTCACAAAAATTGCCACTAGAACTTATGATACCTCCTATGGGTCAAGCTAGTTTAGGAATTGAAATCGTATCAAATAACCCTAAATTAAGAGAAATAGCTATGGTTTTAAATGATGAAAATAGTTTCTTATTTGCCAAACTAGAGAGAGATTTTGTATCTAAAATAGGAGCAGGTTGTTCAGCACCAGTTGCTGTAAATGCAACTATGGAGAATGATGAAGTGACTATTAGATCAATGATAGGCTTTAGTGATGGGACAAATATTATGAAAGATTCTCTAAGTGCAAAGGTGGAAACTTGTCAAGATTTAGGTAATAGCCTTGCAGATAAAATGATAGCAAATGGAGCATTAGAGCTTCTAAAAGAGTCTGAAAAAGTTTCTTTTAAAGAATGTATGCCACAAAGGATTTAATGTATGTTAAAAGGGCTTGTTATTTCAATCTTTGTTACATTTAGTTGTATCAATCTTTATGCGTTACCAGAAAATATGTTTTATGAAAACTTAAGTAGCAATGAAGATGATTCTTTAGAATCATTCAATAATGAATTTGATTCTAGTTATACCACAATTTATGATCCACTAAGTGGGTATAATAAATTAATGACATCTTTTAATGATAGTTTTTATCTAAATATTGCTTACCCAGTAGCAAGAGGTTATAAAAAAGTTGTTCCAAAACCAGCAAGAACTGGCATTTCAAACTTTTTTCATAATATATTTTATCCAATAAGATTAATAAATAATCTGTTGCAATTAAAATTTAAAAATAGTGTTGAAGAAACTGGAAGATTTTTGATAAATTCAACTATAGGTATTGTTGGTTTTATGGATGTGGCGAAGGATCATTATGGGCTTGAGCCAAAAAGTGAGGATTTGGGACAAACTCTTGGAGTTTGGGGGATAGGAAGTGGTCCTCATATTGTATTGCCATTTGTAGGCTCATCAAATCTTAGAGATTTTGTTGGACTTGTTGGTGATGGATTTATAAATCCACTTTCATCTAATAGTTATGAACCAATAAGAATACCAAATAGTACAGAAGAGGCTATTGGGCTGAAGTTATTTGATACAACTAATACACTTTCACATAATCCTGATGTGTATGAAGTAGCTACAAAAGATTCTATCAATTTATATATATTTTTGAGAGATTCTTATGAACAACGAAGAAATAAATTGATACAGGAGTAGGAGTATGATTAGAATTATTTTTGTATTTGCTTTGATGTTTAATTTTTTATTTGCATTAGAAGAAAATAGTATTGAAAATGAAATGAAAATAAGAATAGACAAAATCACATTAATATTAAAAAATAGTGAGCTATCCAAATCACAAAAGAGTGAAAAACTTTTTAATATACTTGATGATGTTTTTGATTTTGAATTGATGGCTAAGATATCATTAGGAAGAATTTATAATACTTTAACACCAACACAACAAAGTGAGTTTGTAAATCGTTTTGTTATAAGACTAAAAAACTCATATATTGATAAGATTGATTTATATAATGGTCAAGAAGTGGTAATGAAAGGTTTGGAAAAAATTAAAATCGATAGAATAAATCTTTTTTCTCAAATCCAAGGACAAAATGAAAACTATGATATAGTATATAAGTTTTATCCAAAAGCAAATGAATGGTATATATATGATATTGATATGTTGGGTATTAGTATAGTTCAAACTTACCGAAAACAATTTAGTGAATTTTTGGCAACAAAAAATATAGATGAGTTACTAGAAAGTTTAAAATAGACATTTATGAAAAACTTTTATAAATATACTATTTTAAAGTTTCCGCTTATAACTTTACTAATATCTGCTATTTTTATATTTTTTTTATCCACATATTCTACAAAACTTGAAATTGACGCATCATCTCAGACACTTTTACTTGAAAATGATGATGATTTAAACTATTTTAGAGAAGTTAGTACAAGATTCCAAACTAGTGATATTTTGATGCTTACATTCAAGCCAAATGGTGATTTGCTAGATAGTAAAAGTTTGGATATTTTAGAAAATATTATCACAGATATAGAAAAACTCCCAGAAGTAAAAAGTATCATAAGTATATTAAATGCACCTTTGTTTCAAAGTCCTATTATGGATTTGGCTGATTTGGTCAATGATGTACGAACTCTTAAAACAGATGGGATTGATAAAGAACTTGTACGAAATGAATTAAAAACTAGCCCTTTGTACAAAGGTACACTTGTAAGTAAAGATTTCACAACAACTGCTGTTGTTATAAATCTAAAAAAAGATGAACAGTTTTATAATTTATTAAACAAAAGAAATGAATTATTATTTAAAAATGAACTAACAAAAGAAGAAGAAAAAAGTTTAAATCAACTTGATAAAGAATTCAAACAATATAGAGATTTACTAAGAATTAGAGAAAGTGAGAATATAAAACAACTTCGTCAAATAGTATCAAAGTATGATGATAGTGGTCAAATATTCTTAGGTGGCGCTAGTATGATTGCTAGTGATGTGATTGGATTTATCAAAAAAGATTTGATTGTTTATGGGGTTGGTTTAGTTTTTGTATTTATTATTATCTTGTGGATTATATTTAGACAAATTAGATGGGTTGTATTTCCTATATTGATATGCTTGGTATCAGTGACTGCTAGTACTGGTCTTTTAGGGTTGTTTGGTTGGGAAATCACTGTTTTATCATCCAATTTTATAGCATTACAGCTAATTCTGACTATTTCTATAGTATTACATTTAATAGTAAGATATAGAGAATTAGCTATTATTTATCCAAGAGCTAGTCAATATAAACTAGTATTAAATACAATGCTTTCAAAAGCAAATCCATCATTTTTTGCTGTAGCTACTACAATTGTGGGATTTGGTTCACTTGTATTATCCAATATTAAGCCAGTAATTGATTTGGGATGGATGATAAGTAGTTCTATCATGTTATCTTTGGTTATATCTTTTATTATATTTCCAACGGTATTGATAATGCTTCAAAGAACCAAACCAAATACTGTTTTTGAAGATAGCTTTACATTGCCACAAAAATGTGCTTTTATAGTCCAAAATTATCCAAAATATATATATGCTACAGTAGCAATTGTGATAATATTTGCAATATACGGAAGTTCAAAGCTTGAAGTTGAAAATAGTTTTATTAACTATTTCAAAAAATCAACTCATATTTATCAAGGTATGGAAGTAATTGATAGAGATTTGGGTGGGACAACACCTCTTGATGTGATTATAAAATTTAAAGATATTCCACAAGTGCAAGAAGAAGAATTTGATGATGAGTTTAGCTCTTTTGATGATGAATTTGATAGTACTAAAGATGAAGAACATTATTGGTTTACACCTAATAAAATGAATTTATTAATGAAAGTACATGATTATTTGCAAAACAAAGAACATATTGGAAGTGTTCAATCTTTTGCGACAATGCTCAAAGTTGGACGAGTATTAAATAAAGGTGAAGATTTGGATAGTCTAAAACTAGCTCTCATTTATACAAAACTTCCAGATGAATACAAAAATATGATAGTAACACCATATATAAATATTGAAGAAAATGAAGTGAGATTTTTTACAAGAGTAATTGACTCTAATGATAGTTTAAAAAGAGATATTCTGATAAAACAAATGTATAAAGATTTAGCCGAGATTATTGATGCAGATGTTGCAGAATATAGAGTTTCTAATTTGATGGTATTATATAATAATATGCTTCAATCATTATTTGATTCACAAATCAAAACTTTGGGATTTGTCCTTGGAGTGATATTACTCACTTTTATAGTGTTGTTTAGAAATCTAAAAGTTGCATTTATTGCAATTTTGGTAAATATTGTCCCTATTGGTATTGTTTTTGCTATTATGGGTATTTTTGGAATACCTCTTGATATTATGACTATTACAATTGCTGCTATTTCTATAGGTATTGGTGTAGATGATACTATCCACTATATTCATAGATTTAAAGAAGAGCTCAAACATGACCATGATTATACAAATGCAATGATTAGATCTCACAAAAGTATTGGTTATGCAATGTATTATACCTCTTTAGTTGTTGTTTGTGGTTTTTCTATTTTGGTATTGTCAAACCTTGTACCTACTATTTATTTTGGGTTATTGACGGTGTTGGTTATGATTACTATGCTAATATCAGCTCTTATTTTGTTACCAAAATTACTTATTTGGCTAAAACCATATACCAATAGTAAGTAAGAAGTTTATTTTAATTAAAAATAGGTTATAGTTCGATTATGATTAGATTATTTATTATTTTTGTATTATTTTTAAATTATACTTTTGCCAAAGATGTAAAAGTTGTATTTTCTTATTCAACACCACCTTTTGTATTTACTGATGGTAGTGGTATTGTTATTACTATTGTAAAAGAGGCATTAGCTCACAAAGGGCATACTGTAGTTCCAACATTTGTAAATATGGGAAGATCTTTTGAGATGTTTGAACATGGATATGTGGATGCTACTTCTATTATCAAAACAAGTTCTGGCTTAAAGGCTCATTATTCAGATTATTTTATGCAATATCATAATGCTGGTTTTTCTCTGAAATCTAAAAAAATGAATATTACTAAAATAGATGATTTACAAGGGCTATATGTGATAGGTTTTCAAGGTTCTAGTAAGTTTTTGGGTGAAGAGTATGGCAAAGTCGTTGGTAGTTTGAATGAGAAATATTCAGAAATGGCAGATCAGAAGCAACAAGTTTTGATGCTTTTAAAAGGGCGAACTGATTTGGTTGTGATGGATAGACATATTTTCAAATTTTATAAAGCATTATTGATAGATGAAGGTTTGGTTTCACAAGATACCGAAGTAGATATGTTTGAGCTTTTCCCACCAACCAAATATCGAACAGCTTTTAAAGATGCAAAAATCAGAGATGATTTTAATGAAGGGCTTAAGGCTTTAAAAAATAGTGGAAGATATGATGAAATATATGACTATTATGAAGAAAAATTCTTTGAAATCAAAAGATAATAATGCTGAATAAACAATTAAATCTTTCAAAACAACTCTTAAAATCTGTTTTAATTATATATTTCTTTTTGACAGTATTTGTGACATTAGTTCATTTTGTCATTGAATATAACTATACTAAAAACAATATACAAAGTGAATTAGAAAAAGTCGCAGATACTTTTAAATTGGCTATTCAAAGGGCGTTATGGGATATTAATTATGAACAATTACGAAATATCAGTGATGGTTTGATGAAATCACCTGTCGTATATGGCATAAAGATAATTGATCCAAATGGAAAAGAAATTATATCAATCATGGATGAAGTATTATCTAAAAAAGATTTATATAAACAAGAGTTGCTTTATAAGCAAAATATCAACCAAAAATTTCATGACAATAGTATTTATTTAGCTGAAGTTGTCCTCTATTCACACGAAAATGCAGTATATGATAGGATAAAAGTGGGTATTGGGATGATTTTGTTAAATGCTGTAATCAAAAGTACAGCTTTGATTATCCTTTTTGTTTTGGCTTTTAGGAAACATTTAGAGACACCTTTGAGAAAATTGACCAAAGAGATTTCTACATTGGATTGGAAAAATAAAAATAATAGAAAAATAGAGATTGATTTAAAATATGATAATGAACTAACTATCTTGCAACATAAATTTAATGAACTTTTATCAAATATATCAAACGAAGAAGAAAAAAGGTATGAACTTATAGCAAACTTGAATGCAAAACTAGAACAAGAAGTAACACAAAGAACTATTGAGCTTGAACTTGCAAATATACAGCTCAAAAAATTAGCAACTACAGATATGTTAACTCAGATAAATAATAGAGCAAAACTAGAAGAAGAATTGCAATTGAAGTATGATAACTTCAAAAGAAACAATAGAGTATTTTCTGTTATTTTAATGGATATTGATTATTTTAAAAGTGTAAATGATGAATTTGGTCATCAAATAGGGGATTATGTATTGCAAGAAATGGCTAATATTTTGAAAGAAAATATTAGAAGTATAGATACGCTTGGTAGATGGGGTGGAGAAGAGTTTTTGATAATATGTAGTGAGACAGATATTGATGGTGCGTTTGTTTTGTCTGAAAACTTAAGAAATAAAATACAATCATTCAAATTTAAGCATATTGGTCATCAAACAGCAAGTTTTGGCGTAGCCCAAATCAATCAAGAATCTACATTGGATAGTTTGATAAAAAATGCCGATGATGCTTTGTATGAAGCAAAAAATAGCGGAAGAAATCAAACAAAAAAATGTATGAATTGAAACAGTAAAATATATTAAGGTTTGCCTTATGAATAAACTTATTAAAATTAGAACTTTTTTGGACTCTATATCCAAGTCTTTAGGTTATATTAGTGCATTTTTTGTATTATTTTTGGCATTGCTTATTTTATACAATGTGATTTCTAGGTATGCTTTTAGCTCATCTTTGATTTTTATGCAAGAGTTGGAGTGGCATATTTTTTCTTTGATTTTTATGCTCGGACTTAGCTATACACTTTATAATGATGCTCATGTACGAGTAGATATCTTCTATGAAAAATTTTCTATCACATTACAATCTATCATCAATATAGTGGGAGTGTTGTTTTTTATTATACCTCTTTGTGTGGTGATAGTATATACTTCTATAGAGTCAGTTATATATGCTTATGATATAGGTGAAGGAAGTCCAGACCCTGGTGGATTGCCTTATAGGTTTATTATCAAATCACTTATTCCACTAGCTTTTGTTTTGCTAATTTTATCTTCTATTTCATTTATGATAAAACAAGTAGAAAATATAGTATTTCATAGACAAACCAAGCACAAAAAAGAGGATATGCTATGATAGGAATTATACTCTTTATTGTAGCTATGTTGCTACTGTTTTTTGGTTTTCCAGTAGCATTTACTTTTGGTGGGTTGGCATTGCTTTTTGGACTTTTTATAGATGGACTTGATATGTTTTCTATGATGAGTTTTCGAATAAATTCTATTATGACCAATACTACTTTGATATCTATTCCTATGTTTATATTTATGGGGATAGTTTTGGAAAAAGCTGGACTTGCAAATAAGCTTTTGGTCTCTATGGGTATATTGTTTGGCAAAATAAGAGGAGGACTGGCAATTTCTACTATTATAGTAGGTATGCTTCTTGCTGCAACTACTGGAGTAGTGGGAGCTAGTGTAGTGGCTATGGGTATAATCTCACTCCCTGTAATGCTAAAATACAACTATGACAAAGCTTTTGCTTGTGGTGTGGTGTGTACTAGTGGGACTTTGGGGCAAATAATCCCACCATCAATTATATTGATAATTCTTGGTGATGTGATGCAAGTACCTGTTGGGGATTTGTTTAAAGCTGCTGTTATACCTGGTGTTTTATTGGTGATGGCATATATTTCTTATATAGTGATTTTTGCACTGATAAAAGGTGAAAAAGCACCAGCTATAGGAGGAAGTCCAACAAAAGAGCAAGTTTACGAGGCACTAAAAGCGGTAGTTCCACCTTTGATGCTTATAGTTTTTGTACTTGGTTCTATTTTCGCAGGAATTGCAACTCCTACAGAGTCTTCTGCAATAGGAGCTGTTGGGGCGGTTTTGCTTGCTTTGATGTATAAAAAACTCTCATTTGATATCATAAAAGGTGCATCACTTCAAACTGTCAAAATCACAGCAATGGTATTTGCAATTCTTATAGGGGCAACTGCTTTTAGTATGGTATTTACATATACTGGCGGTGATATGGTAGTAGAGGAGTTTATGACTACTCTTCCTGCTGGTGAATACGGGTTTTTGATAGCTAGTATGATAGTTGTTTTTTTACTTGGGTTTTTCTTGGATTTTGTGGAGATTTGTTTTATTGTTGTTCCAATCTTAGGTGCAATTGCTTTGACTTTGGGGGTAGATCCAATATGGTTTGCAATACTTATAGCAATAAATCTTCAAACATCATTTCTAACCCCTCCATTTGGGTTTAGTTTGTTTTATCTCAAAGGTGTAGTCCCTGAGGGTGTACGAACTATTGATATTTATAAAGGGGTAATTCCTTTTATTGTGATACAGATTTTGGTCTTGGGGATTGTTTTGGCGTTTCCTGATATTTTGATAGGTTAATATATTTTATAAAGGAGTTGTAGAATGGAAAGAAGAGATTTTATAAAAAAAGGTGCTATTGTAGCAGGGGCTAGTGCTGTTGCTTTTCCAAATATTTTGACAGCAAATCAAAAAGCAAAGTATAACTGGAAGATAGCTCTTACTTGGCCTCAAAATATGCCGATATTTGTGGATAGTGCAAACAATTTTGCAAAAAATGTAGAGATGATGAGTGGTGGGGCGATGACTATACGAGTAGATGCAGCTGAAAAGCATAAAGCTCCTTTAAATGTATTTGATTTGGTTCGTGGTGGGCAATATGAGATGGCTCATACTGCAAGTTATTATTGGAAAGGAAAAGAGCCTTCTACTGTGTTTTTTACTTCTGTTCCTTTTGGTATGACGGCACAAGAGCAAAATGGATGGTTTTATTTTGGTGGTGGTATGGAGCTAATGGATGAGGTTTATTCTAAACATGGACTTTATTCATTTAATGGTGGAAATACTACCAACCAAATGGGTGGATGGTTCAAAAAAGAGATAAAAACAATAGCTGACCTTAAAGGTCTAAAAATGAGAATACCAGGGTTTGCTGGTGAGGTTTTGGCTCGTGTAGGGGCAAGTCCAGTGAATATCGCTCCAGGTGAGCTTTATACTGCTTTGGAGAGAGGTACTATTGATGCCTTAGAGTGGGTAGGACCTGCACTTGATGTGAAAATGGGCTTTCATAAAGTAGCTCCTTATTACTATACAGGATGGCATGAACCAGCTAGTGAGATGCAGTTTTTGGTAAATAGAAAAAAATTTGATACATTACCAAAAGAGCTTCAAGAAATCATGAAATCAGCAATGCTAAGCTCATCATTTATGATGCTTTCTCAATCTCAACACGAAAATGCTTTGATGTGGGATAGTATGAAAAAAGAGTATCCAAATATCCAAATAAAAACATTCCCAAAAGAGGTAATGTCAGCACTCAAAAATGCTACAGAAGATGCATACAAAGAAGAGTCTGCAAAAAACGCAATGTTCAAAAAAGTATATGAAAGTCAAAAATCATATATGGCAAAGACAAGAGAGTGGACGAAGATATCTGATTTGGCTTATTTGAATAGTTTGAGTTAGTTATTAGTGAATAGTGGTTAGGTTGTAGGTGTTAGTTGGTAGATAAGAGAAAACTATTATTTCTACAAACTACCCACTAAAACCTAAAGCCTTAATACTCCTTTAAGTAACTTATAATAGAAAAAAGACTAAAATACTCCAATACAAAAAATCTACGAAACTACTACATCTACAAAAGGGTAAATCAATAAATGGAAGAGACGAATACTCAGGAAAATTGCCAAGAAAATGGTGCTACGGAGAGAAAACACAAATCTCCAAAAGATACGAAATCAAAATCAAGAACTCATGTGCCTGTTGAAGGTTTTACGATAGAACAACTCAGAACTTTCCCACTAGAACAACTACTTCAAATTGCAAATGATTTAGAAATAGAAAATCCGCAAGAGCTTAAGCGACAAGATTTGATGTTTTCTATTTTGAAATCTCAAATAGACCAAGGTGGATATATATTATTTACTGGTATTTTAGAGATTAAAGAGGGTGGATTTGGGTTTTTGAGAGCTGTTGATGGAAACTTTAGTGATTCATCAAGTGATTCTTATGTTAGCTCTACACAAATAAGAAGATTTGCTCTAAGAACTGGGGATATAGTAACAGGACAAGTGCGACCACCAAATAAAGAGCAAGAAAAGTATCATGCACTTTTGAAAGTAGAAGCTGTTAATTATATGCCTGTAAATGAGTCAAAAAATCGTCCACTTTTTGATAACCTTACACCACTATATTCTACAAAACAGTTCAAATTTGAATATAGTTCAAATAGATTGACTGGTAGAATTTTGGATATTTTTACACCTATGGGAAAAGGGCAAAGAGGGCTTATAGTAGCACCTCCTAGAAGCGGTAAGACTGAGTTGCTAAAAGAACTAGCTCATGGTATCAGTATAAATCATCCAGAAGCTGTACTGATGGTTCTTTTGATTGATGAAAGACCTGAGGAAGTTACTGATATGCAACGATCTGTAAAAGGTGAAGTTTATAGCTCTACTTTTGATTTACCTTCACACAACCATGTAAGAGTGGCTGAGCTTGTGATAGAAAAAGCAAAAAGAATGGTAGAAATGGGTAAAGATGTAGTAATATTACTTGACTCTATCACAAGACTAGCTCGTGCTTATAATACAGTAACACCAAGTAGTGGAAAAGTACTAAGTGGTGGTGTGGATGCAAATGCACTACACAAACCAAAAAGATTTTTTGGAGCTGCTAGAAATATAGAAGAAGGTGGAAGTCTTACTATCATCTCAACTGCCCTTGTAGATACTGGAAGTAGAATGGATGAGGTAATTTTTGAAGAGTTCAAAGGTACTGGAAACTCTGAGGTAGTATTGAGTAGAAATGCAGCTGATAGAAGAGTATATCCAGCCCTTGATATCATCAAATCTGGAACAAGAAAAGAAGAGTTACTAATAAGTGCAGATAGATTACAAAAAATATGGATATTAAGAAATGCAATAGCTACTATGGACGATGTGGAAGCATTGAAATTCTTATATTCAAAAATGCAAAAAACTGCAAACAATGAAGAGTTTTTTAACTCAATGAACGAGTAGTAAAGGAATCATTTGAGAGTTGGTGTATTTGATAGTGGAATAGGTGGACTTACTGTTGTAAAATCACTTTTGGAACAAAAACTTTTTAAAGAAATTATATACTTTGGGGATACTGCTAGAGTTCCTTATGGTGTAAAAGATAAAAATACTATTGTCAGATATGCCGTAGAGGCTTTGGAGTTTTTCAAGAATTTTGATATAGATATATTGATAATAGCTTGTAATACTGTAAGTGCTTATGCTTTGGATAAATTACAAGCAGATGCTGATATTCCTGTAGTTGGTGTAATAAACCCAGGTGTAATAGCTCTCAAAAATGGTGTGAAAGATAAAGATGCCAATATACTTGTAATTGGTACGAAAGCTACAGTTAAGTCAAAAGCTTATGAAACGCAACTTTTTGAAGATGGCTACAAAAATATTATCTCTATTCCTACTGGGCTTTTTGTGCCAGTAGTTGAAGAGGGGATTTTTGAGGGTGCTGTCTTGGATAGTGTGATGGATTTTTATTTTAAAGATTTAAATTCAATTGATGCAGTGATTCTAGGGTGTACTCATTTCCCACTAATCCAAGATAAAATACAAGCATATCTTGGTGGTGCGAAAGTGATTCATAGTGGAGATGCGATAGTAGAGTATTTGCAAAAAAACTATCATTGTGACAAGAATTTTGAAAAAACAAAAGTACAATTCTTTGCTTCAGATAATCCTGATGGGTTGAAAAATGTTGCTAGTGATTGGCTAAAAGGTTTGATTGATGAATAGTAGTGATAAAGTATTAGCACTTAAATACCGACCAAGAAGGTTTGAAGATTTAGTTGGACAACAAACTGTTTCTCAAACTTTATCTTTGGCTCTTGATATGAAAAGATTGCCTCATGCTTATCTTTTCAGTGGACTTAGAGGAAGTGGAAAGACTAGTACTGCACGGATTATGGCTAAGTCACTCCTTTGTGAGCAAGGTCCTACTTCAAAACCTTGTGAAGTGTGTCAAAATTGTCTTAGTTCTAATAGTGGAAGACATCTTGATGTTGTGGAGATGGATGCAGCTAGTAATCGTGGTATTGAAGATATCAAAGATTTGATAGAGCATACAAAATACCAACCATCAAGCGGTAGATACAAAGTATTTATCATAGATGAGGTACATATGCTTACAACTCAAGCATTTAATGCACTTCTTAAAACTCTAGAAGAGCCGCCACCTTTTGTAAAATTTATATTAGCTACTACTGATCCTTTGAAACTACCAGCTACAATACTGAGCCGTACACAACACTTTAGATTCAAAGCTATTGCACTAAAAGATATAATTCACCATATAGAACATATTTTGAATATAGAACATATAAATTATGAGCCAAAAGCGATAGAGCTAATAGCAAGAAGTGGGCATGGGTCTTTGAGAGATACTTTGACATTGCTTGACCAAGCTATTATTTACTCAAAAGGGCATATCACAACTAGCTGTGTTACTGATATGTTGGGACTTATTGATCCTACTTTGATGGATAATATATTTGATATGATACTCAAAAATGCTACGGTTTTGGATATTTCAAATATATTGCAAGATTATGAAACAGATTTGATAATAGATGAGATGGCGATATATCTCAAAAATCAATTGCTTAGCAAAAACAATAAATTTAATACTATTTTGATAGATAGGATGTTTAGGATTTTGGGAGATAGCAAACATTTACTAGCCCTTAATAGTGATAGTGATTTTGTACTTATTTTGATGGTTTCTAAGATGGTAGAAGCTACAAAACTAAAAACTATTGATGCACTTATAAATGAGCTTGAAAAAACTACTTGTGATATGATAGCAAAAGCCCAAGATGAGCTTTCTTCAACTCCAACTCCAATTCCAACTACTCCAACAATATCTCAAGCAAAAACAACTACTATAGATGTAGCTCAACAGCAACATCCTATACAAGAAGAGATAGAACAAGCTCAAAGTTTTGATATGAATATGAGCCAACATGAAAATATGGAAGAAATGCCACAATTAGAACAAATCCAAGAAGAGCCAATAATAGAGCCTCAAACTAATATTTATGAATTGGTAATAAGTAAAGTATCTGAAAGAAGCTATGAACTTGGTACTTGTTTGGAGAAGAATTTTATATTCAAAAGTTTTGATAATATGACAAAAATACTCAATATTTGGAGTATTGCTGATGGTGATGATAAAAAACTTTTGTGGAAAAACTTTGCTTATATTAGAACTGTAGTAGAAGAGTGTTTTGGAAATGATACTATAATAGAATTTTATAAACCTACCGAAGAAGAGCTAAAAAAAAAAGTAGATAATGTTCCTCAAGAGTGTAGTGAGGATAGCGAAAATATCTCTTCTATGATAGAAGAAGAATCTTTTGGTAGTGGATGTGTAGCAGATATGACACAAACGAGCAATCCCAAACCAGCTTCTAAAGAGCTTGAAGTAAATGATATTTTAAACTCAAGTTTTGTAAATACTGCAAAAGAACTATTTGCTCCAACTAAGATTATTGTTAAGAGTAGAGTGTAGGTGGTAGGTGGTAGGTGGTAGGTGGTAGGTGGTAGGTGGTAGCGGAAAATTATTTCTTCGTTATCTTCTCTACCCTCTACCACCTACCACCTACAAACTAAAAACTAAAATGACTCCCATTCGTCATCTTTTGATGATTTGGTTGGGGTTATTGTTTTTAGTGGAGTTTTAGGTTTAACGCTCTCATTATGGGTATGTTTTATTTGAGGTTTTGCTACTGATTTATTCACAGCTACTGTTTGTGTATTTTTTGTTGGGATTTTGTTTTTTGATTCTTTTAGAAATTCGTTTTTACCAAAAAATTCTTTACTAGAAGCATCAACAACCATTCTTTTTGATAATTGGTCAGCTTCGCTTGCTATCTCTCTTACAAGTGATGCAATTGACGCATTTTCTTGAGTTTGACGATCTAGTCCTGTTACGGCATCATTGATTTGGGTGATACCAGCTTGTTGTTCATTTGAAGCATTTGCAATTTCAGCAATAACGGCTGTAGTTTTATTGATATTACCTAAAAGCTCATCATAACCTTTTATCATATCATTACTTATAGATTTACCTTCATTTGCTTTATTTGTTGCATTTGCAACTATGTTTTTGATTTCTTTTGCAGCTTCAGCACTTCTTGATGCTAGATTTCGCACTTCAGCAGCAACTACTGCAAATCCTTTTCCAGCCTCACCAGCAGTTGCAGCTTCAACCGCAGCGTTTAAGGATAGAATATTTGTTTGGAATGCAATTTGGTCTATTACTGTGATTGCTTCATTTATCAATGCTACTTGAGCCGTAATCTCATCCATAGCAGTTGTTGTATTTCTAGCTTGCTCTTGTCCTTTTTTTGCTGAATTACTTACTTGATTTGAATACTGTGACATTTGGGCTACATTGTTTGAATTACTTACAACTGTAGCTGTGATTTCTTCTAATGCAGCAGCAGTTTCTTCTAAAGATGCAGCAGCTGAGTTTGCACTACGACTTAGTACATCTACATTTTCTAGTAAAACATCAGTACTATAATCTAGTGCCATACCATCTTGTAAGTTTTGCATAAGAAGTTTTGACATATTTTCACCAAGAGAATTTACACTAAGGGCTACTTTACCATAAGCATCTGGGAATTTTTTTGTAAAATCTTGTTTTGTATAACTTTCTAATATTTCTATAAGCATAGGGATACTTCTTGCTATAGAATGTTCTAAATTTTTTTGCATTTGAGTAAGAATTTCTTTTAGTTCTGCTAAGTTTTGAGTTGATGTGTTTTTTTCTATTTTTGCTAGCATATTTCCAGAAGCTATTTCTTTCGCAAATCTATTAACATCAGATACAAACATATCATCTTCTATGATTTGAGATTCAATATGTTTGATATTTGTATTTGTCATATCAGCCATCACACTAAACTCATCCTTACCATCAATATGAATTAGTTGTATTGTTTTGGTTGTTTTATTTAAGTAGTTGAAGAAATCTTTTAAACCATTACTAAATGTATGAAGAGAATTCACTATACTTCCGCCAATCAACAATATAATCACAAATATTGAGATTATAATAACCAAAGATATTAAAATAGATATAGTAATAGTAGAAGCTATTGTAGTTTCAAATTTACCACTAAGAGATATTTGTTTTGTATCATTTGCTTTTAACCATTCATTTAGGGCTGCTTTGTAAGGACGAAGATTTTTTGCAACTTTTTTATTATCTTCAGGAGTAATTTCTTCACCTTTTGCTCTTTTTATTAAAATTGATTGAAGTACATTTGCATAATTTGTATGTAACTCACCAATATTAAACTTAGTAAACCCTTGTGATGCTTTAGCATACTTTGGTGATTGTAAAGTTTTTATAGCTTCTTCAACAGAAGCTACATTTGTTTCTAATGTTTTCGGAGCTTGTGTATCATTTGGAGCTAAAATCATCATTCTAATAGCTGAAGCCCCTTCTATATTACTTATTAAAGTATTACTAACAAGCTGTTTTATTTCACTTATTACCACTGTATCTTTATATTCTTTATCTAGAGCACTAAGTCTTATATAACTAAACAATGCAATTAGCACAAAACCTAAAACTACCAACGCAGTTACAACTTGTAACTTACCTTTTACCGTCAATGAATTTAACACTAAATATCCCCTATCTTTTTGTAAAAAATTTGTATTATTATATCTCATTATATGTGAAGTTAAAATTAATTATATACAATGTTTAATATAATAATAAATTAATATTATAAATATAAAATAAATAACTTTAAACAAATACTATGAAGTGAGATAGTGTGAATAAAATAATTTTATTAAAAAATTAAAAAATTTAGAGTTTTGAATATTGCTTTGGCATCTTTTCCTAATATTTTGTAGCAAATTTGTAATAAAAAGTACAAAATTTTATATTTTTGAGCTTCATTTTTGAGGTTTTGTAGTATGTTTGGGTGTAGTGAGTTTGTGTATATCAATAGTGTTTGATTTATCAACTTTTCATCTGGGACTTTTCTATATAGTGCATGTATGAAAATCATTGCATCTCTCAAAATAGCTTCTTCTGTAGTCAAAATCCCTTCAAGGTTTTCTTCAAAATCCATAAAGTATATATTCCCATTATGATATGTGATATCTCTTAAGGCTGGTCTTGAATGATACATTTGATTGTTGTGCATTGATGCTAGGGTAGTTGCTAGTTTTGCAAAAATTTGAGATTTATCTTCTTTGGTAATATTGTCTTTTTTGATTAATATACTAAGTGGAGTACCACAATCACTAAGGGCTAAATATTCATCTGTAGCTAACAACACTTTTGGTACATTTATACCCAAAGAATCAAGATGTTTTAGCTTTAGTCCTTCATCTTTGAGAGATTGTTTTGGGTTTGTCACTACTGTTGGGGCTAGAAGAGGATTGTGGGTTATTTTGAATAGTATTTTTAAAACACTATGCCACATATTAGATTCTCCCATAGCAGGGAGTTTAATCCAAATCTTTTCACCATTGTAAGTGGTAGAAAAGGCTCTGTTTTTTTGAGGTTGTGCTAGAAGTTGCTCAATATGTTGTTGTAAAGTCATATGGTATCATAGCAGTTTTTTGGTAATACCTTGATAAATCAAATAAGCTTTTGAAATATTGTATAAAAGTAAGGCAAAAGATACAATAAGCAAAAATGAGGCAAGTTGGATACTAAAAAATGATACTGCTATAAATAATATATGTGTGATAAAATGGGCTTTTATGTATTTTAGTTCAATAAATTCTTTGATAGTGGGAATATCAAACAAGCCTTTTGATGTGAGATGAAACCAACACAAAAAAGGGACTATTTTGTATAATAATCCAAATATATAAGATAAAACACAACCAAATCCAAATAAAGTCAGAAATATATGAGAATCTATGGTAATAAAGTTTTTGCTAATTAGAAGTAATGCCCCAATGAAGCCTAAGCTTAGTCCTGTGTATAAGAAATATATGCTGTAGTCTGTGAGCCTTCTTTTTCTATCTTTGAGTCTTCTTATAGTAATGGAATAAAAAGCTAGTAAAGGCAATGCAAATAGAGCATAATAGATATTCTCATCAAAATTTATTCCAAAAAGTTGTAAGAAAATAAAACTAGTTACAAGAAAAGTAATAAGTGGAAGTATGAACTTTTTGCAATAAATTGGGTAATCTTTGGCTACCCAAAACATAGGGATAATCTTGAAGCTAATACCCATAATAAGGATGAATATTGTTCCAAAGAAGAGGGTGTTGATGTGGAGTGAATGTTGAATTATGAATGTTGAATTTTGAATTATATAATATTGAGCTAGTATATATGCTCCAAAAAGTGTACCAAGGGTTAGGAAGATGAGTGATATTGCCATGGCAATGCTTGTGGCATCGTGGTGAGTGGATGAGCTAAAAAGAGAGTATAGGAAAACAAGACAAAAACTCAAAAAACCACTTATTAAAAAAAGTGATGTAAGTGCCATAAAGATATGATTATCTAGTGTGTATCCTAAGTAAAAGCAAATAAGTCCCAAAAGTAGAGAAAAAAAGACTATATAAAATGTGGGAAGTACTTTTTTGACCCCAATACCAATCATAACAGGGAACATCTGAAACAAAGCCCCAATCATCACAAAACCAAAAAAACCTATGGTGATAAAGTGAAAATATACATAGCTGTAGTCAAAAAAAGCGATATGAAAACTTCCAAAAATACCTAAAATAGAAGCTGTGATAAAAAATCCAAAAGGTACGAAAATAGGCGGTGCTTGGTCTAGGCTAAGTCCTGAAAAATTCATTGGAATCCTTTTTTTTAGAGCTGATGAGTACCTCAGTCACTTCCTATAAATATAAACTATAAATTGTTCACCACTATCATCTATCTCATAAGAATACCCACCTTTGTCTAATACATCAAATAGCATACATGGTCTCATACGATGGATGAATTTCACATATGTTGATGGATTGATAGATGAGAGTGAATTAATAGCCTTTTGTAAAGGAATAGGTGCTTCATCTTCGCTTACATCAACGGTTATTTGGGTCATATTTTCAAACATTGTGTTACCTTTTTGGTAATTGGTATATTAGTGTATTAGTATATTGGTAGGATTTTATTCTTCCCAATTACTAATATACCAATAACTAATTACGAAACTAATTTCATTTTTTCTATAATATCATCTGAATCTAGTGTATTATCTGCAAGGTTGTACATAATTTGCTCTTCTTTCATATTGTGTTGTTGCATAATAAAAAGTAAATTTTCACAAAGTCCTAATGCTCTATTTTTGTCACTATTTTCAAGGGCTGTTTTGATTTGATCTAGAGTAATTCTTATTTGGTCGTGTTCGGCAAGCATTACACTTGTAGGATTACATCCTCCACCACTACATGAATTAAACTCTGCAAACATTACGCTTTCTTCTTGTTTGAAATGTGTTAGCATATCATTTTTAAATTCTTCAAAAACTTTTTTTGCATTTTCAAAATCACCACTATCGATAACACTTTCCAAATTTGCAAAATTTTCATCACATCTTCTGTGTTCACCTGTCATAAAAGTATTGATTGTCATAAGATTCTCCGTATTTTTTGTGTAAGTTTATACTCTTTTTTAGGTTTTTTCATTGATTTATATCAATATACGGTGAAATTAGGACAATATGTATGCTGAGTTACTTCAAACAAATATGCAAAAGACCATATTTTAGATAACCTCTTTTTCAAAAATCAGATGTTTGATGAGTTTTATCAAAATATCTTTTTCCTTTGGATCACTTGATGCTACAAGTAGGGTTAATGTAGTCAAAGCATTGTCATTTATCTTTTTTTCACCATTTTCTTTGTAGAGGTAATCGCACTTATCAAGAAAATAAACAAACAAGAAACTTGCACTTCTTTTGTTGCCGTCATTAAAAGGATGGTCTTTGATGATAAAATATAGTAGATTTGAAGCCTTGTCTTCTATGCTTGGGTATAGTTCTACTCCTGCGAATGTTTGGTAAAGGTTCCCTATGATTCCAGCTAATTGGTCATCCTTTTCATTTGCAAAAAGTTCTGTTGCTTCTTTTTTCGTGATGAGACTATTTTTGAGTTGTGCTAATACATTTTTCACTTCATCGTAAGTGAGCTCATAAGCTGTAGTTCTTCCATCAAAATCTTCAATATTTGCTTTATCATAACTCTCAAGTAGTGAAAGAGTTTTGGTGTAGTTTTGAAGTAAGGAAAGTATCTCTTTTTCTTCACCTATTTGTTTAGTGGTCAAAAACTCTATTGTTTGCTTTAGGTTTTGAAGTATTGTTTTGGTTTGTGATATTTTTGATTCATTTATGGCATATCCATCTGTGAGGTATTTTTTGAGGACAGATGTCGCCCATTTACGAAAGTGTGTCGCTTCTTTTGAATCAACTCTATATCCAATCGATAAAATCATATCAAGATTGAAATATTCAATTTCTCTCACAACTTCTCTTTTACCCTCTGTTTGAGCTGTTGCAATTTTTGCAACAGTTGAAAACTCATCTAACTCACCACTTTTAAAAATATTTTTGATATGTCGTGAAATACCTGATTTGTCTCTTCCAAAAAGCTGTGCAATTTGGTCTAAGCTTGCCCAAATAGTTTCGTGTTCACTATCACTTTTAAATTCTATCATTCCATTTGATGATTGGAATAATTCTATTTTATTTTGCATTATGCTACCTCTTTTGTAAAAGTAATTTTAATTTATATCATAATATTACTTAATAAAGACAAAAATTATTGTTTTGGTTTTATATCAACATCTTTAATTTCTCAATATCAACATTGTAGTTGTCGTCTATTATGTTTTGGTCTTTTAGTTTTTTTATTGTTCTTGATAGGGTTTCTGGAGTGGTGTTTAGGATTTTTGCTATGTGGGTGTGTTTTGATGTTTTTAGGGAGTCGGGGTTGTTTAGTATGTGGGACATAACTTTTTGGGTGGCATCAAATAATATATTTATATTTATGGTATGTTCTAGGGTTTTTATCTTTTTGGTGAGGGATTTGATGATACCAAAGGCTATATTTGTATCTGATTTTATTAAATCTAGTAATGGTTCTTTTGTGATTTGGATGATTTCACATTCATTGGCACAAGTGGCAGTTGCAGGGAAAGGGATGTTTTCTATTACTGCCATTTCTGCTATAAAAGATACAGCTCTAAATGTATTTATCAAAACTGGATTGTTTTTGAAGTTTGATTTGGTGGCGTTTACTTCTCCACTTATTAGTATATAAAAATATTTTGGGGTATCTGATTCGTAAAATACGATATTATCTTGATTGTATTTTTTGAAACTTATATGTTGTTCTAGTTTTGCAAAATCTTCATCACTAAAGTTTGCGAAGAAATCAATTTGTTTGAGAATTTTGTACATATACATCCTTTGGGTTATTATACCCAAAGGATTCTAAAATTAGATTATCACTTGATGTAATGTAGAGCTGTTTGGAATATCTATAATACTATTTTTTGCAAGATAGAAGATATCGCTTGGTGTGTAAAACTGTGAGTCATAAACATATACAAAAACTTCATCACCAGCTTGTAAAAATGTACTTTCACCAAAGCTTGTATAGCTAGTAGCTCCTACACTTATCACAAATCCTTTTGGGTAAGATGAGTTTTTGAGGTGCAAGCTCAAATCTTCTAGTGGACCTTCGTTTTGTTGGGTGTTTAGTTTGTTTATAATCCAAGTTTTTAATTTGCCATAAAAGTAGTTGTAAGTAATCACTGGGCTATCTTCTCCGTATTCATGTACTACTCCATCACGCTTCATAAATGATGCTATATGGTAACTATCAAGTTTGCCACCTTTTTCAAAACGGTCTAGTTCTATGATTTGGCTAGAAATTCCTTTGGTATTTTCTCCCCAGTTTTTCTTTTCACTTATTTTTTTTGCTCCCTCTTTTCTGATAGAACAATCATTATAAGCTGTGAAAAAATTGAATTTCAAATCACTAACTTGTATTTTATCATCATAAATAATCTCACCAATTAGTGCCATTTCAGGTTCAAGCTGTAAGTTGCCATCGATTCCTACTGGAGATATTAACTCCTGAGAAGATAGTGGATATGTACCCAAAAAACTCTCACTGTGAGGTAAATAAAAAGGAAATATCCCTTTTGGAGCATTTTCTTCTTCTGTTTTGATATCTATAAAGTCTATTGCTTCACCTGCTTGGTCAAGATGATGTGCAAAATTGCCTGCTATTCCAAAACCTATGAATTCTTTTAAATGTTGTTTGCTCATATTATAAAACCTAATATATATTTCTTATATTTTACCTAAATAATGCAAAAGTATGATAAGAATAATATTTTTTGTTTTATTTGAAGAGTTGTGAAGTAACTATATGTTACAATTTCTTATGATAAATCTTAAACAAATCACTTTTGGTTTTATAGTTTTGATAACAATTGTCTTGGTATATTTGTTTTATAATCTAAACAATATAGAAAAAGAAAAGTTGGTAATCAATAATCTTGAAAATGCCTTGTTGATGGCAAAAAATCTACTTGAAGAAGAGAAAAAACAAGCACTTTCATTTGCTATATTGCTTGGTGGGGATAAAGAATTCCTAGACGCATTTCAAAAAAACGATAGAAAAAAAGCTTATGAAATAATTCAAACAAAGCTTGAACAGCTCTCTTTTGTCCAACCAGATAAATTTAGAATACAAATACATGATAAAAAACTTAATACTTATATAAGAAGCTGGAATTTTGAGCTTAGTGGAGAGCCTTTGGAGAGTTTTAGAAAAGGTTTGGTGGTGGCAAAAAATACCAAAAAACCTATAGCATCTATAGAGCTTGGAAAAAGACTGAATATCAAAGCAATAGTGCCTATTTTGGATAATAAAGAGTTTATTGGTTCTATAGAAGTTATCACTGAGTTTGAAACATTGTCTTTTATTTTACAACAAAGAGGATATGAACTTTTTGTTTTGTTGGATGATGAGTTTTTGTCTATTGCAACAGATTTGGTGACTAATAAGAAGATTAAGAATTTTGTAGTTTGTAATGTGGTTGATAATTTGACTCTTTTGAATAGTTTGGAAAATGTGGATATTGATAATCTTGGAGAATATGGGTATGTGGTAAATAATCATATCTCATTTGGGTATTTTAGTATTTATGATTTGGATAATGTACATTTGGGATATATAATAACTGCTACAAATTCCAATCTACCTATAAATCTTGAGAAAAAGGGGATAAAATGAAAATCCTTTTACTTGAAGATGATGTGGCATACAATCAAAGTATAAAAGAGTATTTGGAATCTTTGGGGTATCAAGTAGATGCTTTTGAAGATGGGATGGATGCTTATTATGCCATATATGAGAAATCTTATCATTTGTTGTTACTAGATATTAGAGTACCTGGGCTTGATGGATATGAGCTGATGAAAAAGCTAAAAGCTGATAACAAAGATACACCTGTGATTTTCATAACATCATTGACTGATATAAACAATCTTAGTATTGGCTATGAGCTTGGATGTAGTGATTATATAAAAAAACCTTTTGCACTCAAAGAGCTGAAATACAGAGTAGAGCAGATATTGAAACTTTATTATTTTCATACAAATAGTGATAAAGTTTTGCTTTTTGAGGGGTATAGCTATGATGTGAAAAATGAGCTTTTATATGACAACTCAGATATTGTAGTGGATTTGACCAATAAAGAAAAACAGCTAGTTTTGCTTCTAGTATCAAATATCAATAATTATGTATCAATAGATAGGATAAAAGATGAGGTTTGGAATGATAGCTATGTAAATGATGTAGATGTGAGAATGTGCATCAAGAATATACGAAAAAAAACTTCAAAAGATTTCATAGTATCACAGCGTGGGGTAGGGTATAGAGTTGTTAAAAGCAAATAATTATATATTAAAGACTACTTTTCTTTACTCTTTATTTATTTTGTTGCTTATTGGAGTGCCTACTTATTTTTATCTTCAAAGTGAATATGATAAATATACAACCAATCAAAAACTAGAACTTGTTAATTATATATTGATATTGGAAAAGAAAATTGCTAGTATAAATAAAGAGCAACTTCATCAACTGCCTTTATCTTTCAATTATGACTATTTTATATATGATAAGAGTAAAAAGCTAATTTTTGGCACAAATAAACAAGAAAAAGTTAGTTTTGAAAGGTTTGAATATTTTAAAGATGGTAAGTTTTATCAGATATCTCATCTTATACCAAATAGACTAGAAGGTGAGTATTTGGTGGTTTCAAAAGAGTTTCAAGACCAAGAAATATTGATAAAAATATATATCATATGTTTGACTTTGATACTTTTTGTATTTATTTCCCTTTATTTTGTTTTCAAAGCTACTATTGAGCCTTTGCAAAAAGCAAATAGGTATCTTGATAGGTTTTTCAATGATGCTATGCACGAGCTGAAAACTCCGCTTGGGGTAATCAGTATAAATCTTGAGATGCTTGAAGAAAAAATAGGCAAAACTAAAGAGATAAGAAGAGCTTTAAATGGTGTAAAAGGGCTTAATACTATATATGATGATATAGAATATCTTATCAAACACAAAAGGGTAGAGTATTTAAAAGAAGAGATAGATTTTTCTATGTTTTTACAGCAAAGGATAGAGTTTTTTGAAGATGTTGCATATACAAAAGAGATAGTTATCCTCTCAAATATTGATAAAGATATAGTAATAAATTTCAATAAAATAGAGCTTCAAAGGATAGTAGATAATACCATATCAAATGCTATTAAATATTCTCACAAAAAAGGTGAAGTAATCGTAAAACTGAGCCAAAACTCTCAAGAAATAGTATTTAGTGTACAAGATTTTGGAATAGGGATAAAAGATAAAGTGGCTATATTTAGAAGGTATGTCAAAGAAGACTCCATCAAAGGGGGCTTTGGACTGGGGCTTAGTATAGTAAAAGCTATATGTGACAAAAACGAAGTAGATATAAAAGTACAAACACAAGTATCACAAGGCTCTACTTTCTTGTATAGCTTCAAATCTTAAATAATACTTAAAAGAAACTTTTTAAAAATTACTTTCAATTTACTTTGTATTTGTATAATTTGACAAATCATAAAAGAGGAGTCAAATATGAAAAAAGTAATATTACTATCAACTGCAGCTGCTGTGTGTGTGACAACACTTTTTGCAATAGATTTAAAAGAACTTGCAAAAAGAAGTGACAAAGGTATTAAAAAACCTACAATGGAGTACAAAATACCAGATGAAAGCACTATTCCAAACAACCAATATGGTGATTTGGTAAAATATGGTAAAGAGCTAACTGTAAATACATTTAAATATATTGGACCTGAAGTTGAAGATCCTAAAATGAGATTTGCAGGGAATAATCTTTCATGTCAAAGTTGTCACCTTGATGCTGGAACAAAAGCTTATTCAGCACCTTTTGTTGGTACTGCAGCAGAATTTCCACAATATAGACCAAGAGAAGATACTATAGGAACTCTTAGTGAAAGAGTAAATGGATGTATGCAAAGAAGTATGAATGGCTATCCACTACCACCAAACTCTAAAGAGATGAAAGCATTTGAAGCTTATATTCATTGGTTAAGCCAAGGAGTTCCTGTAGGTGGTGCTAAGATGGAAGGTAGAGGTTTGGCTAAAATTGATAGAAAAATGGTAAAACAAAGAGCAGCTGACCCAAAAGCAGGTGAAAAAGTGTATGAAGTGCATTGCGTGGCTTGTCATGGTGCTAATGGTGAGGGTATAAAAAATGAAGGACTTGCAAATGGATATATGTATCCACCACTTTGGGGAGAAGATAGCTATAATAGAGGTGCTGGAATGTTTAGACTTTTAAAAGCAGCTGATTTTATAAAAAGCAATATGCCTTTAGGTGCTACAAATGAACATCCAATTTTAACAGATGCTGAGGCTTATGATGTGGCTGCATTTATGAATCTGGATTCTCATTATAGACCAGAAAAAATCAATAGAAGTTCTGATTTTTCTGATGTAAGGGTAAAAGCTGCTGATGTACCAAAAGGACCATATATGGATAAAGAGAGTGAAACTACTCATAAATTCGGTCCATATGGCAATATTATAAAAAATTAATCTTCTCTATAGCCCAAGTTTAAGCTTGGGCTCTTTTGATTTGACAAAAGTCAAGACAATCCTTTTCCCTTTTTGCTAATATACACAAAACGATTTTTGAGGGTGTGATTATGCAATTTATATTTAAAAGAGATGGAAGTAAAGAAGAATTTCGTGCTTTCAAGATAGAAGATGCTATAAAAAAGGCATTTGATAGTGTGATATCAAGATATGATGGACAAATATTCAAACAAGTTATGGGTGATATTGAAAAAAACAATCTTCAAACTGTAGAAGAGATACAAGATACAATCGAAAAAAGACTTTTTGAAGCTAAATATTTTGATGTGGCAAAATCTTTTATCACATATAGATTCTTGCATAAGATGCAAAGAGAACATATCTTGGGGCTTAATGAAGATACTACTTATGTAAACTCTACAAGCTCTATAGAAGAATATATAAACAAATCTGATTGGAGAATAAATGCCAATGCAAATACTGGATATTCTAATGCTGGGCTTGTCAATAATCTAGCTGGAAAACTAATAGCAAACTATTGGCTTGATAAAATATACACCAAAACTCAAGGATACGCCCATAGAAATGGGGATATTCATATACATGACCTTGATTGTCTAACAGGATATTGTGCTGGGTGGAGTTTGAGAGTGCTTCTTGATGAGGGGTTCAATGGTATAAGAGGTAGGGTTGAAAGCTCAGCTCCGAGCCATTTTAGGGAGGCTCTTGGTCAGATGGCAAACTTTTTGGGGATACTTCAAAGTGAATGGGCTGGAGCTCAGGCTTTTAGCTCTTTTGATACATATCTAGCTCCTTATGTTTTCAAAGATAAGCTTGAATATAATGATGTCAAAAAGGCAGTTCGGAGTTTTATTTATAATCTAAATGTTCCTGCTCGTTGGGGTCAGAGTCCTTTTACAAATGTGACAATTGATTGGACTGTACCAAGTGACCTAAAAGACCAAATTCCTACTAAAAATCAAAGACATTTATTAAGTGGTGTGAGCGATGATGATTTGATTGAAGAAGCAAGAGCTAGAGGGGTATCAAATCTAAGTGATATGACTTATAAATATTTTCAAAAAGAGATGAATCTAATCAATAAAGCATATTATGAGGTGATGACAGAAGGTGACCAAAATGGACAACCTTTTACTTTCCCGATTCCTACGGTAAATATCACAGAAGATTTTGATTGGTATGGTGAAAATACTGATGTGTTGTTTGAAAATAGTGCAAAAATAGGTTCTAGTTATTTCCAAAACTTTATAGGTAGTCAATATACAAAAGATGAATTTGGAAATCTTTGTGAAAATCCAAATGCTTATAAACCAGGTCATGTAAGAAGTATGTGTTGTAGGCTTCAGCTTGATTTGAGAGAGCTTCTAAAGCGAGGTGGTGGGCTTTTTGGGAGTGCTGAGATGACTGGAAGTATTGGTGTGGTGACACTTAATATGGCAAGACTTGGGTATCTTTATAGTGGGGATAAAAAGAAGCTGTTGCTAAGAGTCAAGGAACTTTGCGATATTGCTCAAGAGACTTTGGAAAAGAAAAGAGTTTTTGTCAATACAATGTTTGATAGAGGACTTTATCCATATACGAAAAGGTATCTAAAAAACTTCAATAATCACTTCTCTACTATTGGAGTAAATGGGCTTAATGAAATGGTGAGAAATTTTACAAGTGATAAGCATGATATTGCTAGTGAATTTGGGAAACAACTCTCTTTGGAGATTTTGGACTTTATACGAGAGCTAATGACTAGCTATCAAGAACAAACTGGAAACTTGTATAATCTTGAAGCAACACCAGCTGAAGGAACTACTTATCGTTTTGCAAAAGAAGATATCAAAAGATATCCAGATATTTTGCAAGCTGGAATGGGGGAAAATATATATTATACCAACTCATCTCAACTTCAAGTGGATTTTTCTGCTGATCCATTTGCTGCACTTCTTCATCAAGATGATTTGCAGTGCAAATATACAGGGGGAACTGTACTTCACCTTTATATGAATGAAAAACTAGAAAGTGGTGATAGCTGTAGGGAGTTTTTGAAATCTGTTATTACAAATTTCAGACTTCCTTATGTGACTATCACTCCACTTTTTAGTGTGTGTCCAGTGCATGGGTATATAAGTGGTGAGCATGAGTATTGTCCGAAGTGTGATGAGGAGATTTTAGGTGCTTAGGTGGTAGGTGGTAGGTGGTAGGTGGTAGGTGGTAGGTGGTAGGTGGTAGGTGGTAGGTGGTAGGTGGTAACGGAAAATTATTTCTTCATTATCTTCTCTACCCTCTACAAACTAAAAACTAAAGAAAAGGAGTAAAAAATGAGTAAAAATGAAGTTTTAGAGCAAAACAAAGAAAAAAGAACGAAATGTATGGTTTATACTAGAGTTATGGGGTATCATAGACCAGTGGAAAGCTTTAATATAGGAAAAATTGGTGAGCATAGACAAAGAACATATTTTCATGAACAAACATATTGTCAAAAAGAAGCAAGTTTATAATATTACGCCATTTACATTGCTGGACTTTCCATCACATGTAGCATGTATTGTATGGATATGTGGATGTGGGATGAGGTGTGGGTATTGTTATAATACTGAGATTGTAACTGGAAGTGGAAATTATAGCTATGATGAGGTTCTTGAGTTTTTAGAGACTCGCAAAGGGCTACTTCAAGGGGTAGTTCTTTGTGGTGGAGAGCCTTTATTTGGCTATGATAATGCAATGCTTAGTTTTATTGTAAAAGTCAAAAATATGGGATTTATGGTAAAACTTGATACAAATGGTGTGCATCATGAAAGTTTGCAAGAGCTTTTGGATATGGGTCTTTTGGATTTTGTGGCGGTTGATTTCAAAGCACCAAAAGATAAATTTGAACTTGTGACAAAAAACCCATCAAAATATTTTGAGTTTTTTATCAATTCAGTAATCATGCTCGTAAAAAGTGGTGTTAACTTTGAGATACGCTCTACAATTCATCCAGATTTATTGGATACTTATGATATACAAATGATGATAAAAACTCTTGAAAATATAGATTACAATGGTACTTATTATCTACAAAACTTCCTTGAATCCAAAGAAAACTTTGGTAATCTAACAAAAAAACTATCTTATATTGACCTAAAGAAATTGCATACAGATAAATTTAAAATAGAATATAGAAACTTTTAACTTAAAATCATAATATAAACTTATGATGCTAATATAATCCAATTATATAACTTAAATTATTCTTAAAAAACTAAACGATAATTTTTATCCAATAATAGATTTTATTTTACTCTGATATAATTCTTTCATTCAAAAACAATATTTTGAAAAAGGAGATAAAATGGCTTGCGATGCAGGAATAAAAGCTAGAGACGAAAAAAAAGAAATCGTCGAAAATAATAAAACAGAAATAACAAAGGAAAAGAAAATGAGTTCAACAATGGTTCTAAGAAAAATGCCAGAATTTAAAATGAGTGCATATAATGCAGCAACTGGTCACTATACAACAGTATCAAGTGAAGATTATGTAGGTAAATGGACAGTAGTTTGTTTTTATCCAGCGGATTTTACATTTGTTTGCCCAACAGAGATTGCGGCTATGAATGCTAAATATGATGAGTTTCAAGAACTAGGAGTTGAGATATTACCTATTTCAACAGACACAAAATTTTCTCACAAAAGATTTGTAGAAACTGAGCCTATTTTAAAAGGTTTGAAACTTACAATTGGAGCTGATACAACTAAATCAGTTGCAGAGTCTTTTGGTGTACTTATCGAAGAAGAGGGTGTTGCACTTAGAGGAAGATTTTTGTTCAATCCAAACGGTGTTTGTGTAGCTCAAGAAGTACAAGCGGACTCTGTTGGAAGAAATGTAAATGAATTTTTAAGACAAGTAAGAGCATGGCAACATGCAACTGCTACGGGTGAAGTATGCCCAGCAGGTTGGAGACCAGGTAAAAAAACACTACCAGTAAATACTGATGTAGAGCAAATGACTGGAAGAGTAGGGGATTATATCACTATCGAAGAGATATTGTCATAATTTAATTGATACATATTATTGTCATATAATTGGAAGTGAGGCTAATGCCTCACTTTTTTGTGCGGGACTAAAGTCCCACTTCCATAATCTGAAAACTGCGGTTACACACACATGAATCCTCCTCCTAAAACTGATAAACATTGTAACCGTAGTTTTGAGATTTGTAAACAAAAATTACAAAATGTATTAATTTAAATAAAAAGTTTGAATAATTTGACAAAAGTCAAGGAAATGGGTTTTGATTTGTGTTAATATTTCAGAAGTAACCGGCGACGAGTACATAAAAAAAAGTGAATTTGACTTTTTATAACACCTCAACAACAAGCAACAACACCTCCTTTGTGCTAAAAGAAGATACAAGTTTGCCGGTTATGTATAGAATAAGTCCTTTGATAACATCTCACCTAAATTATACCTAAAGTTTTTTTAATATTTCTTGAATATTGATATAAATCAATGCAAAAATCCATATATTAGTCTAAAATAACACAAAATAAAAATAATAGAAAAGGATTGTGCTATGTTGTATCCAGAATTTTTTGATAGTGTTGAAAAAATAGTTTTATATGAGCCTTTGGGTGAGTTTTTGGGTTCTGGTGGAGTGTGTGAGATTGGTTTTGCAGATGTGGTAAAGCTTAGTGGTCATTCTTGTCCTACGGTAACTGGAGCTTATTTGATGAGTTTATATGCTTTGAAAGCACTTCATAATGGTAATGAAACACCAATAAGAGGAAATATCAAAGTTGAGATGCGTGGCAAAAAAAGTGATGGAGTAGTAGGTGTGATAGCAAATGTTGTCTCATATATTACAGGGGCTAAAGAAGAAGATGGATTCAAAGGGCTTGGTGGAGTTTTTGCAAGAAACAATTTATTGTTTTTTAATGCAAAGAGCAAAGGTGAAATTAGATTTACAAGACTTGACACTGGCAAAATTGTAGATGTAAGCTATGATCTTGGGAATTTGTATCTACCTGAATTAGACTCTACTTTGATGCAAAAAGCATTACAAAATCGTGCCACAAAAGAAGAAACTGAACTTTTTGGGAAACAATGGCAAGCTAGGGTAAAAGAGATTTTATTGAGTCATAAAGAAAAAGCTATCAAGATTCATTAGAATGAGATGCTGAGTCAAGCTCAGCATGACAGATTTTGCAGGTTTGAGAGATAATGGCGTGGGATTTGTCATTCTGTGCTTGAGACGGAATTTAGTTGGGATGAGATCCTGAATCAAGTTCAGGATGACAGGATATGCGAGTTCGAGATGACGGGATATGTAGATTCAGGAGGCTTACTTACATCCAGCTACTAAGGGCTTTTTGTACATGTGGGGCTGATTTTTCGATAGTCCAAGCTGGTTCCCATACTACTTGTACCATACATTTTATTACCCCTTCACATCTAAGAACTGCTGCTTCTACCCATTCTACCATCATTTGGTGAAGTGGGCATCCTCTTGTAGATAAAGTCATGGTTACTATGACCATAGTGCCATCATCACTAATATCAACTTCATAAATCAACCCTAAATCTACTAAGTTATATCCTACTTCTGGGTCTATGATTGTAGAAATTTGTTGTAATACTTCTTCTTTTGTTGTCATTTTGAATCCTTAAACTTTGAATTTCATTGTATGAAATATGTTATAAACTACCATAAAAGCACCTATGATTAGAAAACAAACGCCGATAATATAGATTGATTTAATATGCAATAATATACCGCTTATTAGTAAGATTGCCCCTATGAAACTAGTGTATGTTTCGTAAATAGCAACTTTTTCATTTATCATTTCATGTAACATAGGAACTTTTTGTTTGCCTACAAGTGGTGAGAATTTGTCAAACCATCTTAAAAATGGAATTATTTTGGTAAGGTGTCCATTGATAAATGGTATGAATACTAAAAAAAATAAAACAAGAAAAGCACTCTTGGTATCTATAAAAAATAGTGCCAAAAATCCAAATAATCCCCAAAATGAAAATATTAGATGTAAAGCCCAGCTATCTATTTTTTTTCTAGCTCGGACTTTGTAAATAATATACATTTGATATAAATATGCAAAAAATACAATAAAGATTAATATTAATCCAAAGATAATAAAATATGAGTTTGTAAAAACACCTATAATCAATAAACTAATACCCAAAGTTGCTATATAAAATGAGTTTTCTATTGGAGTTTGGTTGAAATTGTGTGAAATCATAAACATAGGTACTAAAGTCATAGAAATACCAATAATTATAAAAAATACGAAACCAAAAAGTACTAAAATAATATGGGAATAAAGCAGTTTTTGGCTCAAATTACCCAAAAGTGGGTAGAAGTAATTAAGAGCTAATAAAAAGCCAATCAAAACACCGATTGTTAAAAATATAATACCCCAAAAAATAAATCTACTTTGAATATCATATTTTTTGTTTTTTATAAAGGTTATCAACGCATTTATTATAAAAATCATCATTGATACATAAAGTAGTAAACTTCCAAATCTTATAAGTTCAATATTGATAAAAAATCCACTACAAAATAGGATAGTTGCTATAATATGTAAAATTGAGTGAATATATGAAAAGTCTTTTGAAAACATAGGAACTTCAAGAGCTACAGGAAGAAGTTGATATGAAGCTCCAAAAATAACACTCATTACAAAACCTACTAAAAATAGATGTGCAAGACCGATATTTGACTGCAATTGGTAGTGACCAATTAGGTTTTCAAATGAGCCAAGAAGTACTAAAAGTGAGATTATAAGAAATATTACCCCACTAAAGAAAAATATTGCTACTGATACAAAAGGGGGTGACATATCTGTGGCTAAATTATTCATATAATTTAACCTAAGTTATATTTTGGTTTCAAATGTAACTTTTGCATTCCCATTTGTTAGTGTTTCTTTTGTAATCTTATATGTATTTTCAAGATTTTCCAAAAGTTTTGTTGGCATTTTATGATTTATCATAATAAGCTTGGATGTTTTTGTGACAAGATTTAATCCTGCCATAGCATTTATCATAGGAACTGGTGGTTCTGTAGCGGATGTATCAAAATAATAAATATCGATACCATCAATAGTTTCTTTAAAAAACGGTACAGTAGCACCAACAACATTTACTTCGGTAGAATTTGTAGGGATAGGCATTTTTTCTCCTTAATTACTTATGAAATTAGGTGAATATTAACAGCTTTCATAATTATTATCATTGATACAAATCAACTTTTGCCAATAAATTGCTTATTTATGACATCAGATACTATTGCTTTTGCAATATTGTCAGTTTGTATTGCAATATCATGTGTTTGAGATGCTATGGAGGCATTTTCTTGAGTTTGGCGATCAAGTCCAGTTACTGCATCATTTATTTGTGTAATACCAGCTTCTTGTTCTTTGGAAGCATTTGCAATTTCTGAAATTGTTGCTGTAGTTTTATCAATATTTTGCAAAAGTTCATCATATCCTTTTATCATTTCACTACTTATTGATTTACCTAAATTGGCTTTGGATGTAGCTATCTCTACAATATACTTTATCTCCTTGGCAGCTTCAGCACTTCTTGATGCTAGGTTTCGCACTTCTGCAGCAACTACTGCAAATCCTTTTCCAGCTTCTCCAGCAGTTGCTGCTTCAACTGCAGCGTTTAAGGATAGAATATTTGTTTGAAATGATATTTGATCGATTACAGCTATAGCTTCATTTATAGTATGAACTTGAGTTGTTATTTCATCCATAGCTGTTGATGTGTTTTTGGCTAATTCTTGCCCTTTTTTTGCTGAGTTTATAACTTCTTTTGAATATTGTGACATTTGAAGAATATTTGATGAATTACTGACAACTGTGGCAGTAATTTCTTCAAGTGCCGCAGCAGTTTCTTCTAATGCAGCTGCAGCGGAATTTGCACTATGACTTAGGGTATTTACATTTTGAAGTAAAATATTTGAGCTTTTATCAAGTGTAGTTCCATTTGTTTGGTTTTGGATAAGCATCTGTGTAATAGAATTTTGTAAAGAGTTAACACCTAAAATTAATGATTCTAAAACCCCACCTTTTTCATCTGTAGGCTTTAGGTGAAGAGTTTTTGTGTAGTCATGTTTTGTATAGAGATTTAAGATATTATTTACATCTAAAAATCTATTTTTTGTATTTACTATCATTTCATTAACACTTTCTTTAAATTGTTCTAGTGATTCATTTGTAGTTGTTGCTTCAATACATTGGCTATACCATCCATTATTTACCCTTGCAACAACATTTTTTGCATCAGCTATTACTTCATTATCTAGTGAAATCATGACTTGAGTTTTTTCTATATTTTCATTTATTAATTTAGCCATTTGACCAAATTCATCTTTATTATTTATATCAATACTGTTGGCATTATTTGATTTTTTATTTAAGAAATCAAAAAATAGTGATAACCCATTTTTAAATGACTCTAAAGATGTAAGAATATCTTTTGAGATTTGAAGATATAAAAATATTACTACAATGATTAGAACCAAGCTGATGATTAAGTCTTTCATAATCTCAAAATAAATAGAAGAGATTGTTTTTTTCATAGTTGATTCTATATGTGCTATACTATAATCTTCAATATTTTTTAGAATATCAATACTTTTTGTGGCTGTGTCAAACCATAAAGATGGTTCAATATTCCCACAATCATCTTTTTGCTTTTCAAAAGCAATTTGAATCATATTGTTTGTAGTATCTACACTTTCTCCTTGAAAAGTTTTTTTGAAATAATTGACAATATCGATATTTGCATCTGATTCAAAGTTTTGAAAGCCAAGTATTATAGTAGCTTGATTAGCACTAGATTTTTGTAATATATCATCAGAAAAATATTTTTGTCGAAAAGTTATTGCTAAATTTGCTCTTAATTGACCAAAGTTTTCTTTTGCTAGTAAAAGCCAATAGTGAGCTAGTAAATCATTTTTAATTTGTGGTAATTTTGATTTTAGTAAAATGGTTCGATAGTAATTTAGAAGTTGAGATATCATATCACTATAGTAACTGCCACTTTGATTTAAATTATATGATAATGTATCTATAAGATTTCTTTTTGTGTCTAAATCTTTAACAATTTGAGAAGCTATGATATTGTTTTGTTGTGTTTGGAAATTTATTAACTTATTGATAGAACTCGCTGATAGAGTTCTTTGTTCTTGCAATACATCTTTAAAATTTGTTCCATTTGAAGCTATATATCTAGCACTTAAGCCTCTTTCAACTTGTAAATTGTGTATGATGTCACCAATTCCTCTAATCTCTTCAATAGAAGCTGCTTTGGTTGCATTGGAAAGGCTTTGGTTTAATTCTATAAACTTAACCACAAGAAGAATTAAGACAGCCAACAATGGGATAATAAAAAGAATAAGTAACTTAGTCTTAATATAAAAATTTTTAAACATACAAAAGCCTCCAAACTAATATGATATATATTTATTCTTATTAGTTCGACACTATACTTAAATTGAAAATAAATAAAATTGATGGGAGTCAACTTTATGATTTGTTATTCTATAGTATTCCCTTGTATGATGGCTTCTAAAATATTTTCATCTAAAACAGTTATTTTAGTTTTTTCAATTTTGATGGCTTTTAAGGATTTTAGTTTTTTTAGATTTCTTGAGAGTGTCTCAGAAGATATACATAAATCTTGTGCAACTTTCCACCTTTTTGTGCGATTTAGGTAGTCACAATCTTGTAGTAACATACCAGAAATTCTTTGTATAATGGAGATATTCTTCATAGGTCTTAGGTTGTTTTCATTGATATGAAAATATAGCTTTGATGCAATAGAATGAAGTAATAGTGTTGCGGCATTATTGGAAGTTAGTGGATTGGTTGAAAAGTTCTTTTGGTATTTTTCATAATCTATAACAACAAATTTAGAGTCTTCTTCACATCTACAACTTGCTGGATATGGAATATTCTGGATATTTGCAAGTTCTGCTATTAGACTTAGTGGATAAAAATATTTTAATACTTGGGTTGAGCCATCTTCGTATGTTTTGTATACTGATGCAACCCCTTCAACTATTAGATATAGGTATTTTGGTTCATCACCTTCGTAAAATAAGATATTATCTTTATTTAGTTTACTAAAATAAGACATGTCAATAACTTTGTCAATCATTTCTGATGAGAAGCTTGTAAAAAACTCTTTTAAATATTTACGCAACATTTCAAACACCTCCATGTATAAGCCAATAATAATTACAAATAAATTTATAACTATTGCAACACCTCTTAAAAACCATATTGAATTCTACAGTAATTATTTCTTAAATTCATTGACAATAGTCAATGAATTATAAAATGAATTTATAAATAAGGATTATAGCCAAACACCATTTTTGAGAAAATAGCCAAGAACATAGTAAAGTCCTAGAAGTAGGAAGATTGAAATTAGGATTATTGAAATCAAAATATCTTTTTTATTTCTTGTATTTAGAAATAAATAACTAAAGCCACTTTTGATACCAAAGAAACACCCAAAAATAAGAGAAATATAGAAAAAATACCCAATATAGTGATATTCTTTTTGTATCAAACAAAAAGGGCAAGTATGAGTTGGTAATTCATACACATAAGGGGAAAATGTATAAATAAGAGCTAGTAATCCAACATAAATCAATATAATAGATATAGCACCAAAAAAGATTGTTGCTTTTTCTTTGAATAATGCAAAAATACCAGATATGAGGTATAAACTAAAAACAATAGCAAGTACTAGCCCAACACTTTGTGGAGATAGTGAGAATAAAGAGCCAACTTGATTTGTATTTGAAAAAGTTATAGAACAGCAACTTACCACTTTTTGGGTGTCAAGTCCTACAACTGTATTTAAATCTAAGATAAGCTCTACTATCATCAAAATATAGATTAGAATAAAAAATTTGAATTTGAATTTCAAATATGGATAGTTTGATGCTTTCATATCTGTTTTATCTGTACCAATCCAAAGACCAAAGAGTATAAGTAAAACTATTTTTAATGTCAAAAGTTCCCAACCAAAATGTGTGGCATTGATAACTCCTACTCCACACATAGCAGCTTTAATAAAAGGGACAAGAGAATCTATCAAATAAAGAAGATAAAAAGATAGTATGATTTTGACAATAAGCAAAAAATTGATTATTGTGGAGATTAAAAAGCTTTGTTTTTCATTGGAGTATTGTAAATTGGTAGTTGAGTCAAAATTCCAACTTTTTAGTATTTTCAATGCACCAATAAAAGCCACACTAGAAAGTGCAAAAAGGGCAATATTGCTCCCTAAGTACGATATAGTACCACTAGTTAATATCACTTATTTTTCCTTTGTCTAATACTATGATTTTTGTAAAAATTTTACTCTGAAAAAGTAAATCATCATGACTTGCTATGATGATTGTTTTATTATGGCTTTTTAGTTTTTTCATCTCTTCAATAAACTCCATAGTAAGATTTAAATCCAAATTTGCACTTGGTTCATCTGCTAGGATAATTTTTGGTTTGTTTACTATGGCTCTGGCTATCGCACATCTTTGTTGCTCTCCACCTGAAAGCTTTTTGGCAAGATTATATTTCTTGTGTGATATATTTGCAATTTCTAGTGCTTCATCTGCTAGTTTCAACACATCTGAGTATGATAAATCTGTAGGAATCAAAGGGGTAATGATATTGTCCAAAACTGTCAAATCTTCTATTAAGTTGTATTTTTGGAATATATTTCCAATGTGTTCTCTTCGAAAAAGTGTAGCTGCATCATCAGGTACTTTTGAAAGACTTACTCCATCAACTTCTAATAATCCTTTTGTTGGCTTTAAAATACCAGCAATTAGTGATAAAAGTGTACTTTTGCCACTTCCACTATGTCCTCTTAAGAGTACACATTCACCTTCAAGTATTTCTAAATTGATATCATTTAACGCATCATGTTTTGCATGTTCATCTTCGTAAATTTTGTAAATATGTTGTAGTTTTATCATTTTAAACTCTCACTTGGGTCAATTATTGCACTTTTCCAAATTGGAATAAGAACTAATGCAAGGTATAAAATCAAAGTAATTGCGATGATTCCCAAAATACTTAGAAGTTCTATATTTGGTATCATAGTAAAAGGAGGTGATGCTTCATTTGAACTGAAAAATATCTCTTTTATAAGCGGTGCATCAAAAATAAATACTATTATATACGAAGCAATAATAGAGCTAATCGTGGCACTAAAAACTAAAATAAAATGTTCTATAAATTTGACTTTGATAATATCATTGATTCTCCAGCCAATAGCTCTCAAAGTTGCAATTTCTCTTTTTTCTAGTTCACCCAAACCACTTGATTTTTCAAAAATAAGCAAAAATAGAGCAAATGAAGAGATGACAAAAAGTGCCAAGAAAAAACCACCTTTGAAGTCAAACATAGCATTATAAGCTGAATGGATATCATCTTTTGTGATCACTCTAGTATCAGGATAAAGTCTTATAATTTGGTCTTTTATATTGTCTATTTCAGCATCATTTGGGACTTTTACTACAATATCCGTAGCATAGCCATCATTTAAACCCAGAATTTCTCTACCTAAATCTTGAGAAACTATCAAAGTACTACTAGCTTCAAATCCTACTAATTCTTCTACAACTTCCCCTATTGGGACTCTTGTTTTTTTGCCATCAGGGGTATAAAAATCAAAAAAATCTTCAAAATAGCCTAGTTTAATAGTCTCCATAGCTTCTTTACCAAGAAGTAGCTTGTCGCTATTTAAGATATCATGATATTTTTGGGTTAGGTTTGTGAGTGTTTGATTGTATTCATCCAAATACAAATCAACGCCAACTATAGAAAAATTTACCCCACCATTGCTTAGTCGTCTATGTGGGAAAAAGTAATATCCCCAGACTCTTTCTTTTACGCTACTTATTCCTCTTATTTTTTGGATTTCATAAATTCTATCAATTTCTATTTGTTCAGTTCTTCCACCTAAGACTTTTTGGACAGTAATTTCTGGTAGAGACGAAATATCACTTAATACCATAGATTTGATAGAAAAAGATGTAAAAAGTGATGATATAAGCAAAGTCAATGAAAATAATAACCCAAAAAAGAGGATTAAATTTTTGTTCTTTTTTCTTAAAATAGAAGTTAGTGAATAATTTAAAAGCTTTAAATTCATTTTAAAACACCTTTATAAATAAATGCTTCGCTTTCTAGCAAAGGACTTGATGGATAGTAAAAATGGCCACTAAAATAATCACTATATTCAAAATGTCTAAAGTAAAGTGTATTATTTTGGTAGGCATTGCCTATCAAACCTGTTTGTTGTGTAAGGTGTGTAAGACGAGGCATAGTATTTGATAAATATATACTATGCCCAATCAACACAACTATTAGCAATAAAAATGCGATATTTAATCTAAAAAAATTTGTTACTGTTTTCATCTCATATCTAAATAGTTAATAAAGTTTTCATTCATTCTATCGATTCTGAAGATTTTTTTACCTTTGTTCTTTGCGAAAAACTCATTTGCATCATTTTCACTAATAAAAGGGATAATATCATCTCCACCTACACTCATAAGAGTACTTCCAAAAACATAATACGCATCTTTTGCATTTATTAATTTTTTGGTTTTGTAATCAGTCAAAAATATATCTTTTACAGTTTTACCTTCTTTTATAGCTACAAAAGAAGTTTGAAATGTATATTTTGGTGAACTTGCTATTTCATAAGCACCATCTGTATATAAAACTACACCTATAAAATCTCTATTTTTTTCTAATGTTACCCCTTTGACTGGGCAAACAGTAGTTGATTTGATATTCAAATCATCATATCCAAGCCCTACAAAATTGGTAATAGCTGAAAAAACAAAACTTGCAACTAACGCCAATACAACTAAAATTCTCATCTTAAAACTCCTTTTTAATTATTTGAGGTACTGAGGTGCTGAGTTTTTCTTGCTCAGTACCTCAGAACTTCTTTTACACTAAATCTTTCTTTTTAAATGCTAAAAATCCTAAAAGTGCAAAAATAACACCTAATATAATAGGATATATCACTGCATAATAAGAGAAAAACTCTTTTCCAAATTCATCCAAAATAAAATATGCCGATGGTCCAATTACAGCTAGTTCTGGGTCAAATAGTGATATTGCACCAAGTCTAAAAACTTGTAAAGGATTGCTAAGTGCTATAGAAAAAATCAATTCTGCATTTGCAAACTCTTTTGTAAGCAAACCTATTAGTAAAATATCAATAAAAGCCAAAAGGGCTAGCCATAGGAAAAAAGCGAATCCAAGTGCAACTTCTTGTGTTTTGACAATTGAAGATATAAAGAAACTAAATCCTAAGAAATTCACATTTATAGCAAAAATCAAAGCCATATAGTAAAAAAAGATACCCCAAGGAACATCTACACCTTTTATAACTCCCCAAACAAGAGCCAAAATTAATGCTCCAAATATAGGTATGGTTACACTAAATAATCTTCCCAAAAATCTCCCAAAGAAATAATCCTTTAGCGAAATTGGAAATGACAAAAGATATTCCAAGACATTACTATCTCTATCTGCTGCTATGGTTCGTACAGTACTTACAAGGATAAAAATAGGTAATATTACAATACAAATTTCTATAAATATAAGTAAAAGTCTACTTAGTCCACTAAAGCCTTGTATCCTTGATTCTGTGATACCTGAGATAAAAAATAGTGCCACAATACCACCAAAAATAAGGCTGTATGATAAAAACCATTTTGATCTCAAGGACTCTTTGATATCTGTTGTAAAAATTAGAAATAAGTTTTTCATTGTGGTTTTCCTAGTACATGGTCTCTTACATAGTCATATTTATGGTTTGTTGTTCCAGCTTGTTCTGTCTCATATGCTGAAAAACCAAAATCCATTGGAGTTACTTTGCCATAAGTCCAATAAGCTTTTTTTGCATCTATCCATTTTCCACTACTTGCATCTGTTACATATATTACAGCTTCTTTTTCCCAAGTGATTTTTTCTTCGTCAAACCATAAAATAGTACATCCGATATCATCATAATAGTATCTTTTGCCATTTTGTGGATTGATTATTTGAGCTGCATATAATCTATCACTAATAATCATTTTGCATCTTTCACAAATTTCTCTATCCCATTTTACTTCTTTTGGGGATAAATCAATTTTGCTATCACACCCTATAAAGAATAAAGCAAAAATAAGTGCTAATAAACTAAATTTTTTCATCTAATATCACCTTTCCTAAATCCATCTCAATCCTACGATTTACAATATGATTTACTTCTTCAATCCTATGACTTATAAAAATCATAATTCTGTCATGTTTGAAGTCATCTAATAATGAATAAAAACTTTCTCTCCCTTTTGGGTCTAAGTTTGCCGTTGGTTCATCAAAGATAAAAATCTTTGGATTTCTTGATAAAGCAATAGAAATAAGAAGTTTTTGTTTCATACCACCAGAGAGTTTGAAAAACAACTTATTAAAGTTTGATTTTATATCTAAATCCATTTTTTCACAAAGATTTACTATTGTGTCTTTGTTTGAGCCACTTGAAACGACTGCATAGTGGATTAATTCTCTAACACTTAGTTTAATAGGTGGTGGAAGTTGAGGAACAAATCCAATATTTTTGAGAGCTTCTTCTCTATTTTTGAAAGGATTATAACCATCTATAGATACGCTACCACTTGATGGTATATATTCTCCTAAAATAGATCTTACAAGTGTAGTTTTACCAGCACCATTTTGTCCCATTACTATCGCACTATCATTTTCTTCAAACTTTAGTGAAACGCTATCCAATGAGATTTGATCTCCAAATTTTTTGGTTAGTTCTTTTACTTCTATCATATTAACTTCTTTAATTTAGTATCATATCTAAGTGCATCTTGATGACACACCTCTATACATCTTCCACAAAGTGTACAATCACCTGAGATAATTGCTAGTTCACTTTTACCTTGAGTATCAGCATTTTTCTTCACAATTTCTAGTACATGAGGAACTATACATACATCAATACATACCCTACAGTGGTCACAACTATCATCCCAAACAACTTTTGTTGCACTAGGCCATCCAATAAAACCATAAGTTGTACCAATAGGGCATACATATCTACACCATGCTCTTTGAGAAAAAAATACTTCTACCAAAAAAACTGCCAAAACCAAAGACAAAGCAACACTCCATCCATAGATGATAGCACGGCTGATGATTCCTACAATATTGAATATCTCAAAAATCAAATATCCACTAATAAATGCCAAAGCTAAGAATATTGACCAAAAAATATATTTAATTCTATGGTCAAATTCATATGATTTGATAATATTGGCTTTTGCCAGTTTTCTATGAATTTTCTCACCAATTTCACCTATTATCGTATATGGACAAACCCACGAACAATAAGCTCTCCCACCAATCAAAAGGTAGACAACAACAATTGTAATAGTACCTATAAGTAAATTGATAGGCATTTGATGATGAGCTGCAAATACTTGAAATGTCATAAAAGGGTCAATTAGATGAAACCCTAAAAACCTTGAGCCACTAAGAGTCCCTTCTAGCATTTGTAAGTCAATATAATAAGATAAAAAAAACAGTAAATGTATAGAGATGACACTAGCCCATCTATAAAATCTTATGCCCAATTTCTTCTTTCCATCTTTTGTGGTTGTGACAAAAGTATCAAAAAATGGTGTTGCTTCTATTGTAGCTCTTGTATTATATTTATCCATTTTTGCCTCTAATTAAATTTTGAGATTTCTTCTGCTAGTGACTTGACTTCTTCATCTGAAATATTATTTAATAAACCTTTCATCAAAGAATTTACTACACGGTCATTTTTATAATCATCAAGTTTTGATAATATATAATCTTGTGATTTACCGCTGATACTAGGTCCTACTTTGGTACCTTCTCCAACTTTTCCATGACAAGAAGAACATCTAAGTGTATAAAGTTGGCTAACTTTTTGGTCTAGATTAACTCCAGCTTGTTTTTTTAGATCATCTAAAACTACTTCTTCTTCGCTTTTTTCTTCAACTTTTACTTCTTGAACTTTTGGTTTTACCTGTTCTTCAAACTTACTTGTAACTGGTGTTTTGCTACCTCCTTGAGACATAACATAAACCATTAAAACTACAACCAAACCGCCTAATACAAGTCCAATAATTTTTCCTATACTCATCTGTTCTCCCTTACTTCTGAATTTAAATCTGCTATTTCTTTTGCTAAAGATTTTATCTCTTCATCTTCCATTTGTGAAACTAAATATTTCATCAAAACATTTACTTTTGTTAAGTCTTGATATGCTTTTATTTTATCAAATATTTCTTCAGCACTTTTATCTAATAACGATGGTCCAACTACTCCATTTGCATAGTCATCATGACAAGCTGAACATTTAACTATATAGTTTTTACTAAGTCTTTGTGACAAAATCTTAGCATTTAAGTTTTCATAATTATTTTTGATAGTTGCTAATGCACCTATTTGTTTTGTAAGTGCTGTTTCTTCCCCATCTGGTGCTATCCTAATGACTCTATTTCCATCTATATCATATGATACAAAAGGGCTTTCAGTCTCAATTTTTGTACCATTTTCAATAATCTCAATTTGTGGAGTAACTTTTGGTTGTTCTACAACTTTAGTTTCTTCTTTTTTCTCTTTCTCGCCACAACCACTTATCAACAATATTAATGCTGTTAAAAAAATAAAATATCTCATCCATACACCTCCGTATAAGTTGCTCTTGGTACTATCACAATTGCAGCTTCTCCTTTTGCAGGGCAAAGTTCTTCACAAACTCCACACCCTACACATTCACTTCTAACTTCTGGATACCATTTGCCATTTTTATCTTGAACCATACCTATTGCTTTTTCGTTTTCTGGGTAAGGACAAAGGTCTGCACATATAGTACATGGTTTTCCAACATAACTTTTTAAATCATCCAAAACCTTTGCTTCTCTTTCATTTTTGTTTGAATGGGTTAAAATTCCTTCAATATCTTCAATTTCTACATTTTTACCAAGCATTGCTAGACATCTATCTGGTCTTTTTAGTATTGCCATTCCCATCTCGACTTGATGAGCTTCTGTAATATCATGATTTAGTGAGCCACTAGGACAAGCTAGTACACAAGGAAGTAAGTCACAAAGATAACATCCTCTATCTCTTGCGTCAAGATATGGCGTACCTACACTATTACCATTGCCTATATCCAAAAGATGTAAAGAATGATAAGGACATACTTGAACACATTGTCCACATTTTATACAAGTCGCCAAAAAGTCTTTTTCATCAATAGCTCCAGGTGGTCTCAATAGCAATGAATTCGAATTTAGCTTTGGTGCTAAATATGCACCACCACCAAGAAGTGATCCAAAAAAAAGTGTTCCAGCACTAATTTTTATAAATTTTCTTCTAGTATTGTTCGTTGTTTTCAAGTTTCCACTCCATTAAGGGTTTATTATCACGAGCCAATAAATCAGGCTGTGAGAATGGTGCTATTTTTGATAAAAAATTTAACAAATCCATAACTACTGAACCATAAAAGAACTTTATATTTGGATTATAAAGCCATAATTTATCAGCATATGCATAGTGTTCAAATGGAATATCTCCTACACCATCTGAATTTCTATCAAAGCCTTCATATGTATCCCAATAGTTTCTATTCCAAACATTCAATTCTAAGTTATTTCTAGGAGAATCATTTACAATTGGCTCCATATTGCCTTGTATGATATTTTCATGAAATATACTTTTTTCTCTTGAAACTTGAAATTGAACACCACTTGAGTTATACAAAATTTTATTTCTTTCGTATCTATTTATAGTACCTGGTTGAAAAGGTGATTGGTCTATATAAAGACCTCTAGCATTGTAAATGATAGTATTATCCAAAAGTGTAAAATTTGAACTATCTTTCATACCAATCCCAACTCCAAACGCACCAATAGAATTTCTAATAGTATTATTAATAGCGGTAGTACCACTACTATACATAAAAAATATTCCAACAGAACTATGTTCAAAAAGGTTGTTTCTCACCATATTTCTACCAGCATACATAAAATGTAAAGAGTATCTATTGTAGCTACCATGGTTATCTTCAATAATATTTCCACTAGAATACCACACAACAAAGTCTCTTGATTTATGGATATGATTTTTTAATATTTGATTATCATGTGCATACCACAGTCTAATACCATCACCTCTTAATCCTAAATCAAACTTTTTAGATGTAATATAGTTATCTATTATTATTGATCTATTCACTTGTTGGAAATCTATTCCAAAAAGAGCATCTTCAATATGATTGTTTTTTATCGTTAGATTACTTGAATCAAGTGCAACTATTGCACTATCAATTTTTTCGTAACTCTCACCGCTTCCTCGAATAGTAAGATTTTCTATAACAACATTTGAACTTTTTATGGTTATCACTGATGCTGTTCCATCACCTACTATATGAGCACTTTTGTCAATGCCATCAATAGTTAGAGGTTTATCAATAACAATATTGCCATGATATTCACCACTTTGAAGTACAATCTTTGCCCCACTTGGAGCTTTGTTGATAGCTTCTTGCAAAGGTGATGCAAATATAGCAGTACAAAAAATCATAAAAAGGATTAAATGTTTCATTATATTAATCTTGAACTTTTTGGTCTTTTAGTTTTGAAAATACTGCCAAAATACTCAAAACACTCGCTATTAGTATGATATAATAACCAATAGTAGGATAAGAGTGTGTAGTAAATTGTGCTACTTTACCTTGTCCAAATACTGTTGGCATAAAGGGTTTTATAGTAAATGCACCCCAATCTTGCATATTATGCCCGTACCAATAAAGCCATCCAGCATAATCAATCAAAAATCCAATAGGTAAAGCTATAGGTATAGCCATCAATAGCCATGAATGTTTGCTTTCCCAATATAAATAACCAATCATCATAAGTGTAAGTGCTAAGAAAAAGTATGGAACTAAAACTCTTTCAAATTGTCCGCCGTACTCCATAGGATACATACCAATATAATGGTTAATTGTATTCATTTCTTCTACATCTCCACTATATCCATCAAAGTGAAAATATACAGGTATTCCATCTGGGAATGCTTCTTTTGGATAATTTGGTGCTTCTAGTGAAACTCTCCATACAGGAACACTAGCAGATCCAATCTCTGCTTTTGTTTCTATCATTTTTTCTAAAGAACCATCAGCTCCTTGAGGTATATATGGGCTTTGATATTGGAATTTATTATAAAAATCCCAAATAGCATATGAATGAGCTGGGATTTCATCTGTTTGATGATTTTTGATTTTATCAATAACCCCATGAAAGCCAATAATAGGTATTGTAAAACCAAAAGTAAGCAACAATAAAGCAAGTACTGTAAATATTTGATATTTTTTCATTATAAATCTCCTAACGATAAAAAACTAATTAATTGTAGTGTGTTTTGTAATTAATAACATTGACTTAAATCAATGATTACTAGGGTAAGTGATAATTTAGCAGGGAAAAATCCCTACTAAATTAATCCATTAATGAAGACCAGCGTTTTCATCAATCCATTTCATATATTCGATAATATTTTTAACCTCTTCAGATTTCATATTTTGATTTGGCATTCTTAAGTTGAATGCTTTAATCATTGCATCGATATATGGATGGGTATAGTATTTTTCTGGGTTTAATATAAAGTTATGTAAAAACTCTTCAGCATTTTCATGTCTCATAAGAGCCCCTGTAATATCTGGACCAGAACTTACTTTACCAACCACATGGCAACCATTACAACCGCCTCTTAAATAAGCTTCTTCTCCAAGTCTTGCTTTTTCACTCATAGGAGTAGCAAGTTTACGAGAAAGCATATTTTTAGCTCTCAAACCAACATCAGCAGTTTTTACCATATATTGCCATATTTGGTTTTCCCAAAGAATAGCAGTGTTCAAATCACCTGCTTTATATGCTTTGTCCGCTTTTGCTTTTTCTTCTGGAATTTTTCCATATTGATCAAGTGCATCAGTTACAAGAGCAGCAACATCAGCGTGTTTATCAAATCCTTTTTCTTTAAGGAATTTCACAACACTTTGGATTACATCATCTGTCGCTTTGTTTGTTGCAACAACTTTTTTGTATTCTTTTTCTAGTTCAGCTGGGCTCATTTTCGCTACTTTTGCAGCTTTGAAATCTGGATATTTTTTGTCTCCATCTTTAACATACAAATAACCCATCATCTCTAGGTGAAGTGCAGAACAAAACTCTGTACAATAGTATGGGAAAACCCCTTCTTGATCAGCTGTAAATGTTACAGAAGATGTTTTACCAGGTTCTACTGAAGCATGTACATTTAATCCAGATACCCCAAATGCATGAGTTTCATCCACAGCACGCTCAAGGTTTGTCACATAAATTGTAACTTCATCACCTTTTTTGACTTCAATATGTTCTGGGTTTAAGTGACTTCTAATAGCTGTCATATAAACTTTGACTTTGTTTCCATCTCTTTCAATTCTTTCTTGCCCTGCTAGTGTTGCACCTTCGTGAACTTCACCTGTTCTACTGTTTGTTCCGATTTTATATCTAACAGCTGGTTTGATTTTGCTCGCATGAATAGAAATAACATCATGTGGCTCACCAAGACCTATAGGCATATCATAAATTAGCTCCATTTTATCACCAGCAATATCAATCAACTGATGATTTTGTGGATGAAGTGGACCAACTGGTAAGAATCTATCAATTGATAGTTTATTTAGTGCAATAGCATATTTACCTTTTGGTTTAGCAGATTTACCTTCCATTGAATCTAAGTGTCCAATGTTATAGTGTACATTTACTCTATCAAGTAATTTTAGGTTTTGATAATCCCATTTAACGATTTGTGAATCAACATATAATGATGTATAAATAATCCCTGTTTTTTCATCAAAAGTATGATGCAATGGCCCAAGTCCAAGTTCAAGTTGACCATGTAGTGATTTTTTCATATCTAAGATAGGAATACCATAAGGGTCTTTTCCAATAAACTCTTTGTTGTCGATTTGTTTTTTGATTTTTTGGAAATCATAAACTGAAGCATGAGTATCAAGCTTTCCACCAACAATAATATATCTTCCATCAGGTGTAACATCAGCACCATGAGGTGATTTTGCTTCAGGAATCAAAAATAATGCCCCAGCTTTTACCGCTGCTTCAATAGTTACAACTTTATGTCCATTGATAACTTTATAGTTTTTTGAATCTTTTGCAAGTTTTTCCAAAATTTGCCAGTTATATACATGCATATAGTCAGTATCATTTCTACTCATACCAGCTTCAAAAGGAGGTAATCCTTTTTCGATACCACCAGTGTACATTTCTGAGTTAAAGCTATTTGTAAAGCCCCATCCCATAGATACACCTTTACCAGCATCACTTAAATCTTGCATATATGGAGGAAGTTCTAATGTAAAAGATGCTTTTTCATTGATTTTACCTTTTTCATAGTCAAATTTCCAAAGAGTAACCCCACCACGATATTTTTCTTCATACATTTCAATAGGAACCCAATCATTTTCATAAGGAGCTGCATATTGAGATGCATCAATTATATATTCAGTATTTGGAGTAACAAAGCTACCACCATGAGTACTTCTTAAAACAGGATTTACAACTATTTGTGTAGTTTCAAAATCGTGTAAGTTAATGACAGCAACTCTAGGATTTGCTTTGTCGTTGATAAATAAATAATCACCTGCATACTCACCATTTTTTTCACTAAAGTTTGGATGGTGTGTATCTCCCCATTTAATCTCTTGACCTCTAATATAGCCACTTTCAAGAACTTTTTTTGATTCTTCATCAAAACCATATCCTTGCCAAGGCTCAGGTGTAAATACACCAATATATTTAAGGATTCTCATAGATGGGACACCATAAACAATTACTTGTCCTGATTGACCACCTGAACTAAATACATAGTATTCATCTTTCATACCAGTTGGAACGAAAGTTTTTGCAGCAGCAAGAACATCTCTTTCTGATAATCCTCTATCTTTCATTACTTTCTGTAAAGCTGTTGAGCCCAATACAGATTGTGCAGAAAATAGAAGCATCGCACTGATAACCGATATTTTCTTTAAATTCCACTTCATGTCTCTCTCCTAATTTTGAAATGTAAGCGAAGTTTAACAAAAAATTAACGAAGAGAATTTGACTTAAGTCATAAATTACAACTTAATGTAATATTGAAATTTAGTAATACTTATAAATTATTATAAGCATTACTTATTGAATCAAATAAGTCTGTATAAATGTATAAGAATAAAGCAGCATTTAATTTAGCGAGTTTCTCCAACTCTAGTGATGGGTTTTGAGTCATTTGGAAAGATTCTGTATCACTAATTCTATCCCAAGATTTAATGTAATTTATATCAAAATCTTTTGGGTCAATTATAAGTTCTTCTAAGGTATTATTTTTATAAATCCATACTTTTACCTTACTAAATATCTCAAAACTACCTTCATTTCCTTTGATAATAGCAAGAGTTTCATATCGATTTTTATAACATTGTAAATATTTATCCACATAAGGCTTATGAAAAACACCCAAAATCCCAACTTTACTTTGAGCAAAACCTGTTAATTTTTCCAAAGCATTAAGTGATGTTCTTATGGATAGATTTTCTCTTAATTGATTTAAACTAGACAATTGGGGGAATATCGTTTTTCTATCGTAGATTTTAATATTGGATGATAGGATTATATTGTCACAAATTTGCTTTAGAGTAATACCTTTTTTTGCATGGCTTAGACTATCAAAACATAATGCCAAGTTGATATCAAATGGTTTTAAATATTTGGCAATAATAGGGAAAAGATACGGATTATCAGCTTTCCCATCATAGGGATAGCCAAGTTCTATGGAGTTTGGTAAATCTACTTTTTGTATATATTTATCAAAAGCATTTAATGCCCCAATAAACTCATCTATGCTTTCTCCCTTTACTCTCCATCCTAGCAAAAAAGCTCCAATTTCTTCTTTTGAAACTTTGGAATCAAAAATCAAAGAAAGGGCATCAGTGATTTGTTCTTGGGTTAAATCATGATTGTGTTTTGGACCGGTTCCAACAGCTTTTATATATTGTGTAAAACTCATTTTATCCCTTTTATGTTAAATAAAATAATACTTTAAAATAACTATTTTCAACTTGATATACATCAATTTAGAATTTTTTAAAAGATGTTACTATTGGCTTAATCAAAAGGTGGGGGATAATATGAAGATATTTTTTTTAATATTAGTTTTATTTTCTGGACTTTTTGGACAAATAGATGGTAAAAAAGTTTTTGAAAAATATTGCTGGGGTTGTCATCATCAAACATCTTTGGCATTTGGTCCATCTTTTAGTGAAATCGCCTCAAAAAGAACTGAAAGTGAAATTATCTCTTATATATTTAATCCAAAATTATCATATAAATCTTTTAGTTACAGAAGAAGTGTAATGCCATCATTTAGTTTAACTCAAGAAGAATATCTATCAATCTCTCAGTATATTTTATCTTTTAAGCCAACAAAAGGAAATAACTAATGTTTAGAGCATCAAATTTATTAAAAACTATCATAAATGATACACCTTCAAGGGTACTTGATGGGAGTATTGTGATTTGGAATTTTACAAATAGATGTAATCTTTCATGTTTGCATTGTTATTCAAAAGCCGATATTGATTCAAATGACACACTTGATATTGAAATAATCAAATCAACTATTGATGAATTTATTGAAAATAAGATTAAGTTTATCATTTTTTCTGGTGGAGAGCCATTGGTAAGAAAAGATATTTTTGAAATAGCACAATATGCCAAAGACAAAGGAATTATCACCTATTTATCTACTAATGGTTTATACATCAATCACTCCAATGCTCAAAGAATAGTTGATACATTTGATTATATAGGCATTAGTATAGATGGTGATGAGATAACACATGATTATTTTAGAGGGCTAAAAGGCTCATACCGCAAATCAATAGATGCTATGAAACTAGTTCAATCAAAAGGTGGAAAAGTTGGTATTAGATTTACTATCACCAAAACTACTATTGATAGTCTAGAACATATTTTTGCACTCAGTGAAAAAGAGAATTTTAGTAAGATTTATATCTCACATTTTGTATATAGTGGTAGAGGATTAGAAAATCTTGAGATGGATTTGTCTAAAGAAGAGAGAATGAAATCTGTTGAATATATATTGAATAAAACATTTGAATATCAAGAAAATGGCAAAGATATAGAGATAGTTACAGGAAATATGGAGTGTGATGCGATAATGTTTTTAAAAATGGTTAAGAAAAGATATCCTCATCTTGTATCTAAATTAGTCTCACGACTTAGCGCTTGGGGAGGGAACAGTGCTGGTAGAAAACTTGTAAATATTGATAGTTTTGGATATGTCAAGCCTGACCCGTTTTTCCCTTTTAGACTTGGTAATATTCAAGAACAAAGTTTTAGTGATATTTGGAATGATAAAAAAAGTTTACTTCTAGATAGGCTAAGAAGTGAGCGACAAATTTCAGGTAAATGTACTGATTGCAAATATATGTTTATTTGTAATGGTGGTAGTAGAAGTAGGGCATTTGCCGTAAGTGGTGATTTGTGGGGTGAAGACCCTAGTTGTTATTTGAGTGAAAAGGAGATAGCGTGAATAGATTATTCTTTTTGATTTTATGTGCATTTGCAAGTTTGGTTGCTGATGAGAGAGTATTTGTTGTAGAGAGGGAAAGCTCCTCTTTAGCAGTTATTGATAATCAAAAGCTAGTAGGTCGAATAGAAAATATGCGTGATATGAATCATGGTATTGTGAAATTTTATAAAAACGACGGATATGCTATCACACGAGATGGCTATGTAATCAAAATAAACCCAAAGACTTTGGAAATAGTAGCAGAATATAAAACAAGCAAAAGTGCTATCGGATTTGTGGTGGAAGATGATTTTGTAGCTGTGGCTAATTATGATGATAAAAGTGTAGATATATTAGATAGAGATTTGAATCCTATACAAAAAATAGGTACAAATTCTAGAAATGTAGGGATAAGAACATATAAAAATCTTTTGATTTTTGCTGAGATGGATAATGATAGATTGACAGTTCTACGAAGAAACCCATCAAAAGAGCCATTTTTTGTATTTCATCATAGTTTTAGCAATGTAGGCGAAATGCCTTTTGATGCTATGGTTGAGAATCAGAACTATATTGTAGGATTTTTTCAAAGTGATTATTTTGGTGTAGTTGATTTGGATAGTATGCAATTTAGCAAAATATCTATTACTGCCCAAAACAATCTCCCAGTTTTAAAAGTTCCACATTTTGGATTTTGGAGCTTGGGAAGTGAGCTTATATATATTCCAGCCGTTGGTGATAAAAAAGTATTAGTTTATGACCAAAAGTTCAATTTTGTAAAAAATATTGATACGGTTGGTTTGCCAGTATTTACATCACTTAGCCCTGATAATAAATATCTAGCAGTAACATACAGTGGCAAAGAATTTCCATATATTGAAATCATAGATACTTCAACCTTAGAAGTTATCAAAAAGTATCAATTTGATGGGAAAGTGTTGCATGTAAGGTGGAGTTCAAAAGAGCCAATTTTATATGTGTCTGTCAATGATACAAATAAAGTAATGGTACTAAATACATCAAATTGGACAATAAAAGAAGAAATACAAAATATAAAAAAACCATCTGGTATATTTTTATATAATAGGAGTTGAAATTATGGGAAAAGTATATTTAACTGGAGCAGGTCCTGGGGATATAGAATTGATGACAATAAAAGCTTATAGATTGGTACAGTGTGCAGATGCAATAGTATATGACAGACTTGCAAACCCAGCGATTTTGGATTTGGCTTCTAAGGGGTGTGAGTTTGTAAATGTTGGCAAAGAAGATGGAAATCATCTAGTCCCTCAAGAAGAAATAAATGAAATTTTATACCAATTATCTCAAAAATATGAATGTGTAGTAAGACTAAAAGGGGGTGACCCTTTTGTTTTTGGAAGGGGAGGGGAAGAGGCTTTGCATTTGTATGAAAAAGGGGCAAAGTTTGAGATAGTACCAGGAATCAGCTCATCTATAGCAGCTCCTGCATATGCTGGTATTCCTGTAACTCAAAGAAATATGGCAGTTTCTTTCAAGGTAGTAACTGGTCATGAATCAGCTCACAAAAAAGTATCTCAGATTGACTGGGAGTGTATGAAAAATGAAAATACATTGATATTTTTGATGGGTTTTCATAAGCTAAAACAAATCTGTTCAAACCTTATCAAAGTTGGTAAAGACCCAGCCACACCAATAGCAGTGATAAGCAAGGGTACTACAAAAGATCAAAAGTGCATTACTGGAACTTTGGAAGATATTTATGGCAAAGTTGGAGGGTTGGAATCGCCTGTGATGTTTGTGGTTGGAGAAGTTGTGAATTTGAGAGAACAGCTACAATGGTTTGAAGGAACAAAATGAGCTATTTCCCTATATATCTAAAAATGGATAAAATCAAAGTTTTGGTAGTGGGTGGCGGACATATTGCGTATGAAAAACTTGATAAAATAAAAGATTTTACTTTGGATATTAAGATTATTTCACCAAGAATTTGTGAAGATACAAAAGATTTTATTGATAAGTTTGATATTGAGTTTGAGCAAAGAAGCTATTGTGACGGTGATATCAATGATTTTGATATTATTGTAGTGGCTGTTGATGATTTGGATTTGCAAAAAGAGATTTTTGATGAGTGTACTAGGAGTAATAAGCTATGCAATAGTGTAGATAGTGTTGATTTTTGTAATTTTATTTTTCCAGCATATATCAAAAAAGGGGATTTGATTGTTTCTATTTCCACAAGTGGCAAATCACCAGCAGTTGCAAAACATCTAAAAAAATATCTTCAAACTGCACTACCAGAAGATATAAGTGATTTTTTGGATTATATGGATAGTCTAAGAAATGGTTTGCCAAAAGGGAAAGAAAGAATGGAGTTTTTGAGTAATGAAGCACTTAAATATTTTGAAAAGGTCAAAAAATGAAACCAAATAATTTAGTTTTTGTGATATTGATAGTTGTATTTTTTGGTTTTGGCTTTTTTGCTTTGAAAAGTGCATTACCTTCACCCAAAGAAGAAAGGATATATTCTCTAATTCAGCAAGAAATGCCTTATACATTAGAAAAAAGGGTAGGTGGCTTTAGTATAGTGTTTAAAAATGGTGATGAAAAGCTCAAACCATCAAATGAAGAAGTCTTCAAAATGGTAGAAACTATAGATAAGAACTGGGGTAAAACTCACTTAAAAGTGACAAACAATAGCGTACAAATCTTAGATGACTCACAAAATATAATCAAAACTATAGCACTTGAAACTCAAAAAGAAAAAGAGTTTGTGATTAGCTATTTTTTTGAAGGAATTAGTACGGGAGATATCAAATGACAGATGAAATCTTGCTTGAAATTCAACACAACTTTCCACTTACTTCAAGACCATTTTTGGATATTGGGAATAAATTTGGAATTAGTGAAGATGAGGTGATAGAGATATTGAATAAGCAAAAAAGTGAAGGTATAATACGCCAAACTTCAGCTATATTTGATACCAAAAAACTAGGATACAAATCATCTTTAGTGGCATTTGAAATTGATGAAAAAGATATAGAAGATGCAATAATGATTATAAACTCCCACCCAGGAATTTCACACAATTATCTAAGAAGTCATAAGTTTAATGTATGGTTTACCATAGCTTTACCACCAAATTCAAAGCTTACTTTAGACAAAACCATAGATTTTTTAGCTACAAAAACAAAAGCAAAAAACTATCTTATCTTGCCTACTATTAAGATGTTTAAAATAGCTGTCAAACTAGACACCACCAAAAACAAAAGTATCAAAGAAGAAGTAGTACAAAAAACTTATACAACTATTGAGCTAAATGATGAGTATTATAAAATAATAGAAGTTTTGCAAAAAGATATTGAGTTTACTAAAGAGCCTTTTAGATATATTATAGATACTCTGGGGATTAGCTATGAAAGATTATTTACTGTTTGTGGAGAGTTATTAAGCTCTGGAGTCATGAGAAGATTTGCATCTATTTTAAACCACAAAAAAGCAGGTTTTGGCTCAAATGCTATGGTAGTATGGGAAATAGATGAAAATATGGCTGGGGAAATAGGCAAAAAAGCAGCCAGTTTTAGTAGTGTTAGCCATTGTTATTTAAGACCTGTATATAAAGAGTGGAAATACAATTTATTTACTATGATTCATGCCCAAAGTAGCCAAGAATTACAAAAGATTATAGAGACAATTGCAAATGAAATAGAGTTTAAATCAAATATGATTTTGCACTCTTTAAAAGAGTTCAAGAAAGTAAGAATCGTATATTTTAGTAATGAATTTGACAAATTTGAACAAAGGATTTTGAATGAGATTTCTTGAACTAGAAGGAGGCTATCTAGCAATAGCTGCATTTATAATTATTGTGGCAATATATGTCACAACAAGACCTTTTATGCCAAAAGGTAGTTTCAAAATAGGTTTACCTGCTGTGATTGTGGTTTTGGTAATGGCAATATCCGCACATTATCTTATCACTACAGATAGGATGGATGATGTAAAAACTGCATTTTACAACGGACAAAATATCCTTTGCGAAAGTAGAGCCGTGAGAAAAGTAGCCCAAAGTTTGGTTATCAACCAAAAACTGGGTTGGGAAATCGTAGAAGATGTATTCAAATCTAGTGATTATGAGAGAATTTTTCACACTTCAAGGTGTATAGTGGAGTAATCCCAAATATATTGTTTGGAACACCAGATTCATATGCTTCTTACGGAACGCCGGATTCATCCGGTGATTCTTGTCCTCAAATCACATCTACAGCAAAAATTTGATAAAATCACCCAATGAAAACCATTATCTTATCTTTACTATCTTTTTTTATATTCACAGGATGTAGTGTCAAATATGATAGCGTAGCACTTAATTCCAATAACACTATCGAAGTGACCAAAACCGACCCCAAAACAGTACAAAATATTGAGCTACTTTCCCAAATGATTCAAAATCTTTCCCCTCAAATCACAAAACAAGAAGCACGAGATGTAGCAAATAAAAGTATCTACTATGCAATGTATCTAGCCAATAGTTATAATTTAGTAGCCCCACCATCATTTCAAAACTTTTTGGTAAATCAAAATCAAAGAGAAAGAGGATTGTGTCATCATTGGGTAAGTGATATAGTATCATATCTCAAAACAGAAGAATACCCCACCCTCGGTATCTACGAAGTAGTAGCCAATCAAGGAAGCTACTTCCACGAACATCACGCCATAAGCATCACCGCCAAAGGAAGACCATTTGATGAAGGAATCTTACTTGACGCATGGAGAAATTCTGGAACGATGTTTTTTAGTTATGTCACAAAAGATACGGATTATAAGTGGAAAGAAAGACGGAAGGTTAGATAATTCTGGGGAGCAGGATATCTAATAGATAACAAATAATCATAAATTGTAATATTTTCAATAAGATATGTTTTATTTTTGTATTATTTTATATCAAAATATAAGATATATAAATGGCACGAATAAAGGAAGGTGCTAAGTTTACAAAATGGAACTTTTTTAAATTCTATTAGGCTTTGCTTTTCTCATTTCCTCTATCTGACTTGCTTATCAAGTATACTATTATATATACGCAACAGTTCAGGTAAACCGTATCTGATAGCTGTTTGATTTACACCATCATAATCATGGCTATGAATGTTTTTATATCTTTAGAAATATATAGCCTTTGAAGTTATATCATCTTTTATTTTTTGATTTAGACCTGATGGAGATGTTAAATCCACTTTTGTATGGAGTAAGCTAGATAATTCATTTTGTATTTCCATAACTTTTGATACAGAACGAAAACCTTTGTATTTGTCTAAAAATGACTTATCAACATCATATAGCAAATCTATATCACTCGTGTCATTTTGAGAATTTGTAGCATAAGAGCCAAAAAGTGCTATGATATTGAAACCATCTTGTTGATACTTTGATTTTATAGTTTTCAATCTCTCTAATACAAGTTTTGTTCCCATTGGCGATATTCCTCAAATATATTAAATTTAGTGTAAATTATAACAAAAAAAAGAAAGTTTACTAAAAGATATGTTGAGTTTTTACTAAGTTTTATCGTATTTGAAGTTACGGGTAAGTAAGATTTACAGAACTTTTGCAATGTTTTCTTAGTTAAAAGTTTTCTAATTGTTTTATTTATAGTTGTTTTGTTATATGATATTTTTAATGTATGTTATTTGTTTATTCGAAGGTTGTGTTTTATATAATGTGGGTTGAATAAATAGTTGGCTTATAAAAGGATATATATGAAACAAAAAGTTTTTTTAATCACAGGTTTCCAAAATTGGGGTAAAAGTTTTATTATCAAAGAACTATTTAATGGTAGAGAAAGATTTTATAAAAATAAGTTTTATGAACTATGTAATAAGAAGTTTTGTGTTCAGTCGCAATCAAATGATGATTGGGGAGAAGCAGGATATATTAATGAGATAAATAGTAGATTAAATCAACTCAGTTCAAAACCAGATTATATTATCAGTGCTTTTTGTCCAACAAAAGAACCTTCCAATGATTCAATAAAAATTCTTAAAGATTTATACAAAGATTCAGATGTATATTTAATTGCATTAGAGAATAAGTGGTGTTTACATGCACAATTAAATATAAGTGAACTTCAAAATTATTATTCGAGTCTAAAAAATTTACAAATTATAACTATTAGTGAAAAAGACCCAAAGAAAAAAGCTCAGGTAGTTAAACAAAAGATATATGACTTAGTCTAAAAGATAACAAATAAGTGGAGTCAATCAATTTCTTCATGGATAATTGATTGACTTATTTTAATCGTTAGTGATTAAATATTTATAATATAAAGGAAAAGTTTAATGTCAAATATTATGAGAACATATAGAGTTAGTTTTACTTTACAAGGAGAAATACCTGTAAAAGTGCAAACAATTAAGGCACTATCTAAAAAAGATGTAAAAAGTGTGTTACTTGCATCTGGATATAATGTTGATGAAATTATATCTTGCTATGAAATTTAATCTAAATCTAAAGACAGTATACTAATTAATTCCAGATTATAATATGCTTAAATAAATGGATTTTATTTTTGTAACATTTTTAATATCTAAATATTAGAGATAAAAATGGTAAGAATAAGAAGAATTATGATACCAAATACACCCTATTATATAACTAAAATAGGTGCGTTGCTCTATATGAATGTCTTTTTTAAAGATAAGGGTTAAAAAAAGTACAGGTACCATTAAATAGGCTTTTGCAATATTTCTTAGTAAAAAGTTTTATAATTGCTTTATTTAATGTATTTATAATTGTTGGATTATCTAATATTTTGTATGTATGGCATTTATTTATTTTTAGGGTATTTTGTGTATAATGTAGGTTGAATAAATAGTTAGTCTATCGATGAACTATGTTGTATTATTTGTATTTAAGTTAAAAGTTTATATCAAATATAGTATAAAGTTTAAAAGGGTTAGGATGGTTGTAAATGATTTTAAAATTGTAATTAAAGCTAAAAAAGTACCCGTAAATATTAATAATGAAATCATTGAATATATACAAGATACTTCTTTACAAAATAATCATTTACAATGTAAAATATTTTTTCAAAAAACTCTAATTGCACAGGGTGTTATTCTAGACTTTTACAAAGAGTTTGAGATCCTTCAAGATTTTAATCAAAATCTTTTTACTCATATTTTAACATTTGAATATAAGGGTCAAGAATATCAAAAATACACATATTTTGGAAAAAAATTGTATGAGATGAAGTATTTAAAGAGAGACCCAATAAAACAAGAAATAAGAGAAACTTATGTTGATGAAATAATTTCTCATTTTAATGGATATATTAAGTATCTAAAAGAAAATTATACTGATTTAAAGATTGTTTTTATACCTTCAAGTTCTCAAATACCTGATGAAATTGCAACCAAATTATCAGCGATAAATAGCATCCCGCTAAAAACAATTATTTCTAAAAATACTCAAGTATCAAGCAAAAGCATGATAAATTTATCAACACAACAGTTTAATAAATATTCTATAGATTTAAGTCAATCAAATATTAGTGATACTTTTGTACTTATTGATGATGTAATGGGTACAACTGCTTCAATATGTGAAAGCATGTATAAGTTATATGATTTCAATAAAAAAGTAAATTTCTTTTTCATTCCACTCAAGGATGTTAAAAGATGAAAAATAAAGTTTTTATAAGTGGTTCTATATCAATTAAAGAACTTCCTCAAGAGGTTAAAACAAGTATTAATAAAATAATTGAACAAAATTTTGAAATAATAATTGGTGATGCTTCTGGAGTTGATACATTAGTACAAGATTATTGTGCATCATTAAATTATTGTAAGATAACGGTTTATTCCATTTCTATGTGTCCTAGATATAAAGCAAATGAAAGTTTTAAGACAAAGTATATTGAAGTTTCAAATAGCATTAAAAAAGAACGAGAACGACAACAAGAAAAAGATAAAGCTATGACAATAGATAGTGAGTTTACTTTTGTTATATGGGATGGCATGAGTAAAGGAAGTTATGACAATATACTTCGAGGGGTAGACAACAATAAAAAAATAAAAGTTTATTTATCTAATAAAAATTTATTTATGGAACAAAGTAAGATAAAAAAAGATGAAATAGAGTTCATCTATAGAGAAAATAATGGCTATACAGCTTCTGAGGTAGTGCAATATTTAAAAGATGAAGCAGAAGATTTATTTCAAAAAACACAAGATTTGAATAAATATTTAATCCATGAAGCCGTGATACAAAAAGAAGATAAAACTTATACACCAACTAATAAATATAAAGATTTATTTATTATTGATAAATACCATGGAAAAATCAAAGGTATTAAGTTTAAAAATGAATTTATAACTTGGATTGAAAAGCATATTAAAGAAGAAAAAAAACCACAACAAGCTAGTTTATTTTAATTTTTATACTAGCAGTGTGGTCATATAAATATCTATCTCAAATAAATTTTGAAGCTAATTTATAGAAATCTTTGCATTTTTCTTGATTTCTTCTAGTCTTTTGCCAACACTTAGTTGTAGTTTGTCCATTTTTAGTTTGTTTTCTATAGCTGTATATACATTTTCTAGGCTGATAGTGTATGGTTCTTTTTTGCCATCAAGAAATACTATATGGTATCCAAAAGGGGTTTGCAAAGGTTTATTGGAGTAGCTTTCTACCTCTAAAGACAAAGATTCTTGCCAAAATTCTTCTAGCATATCACCTTGTTTGAACCATCCCAAATCCCCACCTCTTGTATTGGCTGTAGGTTCTATGGATTTTGTGTTTGCAAGTTCTATGAATTTTCCTTGAATATCTGTTTTTGTGTTGTTTAGCTCATTTATTATATCTTGGGCTTCTTTTTGAGTTTCTACTATAATATGCCTAGCTTTTACTTGTAAAGGCTGTTTGTAATCAGCTATATTTTGCTTATAAGAAGTTTCAACTTCTTCTTTTGTGATAGTAATTTTTTCCAAATTTGTTTTCATCCATATTTCTATCAAAAGTTGATTTTGTATATCGCTCAAGGCACTCGTATAATCATCTCTATTTTGGATTTTTTCTTTTTTTGCAATTTGTTGTATTAGTTTTGCTTCTATTGCTTGATTGATTACAAACTCTTTATCTACTTTTGATAATTCACTAAAAGCTGGTGCTTGTTCGTATGATTTTAGCACTATGTTTATATCTTCTATTGTGACATTTTCACCATTTACCGTGGCAAAACTCTGACCATTTAGGCTTATTCCGCAAAATAGTAGTATTAGTAATGTTTTAAAAGTTTTCATTGTTTTCCTTATTTTATGTTTTTAATTTATCATTATTTGATTGACTCAAGAAAGTCACTTAAACTTTGGCTTTCATATTTGTTTAGCCCATTTGTATTACAAGGTAGAGTATTGTTGCATTTTTCTTTAAAAATATCAATCCCAAAAAGCCTTGGATAAAATTCTCTGTTTTTATTGATAAAATTATATTTACCAACTGGCATATTTGCATCATATGAAGCTAATTCTTTGAAATTTTGAGTATCCAAGACCATAATCTCTCCATCTTTTTCGTATATACTCAAATAGGCATATTTACCATCTCCACTATATTCTGTATGGATATATTGTTTCCCTTTTCTAGGTACTATTTTTTTGATTTGATAATCTTTTTTTGATATCAATACTAGCTCGTCACTTCCATTATCCGTCCAAAGATAAGGAGTATTTGGATGTGTTTTGACAAAAAAACCATCGCCACCTATTTCAACTTGTTTTGTAAATTCCCAGTCATACATTTTCCATATAGTCAAATAAGGTTTTTTGATATGTGGAGTTGCAAAATAAAAGTTACCATTTTCATACCAATAAGTAGCAGAAAAAAGATGTGGCATACCTTTCATTGCATGTTCAAAAACATACTTATTTTTATTGAGGTCATACACACTCAATATATCACCTCTTCTTGCTGTTCCTATCAAAAAATCCTCAAATGGGTCTATGAAAAAGTCCTCAATTGGCTCTTTTATTGTTTGATATTTGATTTCAAAAGTGTTTGTGTTGATTGTAGCTAACAATGGTTTATTTCTAAAAGTAAATACAGCTTCATCTTTGGAATAAAACTCATACAGTGCCGAAACTTTGCCATCAAGCTTTTCTATATGACTTGGTAGCATTGTTTGAGAATCTAGAATTACGAGTTGCTCTGGTAAGAGGCATGTGGCAAATATTTTTTCTCCATCTCGACTAAGAGAAATATTGCGTAGATTTATACAAGCTCTAGTTTTGTTGAGTCTTTGTCCACTTTGTAGTGAATATCTTTGTATATATCCATCTCTAGTAGGTACATATATGTTTTTTGCATCCATTGTGTATTTGATTCCGCCATGTACATTGGCTAATTCAAATTTACTCAAAACTCTCGTATCTTCCATAATCCAAACTTTATTGCCATCTCTTTCTACAACTGGCAAAATTTGCTCTTTGTCTTTGATATCAAGTGGTGAATATGGGTCATCAAATGTCACAATAGATTTTGTGATATCTTCACTATTCCATGTAGTATCTACATCCGAATCAGACTTGATATATTGAGCAATTTTCAAAAGCTCATATGGATTTAGAAAATCATATTTTGGCATAAGTGTTTGAGGAAAGCCATCTTTGATTTTTGAAGCTAGGTCATTGATGGTATATTTTTTTAGATTGTCTGGTAGTAAAGGTGGCCCATCTTTTCCTACTCTTTTGGTATGGTGACATGATGAGCAATATTGATTATAAAGCTCTTTCCCAACTTCTTTTTTAGGCAATGCTTCTACCATATGCCCAGCCGCACTATCAATAGCATTTGCATTACTTAAAAAAAGAGTCAAAACCATAGTATATAAAATCGTTGTTTTCATAAATTCCTCCAAAAAAAATACCAAGCCCAAAGGCTTGATATTTAAAATAAATTTGTAAAATTAATAAGTATCCGTCATTGTGTTGGTTACATTAAATTTACCAGTTGGTGTTTTAAGTCTTTCGTCATTAATTACTTTTTTAAGTTCTAATGTTTTTGTATCATAAATTAAAATAGGAGATGCTTTAAGCTTATTACCCCAAATACTTGTCCAAACTTCTGAACCATCAGCATTAAATTCAAAATGCACTGGTCCTCTTGCTTGAATCTCTTTACCATCAGCAGTTTTTGCTGGTTCTAGGTATTTTGGATCTATTTTGATAGTTTTTACAAACTCTAGTGTATCTCTATCGATTACATAAATTTGAGTTTGTAGCTCTCTATCTGGATTCACTGGTCTATCAACAAATATATATTTTGAATTTGGATGACCTTTGATAAATAGATTTCCTCCGCCATCACCTGGAAGTTTGATTTTTTTAACAACTTTCCACGCATTTTTTGGATGATTTTTTGGGTCAGTTCCAATGAACACTATATCAGCAGAGCCAATATGACCTGTTCCCCAAACTGGACCAAATTTAGGATGGTCTACATTCACACCTCTTCCTGGATGTGGAATATTCCCTTGAGATGGGATATTAGCAACTAGTTTTCCCTCTTTTGTATCAATAACAGAAATAATATGTCTTGAATTAGCTGCAGTCATGAAATATCTTTTTGATAAATCCCAACCACCATCATGCAAGAATCTTTCAGCATTAACCATTGTAATTTTTGGATTCATAATATTTGAATAATCATATAGCCAAACTTGTCCAGTTTCTTTGATATTGATAACCCACTCAGGTTTGTCGTGTGATGCTATAATAGCTGCAACTCTTGCTTCTCTTGTATATTCACCAGTATCCCAAGTATAACTTGCAGTTGATACGATTTTGAGAGGTTCTAGTGTTTCAGCTTCTAGTGTTACAATAGATGGTGGCCAATAACAACCAACAACCGCATATTTATCTAGGAAATCTTTGTGTTTTGATGTATCAATAGCTCTTGCATCGTTACAAACTCTAATTTCAGCAACATTCTTTGGCTCTTTCATCCAAAGGTCGATAACAGATGCTTTACCATCTCTACCAATTACATACATATATCTTCCAGATGCACCAGTTCTAGTAATGTGTGTTGCATAACCTGATGGAACAACAGACATTATATCTTTAGTAACACCATCAATAATAGCAATTTGCCCAACATCTCTTAAAATTACTGCAAAATAGTCTTTCCAGTTTTTCATTTCAGGAGCTTTTGGTCTATCTTTTACAGGTATCAATACTTTGTGTGTATCTTTCATATCTTTTAGAGATTTTTCAGGTGGTTGAGGTGCTGGAAGCTGGATATATTTAGCCATCAAATCAGTCTCAGCAGCTGTAATCTCTCCAGATTTTCCCCACTCTGGCATACCACCAGGTGTACCTTCATGAATAATATGTTTCAGTGATGCTGAATCATAACCTTTTTCTTTAAGTTTTTCAGGTGTTAGTGCAGGTCCTAAAGCCCCTTTTCTAAGCATACCATGGCATCCTGCACATCTATCGAAATAAATTTGTGTAGCATGTTCCATTTCTGCAACTGATAATTTAACCTCTGCTTGAGCCGTACCAACAAAACCTATGCAAGCAATTGCTGCTACGCTTAAAAATCTTGATAATTTCATACTTTCTCCTTATATAAAAAATCATTTATTTGGATTAAACTTAGATTTATAAAAAATAAGTTATCATCCCGACAAGTTTTCTCAAACTTACATATAGAAGAGACTTTCCTCTCTTCTATATAACTTTTTTTAATCTTGGTTTTCTTCTTCCAATCTTTTCTTTTCTTGAGCATATATCCAAAACATAGGTAATATAATCACCGTATGCAAGAATAATGTCAATGTCAATGGACCTTGATTTAACATACCAAAAAAACTTGGTACAATATCTGTAAATGGTTCTATCATAATTTACTCCTTAACCGTTTTGAACTTTAGATTTACCAATTGTTAGCAAATCATAAACCAAATAAGCAAAACCAACAAGTGTTACAATACCCATTACAAGTCTCCAGCCCATCGCTTGAAGGAACCAATGACCATTTTGAGAGATAAAGTAAGCTTCCCAAGTAGCACCCATTTGAGCTCTTTCAACAAGAACTTGTCCATAACCTGCTATTGTAAGAGCTACAGTCATCCCTACAACACCGATACAAATCAATGCAAATCCCATTTTTGATGCAAATGTCATTTTCATTCTTTCTATACCGTTGGTAGCTTGAACACCCATATAAAACATAGCAATCATCGCCATCGCAAAAGCACCGAAAAATGCAAGGTGACCATGAGCTGCAGTAAACTGAGTACCATGTGTATAAATATTTACTTGTGGTAATGTGTGGAAAAAGCCCCATACACCAGCACCAAGGAAGTTTCCAAATGCACTCCCAACAAACCATAAAAATGCAGGGTTGTTGTTCATAACAGCTTCTTCACCATGAGCTTTTTTGACTCCAGCTTCTTTACCCCAGTCATACATAACATGTACAAACATAGCAACCAATGGAATAGGCTCTAAAGCACTAAATAATGCCCCAATTTCCCACCAATATTCAGGTGTTCCAATCCAAAAATAATGGTGTCCTATACCCAAAATTCCAGAACCAAAAAGCATTGCAACTTCAATCCATAACCACATTTCTACTATTTCTCTGTTTGCACCAATAATCTTGATTAACGCCCATCCAATAATAGAAGCTACGAATACTTCCCAAGTTGCTTCAACCCATAAGTGGATAACCCACCACCACCAGTATTGATCCATAGAAATATTGTCTGTATAAAACATACCAGCTAAATAAAGCCCAGCAAGAGCCATAAGGTCAGCCATCAATACAGTCATAATTCCTGTTCTTTCACCTTTTATAGCAGTTAGATAAACATTTGCTAAAAAAACTAAAACAACTACAACGATACCAATATCAGCCCATCTTGGAGCTTCTATATATTCTCTACCTTCATTAATAAGCCATATTGTAGATTCACTAGCAGGTCCAACTTGTACCAAAATATATACCAAAACAACAACAGTAACAGCTGCAGTTAAGACATAAAATCCAAGTTTGCCAAGACCAATTCCTACAGTTTCAATCCCAGTTTCATCTGGCATCAAAAAGTAAACAGAACCAATCATCGCATAAAGTAACCAAACTACAAGAGCATTAATATGTACCATTCTAGCAACATTAAAATCTAAAATTTCAAATAAAAAACTTGGATAAATAAACTGAATTGCAGCAACTAGTCCTAGTAATAATTGAGCCCCTAAAAGTATAGCTGCTACTGTAAAATACATAACACCTAATTTTTTTGATTCATATTGTAAAGTATTAAAACTATTTACCATGGATAGCTCCTTGCATTCTTCCGAAGTTTCTAGGGAAACCATTTGTATCAATTGAAGACATATGTTTCAAAAAGGCTACGATTCCTTTTGCTTCTTCAGCAGTTATGCCAAGATTTGGCATCATTCTTTCATGTGATGGATACATTGAAGGGTTTTGTAAAAACTCTGCAATAGCCTCTTCTTTTGTAGATTTTTCAGTTCTTGCTATATAGCTTTCCCACATAGGGTCAAGCCAAGCTTTTGTCAAATCTGGAGCATAATATGCACCATTTCCAAGAAGTGTATGACAATTCATACAGTTTTTTGCCTGTATGCCTAGCTTTCCAAGACGAAGTAATGCACCAGCTTCTTCTTCACTATAATCATCTCTTCCAAAAAACAATTCTTTACCACCAATTACTGGCACCTCGTGTCCTCTTTTTTCACTCATCTCATAAGTTACCTTATGATTTATAACTGTTGGTGATGGAACTCTTTTTGTTACACCATTATTTAGTTCAGTTGCTGTTCCCATTGAAATTTGACCCATACTATCAAAAGTAAGCCAAATTAACAACATCGCAGCAAAACCTGTGACCCATGCAGCTGATCGTTGCCAAAATTTGTTGTCTGCCCAGACAGAAACTTTTTTAGACACTTTGCTACCTCCCTTTCTTTAATTTTCGTATTTTTCGTCTGCTTTTTCATTCAAATAGAAGTACAAATGAGGCAAAGTAAGATATGCTAGCATTGCTAGCATAAGTGCATTTTGCGTAAATGGTTCTACTTGAATGGTTACAGCCATAAAATACATACAATATGTTTGAAGTCCCCAAAATAAATATGCAAAAGGCATAAAAAAACCTCTAAGCAAACCCATTTTGACTAATGTGTAAATAGCTACAAAAAAGACTCCAAAAATAAGCACAAGTGATGATGATAAAAATATAGGTAAAAAATCATTCAATGCAATCTCTGGTCTTGACCTAACAATTTCATTTAACATTTCTGACTCCTTATCAAATTTTTACCTTGAGCAATTGTAGAACAAAATAAAAGTTTTACAATTGACAATCATCAACTTTTTTAATAGTATTTGATTAAATTAAATTAATATTTTATTTAAATTAATAGTTCAGTTTTTTAATAGATAAAAGATATAAAGAGAAATAGTCTATCTTGAAGAATATAAGAATAAAGAAGCAATACTAGCAAAAGTTATAGTGAGAATAATAGTAATAGTTCTAGAATTATTTGCAAATAATTGTGATTTTAAAGATAATTTTTCACTTATCCAAATTGCTGGATATAAAGAAAATATCATTAATGCTCCAACAAAAACTAAATAAACTACTATATTTGTGATATCTGTTAGTTGCATAATATTCTTAATCCTTGTAAGTTTTTGATAGTGATTGGGTTGGATTTTTCTAGGAAACTATTTGTTACAAATTTTTTTAGAATTCTTGAGATTGTCTCTGGTGTACTATTTAGCTCCATAGCAATATCTTTATGTTTGATTTTTGAAATTTCATTTTGATGATTGATGATAAATTTTGCTATTTTTACTTCTGTAGTGAGTGTAGTTTCAAATTCAATAGACATCATCAAATATTTGACTTTGATACTCAGAGATTTTAACATTTCTCTAAGAAGTGAAGGGTCATTTAGAAAATCTTTTATAAAATCATTTTTATTTATAGCTAATACTTCACATTCACCTATAGCTTCTGAAGTAGCTGGATAAAGTATATCATCAAACATTGTGATTTCAGCGACTAGCATACCTGGACACATAGTATGAATATAAACTTGTTTTAAATCACCTTGGCTTTTGAGTACCTTTAGATGTCCTTTGATTAGATAATATATATATCTAGGTTCATCACCTTCATAAAATAATATCTCACCATTAACCAATCTTTTTGTAAAAGATATTGATGACAACCTTTCAAAACTATAGTCATCAAATGAAGCAAAATATTTAATATTTTGTAAAATATTCTTCATATTAAAACCTCTTTCTTAATTATTTTCTTGAATTTTAAAGTTTAACAAAAAATTAAGAAAAAGAATTTGACCTAAGTCAAGAAAATTAGATTAAATATTTAAATTATTCTTTAAAATATCAAAATATAATGAAACCAAGATTAATATGGTAGTGTAGGGTATGTAATATTGGGCATATCTCCATCAAGTGATTTTAGAAAATCAACAATACTTTGAGCTTCTTCATCTGTGATTTTAAGTTTTAATTGTATTCTAGCCATTTCTAAAACAGCTTCATTTAAAGACCATACACTACCATTATGAAAATATGGTGCAGTTTTTGATATATTTCTCAAAGTTGGAACTTTAACTAAAAAATTATCATTTCCACTAAAAGAGCCTATATCTTTGTATGTAAAATTTTTCATTACAAAATATTTCATCATACCACCAAGTGCTACACCATTGTGACAACTAACACATCTTTTATCTATAAATGTATGTAATCCTTTTTTTTCTTTTTCACTTAAGATATCCATATCACCTTCTAAAAACTTATCAAATTTTGATGGTGTAACAAGAGTTTTTTCAAAAATAGCAATGGTATCGGCAATAAGCTCAAATGTGATTTGTGTATTTTGTCCATAAGTTTGGTCAAAAAGCTCTTGATACCCTTTTATAGATGAAATTTTTTTGGCTAAATCTTCTGGCTTCGATGCCATTTCAAAAGGTGCAGTTAGTGGACCTTTGGCTTGGTCAGCTAAATGTGGACTTCTCCCATCCCAAAATTGAAAAGTCAAAAATACAGAGTTATATACTGTAGGTGAGTTTAAATGTTGTGGATTTGCTTGCCAGTTGTCTCCAATAGCTGTACTTACACCATCTACACCAGCAAGTCCTAGATTATGACAAGTATTACAACTTATAAGATTACTTTTGGATAGTCTTGGATCAAAAAAAAGCTTTTTACCAAGTTCTATTTTTGCATCTGTTATCGGATTTTGTGGCTCATCGATAAGCTTTAGGAGTTCAGATGTGCTTGAAGGTATTGGTAAAAGGTTGGCTTTTTGAGCTTTTTCTAGCAATATATTATCTGCAACTAACAAATTGATTACAATAGCTATTAATAAGAAAATCTTTTTCATATTCAACTCCAATATGTAATTGGTAGTATTATAACTTATTTCACAAAATATTCCATTGATTGATATCAATACTCAAATATTTGTTTGTAAGTATTAAAAACTTGGCTTAAGAAATATTTAATATTTTTTTGATATGATTCCAAATACTACTTCTAGGTAGAATTTAAAAAAGGATTATAAATGACTGAGCGTATAACGAAAAGTATGGCAAAAAATATTTATTATGGTGGTGGAGCATTTGCATTATTGATATTTTTTGCCCTTACATTTGATACAGTAAATCAGATACCACATAGATCAAATCAGCAAGATATGACTGCAAGTGTTGTAGCTGGTAAGAAAATATGGGAAGATAATAACTGTGTTGGTTGTCATACAATTATAGGAGAGGGAGCATATTATGCACCTGAGCTTATGAATGTATTTCAAAGAAGAGGCGGTTCTGATGAAGTGGCATTTAAAGACTATATGCAAGGTTGGATGGCTGCACAGCCTTTGGATACACCTCATAGAAGAAAAATGCCACAGTTTAATTTGACACAAGAACAAGTAGATTTTTTATCTGATTTCTTGATTTGGACATCAAAAGTAAATGCCAATGAATGGCCACCGACAATTGAAGGATAGTAGAAAATGAAATACACATCACAGATGGTCGCAAAACCATACTTTATTTTTGCATTGGTTCTTTTAGCTGGAGAAATTCTTTTTGGTTTGCTTATGGCAATACAGTATATATATGGAGATTTTTTATTTCCATTGATACCTTTTAATGTATTGCGTATGGTTCATACAAATCTACTTATAGTATTGTTGTTGTTTGGTTTTATGGGTGCAACTTATTATTTGATACCTGAAGAAACTGAGAGTGAGCTTTGGAGTCCGAAGTTGGCTATATTTACATTTTGGGTATTTGCAGCAGCTGGCGTTGCTACAATTCTTGGGTATTTATTCGTCCCTTATGCAGAGCTAACAGAACTAACTTTTAACAATATCTTGCCTACTATGGGAAGAGAATTTTTAGAACAACCCCTTCCTACTAAGCTTGGGATTGTATTAGTTGTTGTACTTTATATTCTAAATGTTCTTATGACAGTAATAAAAGGTAGAAAAACAGTTATCACTACAGTATTACTTACTGGTTTATTTGGTTTGGCAGTATTTTTCTTATTTGCCTTTTATGTACCTGACAACCTAATAATGGATAAATTTTTATGGTGGTTTACAGTGCATTTATGGGTTGAAGCTACTTGGGAGCTTATTCTTGGTGCGTTACTAGCTTTTGTACTTATCAAAGTAACAGGTGTAGATAGAGAACATATTGATAAATGGCTTTATTTGATTATCGCTATGACTATGGTATCAGGAATTTTAGGTACAGGACATCACTTTTTCTATATGGGTGCACCTGAATACTGGCTATGGATTGGTTCTATCGCATCAGCAGTTGAGCCTTTGCCGTTTTATTTGATGATTTTATTTGCATTTACAATGGCAAGAGAAAGAAAAATTCAACATGACAACGAAATAGCATTGACTTGGGCAAAAGGTACTGCTGTTATGGGATTCTTGGGAGCTGGAGTTTGGGGCTTTATTCACACACTTGCACCTGTAAATATGTTTACTCATGGTACACAGCTAACAGCTGCTCATGGACACTTAGCATTTTATGGGGCTTATATAATGATAGTTTTTACTGTAATTTCATATGCAATGCCAATTTTAAGAGGGAGACCTCATGGTAATTCTAAAGCGGCACAAAAAGTAGAATTGAGTGCATTTTGGATGATGAATATTGGTATGTTGGGTCTTACTTTGGCTTTAAGTGCTGCTGGAATAGTGCAAATACTTGACCAAAGAGTAGGAACTGAACTGATTGGATTTATGGAATCACAAGAGTCTATAAGTGGTATTTATATGCTAAGAGCTGGCTTTGGAGTACTTGTATTTGCAGGACTTCTTACATATTTTTATAGTTTTTTTGTAAAACAAGATGCTTAAATATTACCTAGAGTTTGAAGAAAGTATTGGTAGGGTTTGGGATAAATATCTCAACCAAAAAGTACACAAATATCATGAAGATAAAAGGGTATATTTTGTCAATATAAGTAAATCTCTCAAAATTTTTCATCACCTTATGGGTGGTGAAAAAGGTAAAAACTTGCAAATTACAGACAAAAGATATATAAATGCAAAAAGAACTTTTGTAGAAAAGGTTGGGTTTTTAGGCAAAGAGTTCTATCTGTCATGGCAAGATGAAAATTCTATTTATCTTCCATCATCATTTGCTTATTTTCCAACAAAAGAATTAAATGAGATGTTGTACTATTGGCTTATTGCAATGGCTTCAAAAGTAGATATAAGTGATGAAAAAGTATTAAAGCAAAATATTGAAGTGGCCTCTTTTTTAACTTCTAAATACAGCGGTTTTCAAAAATTTCATGATTTCAGTACAAAATATTTGAGTGATACTTATGGACAGTTGTTATTTCTAAAATCTTTGAAAGATAAAAATATAGAAGATTTTATAAATGACTATCCCAATCCTATGTGGATATATCCATCACCTTTTGGTATTTCAAATATTATATTAAATGATGAAGAAAATGAGCCTCCAAAAAGAGAAGAAAACAAAGAAAAAACAGATACTCTGAAAATGAAAAAAAAGGCAAGCAAATCAGAAAACAAACATGAAACAGATGGTTTTTTGGCATTTTTGCCTGAGTCTTTGATGAGTATTTTCGAACAAGTCAATGTGGATAGATGTGAAGATGATACTTTTAATGAAGATGCTCTATATCATGCACAAGATTTGGATGAGATTACAATAGGACAAAAACAAGCCAACTTAGCTTCAAGAATCAAAATGGATTTGGAGTTAAAGCATGATATGAGTATCAAATATCCTCTAGGCAAAGGGCATTTAAGAGATGAATGGGATTATCAAAAAAACGATTATTTAAAAAACTATGTTCGGATTTTGCCTCAAATTTCTCTAAATATCACACCAATAGAGTTGCCTCAAAGGTTAAAAAAAACTGTAAGAAAAATACAACAACTTCTTGATATTTTGGCTCTTAATCGCATCAAAAATGACAACCTACCATACGGTGATGAGATAAATATGGATACTTGGATTGAATATAGTGGACATCAAAATAAATCAATACACCATCAAAAGTTTTTTACAACATTTGAGCGAAAAACAAGAGATATTTCAACTTTGATATTAGCAGATATATCTTTATCTACAGAAGGTGGAATCACTCAAGATTTGCGTATTATAGATGTAATAAAAGATTCATTGATGGTTTTTAGTGAGGCATTGGAGAGGCTTCAAGATAAGTTTGCGATTTACGCATTTTCATCTTTACAAAACAAAAAAGTCTATTTTAGTATCATAAAAAACTTTGCAGATAAATACAATGAGATTATAAGAGGAAGAATTGACTCCATAAAACCAGAGTACTACACAAGAATGGGTGCAGCTATTAGAGAATCAGTAAAAATACTAGATAAACAACAAAGTGCAAATAAATTATTGCTTATCATAAGTGATGGGAAACCAAATGATGAAGATAGATATGATGGAAGATATGGGATAGAAGATACAAAAAAAGCCCTTGAAGAAGCAAAGAAAAAAGGGATTACCCCATTTTGTATTACTATTGATCTTGATGCAAAAGAATATCTTGGATATTTGTTTGGACGAAATGGCTATGCAGTGGTAAGAGATGGTCAAAATTTGCCAAAAATATTAACAGAAGTTTATATAAATCTCACAAAATAAAAGGAAAAAAATGTCAAAAAACTATTACCTAGCCCAATCAAATGAAGTGGAACTTTTTACAACTGCTGCACAGATGAACTTGCCAGTGCTTATCAAAGGACCTACTGGATGTGGAAAAACAAGATTTATAGAATATATGGGAGAAGAGCTAAAAAGAGATGTGTATACGGTTGTTTGCCATGATGATTTGAGTGCAGCTGATTTGATAGGGCGACATCTTATTGGTGAAAATGGTACTTATTGGCAAGATGGACCTTTGACAAAAGCTGTTAGATATGGCGGTATTTGCTATCTTGATGAGATAATAGAAGCTAGAAAAGATACTACAGTAGTGCTTCATTCTCTTGCAGATTATAGGAGGGTTTTGAGTATAGATAGAACAGGTGAGACAATAGAAGCTCATCCTGATTTTATGCTTGTGGTATCTTATAATCCAGGGTATCAAAATGTTTTAAAAGGGATGAAACCAAGTACAAAACAAAGATTTATTTCACTAAGTTTTGATTATCCAAAAGAAGAAATAGAAAAAGAAGTTATCAAAAAAGAAAGCGGTATAGATGATACAATAGCTCAAAAACTAGTCAATATAGCAAAAGAAGTGAGACAGCTTAGTGATGTGGATATTCAAGAAGCAGTTTCAACAAGACTTCTTATTTATGCAGGAAAACTTATAGTCAAAGGATTTGACCCATACCAAGCTTGTATGCACACAGTTGTAGAGTCATTAAGTGATGAAAGTGAAGTTTTAGGAGTACTTGAAAAACTGATACTATTGCACTTTCCAAAGAGTTTAGATGTCAAAAAATAGTTATGTAGAAGAGCAGTATCCACCTGGGGATTTTGCAATTTGGGTGATTATTTATATAGAGTTGTTGACTTTTGGGTTGTTGTTTTTGGGATATGCGTATTCAAGAAAGCAAGATTTAGAAGTTTTTATTGATTCGCAAGTTTTGGTAAATCAAACCATAGGTTTTGTAAACACAATACTTTTGATAACAAGCAGTTATTTTGTAGCAAAAGCTGTACACACGATAAAACTATCAAAAAACTCTTTGCTCAAAACTAGTCTTCTATCATCAAAATGGCTTTTAGGAGCTATGCTTTTGGGTGGAGGATTTTTGGTATTTAAGATTTATGAGTTTAACCATCTATTTGCTCAAGGTATTACACTAAGTACCAATAAGTTTTTTATGTTTTATCTGTTTTTGACTGTTTTTCATTTTTTACATGTTATTTTGGGTATGGTAATATTGTTTACTCTCTATCAAAAAACTAGACTTCAAGGATATACGCCAGATAATTGTAGTGGTTTGGAAACTGGAGCTTCATATTGGCATATGGTTGATTTGTTGTGGATTGTACTTTTTCCTTTGGTGTATATAATATGAAAAAAACTTTAGAAATTGTTTGGATAGTTTTGTTGGCACTTACTATTTTTGCTTTTGTATTGGGAAATTTAGACTTTATACCAAATTTACTTGTTGGAATTTTACTTCTTAGTACACTGATAAAAGGGCAGTTGGTTATTGATTATTTTATGGATTTGAAAAATGTTAGATTTAAATATAGACTTATACCTCTTATTTGGCTTTTAGTTGTATTATCTTTAATAGCTATTTTACACTAAAGTAGAGTGAGTTTTTATATACGATTTAAAGATGGTATTATTGACAAAGAAAGAAAAATTTGTTAGAATTGAAAAAATTTTAAAGGAATCTATGTGACACTTAATACTACTTCACAATATGCCCTAAAAGTGGTAGGTCTTATGTCTTTAAAACCACAAGAATTATATAGTGCCAAATATTTATCCGATACTTTAGATATACCTTACAAATATCTCACTAAAGTAATGACAAAACTATCCAAGAGCAATATAATAGCTTCCATTAAAGGTAGATATGGTGGGTTTATTTTATCAAAAGATACAAAAGAACTTATAATCAAAGATGTACTAAATGCACTTGCAGATAATAGTTATAAGTTATGTGTACTTGGTAATGGATTATGTAATAATGATAAAAAATGTCAACTTCATGATAGTTGGCAAAAGCCAAAAACCGCAATAAAAAATAGTTTTTTAGAGAAAACTTTTTATGAAATTAATTTAGAAAAAAATCTTTAATTTAGAAAAAATCAAATATTCCTTTCCTTTACTACATATCAAATACTTATATTTATCTATTAGAAATTTTTATTCTTAATTTGATGAATGTCAAAATTATAATTTAAATTTTTGTGTATAATTAAATCAATTTTATAAAGTTATATACAAATGAGGTAAAATATGTATTTATCAAAACTTAATCTTTTAATTGTAGATGATGAAGAAGAAATAAGGTTTTTATTAAATAGATTGCTACAAAAATATTCAAAAAATATTTTTGTAGCTAGTAACGGACATCAAGCATTAAAAATCTATAAAGAAAAAGATATAGATATCATAATTACTGATATTAGAATGCCTGTAATAAACGGAATTGAACTTTTAAAAGAAATCAAAAAAATAAATCAAGAACAAACTGTTATTTTATTTTCTGGGTCTAATGATTATGATTTTTTATTAGAAGCTATAAATAATGGTGCTGATAAGTTTTTTATTAAACCTTTAAATTTTGAAAGTATGCTAAGTTCTTTGGAGTCTATAGCAAAAAAAATAATAGCACAAAAAGAGAATATTGAATATAGAAATATCTTATCTCAAGATGTCTATAAGCTTACCAATGAGCTAAACGACCTGAACAAACAAATAGTTTATATGTTGGGTTCAGTTGCAGAAAGTAGAACCATAGAAACAGCAACACATCTCAAAAGAGTGACAAGCTATTCGAAGATATTGGCAAAATATACAGATTTGGATGATGAAGATATTAAGCTTTTGTCATACGCAACACCACTTCATGATATAGGTAAAATTGCAACACCAAATTCAATATTGCAAAAGAATGGAAAATTGACTACTGAAGAGTTTGACATTATAAAAACACATACAACTATTGGACATAAGATTTTAAGCTCAATCGATAATAAAATCTTTGTAACGGCTGCTGATATTGCATTGACGCATCATGAAAAATACGATGGCAGTGGTTATCCATATGGTCTAAAAGGTGAAAATATAAGTTTTTTTGGAAGAATCGTAGCTGTTGCTGATGTATTTGATGCACTTACAAGCTCAAGATCATACAAAGATGAGTGGAGTATGGATAGGACTATAGATATTATTAAGCCTCAAAGAGGAAAACATTTTGACCCACAAATTTATGATATATTTTTTGACCATTTAGATGAGCTAGTAGAATGTAAAAAATCATTGGCAGAGCAATAAATATGATTCAAAGGGTTATTCAAGAGTTTAAAGAAATGATAACATTCATCAAAAATGGCGACAGAGTGACAGTAAAGCTTGTCAAAAAACATATTGTTTCATTTGTGGTATTAGTTTTTGTGATAGTATCTTCTTTTATATTTTTATATATCATCATAGATGTACAATCCCAAAGCCCAAAATACATAAATCAAAGTGGAAAACAAAGAATTATGACCCAAAAAGCATCTTTTTTGGCATTGCAATTAAAATATACCCAAGAAGAGAAATTAAAAGGTGAAATTTTAAATATCATTAGTGAAATATTGGATTCACAGTATTTACTCTACCAAAATCTTATGATGGATGATAATATATTTTATCATACTTTAAATGCCAAAACGACAAATTTATATTATCAAGCATTGCAAATAGAACAAAATAATGGGGTTGATATAAGATTCTTAGATAGTTTTATTAATGATGCAAATATTTTGGTTGATTACTTTGACAAGGCTACTTATTTGCAAGAAAGACTTATAAGTGAAAAAATATTTAAAATCAAAATAATTCTAGTATTTCTTTGTTTGGTACTACTTGCTACTGTAGTTGCTGAAGCATTTTTTATCTTCAAACCAGCAATTCTTGAAATAATCAAAAAGAATTTAAAATTAAACAAATTAAATAAACTTCTTACAAAAAAAGTCAAAAAAGAAGTAGCAATAAGGAGAAAACAAGAGATTATTTTGATACAAAAAACAAAAGAAGCTGAACTAGGGGAACTTATAAACAATATCGCACATCAATGGAGACAACCTATTACAATACTTGGGCTTTATTTGGAAACTATCAAAATTGAATACAATGATGGAACTTTGACAAAAAAAGATATGGATGATTTGATTTCAAAATCACTTCATACTATATCTTATATGTCTCAAACAATTGATGATTTTAGAAGCTTTTTCATGCCATCAATAAAAGATGAGGTATTTAATATTTATGAAAGTATACATCGTGTAGAAAAATTATTAGGATATATCCTAACCCACAAAAATATTAGATTACACAAAGAATATGCAGAAGAAAGTATAGGTGAATTTAACCTATTTGGTAAAAGAAATGATTTTGAACAGTGTTTGATGGTTATTTTCAATAACGCAAAAGATGCTATTATAAACTATAGAAAAGAAACACAAAATGAAAGTGTAGGGCATATTTCAATAGATTTAAAAACAAAAAATGGATATGTATATTGTTATATAAAAGATGATGGTGGAGGGATTAAAAAAGAATTTCAAAATAAAATATTTGATGCATATTTTTCTACAAAAGGTGAGACAGGTACAGGGGTAGGGCTATATATGTGCAAAAATATAATGTGTTCTATTTTCCATGGAGATATAAGTTTTGAAACACAAGATTGTTACACAACATTTATTATAAAAGTAAAATCACTAGTAGAAGATGGAGAGAGAAGAACTTAAGATTGGTTTTTTATAAGGGTATGCCTATGGCAAATCAGAAATTGATGTATTTTAAGGTAAAATTCATAATAATATAATACTAGGATTTCCCAATATGTCATTTTCTTCTTTTGATCTTTGCCCACCTCTTATCCAAGCGTTAGAAAAAATAGGTTTTACTTCACCTACGCCAATACAAACCAAAGTCATCCCGCATATTTTGGACAAAAAAGATATTTTAGCCAAGGCAAAAACAGGAAGTGGAAAGAGTGCTAGTTTTATTTTGCCTATTTTGGAGCTTTATTCACGCAAGACTTATGAGGGCAAGTCAAAAGTAAGAGTTCTTGTCATCACTCCTACCAGAGATTTGACTATCCAAGTAGCAAAAGCTTTTGAACTTTTTAGTGGTGAGCTTACCAAAAAGCCAAAAGTTGTGAGTGTGATAGGAGGAGAGGGGATAAGTGAACAACTCTATGCTATCCAAAGAGGGTGCGATATATTGGTAGCTACATCTGGAAGGTTGGTGGATATACTAGATAAGGGGCAATTAAATCTAGCTCATATTGAGTTTTTTGTACTTGATGAAGCTGATAAGATGCTAAATCTTGGGTTTAGTGAAGAGCTAGATACTATACTCTTGCAACTTCCACCAAAAAGGCAAAATCTTCTTTTTTCAGCAACATATCCTCAAAAAATACTAGATATTGCATCCAAAATCACTACAAATGCTCTAGAAATAAGCATAGAAGAAGATGTACCAACAGTAGATACGGTAACTCAAGAAGTCATATCTGTAAATAGCGAAAACCGTGGACCATTGCTTCGTCATCTTCTCAAAACTAGCCCATGGGGTCAAGTTTTGGTATTTATGGCAAACAAAAGAGCTACTGATAATATTGCCGCGAAGTTCAGAAAATATGGCTTTAGTGCGGAGTCTTTTCATGGTGATTTGAACCAAGAAGATAGAAATTTTACATTAGATGAGTTTAAAGCCAAAAGAATTAAAATCTTATTTGCTACAGATATAGCTGCAAGGGGACTTGATATTGATGGTATTGATTGTGTTGTAAATTATGATTTACCTAGAAGTTCAAGTGATTATATCCACCGAATAGGGCGGACGGCAAGAGCTGGTAAAAGTGGGTTTGCTTTGTCTTTTGTGAACCTTGAAGATACAGAACATTTCAAAACTATCAAAAAGCAGTGTAAACTAGATATACAGCCAAAACAAATAGAAGGTTTTGAGCTAGTAGGAACCGCTCCAATCAAAGAAAAAGGGAAAGCCCCAATCAAAGGTAAGCGAAAAAGTAAAAAAGACAAGCTAAGAGAAAGTGCTTCAAAATAATCTAGCTAAATCTCAACTTTGCTTTTTTTAGGTATTCATATAGTCAAGGTTTGTATCACCTTGAAGCCTTTTGAGGATACTTGCCTCATATGAAAGTGCTAAATTTTCGATTGAAAGAATTTGTTTTAAAATCTCTTTATATTGGTTAGGGTTTGCAAAAGCTATATTTGCATTTAGTATGGTGACTCTTTGTGGATTTTGTGAAATAATTTTGACTTCATCACCACTAGATATGTTACCCTCTTCCAAAACTCTATAATACCACCCAGAAAGTCCAGTAGTGAATATTTCTTTTGTAAATTCTTTGTTTTCCCATCTACGAGATATTTTCCAACAAGGTTTTCTAGGCTGTGATACTTGAAGCAAGGCGGTACCAATTTGGTGAATATCACCTATATGTACATTACTTTCATGAAGTGTAGAAATAGTAAGATTTTCAGCCAATGCCCCAAAAGGTATATGTGAAAGCTTTAAGAATTTAGCCCAAGTGGGATAGTTTTCATAACTATTAGCAAAAATAGCTTTGTCAAGTCCTCCATGATGTACTTTATCAGCTACTTCATCCCCTACAAGCCCAAGTCTACTAGCCCAAACATGACCAATAACTGCTTCTTTGAAAGAGGCACTCTCCCAATATTTATCCAAAAATTCTTTGCTATTTTTGTTCCCATAAGATGAAACTTTACCTATTTGAAGAGATACCACTTTATTATTACTCATAATTCAACCTAAAAAAAAGATAATATATTGTAATAAAATATTATCAAAATATATTTGACTTATATCAAAAATTAATCTATTTTTGAAAAATCAGTCTCAAAAATATAAATAGAAATATCCTCAAGCATTTGTTGGTCATAGTGCAGATTTGGCATAAGACCATATTTATCTATAGCATTTGGCATAAAGGCAGTATCTTCTTCTGGTTCATATACCCAGTTTGTCATAAAGTTGACAAAATCTTCTTTTCGTGGGAAAATATCAAGATATACATCTCTTATTTCCACCATAGATGGTGCTGAGACTTCTGTTTTTATATTGTGACACGCTAGACAATTGCCATTGAAAAGCATTTCACCAACATTTGAAGCAAATAAATTGTAAACCAATAAAATCAAAATTGTTAATATTTTCATGTGTATTCCTAATTTTTTTATATGATAACAAAAAAAACCATAGATATCAATGAGATATGGTAAATAATTGTTTTATTTTTGAAAGCCCTAGCTTGATGCCACTATATTTCATGATTTTTGCTACTTCTTTGTATCTTGACTTGTCGTAACATGGAGTTGGGCAGTATCTACACTTTGGTTTGATTTCATGAGGACACTCCAAAAGCCTTTCTATTGCATAAGTAATTAGCTCAAAAGACTCATCACAAAGATTGAAATCAAATCTGTATTTTTTTTCTTTATAGTCCACTACTATATAATGATTAGCACATTTATGCCCATTACTTATACAATAAGTTTCAAAAAAACGCTTAAGTGTCATCACTTCTGAATGAAATTTTTCTGCTGTCATAATCTTACTTCTTTTTGTTTTTTTATTTTAACTTTAGCAAAATCTTTTTTTTATTTCCTTGACCCAAATCAATAGATTAATTAATCATTTTTCGGTATAATGTTTTTTCATGACAAAATTTAACAAAGTGGGGTGTTAAGATTTGGCAGATTTAAAACAATATATATCAAATCATAAACTATTTGATGATTTAAGTGATGATGAATTGATGACACTTTCTGGTGCGACAACTTTGAAGAAGTTTTATAGTGGTAATATTCTTCATTATGAAAAAGATAGGCAAGATAATATTTATTTTTTATTGACTGGTGGATTAAAAATATACAAAGTTGATAGAATGGATAATGAAATCTTTATGTATAATATCACAAGTGGTAGTTTAATCTCTGAGATAACTGATCTTGATGGCTCTATAGGGTGCTTTGCAAATGCAGAGTTTACGAAAGATAGTGAAGTTTTGGTATTTGATTATTCTACTTTTAAAGATATTTTTTCAAACAATACAAAATTTTTACTAAATTTAATAAAAGAGTTTGCAAAAAAAACTAAGATGTTACAGTGTATAATAAATCGTGAAATAGTTTTTGATGGTACTGCAAAAGTAGCATTTATGCTAGTGCAAGATTTAGAAAGCTTCAATACCCTCAAAAAAGGTGATATTGCTTATATGCTCAATATCCAGCCAGAGACATTATCAAGAATTTTAAACAAGCTTTTTAGAAATAGCTTGATACAAAATGATGGACAAGATATAAAGATTATTGATTTAGATGGCTTAAAAGCCCTCTTTGAATAGGAATTAATATGGTCAAAATTACATCTAAAATAAAGTTTATGATTTCAGTATTGTCTGTAATTATTATTACAATAGGTGGAGTTACAGTGTTTTTGAATTACAAAACACAAAAAGACTCAAACCTTATAAATGTGGCTGGAAAAGAAAGAATGCTCACACAAAAAATTACAAAAGATATTTTTTTGAACAATAGCCAAAATTCAATAGATTTTTCAAGTATAAAATCAGCACAAAAAGAGTTTGAAACATCTTTAAATGATTTGATAAAAGGTAACAAAGAAAAAGGAATCTACCCACCACCAAATGATACTATATATAATAGTTTGGTAGCTATTCAAAAAAGTTGGTTTGATTTTGTCAACGATATTGAAAGTTATCAAATAAATAAATTGCTTTATATCCAACTCAAAGATAGTCTTATCTCAAAGAATGAAATACTTTTAGATAAATCAGATATGATAGTAAAGCTTATGGTACAATCAAACCTTGATGGGCATTATATAGATAGAAGTGGTGAACAAAGGATGCTTACTCAAAAAATGGCTTTTCATTTGAGTAGTTTTGTACTTAGTAAAAGTAGTAGTGATTTCAAAAAATTCTATGAAGCTTTGGATAGTTTTGAAAAAGGATTAAACGAGCTTACAAAATATAATATTATCAAAAAAAATCTAGAACTAAATAAAAATATAGAAGAAGTCTTATCACTTTTTGTTCAGTACAAAAAAGATTCATATAGTTTTATAGATAACCAAATGGTAATCGATAAAGTTCTTGATACAATTGCTACAAAAAATGTGATGATTTTGAATAATATTGATGAAGTAGTAACTGCATACACAAATGATTCAAAACAAAAAAGAGAATTTTTACAAATTTTCCAGTATATTGCAATTAGTATCGCAATTATCTTTATTATATATTCTTTTGCCCTTGTTTTAAATATTAAAAAATTATTTGAAAGATTCGTAGCTCACTCAAAAGACATATCAAACATCACCACCCCAAATCAGCCAGTTATGTTTGCAGAAGATGAACCAACTGATGAGCTAAGCATTGCAGTCAAACATATAGATTCTTTTGCAAAAGATATAAACAAAATATTAGCAGAAGCCAATAAAGCCATAAACGAATCAAAAAGTGCTATCGAAAAACTAGCAAATGTAGCCCAAAGTGAAACTCATGTAGAAGGGATAGAAGAAGCCAAACTCAAAAAAGCCCTAGACACAAGCGAAGACATAGCCATCCAATCCCTAGAAGACCTAGCAAACACAGCAAAAATGCTAGAAAAATTACAGAATAATTTTAATAATTTGCATAAGTAGAGGTAGTTTTCTGATTGTATAAAAAAATATAAATAAACTTCTTAAAAATTAGTTGGTATTTTTTTAGATTCCGTGTCAAGCACGGAATGACGATTATTTCAATATAATAATTACTTACTTTATTATTGTATCAAAAAAAACATAAACAATCACTACCACCTACAACCTAACACCTACCATCTAAAATAAAACTTTCTTGACCGAGGTCAAAGACTTTAATCCTACCCAATAGGTACAATTACAATATTAATCTAAGAATACTCTTATTCTACAGGTTATGAATCGACCAATAAGGAGGACGACTATGTCTTTAAATCGAAGAGATTTCTTGAAAAGTTCAGCAGCAGCTAGCGCAGCGGCAGCTGTTGGTATGGCAGTTCCGAGTAGCTTAAGTGCTCAGGCAAATTCAGCTGAGGCTGGATGGAGATGGGATAAGGCTGCTTGTAGATTTTGTGGTACAGGGTGTGGGATTATGCTCGCTACAAAAGAAGGAAGAATTGTTGCAGTAAAAGGTGATCCAGCAGCTCCAGTAAATAGAGGGCTTAACTGTATCAAAGGATATTTTAATGCAAAAATTATGTATGGTGCTGATAGATTAAAAACTCCACTTTTAAGAGTAAATGAAAAAGGTGAGTTTGATAAAAATGGTAAATTTGCTCCAGTATCTTGGAAAAGAGCATTTGATGAGATGGAAAAACATATCAAAATCGCTCTTAAACACAGTGGACCTGAGGGTGTTGGTGTATTTGCAAGTGGTCAATATACTATCATGGAAGGTTATGCTGCTCAAAAGATGATGAAAGCTGGATTTAGATCTAATGCAATAGATCCAAATGCAAGACACTGTATGGCAAGTGCGGTTGTTGGTTTTTATCAAACATTTGGTATAGATGAGCCAGCAGGATGTTATGATGATATCGAGATGACTGATACTGTTGTAGCATGGGGTTCAAACATGGCAGAAATGCACCCAATTCTATGGTCAAGGGTAACAGATAGAAAATTAAGTGATCCTGATCGTGTAAAAGTAGTGAGTATCCAAACTTATACACATAGAACTTCTGATATTGCTGATATTGAAATTATCTTTACTCCAAATACAGACCTTGCACTTTGGAATTATATAGCTCATGAAATAGTATACAATCATCCAGAAGCAATTGATTGGGATTTCGTAAATAAACATATAGTATTTTGTTCACAACCTGTAAATATTGGTTATGGTATGAGAAGATCTACTGACAAGTCAATCAAAGATGGTAAGTATAGTGCTTTAGAAATGCAAACAGTAAGTAAAGAGATGAAAACTATTGTTTCACCAGAAGAAGGACCAGCATTAGAACCATTTGGTTATAAAGCAGGTGATACTATGGAACATACTCCAGCTGGACTTAAACACTGGGAAATTTCTTTTGAAGAATATAAAAAATTCCTTGCTCCTTATACTGTTGATTATGTTGCAAAAATTGCAAAAGGTGACCCTGATGAAGATTTAGAGCAATTCAAAGGTAAGTTAAAAGCGTTAGCAAATCTTTATATCGAAAAAGGTAGAAAAGTAGTATCTTTTTGGACAATGGGTATGAATCAACATACAAGAGGAACTTGGTGTAATACATTATCATACAATGTTCACTTTTTATTAAACAAACAATCAGTTCCAGGAAGTGGAGCATTCTCTCTTACAGGACAACCAAGTGCATGTGGAACAGCTAGAGAAGTTGGTACATTTACACACAGACTTCCAGCGGATATGATGAATGAAAATCCAAAACATAGAAAAATTACAGAAGATGTTTGGATGGTTCCAGAAGGTACTATAAACCCAGTTGGAAATCAACATATTATGAAAATCCACAGAGATATCGAAGATGGATTTATGAAATTTGCATGGGTAAATGTATGTAACCCATACCAAGATACAGCAAGTGCAACTCACTGGATAAAAGCAGCAAGAGAGATGGATAACTTTATCGTTACATCTGATGGTTATCCTGGAATTAGTGCAAAAGTATCAGACCTTATCTTACCATCAGCTATGATTTATGAAAAATGGGGTGGATATGGTAATGCAGAAAGAAGAACACAACTATGGAGACAACAAGTATTACCAGTAGGTGATGCTATGAGTGATACATGGCAATGGGTTGAGTTATCAAAAAGATTTACAGTTGCTGATTTATGGGGCGAGTGGAAACTAAGAGATGGTAAAACTGTACTTCCAAGTGTTATAGAAAAAGCAAAAGCTATGGGCTATAATGAAAATACAACTATGTATGAAATTCTTTTCGCAAATAAAAGAGCAAAAAGCTATAAACTTGACCAAAATGATCCAATCCAAAAAGGATATGATAACTCTGAAGGTTACGGAGATAGCAGAAATGTTGTTGGAAGTGATGGAGAAGTATTCAAAGGTTATGGTTTCTTTATCCAAAAATATCTTTTTGAAGAATATGCATACTTTGGTAGAGGACACGCTCACGATTTAGCTGACTTTGATACATATCATAGAGTAAGAGGTCTAAAATGGCCAGTTGTTGATGGCAAAGAGACACAATGGAGATTTAATACTAAATATGACCCATATGCGAAAAAATATGGTGCAGAAACTGGTCATACAGAATTTGCATATTATGGTACATTGGCAAAAGCATTACCATTTGGTGACTTAAAAGGTATTACAAATAAAGAAGCTAAACCATTGAAAAATAAAGCAAAAATATTTGCAAGACCATATATGGATTATCCAGAAACTCCAGATGAAGCATATCCTACATGGCTAAGTACTGGTAGGGTTCTTGAACACTGGCATAGTGGAACTATGACTATGAGAGTTCCTGAATTATTCCGTGCAGTTCCAGAAGCACTTTGCTATATGCACCCAAAAGATGCAGACGCATTTGGTGTCAAACAAGGTGAGCATTGTTGGGTTGAGAGTAGAAGAGGAAAAGTAAAAGCTAGAGTTGAAACAAGAGGAAGAAATAGACCTCCAAGAGGACTTGTTTATGTTCCATGGTTTGATGAAAAAGTTTTCATTAATAAAGTTTGTTTGGATGCAACTTGCCCATTATCTGCTCAAACAGATTTCAAAAAATGTGCAGTTAAAGTATATAAAGCATAAAAGGGTATATTGTCTTGAACAATATTAATCCAAAAGTCGAAATGACAAACAAAAAAGAAGAAGATATGGAAAATGTAGTTAGCCAAAGTAGAAGAGAATTCTTTTTAAATATCACTAGAACAGCAGGAGTTGCTGCTCTTGGTGGGTTGGTTTGGAGTGCTTATGTAGATGAAGCAACTGCAAATTCATTGATATTAAGACCTCCTGGGGCATTACCTGAAGAGGATTTCTTGAAAACTTGTATAAAGTGTGGAATGTGTGTATTAGCGTGTCCTTATGATACATTGATGCTAGCTCGTCCTGGGGACAATCGTCCTTTAGGAACTCCATATTTTGTAGCTAGAGATATTCCATGTTATATGTGTCCAGATATTCCATGTGTTCCTGTTTGTCCTACAAATGCTCTAGATGAAATTCTAGTAAGTACTAATGGCAAACTTGATATAAACAAAGCCAAAATGGGTGTAGCTGTAGTTGATAGCCTTAATTGTATTGCTTTTTGGGGGATACAATGTGATGCTTGTTATCGTGCTTGTCCGCTTTTAGGTGAGGCTATCTTTGTAGAATATAGCAAAAATGAAAGAACTGGTAAACATGCTTTTATGAAACCAGTTGTGAATTATGATATTTGTACCGGGTGTGGCTTGTGTGAAAAAGCTTGTGTGACAGAAAAAGCATCTATTACGATTTTGCCTCGAGAGACGGTTCTTGGTCGGGCTGGAGATTATTATATCAAAGGTTGGGACAAGGCTGATGAAGCAAGATTGGAACATGCAACAAGCAAGACAACAACGACAGATTTAAGTAAAGAAAAAGCTGTTGATTCACTTAATGATATGGGAGGATTGTTCGATGAGTAATTTTTTGTATAAACATCGATTTCTCTTTTTAAGAAGAATCACACAAGTTTCTATTTTGTTACTGTATATAAGTGCAAATGTATGGGGTTGGAATCTATTGGTAGGAAATTTAAGCTCATCTTTGGTGTTGGGTTTAGTTCCGCTATCTGATCCTTTGGCACTTTTGCAAATGTTGGCTGCTGGGGCAGTGATAGCAATAGATATTGTATTAGGTGCGTTGATTATAACTACATTTTATTTTCTTGTTGGTGGAAGAGTGTTTTGTTCATGGGTGTGTCCAGTTAATATGATTACAGATTTGAGTAATTATATCAGAAGAACATCAGGTGTCAATAAAATACAAAAAAAACAACCAGCTACTAGAAATATAAGATATTGGGTATTGGGGCTTACTCTTGTAATCTCTTTTTTACTTGGTATTACTGCATTTGAGTTTATATCACCTATTGGTATGGTACATCGTGGAATTATATTTGGACTAGGTTTTGGCTGGGCAGCTATGCTTGTAATCTTTTTGTTTGATTTGTTTGTTTTAAAAAATGGTTGGTGTGGACATATCTGTCCTTTAGGTGGGTTTTATTCACTTGTTGGGCGATATAGTTTAATAAGAGTTGATCACAAAGAAGATAAATGTACCCTTTGTATGAAATGCAAAGAAGTTTGTCCTGAAAGTCAAGTATTGTTTATGGTTGGAAAATCAAGTGAACAAATACTAAATGGTGAATGTACAAACTGTGGTAGATGTGTCGAAGTTTGTGATGATGATGCTCTTAATTTTTCAATAAGAAGATTTTATGAGGAGAATAAAAAATGATAAAGCATAAAATGTTGAGACTAGCTTTAAGCGTTGTTGCAGCAGGTTTGTTGGTAGCTGGATGTAATAGTACAACTTCTACAAATAGTAAAGCGCAACTTAGTGATTCTGTAAAACCTAAATTTACAGAAGAAGAGATTGGTCTTAGAAATACTAGTTTGATGGATGAAAGTAAAACTGTTGGTGATAAAACAGATTATCGTAAAGATGTTGCAGGAAGTGGAAATACTATCAAGAGAGCATTTCAAGATGCTCCACCAATGATACCACATGATGTAGAAGGTATGATGGAAGTTACAAGAGACAACAATCAATGTATTAGTTGTCACTTACCTGAAGTTGCTGCGTCTATGGGTGCTACATCTGTACCTGTATCACACTTTACAGATTTTAGACCTAGACATACTTATGATGGGAAAGATTTCAAAAAAGCTGCTGATAATATGAAAAATGAAGTTGCAATTAAAAAACTTGATGATTTAGCGTCAGCTAGATTTAATTGTACTGCATGCCATGCTCCACAAAGCATGGGTGATGCTCCACTAAATGTTTTTGAACCAGATTTTATTGATAAAGATGGTGCAAAAAAATCAAATTGGGATGGAGATAGATTGCTAGAAGGGCTAAATACTCTTGAATACTAATAATGGTAGAAGGGAGCTTTTTAGCTCTCTTGCTTCCAAATTTGGAAGTAATAAGGACAATACTAAAGTAGTGGTCGTAAGACCTCCTTATTATGCAAATGAAGATGATTTTTACAAAGAGTGTGCAAGTTGTGATGGAGTGTGTGCCTCTTTTTGTCAAGAACATATTATAGTTTTTGGTGATGACAAAACTCCAATGTTGGATTTTAGTAAAAGTGGGTGTACTTATTGTGATGAGTGTGCCGTATCTTGTCCAAAAGATGTTTTAAAATTAGAATATAAGTCACTTATTAATGCTAAATTTAAAATAGACATACTAAAATGTATGAGTTGGAATCAAACAATGTGTTTTTCCTGTAAAGACCCATGTTTGGATAATGCCATCAAGTTTTTGGGGATGTTTAGACCTGAGATAAATAGTGACCTATGTACAAATTGTGGCTTTTGTGTCAAGATTTGTCCGACGAATGCTATAGAAATATTAAAGCTCTGAGGTACTTAGTGCTGAGGTTCTGAGTTTTTTATCTCAGTACCTCAGTACCTCAGAACTCAGTAACTTAAAAAGGTATAAGATGGAAAATACGCAAATAATCGCTCATATAGAGTTAAAAGAAGATGATAATTGGTTGATTAGAGTAATAGATACTACAGATAATGAGGGCTATATTTGTAATACTATGGATGAGTTTTCATTTGCAGTTACCAAAATGGGTTCAAAACATGATAATCAAATAGAAGTAAAGTGGTCAAAAGACCCAGATGTTACACCTAGGCATTTTGCTCAAATAGAAAATGCCATAAGAGAGATTGATAGCAAATTGCAAGGAATTACAGAATGAAAATCTTTGTATTGGTAATGTTGCTTTTTGGGATAAATTTATATGCTCAAAAACAACTAAATCCAAATTTGTCTTTGATTGCAAGTGGTGATGTGCAAGATATGGTAATATCGAAAAATTTACTATATGTTGCTACAAATGCAAGCAAAATAGATATTTTTGATATAGCTACAAAAGAGCTTGTAAATTCTATAGAAATACCTATGATAAAAGATTTTATGGGGAAAGATATAGATACAAAAATCTATTCTGTAGATGTTCTTGATGATAAGGTATTGTTTGTTAGTGAAGGGGAGATGGGTTATAGAAATTTATGGATTTATACAAACAATACTTTGCAAAATGTGTTAGATATAAAAAGTAAATACTTTATGCGAAAGGCTAGATTTGTAGATAATTCAAAGGTTTTGATTGGGCTTTTGACAAATGAGCATATCTTATATGATACTAAGACAAAAAAACTTATCTACAATAACCAACTAAGCACATCTTCATTTTCAGATTTTACTCTTAGTGAAGATAAACTCAAATTCGTAAGTAGTGATGAAAGTGGGATAGCTCGTGTAGTGGATACTTATAGTGGTAAAGTATTGAAAGAATATGATGGACAAAATGTAGATAAAGTATTTCAACTTGATTTTAAAAAAGGTGTTATACTCACAGCTGGTCAAGATAGAAGAGCTGTTATTTATAAGCCATTTGGTGGGTATTATTTGCAATTTGATTTCTTACTTTATAGCTGTGCATTGAGTGAAAATGCAAAACTAGCAGCCGTTGCTTATAATATAGAAAACGATGTGTTGGTATATGAAGTAGATACCAAAAATAGACTTTATGAGCTATTGGATGCAAGAGCTACCATAACTAAGATTTTATTTATAAATGAAAATGAAATATTAGTAAGTAGCGATAGTAAGCAAATCAATTACTATAAATTAAATTAATCTAAAAGGAAAAAAAGATGAATATATCAAGTATCATAGTGCAAACTGCACCAAAATATGTAGAAGAAGTAGTAGAAAGTTTAAAACAAAGTGGTGTGTGTGATTATCATTTACATGATGAAAAAGGTAGAGTTATCATCACTATTGAAGGTGAGAGTGTAAGTGAAGAACTTACAAAATTAAGAATAATCCAAGCTCTTCCTCATGTGGTATGTGCAGATATGCAAATGGCATATAGTGAAGATGAGTTATCTAGAAATATCACAGTACTTGAAAACTCAGATGCTGTTCCTGCTATGTTAAATACTGAGATTGTTGATCCATCTCAAATAGTTTATGGTGGGGATTTAAGAAAAAAGGACTTAGAAGACTTTGCAAAGCATCTTGAATAACTACCAAAACACAAGGAATCAATATGACATATAATGATAGCAATTTTTTAATAGAAACAATAGTCCCAGAAGGTGAAGTTATAATATCAAGAACAGATTTGAAAGGTATTATTACTTATGCAAATGAGACTTTTGCAGATATCTCTGGATACAAGGTAGAGGAGCTTATAGGCAAACCACACAATCTTTTACGACATCCTGATATGCCTAGAGTTGCCTTTGAACACTTATGGACGACCATACAAAGTGGTAAAATGTGGCAAGGTTATGTGAAAAATATGAGAAAAGATGGTGGATATTATTGGGTATATGCTGAGGTTTCTGGAGTTTATAAAGATGATGTTTTGGTAGAATATAAATCCATGAGATCACCTATCTCAAAAGAAACTATCACAAAAATGCAAAGAAAATATGACGAAATGAAACTAAAAAACAAAGATATGATAAGAGTCATTAGGTATATCCCTTTTGATGAATATGTAGAATTAAAATAAGTGTTACGATACACTTATTTTAATAAATCTAATTAAACTTTTGAAGATATAATCAATCAATAATCCATATGTAATATTTAAATAATTTTTTTCTTAAATTAAAGCTGACTGTATAATATTTAAGAACTTATGTATAAAAATATGTTATAATAGTGTAACTAAAATGTTTAATTTTAGTAATAAAAGGATTTTTAAATGAATATTATGAAGGTACTATCTAGCGTAGTATTATTTCTTTTCGCTACAACTACTTCAGTGCTTGCAAATGATTTAAACAAAAAACAATTAGTTTATATAGTCTCAGATATGAGTATTCCATTTTGGCAAATAATGTCAAGAGGTGTACAAAATAGTGCTGATTCTTTGGGTTATGAAGTGGTAATTTATAGCTCTAATAACAATGCAAAAACAGAATTAGAACATACCGTAAAAGCTTTAAAGAACAAAGTATCAGGGATTATTGTATCGCCAACCAACTCTTTAGCTTGTGTAACGATTTTGAGACTAGCAAAAAACGCTGGTATTCCTGTAGTAATATCTGATATTGGAACTGATGGTGGTGAGTATGTATCTTATATTTCATCAAATAATTTTGATGGAGCATATAATATAGGTAAAGTTCTTGCAAAAAAGATGATTGAAAAAGATGCTCAAAATGGAAGAGTAGGGATTATCGCCATTCCTCAACAAAGAGCCAACGGACAAGCAAGAACGGCTGGATTTATGCAAGCTTTGGGTGAAGCAGGTATCAAAGGTGCTGATATAAAACAACAAATCACATTTTCTTATGAAGAGACATATGAGTACTCAAAAGAGTTAATAAATATATATCCAGACCTAAAAGCTATATGGCTACAGGGTTCTGATAAATACAAAGGTGCATTAGATGCTATAAAAGATAGTGGTAAAAACGAAATACTACTTATTACTTTTGATGCAGAACCAGAGTTTTTGAATCTTATACCAAAAGGAATTTTAGTAGGTTCAGCGATGCAACAGCCATATTTGATGGGTCAAGAATCAGTTAAAGTGATGGATGAGCATCTAAAAGGCAAAGAAGTACAAAAAAATATTCAATTACCAATTCTTGCAATTTCATCTGAAAATATAGAAGAAATGTTACCAACTATAAAGAAAAATGTGCTTGGTATTGAAAAATAAAAACCATAAGTAAAATACTAAATGCTAAAAAATAAATATTCATTATATACGATTATTGGCATCAATATCCTTCTCGTAGTGCTTATTATAATATCAGTTTATGCTACATATACTTATATTCAAACAAAAGATAAAATAATAGAAGATATGAAACTTACTTCAAATCATACTATTGAATCTTTACAAAAAAATGTAGTTAGTTATATAGAATCATATTCCCCAACATCTTATGAAAACTTAATCTTGAATGAGATGAGTCATGAAAATATACTTGCTATTGTTTTAGAAGATTATAATATGGGTAAAATATTGGGGATTAACTCTTATATTAGTGGGAAGATTAAAGATGATAATTGGAACTTAATAGATTATGATTTTGAGGATAATAAACACTTAGAAAAGTTAGCAAAATCTTTTTATACAAATACTTATCCCGTTACTTCAGCTTCTGGTGAAATAATAGGTAAGATTACTATATATATCACAGATTATTCTATGAAACTTGAACTTAAAAGTATCATAATATCAAATATAATTAATTCTATAGCAATTTCTCTGTTATTAATAATTACACTTTTTTTAACTATTCATTTTCTTATGTTAAAACCTCTTGCTAGTATTATTGATATTATTAATTATACAGATGAGGATGGAATTCCAGTAAAATTAATACCAAATTATGGTGCAAAAGAGATACATTTACTTGTTAATACCATGAACAATATGATTCAAACAATAAAACATGAAAGAATGGAATTAGAAGAGAGTGAACAAAGATATAGTTCTTTACTAGATTCTATGCAAGAAATGGTTTTTATAAAAGACTCAAAATTAAGATATATTTTGACCAATAAAGCATTAGAAAACTTTTTTGGACAAACAAAAGAGCAACTATTTTTTAAAAATGACCATGATTTAATGGATAAGGATTTTGCACAAGCTTGTACAGTAAGTGATGAATTAGTAATCAGCAAACAAGAATTGGTGATTTCAGAAGAACAAATTGGTGATAAAATATTTGAAACCCATAAGTTCCCAGTAAAAATAAGTGAAAATAGAATGGGACTTGGGTGTTATGTGGCTGATATTACAGCGAAAAAAAAGCAAGAACAAGACATATTAGAGGCAAAAGAAAAACTAGAAATTACACTTGAAGCTGTCAAAATAGGAATTTGGGAGTGGAATATCCCTAGTGGTAAAGTAATCTGGGATAAGAATTGTTATGAATTGTTGGGATATACATATAATGAATTTGAAGTAACATATGATGTGTGGAAATCTTTGCAACATCCTGATGATATGGAAACAACACATCAAGATATTCAAGAACAGCTAAAAAATGACAATCACTATTCTATAGAATTTAGACTCAAAAAAGCTGATGGGTCTTGGATGTGGATTGAAGGAAGAGGCAAAAGTGTATTGAGTGATTCAAATGGCAATGCAATCAAAATGGTCGGAACTCATACTGATATTACGGCCATTAAAGAATATGAAGAATCACTTGAACAAGAAGTGACCAATAAAACAAAAGAGTTAAATGAACTAAATTTAAATCTAGAAAATAGAATAGTTGATGAAGTAGAAAAAAATAGACAAAAAGATATTTTACTCCAACAACAAACCCGTCTTGCTGCTATTGGAGAAATGATGGGGAATATAGCACATCAATGGCGTCAGCCTCTTAGTGCGATAACTGCAACAATTAGTGGCTTGAAATTAAAAGAAGAATTTAATATACTTGAATCAAATGATATAGCAAAAGCTAATGATTCTATTATGAAAAGTGCCGAATTTTTATCCAAAACTATAGAAAATTTTAGAAATTTCTTTAGCAAAAACAATTCTCAAAAAGATTTTTTAGTAGTTGATTCAATCCAAGATACATTGGATATTATCAAAGCTTCATATGAAAACCATTTTATTAAAGTAAATCTAAATACTGATACATCTATATCTTATTTTGGGAATGAAAACCTTTTATCTCAAGTGATGCTAAATATTCTATCAAATTCAAAAGATGCACTTTTACAAAACCATATTGAAAATAAGATTGTTTCTATTTCTTTGATGCAAGAAGGCGAAAATATTAAAATCACTATTAAAGATAATGCCCATGGTATACCAATAGATATTATAGATAAAATTTTTGATCCATATTTCACTACAAAGCATCAAAGCCAAGGGACTGGTCTTGGATTATATATGAGTAGCCAAATTATACAAAATCATTTTAAAGGGATGTTAAATGTTTCAACGGTGGAAGATGAAGATGGCAAAGGTGCTATGTTTGTTGTAGTGTTTCCTAAAGTAAGAGAAGATAATAGTAGAGTATAGATTCGAAATAAGTGTTAAAAAACACTTATTTCAATCCTAGATGAGTCGCTTGAGCTTCCATCTGATCAGCTGTTAGTCCTTTTACTTGACCAGCCATAAGACCTTTCATTGGTCCGCCGTAAGTACCATTTTGATAACCTTGAAGTGCAGCGATGAAATCAGCTTTACTCATATCCTTGATAATCTTACTCTTCCCTAAAGCTACTTTTTCACCATTTGCTCCATGACATGCTATACATTTAGTATAACTTGGTTCTGCAAATAAAGATGAAGTCATAGTAACTGCTAAGGCAATAGTTGCTAATTTAATTTTTGTATTCATTTTTGTTCTCCTGAGTTTTAAATTATCGAATTTTATAATATATCAAAAAGAAAATCCTTGACATAAATCAAATTTATACGAATATAGACTAATTTGTCCTTTAAGAAGATTTTAGCTAAAATACAAGCCTCTTAAAATATAAAAGGTTTATATGGAAAACTTAGCATTTCTATCACAAATAGTACTTTTGATTATATTAGCACCTATTTTTTCAAAAACACTTAAAATATCTGTTTCTGTTGTTGAAATAGTTTTAGGTGCAATTGTAGTTTGGGTTGGTTTTATTGAAAGTGGAAACGAATTATTTAAAGATATCGCAAAAATAGGCTTTTTTTATCTTATGTTTTTAGCAGGGCTTGAAATAAATATCAAAAATTTCTTTAATTTAAGTGATAGTATTTTCAAAAAAACATTTATATATTTTGTACTATTGTATGGGTTATCTGTATTGATTTATTTTCTATTTGATTTAAATCCAGTTTATATTGTTGCAATTCCTATAGTTTCTCTTGGTATGATTATGGCTTTGATTAATGAACATGGGAAAAAACACAAATGGCTAGAACTAGCACTTATTATAGGTGTAGTTGGTGAGCTTATTAGTATTTGTGCAATTGTAATCTTTGATGCGATAGTATCACATGGTATCGGTAAAGAGTTTTATCAAAATATTGCAATACTTATACTTATTCTTATGATTGCATTTTATGCTTTTAAAGGTCTTCATGTACTATTTTGGTGGTTTCCAAGACTTAGAAGAAATATTATGCCAGATAGCGATACTATGAGTCAAGATATCAGAGTATCAATGGCTTTATTTTTTATTTTGATAGCTATAATGCAATATCTTGGTATTGATATGGTTTTGGGTGCTTTTATAGCTGGAGTTTTTATTGCTAACTTTTTTGAGCACAAAGTTGAACTTCCTCATACACTACATCGTGTAGGATTTGGATTTTTAGTACCATTGTTTTTTATATATGTAGGTAGTACTTTGGATTTAGATGTTTTGTTTACAGAAGAGATATTGCATAGTGCAGGTTTTATTGTTTTGGCTATGATAATAGTAAGGCTAGTTAGCTCTTTTGTTGCATATCGTTCTTATTTAGGAACTCGTGATACTATTTTATTTAGTTTTAGTTATTCTATGCCTTTGACATTTTTGATTGCAATTGCTACTATTGCTTTAAATAATAATGCAATAGATATAAATGAATATTACTCTTTTGTATTAGCATCAGTTATACAAGCATTGTTTTTTATGATATCTATAAATATTATGACTAAGATTAAATAAACGACACTTATTTTCTAAGTGTCGCTATTAGTCTGTTTGGATTTAACAGTAGAGATAACGCATCTTCAATATTATTGACAACTATATCACTATTTAACATAGCTTTTGTAGCACATCCCTCAAACCCTATCACAGCGATAGAAATAGCAGTATTTTGAAGCATCAAAGCATCATTGTTGCCATTGCCTATTGCAATACATGACTCATTATCCAAAGATTTGACAAAATCACATTTTTCTTGAGTATGATTTGTCGTTTTAAGAACAATTACTTCAATGTCAAGATGTTTTAGTTCTTCTTTTACACTTCCAAATGTATCAGCTGTTATTACATAAAGCTTAAAATCTTTTGAAAGTTTATTAAATAGATGGGATACATTTTCAAGTAGTTTACCATCTTTGGCTATAGTCCCATTGTAATCACAAACAATATTTTTAAGCTCAATATTTTTAAAATTTGGTATATTTATTGTCATGTTATAGTGTTGCTACTTCTTTTATCCAGTTTTCCAATATAGTATGCAACCCTTCATTTGGAACTTCAAGTATTGAAATATCAAAATGGTCTTTAAACTCACAAATTCCTATACTTCTAGGACGAACCGCAAGTATTTTACTTGTAGGTATCTCTTTGCCAAAACAAAAAACAAGATTTTTTGCATCTATTATCCCATCAGCTATTACACTATCATTAAATGATTTTGTGTGACTCATATGGTCAAACTCAGCTATAAAAGTTGCAACTGGATGAGCATCAATTTTTTGTTTTAAAAATACAAAAATCTCATCTATATTTTGATATTTCGTTTCACTTTTTGATATTTCAAGTGTAAACACTGGATATTTTTCTTTGAATAACATTTGTTTCATTTATTTCCTTTATTTTGTAAATTGAACTTATTGATTAAGTTATAGAATAGACTCCGAATCAAGTTCGGAGT
>JALNYH010000027.1 GCA_023229945.1 Arcobacteraceae bacterium | reverse complement strand
CTTCCTACTAATATGCCAGAATTTACAAAAGATTATCCAGATGTTGCACTAATTCCTATAGTATCATCAGCAAAAGCACTTAAAATTATCTGTAAAAGATGGGCAAGATATGATAAAGTTCCTGATGCTGTAATAGTAGAAGGACCTCTTAGCGGTGGGCATCAAGGCTTTAGCTATGATGAGTGTCTTAAAGAGGAAAATAGTCTTGAAAATATTGTTCCACCAGTTATCGAAGAAGCTAAAAATTGGGGTAATATTCCTGTAATTGCAGCTGGTGGGATTTGGGATAAAAAAGATATTGATAAATTTTTAAATATGGGATGTGTTGGTGTTCAAATGGGTACTAGATTTATTGGTACTGTTGAATGTGATGCTCATGATAATCTAAAACAAATCTTACTTGATGCAAAAGAAGAAGATATCAAACTTATGAAATCACCTGTTGGCTATCCAGCACGAGGTGTAATGACAAATTTACAAAAAAGTATGTTAGAAGGAACTGCCCCAAAAGTTGCATGTATAAGTAACTGTGTGTTTCCATGTAAACAAGGTGAAGAAGCAAAAGCAGTTGGATTTTGTATAGCAGATAGACTAAGTGATGCTTATCTTGGTAATGTAGATACTGGATTATTTTTTACAGGTTCAAATGGATATAAACTAGATGAAATCATTACTGTAAAAGAATTAATGAATAAACTTGTAAACGGGGAATAATTATTTGAAGTTAACTAGAGTTATTGTATTTCTTTTAATCTCTTTATCTATTTTATATAGCTCTAGTTATGAAAACCTTACACAACAATTCAATCAAGCAAAAATTGATTATTTAAAAGCAGTTGTAAATGGGAATACTGATAGTGAAATAAAAAACTTAAACACTATTATAAGCGTAGGTAAACAAATAAAAGTAGATACCTCAAGATATGAAAACGCATTAAAATCAATTTATGCAAATAAAACAAAACAACAAACCAAAACTTTAACTATTGCAAATTCCACTCCAAAACAACTAACTATTTCAAATCCAAAACCACCACAACAAGTTAAACAACTTATAGATTCAAAATTTACTATAACATCAGTTACTGCAAATAATAATGATATTATCATAAGATTTAATCAAGATGTTACTTTAGAAGATTTATCTTTTACTCAAGAAAGAGGAAATATACATAAAGATATATTTGATATTTCTGGTAATTTTAAAGATGCACAATCAACTATTCTGAAAATTGATGGAATTGATAGAGTTATAGTGACTCAAAACACACCAAAAACATTTCGTGTGATTATACAAAATGATTCTGACCCAAACTCTATATATATGGTAAATCAAAGAAGCATAGTTTTAAGAACATTTCCAACAAAAAAAGCACAGCCAACAAAACAAACTGAAACACTTATTCAACAAACTGAATTCTTAAGATCAAGAACAGTTGTAATAGACTCGGGGCATGGCGGTAAAGATCCTGGAGCTGTGGTCGGTAGAAATCATGAAAAAACTGCTGTTTTAGGGGTAGGACTTCATCTAAAAGAATTACTTTCTAAAAGAGGATATAAAGTTATTCTAACTAGAGAAACTGATAAATTTTTAGAGTTAAAACAAAGAACAGATGTAGCAAATCGTTATAATGCAGATATTTTTGTCTCCATTCATGCAAATGCAGTAGAAAAACAAAATGCAGCTAATGCAAAAGGTGTAGAAACTTATTTCTTATCTCCTGCTAGAAGTGAGAGAGCCAAAAGAGTAGCAGCTCTTGAGAATAAAGAAGAAATGCAAGATTTAACAAATAGCAGTCAAAATGCTCTACTTACTATATTAAATCGTGGTAGAATTACAGCCTCAAATAAACTTGCCATTGATATTCAAAGATACATGCTCCATGAAGTAAGAAAAATCCATAAAGACACATTTGATGGTGGAGTAAGAGAAGGACCTTTTTATGTACTTCTAGGTGCTCAAATGCCTTCTGTTTTAGTTGAGATTGGATATATGTCTCATGCACAAGAAGGAAAAAGAATTTTTGATAAAAATTATCAAAAATATGTAGCTAAAGGTATTGCTAATGGCATAGACTCATATTTTCTCAATAATCCATAAAATAAATACCTCAAAGATTATCAAACTATATTTTATTTCCTTAATTCTAAATAAAAAATCCTCAAATTATACATATTTAAGTCTCTAATAAAAATACTAACTATATTTAATAAAGCATAAGTAAATTATGATAAAAAATTTATAAATATTAAATACTTAAATATGACCAATATATGACCAAATCAATATATTAATTTTATTCTTTTATAAGGTTATCTATGTTAGCATTACTTTAAGAATCTTAAATTATATTTAGTTGGTAACATTATGGGGGAAAGATTAGATTATATTAAAAATTGCAATGCCTTATATGTTGAAGATGATTTTTCTACAAGGGATACTCTAGTATCTGTATTAGAAAAATTTTTCAATAAAATCATAGTAAGTATTGATGGGCAAGATGGATATAATAAATACAATGAGTCCATAAAAAATGGTGAAGATATCCACCTTATAATATCAGATATCAATATGCCAATCAAAAATGGTCTCAATATGTTATCAGATATAAGAAAAATGAATGAGGATGTACCTTGTATATTTTTAACAGCATATAACGAGTCTGAATATATGCTAGAAGCAATTAAACTAGGTGTTTCAAGATATGTTGTAAAACCTATACATATTCCAGATTTAATGCAAAATATTGAAGAAATATTTGAAAAAGAATATAAACAACAAAGAATTATGAACTTATCTATACCATCTCAAAAGTTTAGACAATACATAGATATAATTGACCATATTGCATTAATATCAGAAACAGATGATAGAGGTATTATTACTTATGCGAATGATAGTTTTTGTGAAATTAGTGGCTATTCAAAAGAAGAGTTAATAGGGCAACCTCATAGTATCATTAGACATCCAGATATGCCAAAAGAAATATTTGAGGATATTTGGGGTACTATAAAAAGTGGTAATTCATGGAGAGGTAAAATAAAAAATAAAACCAAAAATGATGATTATTATTATGTAGATGCTCATATTTCACCTATATATGAAGATAATGAAAATACTATTTTAAAAGGTTATCTTGCGGTAAGATTTATCACTACAGAAGCAGAAACAGAAAAACGGGTTTTCAAACAAAAAGTCATTCAAAGTATTGTTCAGTATAAAAATTCTCTGGCTCTTTATGAATCTTCTATTGCTAAACTCAATAATCAAGTTCATATCTTGCAAAAAAAAATCAATCAAACAGAAAATCCTAACTTTTTTTACGAACAATTAAATATAGAAAAAAAGAAAATACAAATATTAAAACATAAAGTTTCAGAATCTTCAAAAACCATTCAATATCTTAAAGAACAGCTACAATTATATTCAATTGTTAATATAAAAGATTTAGAACATACTATACAAAATAGAGATAATATTATTTATGGTCTAAAAAAAAGACTTGAAATGTATCAGCATAAATATGATATTTTACAACAAAATTTATATAATAAAGATACTACTATTACTGAGCTAAATAAAATGCTAAAATTTTATCAACAACACTACAATCATAAATAATCACTAGTTCAGTTTCAAAAAAATATCTTATTATTTTTACTTAGGGAGTATAAGTGCCTAACCTATTTTAGTGATAATTCCATTTTTAACTTCAATTTTTCCCAACAACTCATACTCAAATACTTTTGAGCCAAATTTACATACAGCATCATCATAAGTAGGATTTGTTTTACAATAGTCCAAAAACTCATCTTGAACATGACTCAAAGCTACATTTCCAAACATCCCTACAAAATCATCAATATCATATATAGCTTTTGCCAAGCCATTTTTGAGTAAGGTATTTGTACCTTCACTATCATCAAGCCTATGAGGAAGAACATAAATTTCCTTGCCCTCTTTTAATGCAAATTCAACACTTCTCATACTTCCACTATCAATATCTGCTTGTGCAACTACCAAGACTTCACCAAGAGCTACAACTATCTCATTTCTTTGAACAAAATTATAGTTTCTTGCAATATGCCCTACTTCAAAAGATGATAACATAAGCCCATTATTTTCAATTTGTTCTATTAGTTTTTTATTTACACTAGGATATCTAATATCAAGCCCATTTGCAACTACTGATATAGTATTATCTACTCCCGCGCTACTATGTGCAATAGCATCCACACCCATAGCACCACCACTTACGATACATACACCAGCCATAGAAAGCTTTGAAGCCAAGGTTTTAGTCTTAGTTTGTGTATATACATTTGGTTTTCGTGTCCCTACAATAGAAACTTTTCTTGATTTTAAAAGTTCTAAATTACCTATATAAAAAAGTTCTTTTTGAATTTGTTCTATATAAGTTTGAGATATCATAACAAAGGCAACTCGTCAATATATACGACTTCTACATCTTTAAGGAGATGAGCTGAAGCCTTTAAAACTTCAATAGTAGCTCTATAAGGATGACCAATAATTATAGAATATCCTCTTTGTTTGGCTAATGTAATAGCATGTTTTAACTGCTTTTGAATATAATCAAACTCTTGGACATTATCCAAAAACACATCTCGAGAGAGAAACGGAACTTTGTGAATTTTTGCATATTTATGTGCTACTGTTTTTGCAGTAGTTTTACTATCTAGGAAAATTAAATTATGTTTTTTCAATACAAACATCAATTTGTCCATTGATTCTTCATCACTTGTAAATCTACTTCCAGTATGATTATTGATATATTTTGCTTTTGGATAATATTTTTTTAACTCTTGTATTCTTTCATCAATTTTTGTTATATTATCACCCATATGAAGAGTATTTTCCTCTTCTTTAGAAAAAGTCATAGCTTCTAAAGGAAGGTGAATCATATATTTGCTTACAGATTTTGCAATAATTGATGAATTTGGATGATCTGGTGTTGGTGGTAGAAAGGACATATTAATAGGATATCCAAGACTTTTCAAAGCCTTCACTTGAGATTCATAAACAACATCATCTATAACAATAGCTAACTTTGGTTTAACACCTTTAATGATAGGTTTTTTTGGCTCAATTACAACTACAGTTTCTGGTGTATCTTTATAATCTGTACTATATTGTTCATGTTTTGGTAGTTCATCAATTATAGTTTCATTTTCTATTGATTCTACTATTACAGGTTCGATTTCTTGTTTAGTTTTCAATTTTTCTTTGATATCTTCAATTTTTTGATCTAAAATATCTTGTTTATATTCTTTAGAAACTTTTTGTTCGACTTGTTGTTGAATATTATCTTTTTGAGGCAATTGCTTTGTTTGGGTAGGTGTATCTTGTGAAGTCAGATATATATAAGCTCCAAAAGAGATAATAATAGATGTTAAAAATATTATTATAAATATTAAAATATATTGTATTTTATTTTCGTTATTTTTTATTTTTTTTCTTGTTATCTTTGGTTTGTTTGAAGTATTAGTATTTCTTTTTGGCTTAATTGTTGACATATATTCTCATAGGGAAGTTTAAGAATATAGGCTTCAGCCTATATTCTCAATCAGATTAGTTTTTATCTTGATCTACTATTTTATTAGCAGCAATCCAAGGCATCATAGCTCTTAGTTTTCTACCAGTTACTTCTAGTGGGTGATTTCTCACGATTGCTCTCTCAGCTGTCATTCTTGGATATCCAGTCATTCCCTCTAAGATGAAATCTTTAGCAAATTTACCATTTTGGATTTCTGTTAAGATTTCTTTCATAGCTTTTTTAGACTCAGCATTTACAACTCTTGGTCCACTTACCATATCACCATACTCTGCAGTATTTGATATAGAATATCTCATATCAGCTATTCCACCTTGGAACATCAAATCAACGATTAGTTTTAACTCGTGAAGACACTCAAAGTATGCCATTTCTGGTGGATAACCAGCTTCTGTTAGAGTTTCAAATCCAGCTTGAACAAGTGCAGTTACACCACCACAAAGAACAGCTTGCTCACCAAAAAGGTCAGTTTCAGTCTCATCTTTGAAAGTTGTCTCAATAATACCAGTTCTTCCTCCACCTATTGCTGATGCATAAGAAAGTGCTAGTTCTTTTGTTGTACCACTTGGGTCTTGGTGAATAGCGATAAGGTCAGGAATACCACCACCTTTTACAAATTCACTTCTTACTGTATGACCTGGTGCTTTTGGAGCAATCATTGTTACATTGATATCTTTTGCAGGAACTATTCTTCCATAAAGGATATTGAAACCATGTCCAAATGCTATAGTAGCCCCACTTTTAAGATTTGGTGCGATTTCATTTGTATAAATATCACCTTGAGACTCATCTGGTAATAAAATCATTACCACATCAGCTTTTGCAGTTGCTTCAGCAACAGTTAAAACTTCAAAACCTTTAGCAGCAGCTTTCGCCCAACTACTTCCATCTTTTCTAAGTCCTATACAAACATCTACACCGCTATCTCTTAAGTTTTCAGCGTGTGCGTGACCCTGACTTCCAAATCCTATCATCGCAACTTTTTTGCTTTTGATTATATCTATATTACAATCTTTATCGTAGTAAACATTTAAGCTCATATTTTACCTTTTGTATAAATTTTTGAGATTTTACCAAAAAGTAGATTAATTCTCAATTAATAGTTAGTCGTGAATTGTGAATCGTAAATTGTGAGTTGTGAAGAGAAATAAGCAAACTATTTATTTGCTATATTTCTCCCCTGAAAGCTTTGTCCAATATAGAAGCTTTTAATGATTTAAGACTTTGCATTTTGTCATTCTGAGCTTTTTTCAGAATCTCTATCTTTTGTGAGATTTCATCTAGGTAGGCTACTACTTTTTGTTGTGTTTGGATGGGTGGGAGTGGAAAATTTATTTGCTTAATATCATTTAAAACTAAATTTCTATTTGCAACACCTCTCGTTCTGTTTTGCGATTGTTTATAGCAATTTGGCGAATTTAATATGTGTTGAAAGTACATACTAGAAATTAAATCTTTTTTTGGTTTCAATAATGCGATACTTACAAATATACTAAATTCTATATCAGTATCAACTACTTTTGCTATTCCAGTTGTTCCAACTTTGGTATAAAGAATATCATCTCTTTCTACATTACACCTTTTTGAAAGTGTTAAATGTTCTTCTTCTGATACATATTTTGTATCATCAAAACTGATAATTCCTTGGGATATATTCTTTACACTTAAAAAAGGAACACCACTATCAATATATTTGGGAGTAGCATGTGTGCCATCTGTGATTTTAGTACATAAATCAAAAACTGTTCTTCTTTCATACTTCTCTTCCAACTCCACAAATACATCATTTAAAACACTTGCCATAAAAACATTGGCTTCATCTATGTTTTTTTGATGAAGAGATATTGATTTGTCTATTTTTTCAAAAAGAGTATCTAGTTTTGATACGATTCTTTTTTGTTCTTCAAGTGGTGGGAGAGGGATAAAAACTTCTTTCAATCTTTTTATAGCTAGTTTTGGCATTGCTACTGTTTTTGTTGCTAATCCTATTTGCTCCATAAAAGTAATAGAATTTGTAAAATTAAATATAAAGTTCTTATCATATTTACTATTGTCAAATACAATCTTTACTGCATTTTCAGTTAAATTTGCTCTATTTAATTCTGATGGAATAATCCCTGTTTTTCCTATTGTACCAGCTACACTAATATATATATCTTCATCTGTGATTGTATAATTTTTTATTTGTTGATATATATCTTCACTTATATATTTAATATCTAATGTATCAACAGTACCATTATCTGCAAAATCTGTTACTCTAATGTATGGATAAGGAGTTACATCATCTAATAATTTTTTACCTTTTGGTACTCTTTTACCACTTTTAATCGTTGCAAATTCATCAATAGTTTTCCACTCCCACCCATCAGGTAATTGATACAATTCAGCCATTATTTAACCTTAAATTTGTTATAATTATATCGAAATTCCCCCGTAAGCCTGTATACTTGAGATACAGCTGGGGGTTCTGTATTTTAATCAATCTCTTTCCCAATCAATATTACTTCTATCTCATCCATCAAATCATTGATTTCAGCATTGTTTAGTTTGATATTTTCTACCAATTCTATTGGGCTTTTGTGTTCTATTTCATCATTTTTATTTGGATTTTTGGCACTGATGTCATACTCTTTTATATCAGATACATTCACTATCCAAGAATTTGGAGTGATTTTTCTATCTTTCCAACTATCCAAAAACTCTTTGAAGTGGTCAATATTTATCGGTTTATTTTTGGTGAGTTTATAAGGTGGATTGACCTCATAGTAGTAGATATCCTGCGTACTTCCCACTCTATCAAAAAACACCACATTTGTCTTCACCGCACTATAAGGCAAAAATACTCCACTCGGTAAGCTTAGAATAGTATGTACATTAAATCGCTCTAATAAATCTTTTTTGACACTAGCAAAAGCATTGTTTGTTTGAAAAAGTACACCCTCTGGAATGACAACACCACAACGACCTTGAAGCTTCAAACTATTCATCATATGTTGTAAAAACAGAAGTTCGGTTGCATTTGACTTAATTGGGAAGTTTTGTTGGATTTGCTCTTTCTCTTTTCCGCCAAATGGTGGATTTGCCAAGATACAATCATATCTATCTTTCTCCTCTAGCCCTCGTATATCACGAGTAAGGGTATTTGTTTTAGCGATATTTGGGGATTCTACTCCGTGAAGTATCATATTCATCACACCCATCACATAAGAGAGTGGAGTTTTTTCATTTCCAAAAAATGTATCTTCATTGAGAAATCTTAGCTGTTCAGTTGATAATTCTCTTTGTTTGTTTTGCTCTACATCTTCATATCGGATATGATTGTAAGCTTCGATAAGAAACCCACAACTCCCCACCGCTGGGTCGTAAATCTTCTCGCCGATTTTGGGATCGATCACATCTGTTATCACTTTGATAAGTGGTCGAGGGGTATAAAACTCCCCACTATTGCCCCCATCACTCCCCATATCTTTGAGAAGTTTTTCATAGATGAGGGAAAGTTGAAAAAGGTCTGATTGGTTGTGAAAATCCATCTCATCGATGATATCAAGCACCTCTCTAAGTGTGTGACCATTTGCTATACGATTGTCCAAAAATTCAAATATCGCCCCAATTTTGTACTTGATAGATTTTGGATTTTCGGTGATGTTTTTGAAAGATTTGAGATAAGGAAATAGCTCTTTGTTTACAAAATCAAGCAAATCATCGCCACTTTTGGAGTTGATGACATCTTTTTTGCCATCTACTTTAAGCACCGCCCATTTATGCCAACGATACTTCTCATCCAAAACAAAGTTATAAACCACCCCATCAAGTTCGGCATCTTCGTTTTTGGTATCTTCTAGGTCATTGAGAAATTTAAGAAAAAGCACCCAAGATATTTGCTCCGTGTAGTGCATCGCACCGCTGATACCATCATCTCTGCGGAGTATGTCTGTTATTCTGTTTATTTTTGATTCCAAGTTTTGTTTCCTTTTTTCTATATAATACTTTTAATCTTTTTTTCATCAATAAAAATCAAATCACCTCTACATCTTGTACAGGCAACATATAATTTATTTTTTGTTGAGGGAGCAAGTTCATGCAATGTACTAGATTTAAAATGCTTTAAAGTTGTAGAATTTAAAACAATACAAACATCTTGATAATGGTCTTGACCTTTAGATTTTCCCCAATTGATACAATAACAATCATAAGTATTAGCTTTTTGAAAAAAAAGCTTTATTATGCTGTTGTTTCTAAAAATCATTTTTACTTCTTCCTCATTTTCTATATTAATGATATTTGTTATATCACTTCTCTGGGATTTTATATTAATCTTTAAATTATTATTTACAAACTCACAAACAGTTTGACTACATCTATAACTTTTATTTAAACTTTCAGTATCAATAGTTAATCCCATTTTTTGAAATTCTTTTTTGTATGTAATATAATTTTTATGTAAAGATTGATTTGTTCTTCCATCTGTACTGGTGTCAAATGTATGTTGAAAAAAATCACCCACAAACATAATATTTAAATTTGCTTTTGTAATTTCCTTTAGAAAATTAAAATCATGTCCACCAAAATCTTGTATTTCATCAATAAATAAGTTATCAAAATATTTTTCCAATCTACTGTTAATATCATTATTGGTTTTCATTTGTTCAAATAATTTTGCAATTCTATTATGATAAAGCAGTTTATGCTTTGTCATATAAAAAGAGGGCTTATCCCTTGCTAATTTTAATGTTTCAACTGATGGCATATCCCAGAATATGCCTTTCGCCTTAACTCTATCTGCTAGAAATGGCTTATAACAAAAAGAATACAAAAAAGTAAAATAGGTATATATTTTGGTATTTTCTGGTATGTATCCGAATTTTTTTATTACTCTTTGCTTTAAATTTGAATAATTGTTATCTGTATAAGTGACTATTAAACTTTTTTCTTCAAGTGAAAGTTTATCAATAATGGTTTTTGTTTTGCCTGCTCCTGCAACGGCAAAGATTACTCTTTTATCCACTCTATAGCCTTTTGTATGTAAGTAGGTACACTAATTTCATTTGCTTTTTTATCTAAAAGTTCAAATGCTACATCAGCTTTATTTTTTAGCATATATTCTTGTATAGTTAATGTTCTTTTCGGAGTAGTAAATAATTCATCACAAAGTGCTTTATTATCTTGATAGATACATATTTCAAAAGTACTTCTACTATTATCACTATCTGCAAAAACTTTTATATACACTCCATCATAATCATTGTATCTGTCTGTTATATTTTGTTCGTAGTCTCCATCGTTATCACGAATTACAGCAGTTTTTATTTGTAGAATTTTTGAAATATCCAAATATCGTTTAAAGCTTGTTCCGCCTACCGAAATGATATGAATATCAGAATCAACTAACTCTTCTTTAGTTACATTTTTATACAAGGCTTCCATCAAAATATATTCAGCATCACCCTCAACTAAAATTACTTTTTTAGACAATACATACTCTAAAATATTATTGTCTGGTGCTTTCATAAAAAACTTTGCAGTGTCATTTTCTAAATTGTTTAATCGCATAATCTGATTGCTATTACTATTTAAAAGTATTGATGTTTTTAAATCTAATCGTGAACTAATAAGACTATTATGGGTTGTAATAAATATCTGTTTATTGTGAGTAGTTTGTATCATTTTAATAAGCTTTTTCATATTAAGATGACTCAAATGGTTTTCAGGTTCTTCTAGAAGTATCACATCAAGCTCACGAAGTCCAGCTTTAACTTCCAGAGCAAACTTTGTTTTAATAAAACATTGCTGTCCTTTTCCTTTGTTGTCAATAGTAATACCGTCATTATCTGAAATATTTAAATCAGCTTCCAAGTTGGATTTACTATTTGTTTGAACAACGAATTTTTCACTTTCTAATTTGTCATTAACATCTTTTAAAACTTTTTCAACATAATCATCTTTAGATCTTCTATATTCGTTGAAATGCTTATTTTTTTCTTTTCCATCTAAAAGAGAATTGTATAATGATTTGATATATTCTCGTGTGGCATATTCATTATTTATTTGTGAGCTATCAATAAATAAATGTTGAACATATTTTTTATATCCACTATATGGCTGTTCTGCAAAAGTATAGAATTTGATTGTGTAGTATTCAAATGGAAAATTGTCATCACTTTGACTCAATATCTCTTTTATATCTTTTGAAGCCTCATCATCAGGCTCAAAAACTAATTTTAATCCGTCACAAATTCTAGTTTCAGAATTGTTTTTACCATTTAAAAACTCGTTATTTTGTTCAGTTAAATATATTTCAATGAATAATTTTGGCAAATTTTCATACTGTTTATCAGTAAAAAAATCTTTAATAGTCTGTTTGCTGAAAAGACTCGATAAACCAATGCTTTCTACCTTGTTTCTACTTCCACTAAGAACTAAATCAATGGCTTGCAATATTGTACTTTTACCAGCTTCATTGTCACCAATCAAAACATTCAATTCTTCGTTACAATTTATTTCTAAAGTTTCAAATTTCTTAAAATTGTGTAATTTTATTTTTTGTATCGCCATTCACTATCTCCCTTTTCTATTATTACTTGTATGTTTGAACTTTTAAATCATTAAAATCTAGTTTTTTATAACCCAACATGTCAAAATCCCTCACTCTTTTTAACATAACATCCCATACATGTAAAATTTTTTCCATTTTCTTTACATATCCTTGAACAAATCAAAAAGCTTGGTATGAATATAAAATATCTCTTTACCTATTTTTTTACTTGATAAAATGCCTATATTTTCCAACTCATTAAGATAATTAGTTGCTGTTGGTCTTGATATACCTAGTTGCTCTTCTATAAAAGCTCTTTTGGTGTATGGGTGATAAAAGAGTGCTTCTAGTAAATCTTTGCTGTACATTTTTGGCTTTTGCTCTATGATAATGTTTTTGGTTTCGTTCATCAGATTTTCGATACTTTTGATAGTCTGGATTGTCTCTCTTGCTATCTCTTCTACACCTCTAAGGATAAACAATATCCACTCATTTAGCCCATCATTAAAGCTCACATCACTAAGCAGTCTATAATAATCAGCCTTGTGTCTAATGATATACCGACTCAAATAGAGTATTGGTACATCCAATAACTCTTCTAACACAAGATACAAGATATTGATGATTCTTCCCGTTCGTCCATTGCCATCATAAAAGGGGTGGATGGACTCAAACTGATAATGGATGATTGCCATCTTGACCAAGCTATCAAACTCTTCCAAACTTGCATCATTGATATACTCCACAAGGTTTGACATAAGTTCTTCTATATCTTTTGGGTTTTGAGGTGGGATAAGTTTTATCTCTCCTGTTTTTGGGTTTTTGAGTACTGTTCCACTTTGTTTTCTAAACCCTGCATCGTTTTGCTCTAGTGTAGCTTGAATCTCTTTGATGTGATTGATACTAAGCATCTTTTTTGTTTTGATGATTTCAAACCCTAGATACAAAGCATCTTTGTAGTTTTGTACCTCTTTGATGTCACTACTAAGTGAATTATCTGAAATAGTAGAGCGATAAATCTCATCATGAGTAGTGATAATATTCTCTATCTCACTACTATCTTTGGCTTCTAGAAGGACGAGAGTATTGATAACTATTTGTTGATTTGGCAAAGAGTTGGCTATACCTTTTAGCTCCGCAAGTGTTTTATGAGCTGATATTGTAGCTCTTAAAATCTCTTTTGTCTCTATATCTTTTTTGATTGGCAATTTATTTGGTATAAACTCTTTCATCTATACGACTCCCTTATTTGTATCACCCAATATGTCAAAATTTCTCACTTTTTTTGACATATTATACACTATATGTAAAGATTTTGCAATTTTTTTTACATATCATTGAATATACCATTATCATTCACCACCCACTCCCCTTTTCTAGCATTTCCAACTCTTTGGAGTTTGCCCTCTTTTTTGAGGTTGGCGAGTTGTTTTTCTATGGCTCTTGTGGTTAGGTTGAGGGTAGTAGCTAAGATTTTGATGGTGGCTTTTGGGTTTTTTTGAAGAAATCTCAGGATATTTTCATCTGTGTTTACCGAACTTATCTCCGAACTTATCTCCGAACTTATCGCATCATAGATACACTCCAACATAAACTCTACAAAAAGTGTACTATCAGCCTCCATATCGCAAGTAGAGAGAGTTTTGTAGTACGCATCTTGTCGCTGTTTGATGATGTTTTCTATAGGAAAAGATAAAAAAAGTGGATTGTACTTACTCAAAATCAACGATTGCCAAAATCGCCCCATCCGTCCATTGCCATCCACAAAAGGGTGGATAAATTCAAACTCATAGTGAAAGATGGAACTGGTAATAAGTGGATTTAGTTCACTTTTTTGCAACCACTCAAAAAGTTGTTTGACAAGATGGGGGACTTGTGATGGTGGTGGAGCTACATGTACAATCTCATCCCCTTTTACGGCGACTTTGACATTTCGAAACTCGCCCTTGTTGTCCAAAAGCAAATCCATCATCAAAGCATGTACCTTCAACAAATCATCTATTTTATATGGGTCAAATTTCTCGATATTTTCATAAGCATTTATGGCTGATTTTACCTCTTGAATCTCTTTGTCTGTACCGATGACTTTTTTGCCTTCAAGTATTGCTGTGACTTGCTTTATATCAAGATTGTTTCCCTCGATTGCAAGAGTTCCGACCACAGTTCTGATTTGATTTTTTTTTCTTAGATGTACATCATTTCTGAAAGCTATATCTGCTTTTGCCAAAAGCGTAGTGATATCTACTACCAAATTCAAAACTTTATCGCTTATGGTGTATGGTGGTTTATAGCTCATCTATAAATCTCTCTTTGCAACTCAAAATACTCATCCCTCATATTGTAGCTTCCAAAAGAGTTTTTGAGTTCATTTCTCTCAATTCCGCTGAGTTTCACAAGGTCGCTTAGTTTGTCTTCATCTAGCTCTTTTACCCCATCTTTACGGTATCGCTCCAAGATAAACTCTATAAATTCTTTTGCTTTATCGTTGTGGTATTTTTCTATAAAGCTTGAGTTTTCCACTGCTAAGGTTCTTTCACTTCTTGTTTTAATATCAAGATTGAAAGATAAGTGAGCCAACACATCATAAATATCACTCTCCCCAGCTTCAAAGATTTGTTTGAGGTCGTTTAGTTGCGATTCGTCTATATTCATATCTCGCAGTTTACCCAGCAGTTCTTTTCTATTTTTTGGATTTGCCCAGATTTCTCGTAAACCCTCTTCATTATCATAAAACTTTCCAAGTATCCCAATAAGTAGCTCTAAATATTCATTTGTTTTGAGTGGTTTACCATCATCGCCGACATAAGTGGTCTCTATATTGATAACTTTGAGCTTTTTCCCTTTTATATCTATGGTTACTTTGTCTGTTTTTGGCTTCTTCTCTTTTTCTCCATAGATTTCATCATCTTTTTCATTTGTCACACTATCTATATCATTATTTGGTATTTGCTCTTTTTCTTCATTCTTTGGCTGTGTATCATCTATTGTTGTAGTTTTTATATCTACGCTCAAAGGGTCATCATCCCAAGCTTTATCATAAAACAGATTGGTAGCACCCACAAAATCTATAATAGTAAAAAAGTCTTTCCCTTCATATACTCTCGTCCCTCGCCCTATGATTTGCTTAAACTCCGTCATTGAGCGGATAGGTGCTGTGAGGACTACATTTCTCACATTTTTGGCATCTACTCCAGTGGTGAGCATTTTTGAGCTTGTGAGGATTGTAGGGATGTCTTTGTCGTTATTTTGGAAAGCTTCCAAAAAATCTCTCCCTATATCTCCCTCATCGCTAGTCACCCTCACACAATAGTTATTGTCTTTTATAGTTTTGTATTTATCGATAGCTATTTTCATATCATTTGCATGAGACTGATTGACACAAAAAACTATTGTTTTATCCATTGGATTTATATTTTCTAGGATAGTTTTAGCTAAAAGTTCTGTCCGTTTTGGGATGATCACTTGCTTTTCAAATTGCTCTAGTTTGATAATGTTCTCTTCAAGTTCTCCTGTGATAATATCATTTGGGTCAAATTTATATTCATCGATGTTTGTTTGGATTCTTTTTACTTTATAAGGGGTGAGAAATCCATCATTGATACCATCTTTGAGAGAGTATTCATAAATAGGGTCACCAAAATATTTGTAAGTATCTCCGTTGTCATCTCTTTTTGGTGTGGCAGTAAGCCCAAGATGTACCGCACTATCAAAATGCTCTAATATCTTTCTCCAACTACTCTCATCATTGGCACTTCCCCTATGACACTCATCTATTACAACCAAATCAAAAAACTCTTTTGGATACTGTCTATAGTAGCCACATACATCATCTTCACTCTCTTCTTCAGATATTTCTACTCTATTTTTATTATCTGCAATTGATTGGTATATCGCAAAAAATACATTTCCAGCAGTTGGAACTTTGCCATTGCGTTTTTTTATCTCTTTACCTGTAATCTCAACCAAATCTTTTTCCATAGGATTAAACTCATTCATAGCTTGAGATTTGAGTACATTTCTATCGGCTAAAAATAGTATTTTTGGTCGTCTATCACTTCCTTCCCTATTCCACTTGGAAGAAAAAAGCCTATATACAATCTGAAAAGAAATATTTGTTTTTCCTGTACCAGTTGCAAGTGTGAGGAGGATTCTGTTTTGATTGTTTGCTATTGCTTCTATTGTTTTTTGAACTGCTATTTGTTGATAAAATCGTGGCTTTTTATCACTAATAAAAAATGGTTGAGTGATAATACTCTCTTTTTTTGGTTCAATCTTACCAAATTTTCGTTCAAATAACTCACTTGGAGAGGGATAATTTTCTACAAATTTACCATTTCCACTTATTAATGAGTGTTCATAAATCATGTGTCCATTTGTAGAGTAAACAAAATCAACTTTGAGTTTTTCTCCATAATTAATAGATTGTTGAAGTCCATCAAGTGGGTCTTTATCTTCTGCTTTTGCTTCTATTATTGCTAAGTGTGTATTTTTATAAATTAAAAGATAATCAACAAAATACCTTTTACCTCTTTTGTTACCTATTAGCTTTCTACCCTCTGTAAAAAAATGCTCTCTTACTATATGGCTATTATCCCAACCACCTTGATATAGTATAGGGTCTATTAAATTTACTCTAGTATCCGTTTCAGAATAAGCCATCAAATTCCTTTGCACTACTCATAATAATTTTTTATTTGCTTATTGTACCTAAAAAAACATAAATAAACTTTTTGTACATAAAATTCTATAAATAATACAAAAAGAGGAATTGAAAAGATTAAGGATTTGAAGAAAAACACTAGGAAAATTCAAAGAGATACATCAATCTTAGCACCCGACCACAAGAGAAGTCGGCACCCACTCAGCACTCAGCACTCAGCACTCAGCACTCAGAACTCACGCTTTATACAAAGGAATAGAAATAATAAAACAAGCACCATAAAATGATTCACCATCAATCATTATATCTCTATTTTTGACACTCAAGAAACCTTCAAATTTTTTCTCAACTATCTCTTTACTCATATAAAGCCCGATTCCTGTTCCTTGACTTTTGTGCTTTGTAGTAAAATATGGGTCAAACACTTTTTCTATAACTTCAATAGGTATTCCCTCACCATTATCTTGAATATAAATCAAATTTTCATCTCCCACAACTTCACCATATATATGAATTTTTTTCTCTTGTGGAGACTTTTCTACCAATACATCTTTGGCATTATTTAAAATATTTAAAAATACTTGAGCCAATTCACTAGGACTTCCCATCACTCTCAAATCACTATCTTTAAATTTAGTAATAATTTTGATATCATTATCTTTATATGATGCTGATACTATTTTCAGTGTATTATTTACAACATCAATAACATTAAATGGCTCTTTTTTAATATCTTGTCTAAAGAATCCTCTAAAGTCTTCTATAGTTTGATTTAAAAATTTCACATATTCCATAATATCTTCAAAAACTTTTTGAATTTCTTGATTATCTATAAGACCTAGTTCCATCTGTAGTTTTGTACCAGATGCTGTTGTACTTATAGCACTCAGAGGTTGACGCCATTGATGTGCAATATTTCCTATCATTTCACCCAAAGCTGCATGACGAGATTGTTGGATAAGTTGTTGATCTTTTTTTCTATTTTTCTCGACTTCTATAATGATTTTTTGTTTCAAGTTATCATTAAGTTCCTGCAATTCTTGAGTTTTTTCTTGTACAATATGCTCTAGATTATCATTTAATTCTTTCAGTTTAGATTGGCTTTCAATTTCATTGGTAATATCATTAAATGCAACAACCAAAATATGTTCTTCATTTAAGAAAGATTGTCGGTCAATATTGAGTTTAAAATGGTATGTTTTACCATCTTTATTGATAGCTACCAAATGCTCTAAATTTGAATTATTATAAACATATTCTGCCCAATTATAATCACCATAATTTTTTTTCAATATATATCTACTATCATTATTAAAAGAAACAAAATAATCACATATACAATCATGTTCAAGTAAAAATTCTTCAAGATTAATATAATCTTCAATAAATTCAAATAAAGCACGATTTGCATCAATAATTTTATCTCCACTAGTTACAATTACCATATTTGATTGTGCATCAAGTATCCCTCTAACAAAAAGCTTTTGTTGTTCTAACTCTTCTAGATTAATATTTAATTTATTGTTTAAGTCCAAAAGTTTTTTATTTGTGGTATTAATACTTCTAGCAATCATTGAACCTAAAAATAAAACTACAACCAATATTGATACAACCAATATTAATTCAACTAAAATATAATGGTTTTTCTTATTTTTTATTTCACCTTCAATGATATTTAATTGTTTTTCACCTTCATAAAGTAATCTTGAATTATTTTCTGAAAATCTTATGAAAAAAGCAGGAACTGATCTATAAAACAATCTCAAATCCCTAACACTTTGTGCAAATTCATCTAAATCATATTCACCCATAGCTTCTTGTCTTTTTGAAACAAGCTCAATAAGTTTTTCTTTAATTTGTAAAAATTCTTCAATCTTGGGTCTTATATCTATGGATTCCATTACTATATCATTGGATTTTTTTTCATATACTATTTCTTTTTCTATACTACTTAAATCAACAATATTAAGCCTAACTACTCTTTTTAATTTCCCACCATTTTCTAACACATATAAAGTTTTTTCCAAATTTGAAACAACTTTCATAATTTCACTATCTAAAACTTTAATCATTCTTACATTTGATGAAGTTGTAGCAAGTTCAAAAAATAAACCTCTTAATTTCTCAATATCATGTGATATAAACTCACCTATAGCTATTTTGGTTTTGTGATTTACAGTCTCTTTTTCTAAATTACTTAATAAATTTGAAAAAATAAAGTTCACACCAACTATAGAAAATATACCAATGATAAAAACAGAAATTAATGCGATTAATTGTTTATAATTATTAGTTGTCTGCATTTAGTCTACAAATCCATATTTTTTCATAATACCTTGACCTATATCACTTACCATAAAATCAATAATTATCTTTGCCAATTCTTTGTCTTGAGAGCTTTTCAATAAAATTGCTGGTATCTGCATTTTAGGAGCAAATTTTTCATCAATATTAATAACATCAATTACATTTTTATTATCACCAAATGTCATTGTTGATTTCCAATTAATAGCGACATCAATATCTTTTCTAATTAATGACGCATTAATATTTCTCGAATCTGTACCAACTTGAATAGTATTTAAATAAGCATCTTCAAAAAATCTTTTTCCACCATAATTTTCTAAAACTGTTTTTGTCATTTTACCTATACTTCCAGTATTATAATCACAAAGCATAGTAGAAATATCTGTTCTTAAAAAATCTTCGATACTTTTAATTTGATTTGGATTTCCTTTTTGAACAAAAATTGCAGCTTGATTGTATCCAATATATCTCATATAATCTTCAAAAAAACCTTCTTGTACATAATCATTAATATATCTAGACTCTCCTGCTATATAGATATCCCCTAATTTAGAAGTCTTTAATGCATTAAATAAATCTGCACTTCCACCTTGAGTCATTACTATTTTTATATTATGTTCTTTTTCCAAAATATCAGCCATTTCTTTTACTGGGTTTACCATTGTGATACCACAATATATTAAAACAGTCTTTTGTTCCCCATAAGCAAATGAAGAAAATAAAAATAAACTAACAAGTATCACCCTAAAATGATTTAACACTTTAAATCCTTTCTAATCAACTTTATGTCATTATACCAAAAATAGTTTTGAAAAAGGTTTAAAATTGAATAAAAATATATTAAGTTCATTACAGAAAAACAACATGTTAGAAAAACTAATAAATAAAGATATAATAAAATTTAAGCATGGTGAATATATTTTAAATACTAAATATTTAATTGGAACTGTTGAGTTAAAACACAAATATGCATTACTTCACATTGAAGATGAAGAAAATACTCCTCATCTTGAGTTTGATGACCTAAATGGAGCATATGATGGGGATATAGTTGTTGCAAAAAAAGTATTTCATCCAAGATCAAGAAACAAAATCAAAGTAGAGCTTGTTATATCCAAAAACAATGCAACAGTGCTTGTATATAAAAAAGACTATACGCTATGGACTGTAAAAGAAAATATTCCACTCACTTTTGCATTTGATTTGAAAAATATCAATGAATTAGATGTAATCTTACTTGATACAAAAACAAATATGGTTGCAAGAAATCTTGGCAACTTATCAAATCCAGAGATAGATGAAGAAATTTCTTTGATTTTATATCATCAAGACTATAGACTAAAACCAAACTTTGAAGATTTGGAGTACCATATACCAGAAACAAACCCAAATAGAATAGATTTAAGTGAACTTGATTTTTGTACCATTGACCCTGATACTGCAAAAGATTTTGATGATGCAATATATTATGATGAAGAAAACAATACTATCTATGTAGCAATTGCAGATGTTAGTGCTTATGTATTGCCAAATACTCAAATAGACAAAGAAGCAAGAAGAAGAGCATTTTCTCTTTACTTCCCACACAAAGTGCTTCCAATGCTTCCACATAAACTAAGTAGTGATTTATGCTCACTCAAACCAGATGTTCCAAGACTAAGCTTCGTATTCAAAATGAAACTAGACCCAAATACTCTAAATGTAATAGAAAGTGAGCTTTTTGAAGCAACAATAGTTTCTAAAAAAAGATTTACTTATGGAAGAATTGATAGAATTTTAGATGGGAAATTTGACACATACACTCAAAATGAAAAAAGAATTTTTGATAATTTGATAAAACTTTATAAATTAACACAAAAACTAAAAGCAAAAAGACTTTTGAAAGGCTATGATTTCAGAACCAAAGAATCATCCCTAAGACTTGATAAAAACTTTGAGTTGCAAAGTGTTGATGTGGAAGAATCAACACCTTCACACTCTTTGGTAGAAGAATGTATGCTTTTGGCAAATATCGCTTCAGCCAAAAAACTCAAAAAACAAGGAATTTTCAGAACTCATGATGAGCCTTCTCAAAAATCAATACAAAATCTTCTCACAGATTTGAGTCTTTTGGGTATTGATGTAAGTCTAAAATCTGATATTCATCAAACAATAGCAAATATTCAAAAACAAGCCAAAAACTATCTTTTGACTTCAGAAGTAGATGAGCTTATAATAAAAGCTCAACAACAAGCAGTATATAGCTCAGTAGCAAGTGGTCACTTTGGACTAGGCTTTGACAGATACTCACATTTTACATCTCCTATTAGAAGATATGCCGATTTAGTTTTGCATAGGATGCTAAAAACTAGCGAGATTCCTTCTGATATCGTAGCAGTTTGTGATGAAATAAGTATCAAAGAAAGAGAAATAGACCAAGCTGTTTGGGATTTTGAAGATAGAAAATTTGTAAGATGGATTAAAAAAAGAATTGGTAGTATTTTTGTATGTGAGATTGTAGATGTTGAGAAAAAAGTAGCAGTACTAACCCAAGGTGCAATAGGTGCAAGACTAAAATTTGACAACTACAAAGGTCAAAAACTTTTTTCAAAAGTAAGAGTAGAAATAAAAAGTGCAAATATTGCAACAAAAGAAATTGTAGGAACTATTGTTTAGGTTGTAGTTTTTAGGTTGTAGATGGTAGGTTGTAGAGGGTAGAGGTTATAGATGGTAGGTTGTAGGTGTAGTTCTTTATACTCTCTACAAACTACCACCTAATACCTACTTACCTAAAAATACTCTCTACCATCTACAAACTAAAAACTAACACCTAATTTACGGAGTAAATATGTATAAAGCCGAATTTGATAATTTACTAAAACAAAACAAAACCTTTAAATCATATATATTTTTTGGTGAGTCTTCTTTTTTGGTTGATTATTATACAAAAATTGTTTCAAAAAGTTTTACCCCTCAAGTTGAAGAGATACAAAAACTCTATTTTGAGGAGTATAACTTCAAAAAAGCAAAAGATATATTATTACAATCATCACTTTTTTGTGATTCTAATACTTTGGTTTTGAAAATAGAAAAGCCAATACCAAAAAAAGAGTGTTTGGAATTAATCGAAGCAGCAAATACCAATAGCTCAAGTACGCTGATAGTAGCTTGTTTTGGTGATGCAGATTTTAGAGATATGGCAAAAAACTTTGATACAAAAACAAATGGTGTAAATATTAGATTTTTCAACCCTTTTGCTGCTGAAGCTATTAAAATTTTACAAACTAGAGCTAGTGAGCTAAATTTATTGGTAGAAAATCCAACTGTTTTGCATCATCTTTTAAATATGCACAGAAATAATATAGAACTAGCCTATAATGATTTGGAAAAATTATCGATTTTAGATACTTCAATATCTACAAAAATTGTAGATAATCATTGCTTTGGATTTGGAAATGTAAATTTGGATGACTTTATAGTAAATTTATTACAACAAAAAGATATATCAAATGACTTAACTTATCTTCTTGATGAAGGGATAAATGAGGTATTTATTATCAATCAAATCACATCGTTTGTATGGCAATTATTTATGTTCAATAGTTTTATCAAAATAAATGGATATATCAATTCAAGTGAAATTTTGGGCTATAAACTTCCAAAGAATATAGAAGATGAAAGGGCGAAATTAGCAATCAAATTTCAAAATGAAAACTATTTAAATATGTTTTCGTACTTATTTGATGTGGAATTAAAGCTAAAAAGTTCTACAAATATTTGTAATAATAGCTTTTTACAGACTAGTTTAAGGAATTTTTCAAACTTTTTTTGATATAATAGCCAACTTTTTATCAAAAAAGCCTTACTGGTAACTATATGTTATCGGTTATATATACCCAAAAGGAGAATATATGTCAGTAAGACATTATGAGACGATGTTTATAGTAAAGCCTACTCTTACAGCTGAAGAGATTACGGCACAGATTGATCTTGTGAAAAGCAATATCGAAAAAAATGGTGGAGAAATAGTTTCAACTGATGATATGGGTTCAAGACAACTTGCATATCCAATCAACAAAAACAAAAGAGGTTACTATTTTGTAATATATTTCAAATCTCCTGCAAACTCTATTTTAGAGCTTGAGAGAAATTATAGAATTAATGAGAATATTTTAAGATTTATTTTCATCAAATATGAGAGCAAAAAAGAAGTAGCTGCTTGGACTAAAATGAGTGAAGACGCTTCAAAAAAAGCTGCTGCAAAAGCGTAAATAAAACGCAAAAATAAGGACCCAATATGTATAACAAAGTAGTAATGATAGGAAACTTAACAAGAGATATTGAGCTAAGATACTTACCAAGTGGAAGTGCCGTTGCAAAAAGTGCAATAGCTACAAGCTATAAGTACAAAACTCAAACTGGTGAACAAAAAGATGAAGTTTGTTTTTTAGATTTCAATATTTTTGGAAGAAGTGCCGAAGTTGCTAACCAATACTTAAAAAAAGGGTCGAAAGTTTTATTAGAAGGTAGATTGGTTTTAGAACAATGGACTGGTACTGATGGGCAAAGTAGAACAAAACACTCATTAAGAGTTGATACTATGAAAATGCTTGATTCAAAAGCTGCTGGAGAAGGTCACCAACCATATCAAAATACAAATAGTGGATATGATAACAATCAATCAAACTATAATAAACCTGCTAATCAATCTGGGCAAGCTGGTGGTGTGCAAAGAGTTGAACAACAACAAAACTACATACCTGAGTATGATATAAATGATGATGAAATTCCATTTTAGGAAAAAGGATTAAAAATGGCTGAAAAAAGAAAATACGGTAAAAAATATTGTAAATATACAGAGATGAAAGTAGATTTCATTGATTATAAAAATCTTGACCTATTAAAAATCTCTATGAGTGAGAGAGGCAAAATTATGCCAAGAAGATTGACTGGTAACGCAAAAAGAGCTCAAGAGATGGTAGAGCTTTCTATCAAAAGAGCAAGACATATGGCACTAGTTCCTTATGTTGTAGATACTAGAAATATCACTGACGCTGCATATAGATAACAAATATTTGAGAGAGGTTTTTTAAACCTCCTCATTTTTTTTGTCTTCTTCCTTTTTATTTACAGGCAAAAATAACTCTCTTGGTCTTTTCAATGCTTCTACGGCAAAAAGTCTTATAAAACTCTCTACACTACCAAAATAAGCATCTCTTGATTTAAGAGCCACTTTTAAAGCTAAAATAAAACTAACACTTAGATTAATAAACCCTATCATTAAGATGAAACACAAAACTGTAATAAACTCAACTATTC